>CATLIG010000235.1 GCA_949948985.1 uncultured Clostridia bacterium | reverse complement strand
CGGTTAGGTCGCTTTTTTATAAAATAACGCAAGACAAACTGTCTTGCGTTATTTTATTTCTTGTTCCAGATTTCTGAATTCTTCCGTGTCAAAAAACTCCGTTAAACTAAGCCCCATCCCGTCGCACAACATTTTCAGTGTTACTATCCCCGGGTTCTGGCTTTTTCCGTATAAAATGTTTTTTATTGTCGATGGCGCAACCGCAGACTCCATAGCAAGTTTATGAATAGACATTTTTTTCTCGTTGCAAAGAATAATCAATCTATTCCTTACGGTAAAATAGGTATTCATAAAACGATTATATTATTTTTTTATTGACAGCTTGGGCTATATATGATACTATTTGGACTATAAATAGCCCATTGTTTATTGATAACGGATAATATCCTGATTCAAAATATTTTAGGTTATTTAGTTATTTTTAGGAACAGTTTGTCTGGTTTACCAATAGTTTTACGTCAGGAAATACAAAATTATGAAATTCGGTGCTCTGAAAGAAAGAATAGAAAAGCTCAGTTATAATAAATTGTCTTTTTTATACATATTAAAGTTTGTTTTAGCATTTGCTATTCTTCTTCAGCACTGGCGCTTCAGTTCTATCGAGATGTTCGGAAATCTTCATGAATTGGTCGGTCTCGGGGCTAACGAATGTTATATGTTGATTAGCGGCATGCTGTTTTACTTGGCGTATTATGAAAAATTAGCCAATGAAGAAGTATCGCCGCTAAAATTTCTGATTAAAAGATTGCTTAGAGTTTATATTTTGTACGTTGCAACAATAATGTGCGATGTTTTGTTTGAAATTATCAGCAATCTGCAAGTTAAAGAGTTCAAGTTGAATTTTTGGGATATATTCAGAACGCTTTTCTTTTTCGGCGATTCGTTTTTTGTAAACGGTTCGGAGTCCCCTATAAATTATCCCGCATGGTTCCTTTGCCCTTTATTTTTGTCGTATATTTTAGCCTGTATAATAATAGTTGTTACAAAAAAGAAAAAATCGATATGGTGGTT
>CATLIG010000234.1 GCA_949948985.1 uncultured Clostridia bacterium | reverse complement strand
TGTCTACATTTTGGGATCGCTTTTGTTTATTCCTGTCCCAGCAATTGTATACTACTTCCCCTGGCGGTAATCAACATTCTCTCAATCCCTTTTTCTTGTTGTGTCTACCTTATAGGGTACATTATAAAAAACAAATTTTTCTTTACTGCCGGGGTTAAGCTGTCTGTATAAAATCTCAAGCCTTTCTTTTCCCGTAAGAGAACGAGCCTTTACTCCCAATGTTTTAAAATTGTTCATTATATCAGTTTCGACACGCTCAATTCTCGGTTTTGCCGCTTTTAGACTGTCGGCTTCTATTCCAAAGGTAACATATTTTGTTTTAATTAAACCGTTATTTCCTTTGGCAAGCTGATTTTTGAGCATTTCTGAAAATTCCTGACGAATATCGTTATAATCGTCCTCCTGCTCCTCAATGCTGATACTGTCTTGAAAGTCCTGTAAATTCCCGAATTGATTTATAAATGATAACTGCAAATGAACGGTACTGTCAAAGTAATTCAAGAAGTCGCACCAGCTTTCAAAAATCTGTGTTTTATCCTCATTTTGAGCCAGCTGATAATTTATATCCTGAAAGGCTATCGTTTTTGTGTAAAGCCTGTCATCAACACGGCATATACCGTCTTTGTACATACATCTGTAAGGAATTGACTGCTGTACGCTTGGCGGCTGTTCTTTTTTACCGAACAATTTATTTTTCAACTCATAAAAAAATCCCTCTTTTTTGCGAGGGGAATTTGAGTTATAAATTTGTTTTTTATTTGTTTGCGTCATAGAGGAAAGTTCTTTTTTATTTTTTTTAGCTTGTATTTTTTCCGCTTGCAGGCGGCTTTCCTGCTTTTTTGCCTGTCTTGTTTTTTGTTCCAACCATTCTAACCCCCTTTGTTAAATTCTTATATTGGTGCTATACTAAAAAAGTGGACAGAAAAACAATTCATATAATATAATAAAATAAACAGAAGAAAGGAGTTATTATATATGCCCCAGATAAAATATGACGAAGATTTCAAAAAAAGCATAGT
>CATLIG010000233.1 GCA_949948985.1 uncultured Clostridia bacterium | reverse complement strand
GCAGCCTGTAATCCGTCCTTTACAGCGTGAAGACGACGTGATTGAGCGTCCCAACGACAAAAACGTGCCTAAGTTTGCGCAGATGATGAGAAATCTCAATAAAAGGCGCAACAACGACTGATTTTATTAGAAAATATAAAGCGCATCTGCTAAGGGTGTGTTTGATAGGGATTAAAGCAAGGATAAACCGTCCTTGCTTTTTTATTACGGTTATGCTATAGTGAAACTATAATAAACAGTAATTTAGCGGAGATGCATTTAATGGAAAAACCAAAAAATCATACAATCGCCCATAGTTTTGTTATGGCTTTAATGATTGTATTGTTGGGTATATTTATTAACAATCTTGTGTTTGCTGCGAAAGATTATTATATTAATACTCACGCAAATTATGAAAAAGAATGTGCTACAATCGTTCGGTATGAATTGACTAATGGGCGGTACGATTACAATAAAATTATAGTACGTTTTATGAGTGCGAGGCGGACGGAACGGTTTATTCAGGTATTTGGCAAAGATTGATATACGATGAAGAAGAAGCAAAAGCGCAAGTGGGAAAGAGAGTGTCAATATATATTGATAATACTTTGAAACGTCATACAAAGGATTTGAATTTTTCAAGTGATGCAATTTGGTTTGCTGGTACTATTTCGCTTGTATGCTTTTTAATTTTTATAAATTCATTTGTACGGGAAACAATTTTTATCGTTAAGTGGGTTAAATATAAAGCAACGTAAAACAAAAAACAATCAGAAGTAAGATAAATTTTAATTTATTTTTATAATCTTTAATAAAATACAGCGCACTATACTTCATAAACGAAGATAGTACGCTAATTTTTTGTTTACAAGGAAATTTATATAACAGTGACCCTTACGGTGTGCTTTTTTTGCAGTAATTTTTGTTTTTAATGCGGTTTTCGTGCTATTTTTACAAAATTTTTAATAGAATGTATTATGCGCATTAAATTTTTGGATGCATACGAAAGTTTTTACTTTATAGGTATAGGCGGGGTAAGTATGAG
>CATLIG010000232.1 GCA_949948985.1 uncultured Clostridia bacterium | reverse complement strand
ATTTATCACAGCGGTTCGGTGGAACAATTTGCAGAAGTTATGAATGACCGCGCAAAAAAAATCGGTGCCCAAAATTCGAATTTCAAAAATCCAAGCGGTTTGCCGGATAATGAGCATTATACTACCGCGAGAGATTTATGTAAAATAGCTTGTTACGCTATGAATAATTCTGACTTTAAGCAGATTGTTTCAACAACAAATTATTCGGGAAAGTACAGGAGTTTTGCCAATAAAAATAAAATGCTTCATAAATGCGAAGGGGCAAACGGTGTTAAAACAGGCTATACTTTAAAAGCGGGCAGATGCCTGGTGTCTTCAGCGGAACGCAACGGAATGGACGTTGTTTGTGTAGTTCTGAATTGTCCGGATATGTATGAAAGAAGTTGTACAATAATAGACAACTGTTTCAGGGATTTTAAATTATTAAAATTAAATGAAAACAGTATGTTTATGTGTAACAATGTACTATGTAAAATATTAAATTGCCAAAGTAAAGTAATAAATAATACTGCTAAAATAAATTTTATAATCAAACCGTTGCAAGAAGAATATTTTGTTGATGATAAAAAAGTTATTGCCGAACTTGAAATTTACAGCGAAAATGACTTGCTTTTTACCGAAAAATTATATAGTATTAAGTAAATAAATTACTTGGAAACTATTATAATGAGAATAAATAAATATCTTGCTTCTTCCGGAGTGGCGTCGAGAAGAGATTGCGATAGGCTGATTCAGGAAGGCAAGGTTTTGGTAAACGGTAAAGTAGCAACTTTGGGTTTGGACGTTGTAGAAGGCGATGAAATAAAATTTAACGGTAATATTGTGTCCGTTAAAAAAAATGAATATTATATTCTGAATAAACCTAAGGGTTATATATGTAGCGTATCCGACGATAAAGGCAGAAAAACGGTATTGGATTTAATGCCTGATAACGTTGGCAGGATATATCCGGTCGGAAGACTTGACTATGACAGTGAAGGACTCATTATTCTTACTACAGACGGTAATCTTGCCCAGCATCTTAC
>CATLIG010000231.1 GCA_949948985.1 uncultured Clostridia bacterium | reverse complement strand
ATTGCAGAAAACAATATCAGGGCAAAAAGAAAAAATAAATCTCTTGAACGCTGATTTGCGTAAGGCTGTAAATAAGCCGCCTAAAACCGTTGTGGAATACAGTTATTATAAAAGATGTCATAGGTGCGACATTGAAAGCGTCAAAGAAAAATTAAAAGAAAAATTGGAATTTTTAAGAGATACAATCATATCAATTTTTGTATTCTTAACAATGCTCACACTCAAAAATGATGTTCTAAGAAATGATATTGTAAGTTTTGTTATGTCATTATGGAACAGTATTTTATCAACAGGCGAAGAAGTTATTAACTTTGCGAACGATGTAGGTATATTTGCGTATAAAATCGAAAATGAAACAATAGCTGTTATATTGTATTGGATTATTAAAATACTCGTTATTTTGCTCTTAGTTGCCATTATAACAGTCATTTGTTATTTGACTGTATATTTTACAGTCAAACTGATAAAAGAGAAATGGGACACGTTGCAGTCGGTTATAAGTGTATTTACAGTCACAGCGGTTATATATTTATCAGATTTAATTGATATAAAGCAGTTTTTAGATATAAATATAGTTTTTCTGACTATAATCATTATTTTTACAGAAATAGCGGCAAGAGTATTTTATACAAAGAAAAACAGGTATTAATGGGGGGAATTTATATGAAAAAGGATACAGCAAACAACATTAAAGTCAAAATAACTGTTCCAGACAATGTTTCAGAAAATATCAAAAGACTTAAAATCAACAGACTTTACGACATTTTAAAACCTAAAGAAAAAAATATCGAATAAAATTTTATGTATGATTGAAATTAAAAGCCGGTTATGCTATACTTTATTAAGAGTAACGTAAAATCGGCTTGTTAAATATATTTGGGAGGTCGATTTTATGAAAAATAAAGTAAATAAAAACGGAATTACAGCGATTTATGTTCGCCGTTCAGTCAGTGACAAGGACAAAGACAACAACTCTCTTTCCATAGACGCACAAAAAGCTGAATGTATTAAATATGTGGGTGAAAATGAAAATTACCGCATATATTGTGATGACGGCAAAAGCGGAAAAGATATAGCACACA
>CATLIG010000230.1 GCA_949948985.1 uncultured Clostridia bacterium | reverse complement strand
GACTATTTATTAGACAAAGACCTTGGGGCTTCCCGCCCCAATTCCCCGGCAAGCGTATGGACGCTTGACCCCAGTAGGTGTTGTTTTTTTCTTTTTTTCTGTCTACTTTATTGACTATAGTCCACTCAATATTATATTTCAGATTTTCATAAGACGATAACTTGGCTTTAACCTTGTTTTGCCTTATCAGAATATTATTTTTCAGAGTTTCGAGCCTTTCAATTTCAATATTCAAGTCAGAGGTTTCCGGCACTGTCCCGTCGGGATTTTTATTACGGTTCATTATCTCAACAGCTTTGTTGTACTTATCAATTTGGAATTGATTTTCAGCCTTGAATTTTTCTCGCTCATCAAGAGATTTTATTTTCCATAATTCCGCAATAACAGGTTTGTACTGCCAATATGTACGGCATGATTTTATGATTTCCTTTTTCTCGGAAATTTGAGTATTGATATTTTGGATATTCTTATTGTTTATATCCGCTTGCTTTTGGCATTTTTCAAGTTTCGCTTTTAATTCCTTAATGCTTTTAATGCCTTTTTCGCTTAAACAATTTAGAATACGAATTTGAATATCAACATTTTTACTTTCGATATATCTGTTTTGATAAGCCTTATCGGAAACGATAATTCTATCAATTTTTGTATCAGTGATTTCAGTTTTTAGCCTTTGATATTCCTCATTATTGGTGAAATATAACTTTAACATTTCCTCGTTGTATTCAGTCCCTAAACTTTCAACTCTTATAAACCGACTGCCTGTTATGTGCTTAAAAGCGAGATGTTTTCTAAATTTTATTTCGTAATCATCTGACCGCATAATTTTAAGAAAATCATTATAATCTTTTGCTGTTTTTAAAGCGTTGTCAATAGATAATTTGAGTCTTTTACGATACGACATTTTAACGATTTTATCGTCATAAATATGAATTTTATGATTTTTTAATTCTGTATGATTTACAATTCTTTTCTTGATATTTTTTTCGGTATAAGCTGTTCCCAAAAGTTTTGTATTGAAAAATACTTCGCTTTTCTTATCTTTAAAATAAAGATATTTACTTCTTTTTATTTCATATTTTTGGG
>CATLIG010000229.1 GCA_949948985.1 uncultured Clostridia bacterium | reverse complement strand
TTATAATCCCCCGTCCATTCGGCGTCCACAAATGTGACGCCTTTTTATATGCTTTAAACGCAATTATTTTTATTAATTATTGACTTTGAAATAATTTTGGAATAGAATATAAATAATTAAAAATTTGGTCGAGGTTTATTTTTATGAATAAATTGTTTAAAAGAATTTTATCAGCCGCTTTGATTGCCGCTTGCTGTACAGTATCTGTTTTTTCAATGACCGCGTGCAATGAGGGTAAAGATTACTCGGAAGATTTTACTAAACTGCAACAGGAAATTGATAATTTAAAGAATGAAAATAATTCTTTAAAAGACCAGATTTCGTCAATTACACCGAGCAACAAAGATTACACCCAAGAAATTGAGAGATTACAGCAACAGCTTGAAAGTTTGAAGAGCGAAAACAGCAGCAATTTAGCTGAAATTGAAAAGCTTCAACAGCAGATTGACAATTTACAAAACGCAAATAATACCGAGCCCAAAACTTATAAAATTGGAGATACCTTTACATATAGCTATCAAGGAGTTGAATATTTCAGTATTAAATATGAAACTATTGATTTGAGTGACCCCGATATTATAAATGTTACTTTAAAAATAAAAAACATAAATATGACGGGGGGGGAAAGCATAAGTTCTTATATTTTAGGCAAATCTTTTTCTAATGACGAAATTGTTCGAATAAGAGAATTTTCAGAAATTACTTTAAAGAAAAATAATGAGTTTATTGAAAACCTTACATTTTTTAAAGGTGATACAACTTTGCTTTTAGGTTTTCCTATAGGAAACGCCTCAATAATTCCTTACGCTATCTTCGACTTAACCGTTTCAGCCTGAAACTATCTCACCAACCTCTCTTCCCTTAGTTTTCTGCTTAAACCTTGTATCGTAGTTTATTTCGCTTGAAATACACTCGTAAACCTCTTCCAAACCGTCCTCGTCGTACTGACTTTTCGCGCAAAAGTTGCTGTCGAGCGTCAAATTATAATCCCCCGTCCATTCGGCGTCCACAAATGTGACGCCTTTTTATATGCTTTAAACGCAATTATTTTTATTAATTATTGACTTTGAAATAATTTTGGAAT
>CATLIG010000228.1 GCA_949948985.1 uncultured Clostridia bacterium | reverse complement strand
ATGGTTCATCCGTACTGTTATAAAAAGCAATAATGAGTAACAATAAGTCGGTTCTTTGTTAAATCAAGGGACTTATAAAAGCTTGAGCCGTATGAGGGGAAACTCTCACGTACGGTTCTTAGGGGGGAAAGCGGCAGTAATGCCACCGACCTACCCGACCAAACAATAGAAAACAAACAGAAGTTCATAAGTCAGATTATGAGCAGTAAATCTCCTGTCCGTTCCTGTGATGATGTTGATGAGTCTGTCCTTTCTTACGCTGAAATAAAGGCTTTGTGTGCGGGTAATCCTTTAATAAAGGAGCGAATGGACTTGGATATAGAGGTTGCCCGTCTTAAACTTTTAAAGTCAAGTTATCAGAATCAGCGTTACAGACTTGAGGATAATATTTTAAAATATTTTCCTCAACAAATAAAAAGAACAAAAAATTATATTGAGGGATATAAAAGCGATATAAAAAGAATTGAAAGCAACACGCATTTACCGGACGAGGGTATATCTCCTATGATTGTGGTAAATACAGAATATAAAAACAGAAGTGAAGCCGGAACAGCTATTATTGAAGCCGGTAAAAAACTAAAACCGGCTGATTTTGTTAAAATTGGGGAATACAGAGGTTTTGAAATGCAAATTAAATATACTTTATTCAGTGACAGTTTTGAGATGAATCTTAAAGGAAATATGAGTTATAGAATTGATTTAGGTTCTGACGGAGCCGGAAATATTACCCGCATTAACAACGCTTTAAAAGAAATCCCCGATATTGTAAAAGAGAAACAGAGAGAACTTGAAGATTTATATGCGCAAATAAAAAACGCTGAGGAGGAGTTAAAAAATCCCTTTCAATATGAGGAGGAATTAAACGAAAAAATTCAGCGGCTTGCGTTTCTTGATACTCAGTTAAATCTTGATAATAAGGATTCAAACAGTATTGGAAACAATGATAAAGTCAAAGAGGAGTATGCGAAAACTAAACCCTCAATATTACAGACGATAAAAGAGAAAAAACAAATTATTGAGAAACAAAAAAATAATATCGGAAAACAGCCGGATATTATACTTTAATATTGAAAGTGAGGTTATTAATTGGAAAA
>CATLIG010000227.1 GCA_949948985.1 uncultured Clostridia bacterium | reverse complement strand
ACGAAAAAATGATTGACAATAAGGCTATATACAGGGAAACGCTTATAAAAATACCGACTCCGGAATTTATAGTGCTGTATAACGGGAAACAGGAACAGCCGGAAGAACAGATTTTAAAATTATCAGACGCTTTTATGGAAAAGACTGAAATAAAGCTGGAATTAACAACAAAAGTGATTAACATTAATTATGGAAAATCTAAAGTTCTGGATAAAAGCGAGAATCTGAACGGATACAGCTATTTTATATATGATGTTCAAAAATATAAAGATGAGGGTCTGCCTTTAAGGGAAGCAATAAAAAGGGCGATACAGGACTGTATAAAAGAGAACATACTGAGGAAATTTCTTGAAGAAAACGGTTCGGAGGTGGAAAATATGCTGTTTACGGAATTTGATATTGACGTTGCGAAAGAGGTATGGCAGGAAGAGGCAATGCGTAAGGGTCTAGAGCGTGGTAAACAAGAGGGAGAACATAATAAAGCTGTAAAAATCGCAAAATCTTTGCTTGACATTCTTGATATTGAAACGATAGCCCATAAAACGGGTCTTACAGTACAGGAAGTAGAAAACTTAAAATAAACAAAAAATAAATAACAATAAAATATCTATAACGGAAAAGGACTCTTTTAAACAAGAGTTCTTTTTTGTTGCGATGTTTACCTGAAATAAAAATAAATGTCAAAGAATTTAAAAAATAATATCAAAACGGAGGTAATACCAATGAAAAAATTAATGAAATTTATAACACTTTTAGGAACTGTAACAGTAACAACAGCAATAACATCTTATTTTACTGTATATACAGCAAAGGCCTCAACTGAGCATAATCAAAGTTTTTATCCCGAAACGGCTATGGTAACGCAAGTCAATGAAGATTTGATAACGGTTATATGTCAGAACGGAAATATTTTTAAATTTAAAGATAATACTGAGGAATGGATTAAGGGAGATATCTGCTCAATGATAATGGACAATAAAGGAACAGTAAGCGTGTATGATGACAAAGTTGTTTCAGCACGTTATTCAGGTTATGTAAATGATGACGAAATGGACAAGTGGGTTAAATAATGAAGGGAGATGTTAAAAATGTTTTATGAAT
>CATLIG010000226.1 GCA_949948985.1 uncultured Clostridia bacterium | reverse complement strand
AAAGGCAGCTATATAGTAAAAGAAACTAAAGCGCCTAAAGGATATATTCTTGAAAACAAATCTGAAACTATTAATATTGAGTATGGCAAAACTCATACTCTTGAATTTTTTAACAATAAAAAGAGCGGTTTACAGATTATAAAAATTGACAGTAATACAAAACAGCCTTTAAAACACGCAGAGTTTGCCGTTTATAAAAAATCCGGTGAGGAAATCGGCAAATATGAAACAGACAAAGACGGTGTGATTATTATTGATAATCTTGACCCCGGCTGGATAAAAATTGTTGAAACCAAAGCTCCTGACGGATATTTGCTTGACGAAACTCCAAAAGACATTGAAATTACGAATAACCAATTTGTAAAAGTTACTTTTGAGAATAACCCTATGTCAAGTGTTGTCATTAAAAAATATGACACAAACACAAAGAAACCGCTTGCCGGAGCGATATTCAAGATAACGAAAAAATCCGGTGATGTTGTCGGGGAATACAAAACTAACGACAATGGTTTAATTCAGATTGATAATTTGCCCACAGGCTGGTATTCAGCGGTTGAGGTAAAAGCGCCTGATGGTTATAAACTCGTTGAAAACGCAAAAGATTTTGAGGTTACTCACACAAAAACAGTAACACTTGAATTTCCTAATGAAAAATTAACAAGCCTTATTATCAAAAAAGTAAATGACAAAACAGGCGAACCACTTGCGGGCGCTAAATTCAAGGTTGAAAAGCAAAACGGACAGATTGTAGGAGAATACTCAACGGATAAAGACGGTTTGATAAATATTTCAACTCTTTCACCTGATTGGTATGTTGTTAGAGAAACACAAGCGCCTGATGGTTATTTGCTTGATGAAACGCCTAAAACTGTTGAGGTTAAAACAGATGTTCCTACCCTCACGACATTTACAAATAAAAAACTTACCGGAATACAAATCAAAAAAATTGATGAAACAACAGGCAAAGCATTAGCCGGAGCGGAATTTACAGTTACAAAACAGAACGGCGAAAAAATCGGTGACACTTATATTACAGATGAATCTGGTTTTGCGAATGTTCCGAATTTACAGCCTGACCATTATGTTGTAACAGAGGTAAAAGCGCCAAACGGATATTT
>CATLIG010000225.1 GCA_949948985.1 uncultured Clostridia bacterium | reverse complement strand
TTTTGATACTTTTGTCATAATAAAATCCTCCTTGTTTTTTGCAAATTTTTACATTTATCTTTATTTGCATTATTGTCAAGAAGGATATTTTTTATACTGTTTACACAAACTTTTTTAAAGGCTTCAAAATCTTAATATGCTTAGAAAACTTGCTCTTAATATTATTAAACAATATAAATCAACATATAAATCAAAAAAAGCTATTTCCAACGTTATGTTTGACTGTTTACTTGATTGTACATCTTTACTAAAGGTTATATATGAAAATTGATTTCCGTGGTTCCTGCCAAAGCCGCTGAAAGGTCTGTCGCGCTCCACTTTTTAGCACATCTTATAATACAAGCCATATCCTTATTGGACGTAATTTTATTATCCGTTAAATCAATGCCTTCAATAATCTGCTCCGATTCACCCGTCAAATCCTCAAAGAACGGCATATTTATAATTGGCGCCGCCTGACTTGCCAGCTTATCAAACTCACTGTTGTTAGCTACTATTCCGCTTTGCACTAAAGCTGACAATTCCATACTTTTATTAATCACATATGGATTAAACAATTCCGGTACAATAACATCTGTTAGTTTTGTTCCTGCCATAAATTAAACCTCCTTAAATATTTATTCCCGCCTGTGCAGCCAATTCTTTAGCCTGTGCGGGATTTTCCTTAAATAACTCACCTTGTTTTGTCAAGTTAAAAGTTTCTTTAGCGAAAGGATTTACCGCCCTGTTTTCCTCACCTTTTACCGGTCTGTAAATAACTCTTTTATTATCAGCACCGAAAATATAAGGCATACTTTCTTTATAAGCAGATACTGTTTCTTCAACTCCTATAGGAGTTCCTTTATCATCAAAATTAAATTTATCAATGCCTCCGTGCTTATAAATCAAGTAGTCAGCGTCTGTAACTCCTATTTTAGTCAGCTTTTCTTTAAGAGCAAACTCCTTTGATTTAAACAGACTGTCAGCTTTCAGATTTTTAATTTCAGTTTCATAGCCTTTTATTTTGGTTATGTCCTAAAGTAAATGAAAAGGAAGCGTTCTGCCAAAAAAATGAAAATTTATTACCAGACCAATAACAATTCTATGCATAAGATGTGACTTAGAAAAACGAATAGTTTTTCTAACCAAT
>CATLIG010000224.1 GCA_949948985.1 uncultured Clostridia bacterium | reverse complement strand
TCCTTGGCAAAAACAGATTATTGCTACAAACTTTCTTGTACCAGAGTTAAAAAATCTATCTAGTGATGTTGAAGCTTTTTGGTTACAAATTGATATTAAACAATATGATAATGATACTATTCAAAAACAAATTACTACCTTTGAAAAAAGATATGTAGCTTTAGAAAATCAATTTACAAATGGGGTACATTTTAGCGATAATAATAAATTAATTGCTATAATTAATAACAAATATGATACTTATTTTTATTCCAAGTTTTCAGAATTTAGACAACAGTAAAGGAGCTAAACAGAAAATGAGTACAACAAAACAAATACCAACACCCAAACCAAGACCATTACCAAACCCAAGACCTGTACCTAGCCACGAACGTACACCAAAAAATTATCCACCAACACACACCGCTCCAAATCCAGACCACTATTTTCCAACTCCTCCTCCTACAAGGAAAAAAATCTAATACATAAACTATCTATCACTTTAATCAAGCCATCACTGTGGTGGCTTGATTTTTTTACGCTATTTTTTATTATGAGAAGTTAAATAGCGACAATAGTCACAAATACCAGGGGCAATGTTTTTTACAGCAAAAATAATAAGTATTCGCTGAAAAAACATACCAGCAACAAAATAAAGTATTTCCATTCTTATCTCTCACCTCACTCAAACTTTTATATTGCCTGCCTGTCCTCCAAATCAAACAAATAATAAATATCTTTGTCAGGAAAAACTTTTTGCTGAATTTGAAATGCTTCCGCAAGATTTAGGGGAGTTTTCTTAGATAATTTAATTGCACTCATTTTTGCCCACCTCACTTAATATTGATGTTGCGAACCTCAACTATCATCGCACCCGGCACACTACCGCCAGCAGCCAGAAGCTTCTTTATAGCCGCTCTGTCGGGCCGTTTGTTTTCCGAAACTGCCCAAAATTCCGCTGGCAGTTTATCTGGCTGCACAATCTCCACTCGCTTGCTGCCCCGGAAGCTTATTTTGCATTTGGCCGTTTCCAGGCCATTTTTGCCCGCGGCCTCCATATTCTGCATAAGGTACTTTTTCAGCCGCAGCGCCTTGCTCTCAATGCTCTGGCGGCGCGCGGCCAAAGCCGCCTCCTCCGCCTTAATATCTCCGGCCAGGCGCTCCAGCTCCTTGATATA
>CATLIG010000223.1 GCA_949948985.1 uncultured Clostridia bacterium | reverse complement strand
TCTTCGACGAAATGATGCACTTTTTCGAAGTGTATAAGATGCTCGAACACAAGACTACGACAGTCAAGGAAATCTGTCACAAATACGAAGCTATTCAGATTATCCGTAAATGTATAGATAATTATAATCTTAAATATATTAAAAAGTAAATAAAACAGCGCCGCCCGTAATGCGCACTTCCCATAGGGAATTAAAAAACTAAATTATTAAGAGTTATACTTTCAAGCAAGGACAAAAGCTCTCGAACGATATGTTCGAGAGCTTTTTACTACAAACCTTTTAGAAAGATAAATTAAAATTTATCAATGAAATCTTGAAAAGTCCTTTGCTATGTATTTTTCAAATCTAGGATAGCAGTATTCTTTCTTTTTTCCTGTTTCTTTATCTATGCGGTTTCCGTTAAACCAAATGCTTTGCTTTCCAACATTTTTACCTGTTTTATTTGTGACACATTCATTTAAAAATTCCTGTGACGACATAATCCACATAGTGTCCAACCGTTCGGAATAGAAAACAAAAAAATAATTAGGGGCAGCCTCGTGTGTAATAGCAGCAAATAATGCCGCATCGCCTTCTGTAACGGTTTTTGAGCGTGCTTTAATTTGAATTTCAATATAAGTTCCGTCTTCTTTTTTTATAACACAATCAACTCCGTGATCGTCAACTAATGGTAAATAACAGTCTAATCCTTCCATTAACATTTTTCCAACCAAATTATACTCCATTCGTTTACCAAAGCCCGCAAGATTTCTAAAAGATTGCCTCATATTTTATCCTCCGTGAAATTACTGTTTATCGTACAATTATTATATCACGAAAAATGAAAGAACGCAACCCATTGAATTTTGCGGGAAATATAAAACATATCTATATCTCATTAGGCTACGAGTAGCCTGATTCGTCCACGAAAAAAAGTACAGAAAAGGCACAGCTTAACGCTATGCCTAAATCTTTTTATTTGCATTTTATTAAATTCCCTGTGGGAATTACGGTAACGGGCGGCACTGTTTTTTGCTATGTAATGGTTTTATTCAGTACCGTTCTGTAAAGCTCGCGCGAGGCGTTCGTGTGGGGGTGGTGAGGATCTGATATGATGCAGATCTGCCGTGCAGGCAGTTCCCTGTCGATTCCTATTTTAAAAACTTCGCCTTTTTCTATCGCTTTGCGCG
>CATLIG010000222.1 GCA_949948985.1 uncultured Clostridia bacterium | reverse complement strand
TTTGGATATTCTGATTGTTTATATCCGCTTGCTTTTGGCATTTTTCAAGTTTCGCTTTTAATTCCTCAATGCTTTTAATGCCTTTTTCACTTAAACAATTTAGAATACGAATTTGAATATCAACATTTTTGCTTTCGATATATCTGTTTTGATAAGTCTTGTTGGAAACGATAATTCTATCAATTTTTGTTTCGCTGATTTCAGTTTTCAGCTTTTGATATTCCTCATTATTGGTGAAATATAGCTTTAACATTTCCTCGCCGTATTCTATTCCCAAACTTTCAACTCTGATATAGCGACTGCCTGTTATGTGCTTAAAAGCAAGGTGTTTACCGAATTTTATTTCATAATCCTCAAAACGTAAAATTCTAAGAAAATCATTATAATCTTTTGCTGTTTTCAAAGCACTGTCAATAGAAAATTTAAGTCTTTTACGATATGACATTTTAACAATTTTGTCATCATAAATATGAATTTTATGATTTTTTAATTCCGTATGATTTATAATTCTTTTCTTAATATTTTTTTCGGTATAAGCTGTTCCCAAAAGTTTTGTATTGAAAAATACCTCGCTTTTTTCTCCCTTGAAATAAAGATATTTGCCTTGTTTTATTTCACATTTTTGGAACTGCATATAACCTAAAAATTCATCAAAGGTATTTGAATTTTTAATGGCTTCGTCAATTACATTTTTCAGTTTTTCTCTTTTGTTTTTTTCTTCGGGAACAATAACTGAAAGATTATTTTCTCTGCATAAATCATCGCTTACACTTCTCATTTTTTTTAGATTGTTTAAATTGTTGCGAAACTTTTTATGGTTTTCAAAATCAACAGCGTTCAATAGAAAATGATTATGGATGTGATTTCTGTCAATATGCGTTGCCATAATATACTGATGATTGGGATACAGCCGTTTCATCATTTCCTGTCCTATTTCAAGAGCCTTTTGCGGTGTTATATTATCATCCGGAGAGAATGACTGACAAATATGATGCGCTAAATTATTTCCGTAATGTTTTGCGTATTTCGCCACTTCCTCAAATTGCTTTGCCGTATTTTTTGTAGAACACATATAAGAGCGTGTCTAAAATCTTCTAATAAGCACAGAAATAAAAGCCAAAACAGTCATTTGTAAAGAAGTATGGAGTTTTCTTTCACAATTTTTCCAAAGCCGACGATATTTTTCAAGCCATCCAAAAGAA
>CATLIG010000221.1 GCA_949948985.1 uncultured Clostridia bacterium | reverse complement strand
CAGGGTAACCGCATAAAAAAATAAACCAAAACACAGCTGATTTGATATAATAATTTCAGAGGTGTTTAGATATGAAAAATTTAGTTGAAATATTTGATACGTTAGAAGATCCAAGGGATAATAGAGGTAAGAAACACAAGCTGACAGATGTTATTGTTATGAGTATATATGCTATTATTTGCGGAAATTCCGATTGTGAAAATATAGCTGACTGGCTTTTATTAAGAAAAGATTTTTTTATTAATCTGCTTTCTCTTAAAAACGGCATTCCAAGTGCAGATACCTTTTTAAGGATATTTTCAAGTATTGAACCAGAAAAATTTATGAAAATGTTTAGTGATTGGATAAAAAGTATAGTTTCAAGTTCAGAAAAAGTAATTGCTATTGATGGAAAAGCTATAAAAAATTCGGCAGATAAAATAAATGGAGGAAATATACCTTATATTGTTTCAGCTTTTTTAACAGAAATAGGATTGTCATTTTGTCAGATTAAGGTTGATAATAAATCAAATGAGATAACTGCAATTCCTGAACTGCTGGATATGCTTGATTTAAAAGATTCAATAGTAACTATTGACGCAATTGGAACTCAAAAAAATATAGTAAAAAAAATTACAGAAAAACAAGGACATTACTGTCTTAATGTAAAAGAAAATCAAAAAAATCTATATACCGAGATAAAAGAATATTTTGATTTTGCATTAAGTGATATAGAAGAACTTTCCAAAATGCTAAGGTATGAAACAAAATCATTTGGTCATGGAAGAATTGAAACAAGAGAATATTATGTACTTCAAGATATAAATTTTCTTACAGAAAAAGATAAGTGGAACAATTTAAAAAGAATAGGACTTGTAAAAAATAAAAGAGAAATAAAAAATGAAGTTAGTATTCAATATAAATTTTATATTACAGATGTGGATATGTCAGCAGAAAAGTTTTCAGATGTAACAAGAAATCATTGGCAAATAGAAAATAATCTGCATTGGATTTTAGACGTACATTTTAGAGAGGATTGGAGCAAAAGTAAAAAAGATAAAATAATAGAAAATTTAGCGTTGTTAAGAAAAATATGCTATAACCTTATAAAATTAGATGATTCATTTGGAAATATCAGCTTTAAGAAAAAACTTAATAGATATAATTATGATTTCTCTAATCTAAATAATTTGATATTTAATGTGATTTCAAAAAAATTTTAAATTTTATGCGGTTTCCCTG
>CATLIG010000220.1 GCA_949948985.1 uncultured Clostridia bacterium | reverse complement strand
TGTTTATATCACAGGACAGCGGTACTCAAATGAAATGGGGAATATTACAGTATTATGAGAAAGCTCCCGATAATTTCAATGATGTGCAAATAGGAGATTATACGGATAAACTATTGGGTTTGAAAAACAAAGTCAAACAATCTTTAAGTGTTGAGTGTATTGGAATGGGAAACGGTGAGCTTGATATAAGAGGCGGAAGTGAAATATTTGTTAAAGTTGATAATTGCGGTGAACATAATATAAATAACTGGTTTATAGTAGAAAAATGTACCCATACTTTCAGTAATAATATGCATACATTTAAAATTGATTTATTTGATTTTTAGGAGTGGTTTTATGCTGGAAATTATTAAAGAGATTGTAAAACAAACTCTTGAGGCGGAAAAGCCTGTAAATTTTACAATAGGAAATGTTATATCCGAAGAACCTGTAAAAATACAGATTACTCAAAAGTTGATTTTGGGAAAAGGTCAATTAGTTGTTCCCGAAAACCTGACAAACCACTTTACATATATGACGGCTGTAGAGGATAATTTTAACGATGTAAAAGACAAAGATAAACATAACGAGAGAAAAAAATATATTGTCTACAACAGCTTAAAAGTGGGTGACAAGGTCATACTGGCAAGGGCGGCGGGAGGACAGAAATATTATGTTATTGACAGGATAGGTGAGGCTGAATGATACCTTTAAGCGGAACAAACATAAACGGAAATATAGTTGTAGAGAAACAGCCGTCTTTGTCTTATAAAATGAGACTTGAAAAAGAACGGATTGAAAGGAATGTTGACGGCATAGAGGCTGTTAAGCAGATGATTTATAAAACACTTATGACGGACAGATACCGCTTCGAAATCTATGACTGGAATTACGGAGTGGAGCTTGACGACTTATTGGGAAAGCCTAAAGAATTTGTTAAAGCGGAACTTCCACGAAGAATAGAGGACGCTCTTATTATTGACGACAGAGTGGAAGAGATTTGCGATTTTGAGTTTACAGACATTGACAAAACAACATTAGCGGTTAAGTTTACGGTTAAAACGATATTTGGAAACGTAGAAGCGGAAAAGGAGGTCAGCCTTTGATGTTTAAAGAATATACATTTGAATATTTAATAAAAAGAGCTTTGTCTTATGTATCAAAGGATTTTGATAAAAGACAAGGCTCTGTTATTTATGACGCTCTTGCGCCCTTTTGCGCTGAATTGGCGCAGATTTATATTGCTCTTGATACTTTTCTTAATGAAACATTCGCGGATACGGCAAGTCGAAAATATCTTA
>CATLIG010000219.1 GCA_949948985.1 uncultured Clostridia bacterium | reverse complement strand
TATATAGCGGAAAAAGTATAAATATTTCTCAATATGATAACGAAATTTTTAAAAACAGTAACAGAATAATAATAACTCCTGTCGAAGAAAAAATTGGTATAAAAAGTATAAAAAGAAATTATAGTGATTATCCCGTTTATGACGGCAATATAGAGATTGAGAAAACAGATAATGGATATATTGTTGTAAATGAAACAGACATTGAAAACTATGTTAAAGGTGTTGTTTTAAGTGAAATGCCAGAAAGTTATGGTTTAACAGCGGTTATGGCACAGGCTGTATGTGCAAGAAGTTATGCTTATAACCAGTTTTTTAGTGGAAAATATGCCGAATATGGAGCCGACTGTGACGATTCTGTTATGTGCCAAGTATATAACAACATACCATACACGGACTTAGCTGAAAGAGCTGTTGACAATACAAAAGGACTTTGCATTTTTTATGACAACAATGTTATAAATGCTTGTTTTTTTGCATCATCGGCAGGTACAACATCAAACAGCAATGAGGTTTGGGCCGATAGTGACAAAAGTTTTCCAGCGGCTTACAAAGAGTATTTAAGTTCGAGAAACAACACAGGTGTTAATTTTAATGACGAGAATGAGGCGTTAATTTATTTTAAAAACACAAACGCATTTGCTTATGATAGCTGGTCAAGATGGTTTAGGTGGAATGTTTTATTTAGTAAAGCTGATATTGAGCAAAATTTTATAAAAAATATAAAAACTGCTTATAACAGCGGGCTTGTTTACATAAACGCCAATAATATAAGCGATGATGAATTTATGTCAGAGCCAGGAGAGTTTGTTGATATTGAGGTTTTAAATAGAGGAGAAGGCGGAAATATAATGTCTTTACGCCTGACTTTTGAAAAGGGATATGTTGATATTAACACGGAGTACAACATACGCACAGTGTTAAAACCACGCTCTTATACTGGAGAAAAAATGGCGGTAAATTTAAACGATGGCACAAGTGTTTATAATTATGGAATACTTCCAAGCGCTTTTTTCTCTTTTGAAAAAGTGTATGAAGGCGGTAAAATATATTCGGTAAAACTTTATGGCGGCGGTATTGGTCACGGTTGTGGAATGAGTCAAAATGGGGCTAAATACCTTGCCGAAAACGGAAAAACATTTGAGGAGATACTTGAGCTATATTATAAAAACACTATTTTGAAACAATGGAATTTATAAAAAATATTGACGTTTTAGCATATTTTTTTAAAATTGAAATAATATTTATATATTAATATTATAAAATTAATAGTTTTTAGTAGAT
>CATLIG010000218.1 GCA_949948985.1 uncultured Clostridia bacterium | reverse complement strand
ACAAGGAAAAATTAATTGAGCTGTACAACGCCGTTGAGGGAACAAATTACGCAAAAGATACAGAAGTAATAATAAATACCCTTGAAGACGCTTTGTATATGAACAGGATAAATGATATATCCTTTGTGATTGACGGAAAATTTGTAGTACTGATAGAACATCAGTCAACGGTAAACTACAATATGCCGCTAAGGCTTTTATTGTATATAGCAAGGCTATACGAAAAAATGATTGACAACAAAGCTATATACAGGGAAACGCTTATAAAAATACCGACACCGGAATTTATAGTGTTATATAATGGAAAACAGGAACAGCCGGAAGAACAGATTTTAAAATTATCAGACGCTTTTATGGAAAAGACTGAAATAAAGCTGGAATTAACAACAAAAGTGATTAACATTAATTATGGAAAATCTAAAGTTCTGGATAAAAGCGAGAATCTGAACGGATACAGCTATTTTATATATGATGTTCAGAAATATAAAGATGAGGGTCTGCCTTTAAGGGAAGCAATAAAAAGGGCTATACAGGACTGTATAAAAGAGAACATACTGAGGAAATTTCTTGAAGAAAACGGTTCGGAGGTGGAAAATATGCTGTTTACGGAATTTGATATTGATGTTGCTAAAGAGGTATGGCAGGAAGAAGCAATGCGTAAAGGCTTAGAGCGTGGCAAGCAACAAGAGAAAACAGAAATTGCAAAATCATTACTTGACATTCTTGATGTTGAAACGATAGCTCATAAAACAGGTCTTACAATACAAGAGGTAGAAAACTTAAAATTAAACAAATAAACAATAATAAAATAAATATATGCAGTGAAAAGGACTCTTTTAAAACAAGGGTTCTTTTTTGTTGCGGTATTTAAAACAAAAAGAAAAATACAAAAACGGAGGTAATACCAATGAAAAAATTAATGAAGTTTATAGCACTTTTAGGAGTAACAACAACAATAACAGCGGTTGCGTCATATTTTGCGGTCTGTACAGTAAAAGCCTCGAGTATGTGTAATCAAAGTTTTTATCCTGAAACATGTATGGTAACACAAGTCAACAAAGATTTAGTAACAGTTATATGTCAGAACGGAAATATTTTTAAGTTTGAAGATAATACTGAGGAATGGATTGAGGGAGATATCTGCTCAATGATAATGGATAATAAAGGAACAGTAAGCGTGTATGATGACAAAGTTGTTTCAGCACGTTATTCAGGTTATGTAAATGATGACGAAATGGACAAGTGGGTTAAATAATGAAGGGAGATGTTAAAAATGTTTTATGAAT
>CATLIG010000217.1 GCA_949948985.1 uncultured Clostridia bacterium | reverse complement strand
TGAACTGTACCCCAAAAAGTGGAATTATATATCACCCCCACCCCTAGGATAGTTCTAAACATTTTTCTTTGAATTCAATTGGAGTTAAATAACCTAACTTCTTTTGAATTCTTTTGTTATTATAATAAAAGATATATTCTTCTATTTTCTTTACTAAATCTTCATATGATTTAAATTCTATCAATGGATTATATAGTAATTCACTTTTTAATGTACTAAAGAAACTTTCCATTGGTGCATTATCTATTGGCGTTCCTTTCCTTGACATGCTTTGTACAAAATTGTTTTCTTCTAACATTTTCTGATATTTTAAATTATTATATATTCCTCCTTGGTCTGAATGTAATATTGTTCCTTCTGGTATCCCTTTGTCTTTTATTTTATTGAACATTTTTGTTACTGTTACTAAGGTAGCATGTGCTCCTATTTCATTACTTTCTATCATGTTTGTGTGAAGGTCTTTTATTGGGGAAATATATATTTTCTTTCCAAACATTGCTATTTCTGTTACATCTGTTGCCATTTTATCATATGGACAGCTTGTTTGAAAGTTCCTTTTTAATACATTTCTTTTTGGATGTGGTTTACCTGGTTTTACATATTTTTTCTTTCTTTTTATTACTGATAAATATCCATTTTCTTTCATTATTCTATATATTTTTTTGTGATTACACTTTATGTTTTTTTCTATTCTTAATGCATTTGTCATTCGTTCTACTCCAAGTCTACCTTTATGCTCTATATACAATTCTTTTATTGCCTGTATTATTTTATTTTCTTCATATTCTTTGCTTTGGCGTTGTGCTACTGTGGACAACCATTTGTAATAACTTGATTTATTAACTTCTGCAATCTTAAAAAGAATGTTTACAGGATACTGTTTATCTAGTTTTTGTATTATTTTGTATTTTTCTTTTTTTTTATGTTTTCTGCTGTTATTCCTAGTAATTCCTTTAAATATGCGTTTTCTGCTTGCAAATACAATATTTTTTCTTCGTATGATTGCGGTGTTTTATACAGAAATTCCTTTTTGGCTAATTTCTTATTTCTAAAAAATTCTTCTCCATAATCTTGATACTGTTTTACCCATTTTCTTAAAACTCGTGTGTCTTTCATCCCATACATTTCAGCTACTTTTTGGTAGCCGACCATGGTTACCTTTAAGATATGTTTTTACTGCTTTTAGTTTAAAATCAGATGGATATTCTATGGTTTTTCCCATTTACTATACCTCCTTTTTTAGTATACCTTTTTATTTTTTAAAAGTCTACCTTTTGGGGTATAGTTCA
>CATLIG010000216.1 GCA_949948985.1 uncultured Clostridia bacterium | reverse complement strand
GAGGAAATTTCTTGAAGAAAACGGTTCGGAGGTGGAAAATATGCTTTTTACGGAATTTGATATTGATGTTGCGAAAGAGGTATGGCAGGAAGAGGCAATGCGTAAGGGGCTAGAGCGTGGCAAGCAAGAAAGAAATAAAGAAATTGCAAAATCCTTACTTGACATTCTTGATGTTGAAACGATAGCTCATAAAACAGGTCTTACAATACAAGAGGTAGAAAACTTAAAATTAAACAAATAAACAATAATAAAATAAATATATGCAGTGAAAAGGACTCTTTTAAAACAAGGGTTCTTTTTTGTTGCGGTATTTAAAACAAAAAGAAAAATACAAAAACGGAGGTTATAACAATGAAAAAATTAATGAAGTTTATAGCACTTTTAGGAGTAACAACAACAACAACAATAACAGCGGTTGCGTCATATTTTACGGTTTGTACAGTAAAAGCCTCGAGTACGTGTAATCAAAGTTTTTATCCTGAAACGGGTATGGTAACAAATGTCAATGAAAATTTGATAACCGTTGTTTGTCAGAACGGAAACACCTTCAAATTTAAAGATGATATTGAGGAGTGGATTGCCGGAGACGTTTGTTCAATGATAATGGATAATAACAAAACAGTCAGTGTGTATGATGATAGAATTGTTTCAGTACGCTATTCGGGTTATGTAAATGATGATGAAATGGACAAGTGGGTTAAATAATGAAGGGAGATGTTAAAAATGTTTTATGAGTATAACGGAAATATTTACGGAGTAAGAAAAATAAGTGATTTGTATGTTTATCTTTTTGATATTGTAACAGACACGGTAAGAAGAATTTTTATAACAGAAATTGAAAAAATGAGAAAATTTTAAGATAGGGAGGATTAATAGTTATGATTGATTTATATACAGCGTTCAAGTTGGCATATGTTGAAGATAATGATGTAGTTTATTTAAAAAAACAAAAATGCAAGTAAACTTGATGCGGAAATGATTTCAGCTAAAAATGTGAATAAAAAATATGATATGAGGAAAATAAAAGTTATTCATATTAAACCTCATTTTTATGATTACAGTGAATATGACGGTGGAATTGAATTTGAAATTTTAAGATAAATAGGAAGGACTAATTACTATAATTAAGGGATTTGTAAGAATTTTTATAAAGGAACAATATGAAAGAATTATATAAAATTCAATAGGAGGTTGGACTATAGTCAATAAAGTAGACAGAAAAAAAGAAAAAAACAACACCTACTGGGGTCAAGCGTCCATACGCTTGCCGGGGAATTGGGGCGGGAAGCCCCAAGGTCTTTGTCTAATAAATAGT
>CATLIG010000215.1 GCA_949948985.1 uncultured Clostridia bacterium | reverse complement strand
ATGTCTGATATTTCCATAGCTTACTCGTCTTGGTTCTGTTATATTTTTTATTTCTTCTTTTAATTTATTTATTTCCATAATTTTATTTTACTCATATTTTTTTAAAAAGTAAATGCTGTTGCCCTGATGAATCAAGAGGCTGTATTACACATTCATATAAAAAAACTAAAAGTGATTAATGCAAATGAAAATAAGAGAGGAATAAAAAATGAAATGCAGAGAAAAAAACAGTGAGAAAACATTCTTAAAAATTGAGAATACAGAGGCGTTTTGGGAGGAATTGAAAAAAATAAATGTAAAGGTTATTCTAATTAGCGAGAAGGGCGTAGCTGTCTCCGATTATTTTTCGAAATACTTTGCGGAATTCGGGGAATACCTGATTATATCAAATGATGGATATGTAGAGGTCTGTTGTGAAAATGAATTTAATAGACGCTATGAGGTCATTAACTATAATAATGGCAATGTTTTTGATGAAAAGATTGAAGAAATGAGAAAATACGTTGAAGTTATTACTGATGAAATAAAAAAACTTAAAAAGATTATAGAGGCAGTGCCTGAAGTTAATTTGACTTTTGGTGATACAAAAGAAACTTTAAATTTTAATAAGGTAATGGAAACTTTTAAAAAGAATTTATCAGAGGCTTTTAAAATATAATGTTTTATATTGCAATAACTGATAAATTATGTTAAAATTCGGATATGGGCGGTTATTCTGCCCATATAGTTTGGGTAATTGTGCAGGGTGTGCGTTAGCCTCCTATCCAGGTTGCATGGTCGAGCAGCAAGAGAAGCTTGCGACCAGACCTTAAAAGGGAGGAGGTGAACTTCCAATTTGAAAAGATTGGAGGTGAGCGTTATGTCTGCATACAAAGCTTTGATGCTATGTTTTACATTTGGCTTATTTACTGTAGTTATTATAAACGCAAAAAAATAACAACCCCCTGTATTTGGCAGTACTAAGGTTGTTATTTCAACTTTAATATAGGCTAACCACACTTTGTGGCAATTATCCTTTCTAATTAAATTATACCACAAATAAATATTTTGTAAAGAGAACATCTGAAAAATTTCAGGTGTTTTTTTGCGTGAAAAAATATTTAAAATACTACTCTTTTTTAGAGGTTGCAGAGAATAAAGAAGAACGAACTCCCGACAGGAAGAGCCGGAATAAAAAATCTATGGAGGTGTTTAATATCACGGAAATCAATTTTGTGTATAAATATGCAAAACATATAATCTTTTAAAGAAATTTACTTAAAATCTCTTAAAAAAATAGTTTAAATAAATAATATTATGCAAAAAATGAATAAATATTCATAAAA
>CATLIG010000214.1 GCA_949948985.1 uncultured Clostridia bacterium | reverse complement strand
AAATAATATAACAAAAACTTTAATAAAATCTATTATTTGTAAAAATTATCTATTGTTTTGTCTTTAAAAATTTATGTATTAAAACAACAATTATTATGTAAAAATTTTTCTCATTTATCTATAATTGAAATGCTATAAATAAATAATTAGGGAAATTTTAAATTTTTTAACAAATATTTTTTGGAGGTGCAATTATGTGCAATAATAAATCCGCTTATGATAAAACTTGCTGTGATGATATAGGCAACATTAAGTGTGTTCCTTTTGAACAAAAAATTATTGTCAATGACTTAGCAAAAGCTTTTGT
This sequence comes from uncultured Clostridia bacterium, assembly GCA_949948985.1. Taxonomy (GTDB): domain Bacteria; phylum Bacillota; class Clostridia; order Lachnospirales; family CAG-274; genus MGBC114079. Next base: position 1,046 of record CATLIG010000214.1, on the reverse strand, counting down.
TCCTTTTCAAAAATACTGTTCTCTTTTAGAACCATGCGAGGCATTTTTGGCAGGTACTGTTTTTCCCGAACTCTATAAACCTGAACAGTATTTAAAAAAAGGAGGTTGCTGATTTATGGAAAATAATAAAAGCAGAGAAGCTTTATTAAAAAAAATAAGTATTCTTGATTTTATGGCTGTTGATTTACATCTTTTTCTTGATACTCATCCTAATGATAAAGAAGTTATTGAAAAATATAATAACATTATTCAAGAAGCAGACTCTTTACGTTATGAATTTGAAGAAATGTATGGACCTCTATGCTCATTCAGATCAATTAGTTCAGAAAATGAATTCAAATGGATTGATTGTCCTTGGCCTTGGCAAAAAGATTTCAATTTTAATGTAAAGGAGTGTTATTAATAATGTGGATTTATGAAAAAAAACTTGAATTTCCTGTTAAAATAAAACAAACTAATCCTGGACTCGCAAAAATAATTATAAGCCAATATGGCGGTCCAGACGGCGAGCTTGGTGCCGCTTTACGATATTTAAGTCAACGCTTTGCAATGGTAACTCCACAAGCAAAAGCTGTATTAAATGATATAGGTAGAGAAGCCCCTGAAATGTTCCATCTCAGGGGTCCCAGCTTTTTTTAGCGGTTTACCCTGCGGACAGTTTACGCTTTTTGCAACCGTGTAGCTCCATTTGAGGGGGAGCAGATTCAAATACACATCAATATGGTCTTTATCATTCACAACCATTTTATCTAAAATTTCTTTGTAAAAATCATCTTCATATTCCACGCCGTTTATAAGCTCATTCATCGCTTCTGTAATTTCAGCAACAAGCTCTTGCTGCCTATCAATCATCTCTCTTTGTTTGTCTATGCTATCTATCACGGATTGCAGTTCGGCAATCTCATTCTCACATTTTGCTCTTGCTGCTGAAAATTCATCTCTGGTAATATCGCCAGATGTATAAAGGTCAATGAGGTTTGTGCGTTTTTGTTCAATGGCTTTTATCTGTGATTTTAGTTTCTCACTGTCTGTACCTGTGGTATCCA
>CATLIG010000213.1 GCA_949948985.1 uncultured Clostridia bacterium | reverse complement strand
TAGATAGTGTTTACACGAGATTAACTTAAAACAGAAAGCCAGATAGAAATACAGCGTATTTGAACAGCAGCAAGAAAAGACGCTGTGTTTTTTGCATAGCGAGTAGCAATTCCTCTCCAACGTTTTAACCAAAGAAAGGCATTTTCAACAAGATGTCTGATTTTATAAAGATATTTATCATATTCACGTTGTTCTTTTCTGTTTCGTTTGGGTGGAATTACAACATTCATTCCTGATGAAACAGCGTAACTAACAATCTCAGAGGTATCATAGCCTCTGTCAGCGAGAAGATTTTCCGCACTTATTCCCTGAATAAGATGTATAGCTTCTTTGCAATCAGATCTTGTGCCTTCTGTGATAATAACTCTGACTGGCATACCAGATGAATCCACGGCAAGGTGAATTTTGGTATTGAGCCCCCTTTTGTTCGGCTCATATCTTGATTACCTCCCTGAGCACCTGCCGCGTGAGGATGCACTTTGCAATGACTCGCGTCAATCATAAGCCATTCATAATCGGGGTCATCAATAAGCGCTTCCAAAATTTTCACCCATATACCTTTATCTCTCCAACGACGGAAACGCTGATAAACTGTTCCCCACTTCCCATATGACGGCGGTAAATCACGCCAGGGAGCTCCTGTACGCAAAATCCAAAAAACAGCGTTTATAAACTTTCTGTTATCTTTAGCTATACCACCCCATTGACCTCTTTGACCAGGTAATAAAGGTTCAATAATAATCCATGCTTCATCTGTTATATCGTGTCTATGTTGTAAGTCTTCCATAATAGAACCACCCTTAATTTTATTGATTCTATTATATCATATATCTTGTGTAAACACAATCTAACAACAAGGATTTTTTTTAGATATTATATCTGAAAAAAATATTATGTAAAACACCTCTTATCTGTTATTTAAAATTTAATTCCTAATATACTGTTATTTGCTAACAAAAAATTTACTCTTCTTTCCAAGATATTAATATTTATGAATTTATATCATCCTCTCTTATGAAACTAATAATAAAACTTAAAATTAATTGCTTATATTTTCAAATTTTACCATAGTTTATTATTTTCAAAATTACTAATAAAGCATACTTTATTAGTAATAGTAGAATTGCACATATTTTCATATTAATTTTTATATTTTTTGTTAAATTTGATGTTGATTTTTAGCAAAAAATAGTATATAATTAGAATGTGTTTTTACGCAATTAAAAAATTACTAATAAAGTATACTTTATCGATAATTTTTGTATATATATGGAAATATTATTATTCATATAACATTTCTTTAATTTCACTTATAATCCTGTAATAAGTTCCTTGGCAAACTCCCATAAGTTTT
>CATLIG010000212.1 GCA_949948985.1 uncultured Clostridia bacterium | reverse complement strand
ACTATGCTTTTTTTGAAATCTTCGTCATATTTTATCTGGGGCATATATAATAACTCCTTTCTTCTGTTTATTTTATTATATTATATGAATTGTTTTTCTGTCCACTTTTTTAGTATAGCACCACAGAACGACTTCAATCAAGTAATAATGTTTATGGGAATTGAAAAAGAAAAAGACGATAATGAAAAGGAAACGGGAAGATTTGCGGTATCAGCTAAAATTGTTACATACAAAACTATTGAGGACGCTGAGTTTATTATTGTAAATCCTAAGTTAGCGGGAACATTCAGAAAAAAAATAAAACCTTATTACGCTGTTAAAGTAAGCGGGGAAATAATTACGTCAGTAAAGACGGAAACGGTTGAAGATGATGACGAATGGGGAGAACCAGACGCTCTGGAAAAAGTAAAAGAACCCGTGAAAAGAGAATTTCTAATAACGGGAGCGGATAAAGATAGTATAGACAGAGAATTATACGCTATGGAAAAAATTGAGGAGTCTATATCTAAAATAGCTAAATCAAAAAAAGCGGGAAGCGATTTCGGAGAAGGTTCGGATGATGATTGGGGAAATATTTCTGATATAGGAGACGATGAAGAGATACCGTGGAAGTAATCTATTTCTTTAGAAACCAAAAAGAAATAGGTTTAATGAATATTAACTTTGATTAAAGAAAATAAAAACGGAGGTAATTAACAATGGCAAAGGCAAGGAAAGCGTCAGTGACACAAAGCAAAATAGGAATGCTCTTATATGGGGAGCAATTTACGGGGAAATCAACAATGGCAATGCAGTTAGCTTATTTTAAACGTCCGGATGGAAAACCATTCAGAGTGTTATATCTTGACCCTGAGACAGGCTCTATTGACGACTATTTAGGTAATCTGGAAGAAAACGGAGTAAATCTTGAAAATATTTACATTGTATATACTCAATCGTTGGGAGAAGTAAGACAATATATCTCTAAAGTAAAAAATAATGAGGATTTTTATGAGCTTGACGATAACGGAGAAGAAACAGACAATGTTGTGCTTGACGCCGATAAAGAACCATTTAGAGCTGACGCTATTGTTGTGGACGGTACAAGTATTTTGAATTTAACAACAAAACAAGGTCTTGTAGAGTTTTCTAAAAAAAGAAACAGAGTAAAGGCTGATAAAGACGGACTTATAGGAGAAGCGAGACTTGTAAAGGTTGAGGGAGCCGGACTTGAACTTAAAGATTATCAGACTATTAATTTTAAAGGACAGGATTTAATTCTTGATTTAATGGCATCAGGAGTTCATTACATAGTTACCGCCAGAGAAACAGATGAAAAAGAAACAATAAAACAGTCTGACGGAACAACGGTAAGCG
>CATLIG010000211.1 GCA_949948985.1 uncultured Clostridia bacterium | reverse complement strand
GAAAAAAGGCACTGCTCCGTGAGGATTATATCAGACAGTATGCCGCACAGCAGAAAACAATCAAAAAGACGGAAGAATTTATCCGCAGGAATATTGCAGGGAGAAAGTCAAAAATGGCTCGTGGCAGACAGAAACAGCTTGACCGAATGGATAAGATGGAAGCTCTGGAACAGAAAGAAATCAAGCCGCATTTTCGGTTTGCAGCTCTCCCGCTGACTACGACAGAGCATCTAAAAGTAAAACATCTGGATGTAGGCTACCACTATCCTGTTTTGTCAGATATCAGTTTTTTCATAAAAGGGGGAGAAAAAATTGTTATGACGGGATTTAACGGCATCGGCAAATCTACCCTGCTAAAAACACTTATCAGCCAAATACCCTCATTAAGTGGGAGTTTCCGTTTTTCGGAGCAGGTAAAGATTGGGTATTTTGAGCAGGAGCTGGCATGGGCGGATATAGAAAAAACGCCCATTCAGATTGTTTCCGATGCTTACCCGTCGCTTGCGATAAAAGACGTGAGAAAGCGTCTTGCAGGCTGCGGCATCTCAAGCAAACACGCCATGCAGGAAATCGGGACTTTGAGCGGAGGAGAACAGGTAAAGGTTAAAATGTGCCTGCTTATGATGAAGCCGTGCAATTTCCTTATCATGGACGAGCCGACAAACCACCTTGATGCGCTTGCGAAAGAATCGTTGAAAACCGCATTGGAGGAATTTGAGGGAACAGTGCTATTGGTGTCACATGAAGAAGCGTTTTACTGTGAGTGGACGCAGAAAGTGATAAATATAGAGAAGAAAATATAGGTCAAAAGCACATTTTGTAAATAGTGCCAGAGGTAAGGGGAAGCCCGCCAAATAAAAAAAACAGTGTTTGGTGCAATGTCATTAAGTTAAGAAAAATTAAATAATAAAATTTATAAGAGTGAGGCTTATTAAAAGAACCCCACTCTTTTTTATAAAAAATCGGAAAAATAAAAAAAACACTTGACAAATCAGTAAAAATTTGCGACGAAGCCAATTAGATGAATTACAATTAAGGAGGCTTCCGCAATGAACAAATTTGCAAAAAAATTAAAAAATAAACTTTGGAATATAATTGATAAAATGGAAATGAATCAATATATGTTTGTAAAAAAACAGAATAAGGATTTTTCTCGAAAAAGAAAATTGACATTCTCAACAATGATTCACTTACTTCTGTCTATGAATGAAAATACAATCAGCAAGGAACTTTTAGATCATTTTGATTACAATGTACAAACAGCAACAAGTTCAGCTTTTGTGCAGCAGCGAAGCAAGATTCCTGTTTCGGTAATGTCCTAAAGTATTTTAATATAATAGACGATATAATAGTAAAAAAGTAAAAGGAAGGAAGTAAATTATTATGCCGAAAAAAATAATAACAGTAAAATGCCCATTTTGTGGAAGTGAAA
>CATLIG010000210.1 GCA_949948985.1 uncultured Clostridia bacterium | reverse complement strand
CGTTATTTTTGGTAACGCTTTTTATTATGAGCGTTAGAAATGTATATTTTTCAGTTAAAAAAGATAGTTTTAGCAATACGTGAAATTAATAAAATTATAAAAAAATAGACGGTTTGGCTTGAATCTGTGTGTTACAAGCATATAAAAATTAAATTATTTTTGAATAGCAATACGTTTAGAAAATTAGAGTTTCTACCTATTAAAATGAAATACAAAAAATGATAGATAAATCCATCAAAAATAAATAAAAAAATTTAAGCCATTTGTTTGGTAACGGTTATCTCATTTTCTGGGGTATTTGATGATTTGCTTTTAGGGCGTTGATTTTTTGCCCAGATTTCTGAAACAGTTTCTTGGATCAAATCACGTCCATCATCATTAGTTTTTCTATAAAGCCTTAGAAGATTTTTTTCATCTGTAGTTAAGTTGTTTTCATAATTAGTTATTTTGTAAAGATCAAATTGTTCATTTGTGCCTTTTAGTAGATAGTCAGTTGATACACATAAATAATTTGATAGTAATACTATATTTTCAAATGATGGTAAGGACTTTCCACTTTTCCATTTTCCTATCATAGCCTCGCTTATTTCTTGAATATCAGAAGCCATTTTATAGGCAGTAATGCCTTTGTTTTTTAATAACAATGTAAATCTTTCTGAAAAATTCATTTAATCACCTCAATATTTGTATACTATAAAAAAAGATAAAAAAACACTTGACTACTAAATAAAATGATAGTATAATATATTTAGATAGAAAAAACTATCAAATAAATTTTATCATATTTCTAGTAATTTTAAAACAGACATATCGGAAAAATTTCTATATTTTCCATATCAAAAGCACATCTAAATATCATATCTATTAAAAACTTATTAAATAAGTAAAGGAGCGATTTTATGAATGAAATTCAAGTATTCAGCAGTGCTGAGTTTGGAGAGATAAGGACGATTGAGGAAGAGGGTAAGACGTGGTTTTGCGGTGCGGATGTTGCAAAGGTATTAGGTTATGGAAGTAATCCTCAAGATGCAATTCGCAGACATTGCAGGGAAGATGGGTGCGTGAATCACGCAGTCATAGATTCAATGGGTAGAAAACAGCAAGCGAAATTCATAACCGAGGGAAACGTATTCCGCCTGATAACCCACAGCAAACTACCCAAAGCAGAAAAATTCGAAAGCTGGGTGTTTGATGAGATTCTGCCAACGATACATAGAACCGGCGGATACGGAAATACAAACAACAATATTAATATTGAAGTTATAAGCAAAATTACAACAGCAGTAATAAAGGAGCTTCTTCCGATAATAACAGAAAACTTGCCGAAACAAAATGAATTGAAATCTTGCAAAGAAAATGGCTACAGACGCAGCAGAGGAACGAAAAGCAAAATAGAACAGCTTCCTCCGGCGGTAAAATCAAAAGTAGACCG
>CATLIG010000209.1 GCA_949948985.1 uncultured Clostridia bacterium | reverse complement strand
TTAACTCAATAATCTTTCCTATAAATCCCCACCTTGCCGCTCCTGATTTCCACTTTTTCTGCTTTTTAGCTTTAACCCATCCGAAAATTGAATCAATTATCATAAGTGCAGCAAGAACGGCTATATACTTGAAACTTCCTCCAATTAATGCCGCTCCTCCTGAAACAACTCCGCTTATAAAAAGTTTTATTGATTCTACTGTTCCATCAAACATAAAAATCACCTCATTAATTATTTTTTGTAATAAAAAAACCGATAAAAACCGGCTCAATAAGTTATTTAACATTTCACATATATATGCAGCTATGCGTTGATACTTTTTTTATAGGCAATCCAATAAAGCAAATTATCCACTGATATAGCAAGCCAGCCAATAAACAAAGCCCCTTGAATCGGCAGTTCTATAACGACAGCAATTCCCGCTCCGATTAATGTTGCGATACTTCCCGCAATTTGGATTGTGTTATCATATTTTTCACGCTGTTCTCCTTTATATATTTTTGACCGTAATTTATTTGCTCCGCAAATTATATTTCTTGTTATCAAACCAAACAATAGTGTATCTACAGCATAATATGTTATCGGTGAAGCAATATTAAAAATTATGCTTAATTTCAATATCAAATATAAAAAACCTTCGCCAAACATAAATATACCAAAATACTTATATAATTTATCAGAATACTTATTCCATACAGAATTAATAATTATAACGCATAAACAAGTAAATATCTGATTTACTGATACCATTTTTTCATTAATTTGCTTCATTAAAAATAAATGAATATAAGGATAGCTCATTGCATAAAAAATACCGCTCCATAAAGTTGCTTGTACCATTAAATCTTTAAATATTTTCATCACATCCTTTTTATAAAAAAAGATGCCAATTTTAAAACAACTGACATCTTTTCCGTTAATCATTTAATCCCTAAAAATTCCATATAAATATCTTTCAGTCCATATTCGTCACCCTCGTTCCAAAACTTAAATCTAATCCAGTCTTCCAGCCATACAGCGGCAGGCATAAGCAAAAACCACAATAAAGCAAATTCAAGACAAATCTGTCCGTTGATATTAAAAACCATATCCGAATAATCCCATATATCAAGACCCATTTTAATATTCAGTATATACCCTGATATGTACTCAACCACCAATACAATAACCATACCAATTATAGACTGCCTCCAAACCGACATATTATAAAACTTTGGTATCTGATTAATACTTCCTATAAGCAGTCCGCAAAGACCGCCTACAGCAAGCATTGATATATTAGCGTACCCGCCTTTTGGTATTCTCCAAATACCTTCAATAACAAAATATATCATACCCATTAAAAACCAAATAGCCAATACCTTTAAAACTTTATTCAACCACATCACCGCCAATTATTAAATTATAACTTTCTAAAAACTCACCTGTAAGCACTTGACCATACACAACAGTACGAACATCGTTTATATTTTCCAAACTC
>CATLIG010000208.1 GCA_949948985.1 uncultured Clostridia bacterium | reverse complement strand
TATAAAGAAAAATTTTTTGCCGCTTAAAACGGTCTTATTTGTATGCAAAAAAGAAGTGCAGATACTACTTTTTGTAATATCTACACTTGATGTTATAATTTCACTAAGCTTAACTTAATGACATTGCGGAGAAGAGGGCGATTTTTGGGTAGAGCTGAATTTAAAGGAATACCGTGAGATTAAGAGAATTGTTACAAATACGACAGGAGATAAAGACGAAAACGGAAATATTATAGTACATCAGGAAATTCAGAGAACCACAAAAGAATCAGAGAAAACATATACGTCTGTTTTAGGCGATACCTTATGGAAAATAGCGAAATTACAGCTTAATGACGGTGAAAGGTATATGGAAATAGCAAAATTGAATAACATAAACGATATTGATAAAATATTGTATGGTCTTGATGAAGGTACGGTTTTAATATTGCCTTGAGGAAGTGATATAGTTGAAAATAACAATTATTGTAACTCATAATAATAATGTATATGATATATCTAATTTATGCAAGGACGAGGTTAAGCTTGACAGAGAAATAAAAAACGCGCCGTCAAAAATGACTTTTACCGTGTGTAAAAACGTTACTTTTGATACAGACTATGCTTTTTCAGAGGGAGATAACGTTAAATTTTGGGTTGACGATTACCCGATGTTTAACGGATTTATTTTTACAAGAAAAAGAGGAAAAGAACAGGAAATAGAGATTACGGCATACGACCAGATGGGATATTTAAAAAATAAAGACACTTATGTATATGATTATAAAAAAGCGTCTGATATATTGAAAATGATTGCTGAGGATTATAAGCTGAATATGGGAGAAATAGAGGATACGGGATTTGTTATTGAAAGTCTTATTGAGGATAACAAATCTCTTTTTGATATTATTCTTGACGGCATAGATATTACTTTGTCAAACGCTAAAAAGTGGTTTGTGCTGTATGATGATTTTGGAAAGCTTACCCTTAAAAATATAGATAATATGAGACTTCCGTTATTAATGGTTACAGATGACGGAACAGTTACGGATTTCACATATAAAACAGATATTGACAGCGATACTTATAACCGTATAAAAATGTACAAGGACAACGAGTATACCGAAAAACGTGAGGTGTTTATATCACAGGACAGCGGCACTCAAATGAAATGGGGAATATTACAGTATTATGAGAAAGCTCCCGATAATTTCAATGACGCGCAAATAGGAGATTATACGGATAAACTATTGGGTTTGAAAAATAAAGTCAAACAGTCTTTAAGCGTTGAATGTGTCGGAATGGGAAACGGAAATCAATTTTCAAAAAACTGTACAAAAATATGAATTAATGATAAAATGTAGATATGGATAAATTAATAGATTTTTTTGAAGAATTGGAAACAACAAAAAAATATGACGGATATTTTTGCAGTGTTGCAGATGCAGTAACAATAATAATACTTGGAAGTATTTGCGGATTGAAAAATGTGAGCCAAATACATCAATGGGCAACAAATGAGAAAATAAAGAAATTTTT
>CATLIG010000207.1 GCA_949948985.1 uncultured Clostridia bacterium | reverse complement strand
GAATATTTTGTATATACAGACAGCGATAATACAAAAACAATAGAGGTGAAAGAATATACCTATCCGACGCCAAGACAAGTATACAGAGAAAAACCGTATTACTTTTTGTACAATGAAAGATATGCTTTAAAACTTGCCGGATACGAAGATATATACAGTGATGTTCCTGAAAAAGTGACGACACAGAAAGGTACGGCTATCGCGAATGTTGACGATAATATGAGAGCCGAATTTAAAATAGATCAAAAGAAACCTATTTATTATCATGAGGATAATTATAATTATCAAATTGAAACTAAACTTCTGATTTCATCAAAAAGTTATCCTGAAGAAACAGAATATTCGGCTAACCCTTCTTATATTTCGTTTTCCACAAAAAGATTTACAAGATACGGAAAACCAAACGCTGAAACTTTCAAAAAAAGCGATAACTCAAAAATTGTCGTAAAAAATTATTATAGCAGTGATGAAAAATACCTTACCTCAAAAGAAACATATGAGGAAAAAGGGCCTGCTTTAATATTCAAGAGCAAAACAGACTATTCGTATAATACTGACGGAAGAATATCCAAAAAAGTTGATTATGTCAGCAACAATACAAAAGGACTGACAACAACATATACTTACAGCGGAACAACTTCACCGACTTTGGTAAAAACAGAACTACCAAACGGAGAGTATATAGAAACAAAATATACTTACGATATAATGGGAAATGTAACAAGTATGACAGACGGCGAAGGCCGCAAAACACAGTATGAATATGACTGGCGCGGCAATTTAACTAAAGTTACCAATCCTCAGGGCAGCACTAAAAGCAGTGTTTTTGACTATGCCGCCAATAAAATAACATTAACGGACGAAAACGGAAATACCGTAACTTATGATTATGACTGTTTCGGAAATCTTGAGGAAGTTAAAGCGGGAAATTCACTTTTGAAAAAATGTGAGTATGACTATAAAAACTTCTGTCTTATAAAAGAAACATCGCCCGATAGTAAAACCGTAACATCATATACTTATGACTCAGCGTGCAGACCTGTTTCAAAAATCACTTTAGAAAACGGAAAAGAGATATATAACGAAACAATGTCCTATGGTATGGAAAATGTATCGCAGTATACAAAAAATCTGCCAAGTGGTAAAAACGCTACAGGAAATGTTGTAACGAGCGTTGTAAAAGGCGACGGTACAAATACACAAAGCATAACGACAAAAACAGTGACAGATTATAACGGCAATACAATAAGTCAAGAATGCGGCGGCGTAAAGAAATCATATGAATACGATTGTTTAGGAAATATGATTAAAGAAAGTCCGTATGCCGGTTACAGCATAACCTATGAATATGACCCAGCCGGAAATGTGGTAAGTCAAACTGACAGCGCCGGAGTGACAAGCAAAAAAGAATATGACGGACTTGGACGACTTGTAAAAGAGTACACTCCAAAAGGAATTGCGGGAAATTATTTCACTCAATATACTTACAAAGGCTTTACAGATATGCTTAAATCTGTTACAATTC
>CATLIG010000206.1 GCA_949948985.1 uncultured Clostridia bacterium | reverse complement strand
AGATTGGTTAGAAAAACTATTCGTTTTTCTAAGTCACATCTTATGCATAGAATTGTTATTGGTCTGGTAATAAATTTTCATTTTTTTGGCAGAACGCTTCCTTTTCATTTACTTTAGGACATAACCGTTTTTTTTGAGATATTCTTTCCATGGTAAACTGCAAATTCGGCTTGCTTTATACTATACATGACTGATTTCGCATAATCATCATAATTCTTATTATCTTCCATGTTGCTCCTCACTCCCTACACTGCCGTCTTCGTCTCCGCCTGCTCTGCCGGCGGGTTAATTCCATTTTGTATCATTGCTAAAATTCCAAGTGCTACGCCTTGCTTAAATGGCGGCATTTCATTAATCATAAAAGCGACTTCTTTTGCCCTTTCAGAGCCTTTGAGATTTGCTATTTTTACAGTGTCCATTTCTATCACTTCCTTTTATTTTGTTATTAGGTTTTACCTGTTTATGATTTTATTATAATTGGTTTTACCGATATTGTCAACACTTTTTTTATTTTTTTATTGACTTTTTTAGGTTTTACCTATATAATAAATAAAAATGATTGAGGGTGATAAAAATGCAATCCGTAAATGAACGACTTAAATGGTTAAGAAAAACTATTCTGGGATTTACCCAAAACGAATTAGGAAAATCCATAGGAATAACCGGATTTACCATAAGTGATATTGAAAAAGGCAAACTTGGACTTACCGAAAGAAATTTAACGGCTATATGCGAAAAACATAATATAAACAGAGATTGGCTCCTTACTGGCAATGGTGACCCCATTATTAAGCCGGATGAAGAAAATAAATTTCTTAATGCTATAACAAAAGCAACTAATAATAACGATACGCTATTACAGAGTATAGTTACTGCCTATGACAGTTTATCAGATAAAGGAAAGAACTATATTTATGAATTTATAAAAAATATTTATGAAAACCTTTCAGAATCTGAAAAAACAAATAAATCAATTAATCAATCATCTACTAACCAGCACAATGAAATTTCAGCTACTGAAGAAAATCAGGAAACAGGCAAAATTCCACCAGAATATAAAAATATGTCAGTAGAAGAATTGTTAAAACAATCAAATATAATAGAAAATCTTTTAGAAAAGAAACAAAAGGAAGAATTATTATCTTTACAGAAGCAAAACGAAAACATAGAAATAAAAGACCAAAGAAATAGTAAAATTTCATAGTCTAACCAATATCAATATGGTTTTGTCGAAAAAATAAAATTTTAATTGACAACCAAATAAAAACTGTTATAATTAAATTGGGCAGTCGGTCTGCGGGGGAACGGTTTCCACTTCCGAGAGGAGGTGGCGCTATGAGTACATACGAGATTTTGTCTTTAACGGCGGATTATTCTGCTGTAACAATATCCTTTGTGGCACTTGTAGTGACAATCTACATAGGCACAAAAAAATAACCACCCCGCCCGACAAGCTATAGGGTGATTATTTTTATGTTCAACTATAGTGGAAGCCACTCTCGTGGAGTTGACTGCCCTTTGTGCCATTATAATAACACTTTTATACAAAAAAGTCAAGTAACAGTTTTTTATTTTAATAAATCTGTTACTTTTTTTAATTTATATCACTTCCCACCCTCCCACGGATAGTTTTTAAAACTAA
>CATLIG010000205.1 GCA_949948985.1 uncultured Clostridia bacterium | reverse complement strand
TTTGAACAGGATCATTGCCAAGTCGTTTATGGCGTTCATAAGCCAGACAAAACAGAACCTCACCTACATATCCATTTTGCCATCAATACCGTAAACTATCGTACAGGTGGTAAACGCCATGAGAATAGGACACAGACAGCCGAAAGAAACGAACATTTTAATAAAATAATTTCTGATGCGATTTCCGAGAAAAATCTGGAAAACGAACGTTTTTAGAACCAGAATAGAACCACAGGCGACAATAAGCGCCGGAAAACCCGCTGTTTATGCGGATTCCCGGCGTTCCGTTGTCTACTTGAACTCGGCGTGTTCTTTGTTGCTCTTAACTGTATTTGTTTAAGTTTTATGCAAATACACACCCATTTTTACATCAATTACATAATTTATACTGGCTTGCTGATTTTCTGTTGCCAAAATGTTGCCATAGCAATATTATATATAATACACAATCTTAAATCAACATATTCTTTCCTAAAAAACAAGAAAAACACAGGAATGTACAATCTCTATGCACACTGCACTGCGGTGTTTAATTATTTTAAGATTTATCTCAATTTTTTACTTCAGAAATTTAAAAATCACACCAGCGAACATAGACATTATTATTTTACAAATAATTCATTATTTACTCATGCGTTTGTCCTGTCCTAAAAATCCTTTTTTATCTCTAACATACAAAAAAGAACTCTTTTTAGCAATTCAAGTATTTCTAAAAAAAGTCCTTTTAACCAACTTAAAATCGTATTATTTTTTCAAATAATCTGCCACAGCCTCTTTAGATGTACCTACTTTATCAACTGCTTTTCTTAATTCGTCTTCACTACAATCAAAATGATTACACCAATATTCAACTTCATATGATTGACCTAAATTTATTCTTGAAGCATCCTGCGGTCTCTTTTTTGTTTTATCATCTGGCATATAAAATTTCCCCTTTCTATACAATCTATTTTTATTTGCATTATATATTATACATAATAAAGTACAATTTTGCAAATAAATTTTTAACGAATCTCATCTCTTTATGCCATTGATGTAATTATTTATTGCGTGATGTTAAAAATGTTGCCAAATCGTTGCCAGCACCTAAACAAATTTGTTTGGAAGCCACATAAATATTGGGTTCTTAAAGCCCATTTCATCACTCGAACTCAATATATTCATATTAATCGCAAACCACTCACATCCAAATGTTCCTGCCGAAAAAGGACTTATTTTATGAAGCTTTGACAAATCAACTAATTTCAATTCTTTATTTGGAACAAATTCACCTACTGAAACATAGTCTAAATCTCTTGCTCGAATTTCATGAAAGGTTGTCATTACATCACTTGCTAAATATAAACAACTAATACCTTGAGAATTAGCCCGTCCAGCCGTTGCAAGACTAAACGGCGGAGGTCCCATTTCATTTTTTAAATAAACTTTTTCTCCGCTTATTCTAGCACGATAATATGTTACACTCTTCTTAGAAATCAATAGTTGCAGACTTGGACTATCAAACAACTTCTGTAATAATCCCAAATTAATATGATTTGAATGAAATCGAGTTAGCAACCCCCATTTCAAATGGGGGTTTATTTATAACCCCTCCGGGGTCCGTTGCTGGTTCCGCCAGAGGCGGGTTCGCAATCACCATTAGTACTGGTTGCCTCCGGTGGAGGCTCTTTTACTT
>CATLIG010000204.1 GCA_949948985.1 uncultured Clostridia bacterium | reverse complement strand
TTAAGAAAATTGAAAGTCAGAGATTCTAAGGCTCTTCCACATGCTGTTGAATATGCTTTTTCAAAAGTGCGCTCTTTAGATTGCGCAGGCTGGTTTGCTTCTTGTAATATTGTTTAATTTTTTATTGTATTGCTATAAATATGATTTTAGACCCGATTTTTATTAACATTTTCAATCTCGGTGTTAAGGGTGCTGCACTTGCTACCGCTATTTCGCAAGCTGTTTCAACTATTGTATATCTGATATACATATTAAGCAAAAAAAGTGTTTTCAGTTTTAGTATAAGGAAATGCAGATTTTCAAAAGAAATACTATTTGAAATATTTAAGATAGGCGTTCCTACTCTTGTATTTCAGCTTTTAACAAGTCTTTCAATTATGCTTATAAATAGACAAGCTAATACAATTCTTGTGAATACATCAAAAGAATATGTTGACTCTGTAATTGCAGGAATGGGCGCAGTAACACGAGTAATTTCTATGGGTAGTTTAATGGTATTCGGTTTCTTGAAAGGCTTTCAGCCGATTGCTGGTTTCAGCTATGGAGCAAAAAAATATGATAGACTTCGTGAAGCTATAAAAACATCTGTTTTGTGGTCAACTATATTCTGTGTACTGTTCGGAATAGCTGTAACAATCTTTTCAGAAACTATAATATCTCAATTTACAAATGGTGATGTTGAAATGATTAGCATAGGAAAAAAGGCGCTTATGGCAAACGGCTTGTCATTCCTATTATTTGGCTATTACACGGTATATTCTTCACTTTTATTAGCTATGGGAAAAGGACGCGACGGCTTTATTGTAGGTGCTTTAAGGCAGGGTATATGTTTTGTGCCGATAATTTTTATTCTGCCAATGATATTAGGTGTATCGGGAATTATGTATGCTCAACCGATTGCGAATATTCTTTCTTTTGTAATAACTCTATTTGTAGCAATACATATTAACAAACAATTAAGAGTGTGAATGGGGTGTTTTCGTTGGTTAGTAAATGGATAAAATGTCCTATATGCGGAAATAAAACCCGTGATAAAATCCGCACCGATACCGTTATTAAAAATTTCCCTTTATTTTGGCCTAAGTGCAAAAAAGAAAGTTTGATAGATGTAGAAAGTCTGACGGTAAAGGTTATAGAAAAAACAGCCAATTAAAAATATCACCTAACAAGATTATAGAGCCAGACGCAAAGACGCAGAGCCAATATATTACGATAACTCTATGTTATCGGCTCTGTGTCATTCACAGGAATATCCTGCATATAAGCGCGTCATACTATATGATGTTGAGGTGAAATATATGCAAAATTGAAATAGTGAATGGGTATTATGCCCGATATGCAATAATAAAACACGGACGAAGCTCCGTAAAGATACAGAATTAAAGAATTTTCCTTTATTCTGTCCGAAATGTAAAAATGAAACTTTAATAAACGCAAAACAATTTAATATAACTGTTATCAAAGAGCCAGACGCAAAGACGCAGGAGCCTAATTAACTGTAAGACGCAGAGCCGATAATTTGAGGTATATCTCAGGTTATCGGCTATTTTTATATAACAGACCTGCCAAATAAAAAAACGATATTTGGCACAATGTCATTAAGTTAAGAAAAATTAAATAATAAAATTTATAAGAGTGAGGCTTATTAAAAGAACCCCACTCTTTTTTATAAAAAAATCGGAAAAATAAAAAAAACACTTGACAAATCAGTAAAA
>CATLIG010000203.1 GCA_949948985.1 uncultured Clostridia bacterium | reverse complement strand
CTTTTGGATGGCTTGAAAAATATCGTCGGCTTTGGAAAAATTGTGAAAGAAAACTCCATACTTCTTTACAAATGACTGTTTTGGCTTTTATTTCTGTGCTTATTAGAAGATTTTAGACACGCTCTAAGGGATAAAGCTAAAAGTTTCGCAAACGCAAAACGCTGTTTTTTGCCAAAAATGGATATGTATGTTGCAAAAAAAATTGGAATGTCTGATGCTGATTATAACGAATTGTTAAATAAATATAAACATATAATAGTATACAGAGGAAAAACTGAAATTGCGCATTGGAATGATTGTATTGATGAGATAAAAAAATACACAAAGAAAAAAGCAATAAACGAATTAATTAAAGCAAAAAAAATACAGGAAAAAATTAATGTTATTTTGTATTACATAGACAAATTAAACAAGTAGGTGAGATATATGAGCAGAATAGAATTGGGAGATTCAATAAAATTAATAAAAAGTGTAAAAACTGAGTCTGTACACTTAATTTTGTCAGATATTCCATATGGAATAAATTATGATGAATGGGATGTGTTACATAACAATACAAACAGCGCTCTTTTAGGAAAGAGCCCTGCACAAGAAAAATCAGGCAGTGTTTTTAAAACAAGAGGAAAACCTTTAAATGGATGGGCGCAGTCAGATAGAAATATTCCTGTTGAATATTATCAGTGGTGTTTGTTATGGACGGCGGATTGGCTAAGAGTATTAAAACCTGGTGCCAGTTGTTTTATTTTTGCAGGAAGAAGAATGGCACACAGATGTATTTGTGCGATGGAAGACGCGGGATTTATTTTTAAAGACATGATTTCATGGGAAAAGGATTCTGCCGCGTATAGAGCACAGCGGGTAAGCTGTGTTTTTGACAGAAGAGATGACAAGTTGAACAGTATAGCTTGGAAAGGGTGGAAAATAGGTAATCTTCGACCTTTATTTGAGCCTGTTCTTTGGTTTATGAAACCATATCCGCAGGGAAGTACTTTAACGGATAATATACTAAAATATGAAGTGGGTGCGTTTAATGAAAATAGATTAAAACAATTAACTTCGTTAAACGAAGGCTTAGAAGTATGCTCAAATATATTGAAAATTAAAACTCAAAAATCTGACAGAGGACTGCATCCAACGCAGAAAGCCGTAGAGTTAATGGAGATACTTATTGAATTGGTTACAAAAGAAGGACAAACTGTATTAGATCCGTTTTGTGGATGCGGAACGACTTTAGTTGCCGCGAGAAATCTTAATCGAGAATATATTGGATTTGAAATAAACCAAGAATATTACAATAATATTTTATTAAGAATGAAAGAAAATGAAACAAATATAAATTGATTTTTTAGTTTCTACAAAATTAAGGTGACACAAAAACTACTACTGTCGCAAGAATATAATTTAAACAAAAAGAGTCGGCACATACATATTTTAAACCATATTAATATATCTAATAAATCTAGCAAAATAATATAATATCCATTAATTTTTCAATAACCGTTTTTACGGTTATTTTTTTTATTTTTTTACTTTTAATATCTCAAATTTTCTGTATCTATTTATTCAAATTTTCATTTTTTTAATCGCAAAAATCGTTATCGTCAAAAACCTTACTGACAGGGGCTTAGAGAGATTTTTTAAGTTAAAATCTGATTTTTAGTTTTCAGATTTTGAGTGCAAAATGAGAGATTTTTGCCTGATTTTAAGGGTTTTTCCGATAAGGTGTCCGATAAGGGTTAGTT
>CATLIG010000202.1 GCA_949948985.1 uncultured Clostridia bacterium | reverse complement strand
CAGAGTTTGTGTTTGCTGATATATTTTCCGATACTCTTAACTATTTAAAAGGCTGGGAGGTATCAGAATGATTATAGGCGTGTATTTAAGACTGTCTGATGATGATAACGATATAAGGGACTTCAAACAGGAAAGCAACAGTATTTCAGCACAAAGAAATCTTATAAACAGCTATATTTCCAATAGTCACGAATTATGCGGAAGTATGGTAAAAGAATTTTGTGACGATGGTTATACAGGTGTAAATTTTAAAAGACCAAGCGTACAAAAACTTTTTGATGAAGTCAGAAAAGGCACAGTTCAGTGTGTTATAGTTAAAGACTTATCACGCTTCGGCAGAAATCATATTGAGGTTGGAGATTACCTTGAGCAGATATTTCCGCTTTTAAATGTAAGATTTATTGCGATAAATGATAATTATGACAGCATAAATAATATTGGTACTGCCGGAATGGAAACAGCGTTTAAAAATCTTATGAATGAAAATTACAGCCGAGATATTTCTATGAAAGTAAAATCCGTAAAAAATATACAGAAACAAAAAGGATTGTTCATAGGAAACAACGCTGCTTATGGTTATATTGCGAAAGATAAAAAGCTCATTATTGATGAACCTGCCGCCAAAGTTGTAAGACGCATTTTTGAAATGGCAGACAATGGAATGAGATATTTTGATATAGCGCAAACTTTAAATAAAGAAGGCATACCATCAAGAATTGATTACCTAAAAGGAACATCAGGCATTCATTTTTGGAGCAAAGCACAAATTTCACAGATTGTGCATAATAAAATTTATATCGGCACATATATATGCAATAAAAATTATACTATTGCTCCGAGAGTAAGAAAATTCGCCGATGAAAGCGAATTGATTGTATTTGAGAATCATCACGAACCTATTATTTCAAAAGAATTATTTGAAAGCGTTAGCAGAAGATTTTATAAAAGCTGTGAAAAAGGTATTAAAAAGACAAGCAGGGGTTATGATGAATTTAACAGAAAAGTAATCTGCGGAGGATGCGGCAAAGCTCTTCATCGGAATTATTCAAGTATTAAAGACATAAGCAAACGCACTTTTTATTACAAATGCAATTATATTACAGATGATAACTGTTGTTTGGACAAGATATTTATAGAAGATTTAAAATTGATTGTAATTAATATGTTTGAAACATATATGAATATTGCAATCAGTGATTTTAATTCTCGTAAAGACGATTTAAACAATAGAGAGAGAACGACTAAAACGAATATTGAAAAAATCAACGCTCAAATTGAAAAACTGGAAAAAAGGAAACTTATTGCTTATACCGAGTATAAGGAAAAGCTTCTCTCAAAAGAAAAATATCTTGATAAAAGAGAAAAAATATCAAACAGTATTGATAAACTTAAAACCGAAAAAGAAAAGCTGTTAGCCGACTTTATTCCATCTGAACGTTTTAATCCGGCTGATAATATAATCACGGAGTACAAAAACAAAAAGCTGACCGAGAAAATAATTATAGATAAATTTGTAAAGAAAATTTGGATATACTCAATAAACCGAATTGAGATTGACTGGAACTTTGATGATATATTCAGTTTGAAATGATTTTAAAAATTTTCTTAAAAAAGTTGGTCTTAGCTTGACATACTCCTATGCCAAGGGTATGTCACAGCGTGATATAGAAGACACACTTCGTGAAATTTACGGTTCAGAGATTTCGCAAGGTTTGATTTCACGTATAACTGATAAAATTCTTCCGGAAGTAAACGAATGGCAAA
>CATLIG010000201.1 GCA_949948985.1 uncultured Clostridia bacterium | reverse complement strand
GTTAATTTTAATTGAGGCATACCATCATTCATTTTTAATTGTGACATAATTTTCTCCTAAAAAAAAAGCACCCTACAGGGTGCCGTAATTATAATTTCGCTAAAAGCGATTGATAAGTTGTTTCTGCATCGCAAAGTTTGCAGATGAAAATTGGACCATCCGAGAGAATAGCTCCGGTATCGGTATCGAAACTCCCTATATAATAGAGAGACCTCGTAGAATGTTGAGGTTTTGGGTCGTATTCCACTGTGCCGCGATTAAACGAATTAATTTCGCTTTGAATCTGGGAAGATACCATCCGTAAACAAGCAACATCAGTGATGGCAGCAAAAGGCGGTTCAAAATCGAAACTTAAATCATCCTTAATGCTATAAAGTTGTTTTTTCATAAATCACACCTCCAAGTGTTTTAATAATGTCATTTAATATTAACATATTGTAGTTATCTAATGGGATTAAAATATCGTAATAAATACTCCCATCACAAACTCTAACAATATCATTAATTTTGCATTTAGGGTTAAATTCAGAATTGCCAATAATAAAAATATTAATATCATTAACAATAGAATATAAATTATCAACATCATAATAATCAGAATTGCCTTCAAAAACATAATATTTAGGAATATCAAAAATATTACGAATAAATTCAGCAATATCATAACATGAATAATTACTCATAAGGGTCCTTGTTGTTTTTATTTTTTAAAATGAAACCTTTTAATCGTAAATCATGTTTCATTCTAATATATTTTTTATAAATAATAAACCAATGATTTTCAATAATATCACAAATTTCATCATAAGTATAAGGAACAAATTCTGTAATAGGTATTAACTTTAAACCTTTTAAAATAAGACTGCCAGCTTTCTTTTTATCACGAGAAGAAAAAGTGGTATCATAAATGTCTTCTAAAGATTTAAATGTTTTTTTAGTTTTATATTGCTTTTCAATATTAAAAAGTTGGGACAAAGTAATATTAAAATAATGTTTATCGGGTTGAAGATTAATGTGAGCTTCTTTGAGTTCAGAGAGAATAGACATCTGCATATTATCTAAATCTTTGTAATATTTATTTTTAAAAAAATCTTCATCAACTTTACCATATTCTATAAGTTTTTTTCTGTAATAACGAGGATAACCAACTTTTGATTTATACATCGTAACAACTTTGTTTTGCTTAATGTCGGATAAGACTTTGTCGATATTGTCCAATAACCAAGTGAGTCCTATGCCAGAAGATTTAAGAGAAAAAGGTGGGAGCAATCCAGCCTTTTCATACTGTTCAACAGATACACCTTTAACGAATTCTTTTAAAACATATTTAGATACATAAGATATACATTTACTATCAACATATCCTACAAAAGTATATCCTTTTTTCCATATTTTTTCTTGAAGAAATTTTCCGTATTTCCAATTAAGTATAGATTTTTTCTTTTGCTCTGGTGCTTTTAATCCATAAATAATAAGATGGTAGTGAGGGCGATGTTTTTCAGTTCCGTATTCGCCTACAGCAAAATAACGAATTTTAACATCATTATAGAATTTACGAAGTCTTTTTATAAAATCCTGAACATCCTTTTTGACAAGAGTTTCATTAAGAGGTAAGTTATCATCATTATAAGTTAAAGTAAGGAACATAGCATTATAATTATAGCTAAGAAGTTCATGTTGAAGTCTTAATTGCCAACTAAGGCGATATTTACTACGGCAGGTAAAACATTTGCCACAAGGCACAATCATTTCTTTAACATAAATTGGATTTCTACAGCTCAACT
>CATLIG010000200.1 GCA_949948985.1 uncultured Clostridia bacterium | reverse complement strand
CAACCACCTCGTGAAAGTGATTATACCATTCTAATGTGATTTTGTCAATTTGATTTTTATAAGTGTTTTTCGATAGACAATACAGGGGTATGTGAAAAATTTTTTGGAGGTGTTCTATGAACAAAATCAGAACCATTCCACAATGTTTAGTGGAAATCAAATCGCTGGATAAGGATTCAGCCGTAACTGAAAATTTTATAAGGTTACTTTGTAAAAGTGGTAAGGTCAAACACTTCAAATCGGGTAACAAGTACCTTGTAAATTTGGATAACCTATTGGAATTTTTGAACTATACAACAGGGGGTGAAGATAATGAGTGATATTACCTTATATCTTGATTCTAATAATGTAATAAAGTATCACAACTATATCTTTCACTTTAAGGTAGTAACCCATACTTTATTACTCCTTATGGGGTAGTGGTATGAGTGATAAAAAATATAAAGTTAAGATATTTAAGGATAATAGGCTCACTATAACCTTACACGGATTTAACTCCTTTAAGAGTAGTAAACCGCTTCCTACGACACGACCAAACGCCTCTACGCCCATTTTAAGAAATGAGTATATGAGTACCAAAGATTATAAAAAGTTACTAAAAACAGCTCATAGGAAATTGTGGGATAAGGACTTCACGCAGGGCGACTTTATATTCGTTACCTTAACGTTTGATAGGGACTTAACCTATCAAAGGCTGCTTAAAGAATTTCATAGGTTTTATGTTTATTTAAACAGAAAGTTTGATAAGGTTGAGTATGTCCGCGCTATCGAACTTCAAGAGAAAACGCTTAGGTTACATATACACGCAGTATTACAATTTAACAACCCTCAACCGCATATTACCAAAAAAATTATAGAGGATTTATGGGGGCTTGGTATATGTGATTTTCAACCTGTTAACGATATATGGGGTGTTTTACAATACATAACTAAATTTAAACCCCAACACCAGCAAAAGGAAAACCCACACTTTACCTATTTTCTTAGGGGCGCAAAGGTTGTATCCACGAGTCAACACTTCGGAACGCCACTTAGTTGTGATTCATACAAGGAAGATTTTATTTCCGCTGACCACCTAAAATTTATTCTTAAACACCATTTTAATGAGTTCTTTAATGATAGTGGTAAATTTGTAAGGGTTGACGGTCATAGATATTTTAATACCTTTAAATGTGAATCTGATTACTGTATTGATAGGGTTTATATCCGTACAACCAAAGACTTTATAGAAAGTAATTTCGACTTTTTAAATGAAGAAAATAAACCGCCATAACCATTTTTATTTATTTCTTTTACAAAAATTATATTTAATAAAAATTTGAAACGAGGTGAGTTAATGATAAACGATAATAAAAATAATCTTGACGAGATAAAAATATCTAAATTATTATTTAATGAAATAATAAACGCTCTTAAAACTATGTTTAAAAAAGTAGCTCTTAGAGAGGTTGAACTTTCGATAATTTATGGAATTGTATATCAGATTGAAAAAATGACATTTCAATGCGACACGCTTTTACCAGAAGAATTAGACCCAATAGAACATCTTAGGTTATTTTATTATATTTTAGACGGCTGTATATACGACGATTCTTGTTATAAAAAAGAATACTTAAATTATAAGGAATCAATATAATTTATTAATTTTAATTAAAGTAATCTTAAAAGGGCTTCCCTCTTATCGGTGGGAAGTTCTTTTAATTTTTTAAGTATTTCCTTGTCAGATTCGTAGTTGTGCATATCCTCATAAAAAAATTCTTCTTCTGTTATACCGCAGGCTTTAATAATGTTTAATAAG
>CATLIG010000199.1 GCA_949948985.1 uncultured Clostridia bacterium | reverse complement strand
GCAACTATGCTTTTTTTGAAATCTTCGTCATATTTTATCTGGGGCATATATAATAACTCCTTTCTTCTGTTTATTTTATTATATTATATGAATTGTTTTTCTGTCCACTTTTTTAGTATAGCACCAGCTGTGGCAAAGCTGATAACGGCTTAGGCTGCAAATCAGAGCCGAAAATGGTGAATTAGGAGGAGCAAAAATGGAAAAATACAAAGGTTTCAGAGCGGACAGGCTCAAAAAGGCAATGGAAGAAAACGGGGCAACAGTTGAGGATATAGGGAAATCTCTTTATGAGGTATTTGGTCTTAAAGAAATGGATTTTGCGTGCGAGTGTGCGGAAACTTTAATTTATAGCAATGGTCATGATATTTCGGCAGGTGAACTTTATGCCGCCTGCAAAGCGGCGAATGTTTCAGCGGATTACATTTTAGGTCTTAGTGATGAAATGTATTGATAATTAAACTAACGAAAGGATACATAAACAATGAAACACGGAAAAATCCAACAAGAAAACTAAAAATGTTTATCAAAAAAAACAGGCTTAATCCTGAGAACTGGCTTATTGTAAAAGATTGCAGCGAATGCTTTGAGATAGTACACAGGTTTACAGGAAAGAGAAAAAAAATTAAAGTTTGAAGATAAAATACAAGGAGTACAGAAAATGAATAATGATAATCAGATAAACAAACAGGGAGTAAAAGGATACAAAGTATTTAATCCTGACTGGACGTGCAGAAATAAGCAATACAGCTGTCCGGGAAAATTTGAGGAAGATATAGATATTTCAGTATGCGGCAAAGGTATGCACTTTTGTAAAAAAGCGGCAGACTGTTTTAACTATTATGATTTTAACCCTAAAAATCACGTTGCGGAGGTTGTCGCTTATGGTGAGGTTAAAGAAAAAGATGATAAGTGCTGCACAAATAAATTAGAGATTGTACGTGAAATTTCGTGGTCTGAATTGCTTGACCTTGTAAATATGGGAAAAGGGTGTACAGGGCTTGGTAACAACGGAAACTATAATAGCGGAAACTGTAACAGCGGAAACTATAACAGCGGAAACTGTAATAGCGGAGACTATAACAGCGGAGACCGTAACAGCGGAGACCGTAACAGCGGGAACTGTAACAGTGGGAACCGTAACAGCGGAGACTGTAACAGCGGAAACTATAACAGCGGAAACTGTAACAGCGGGAACTACAATAAGACCAATTATTCAAATGGTTGGTTTAATACTAAAGAGCCTAAAATTCCTATGTTTAATAAAATCTCCGAATGGACAAACGAAGACGCTAAAAACAGCGAAGCAAATAAAATTCTTGCTTTTCTTGCGGGAAGTACCTGTGAATGGATTTATGCCAAAGATATGACGGATGAAGAAAAAAGAAAACACCCTGAATATGAAACAGCAGGAGGTTATTTAAAGTCTGTAGATATATGGAAAGACGCTGTTGACAAATGGAGAAATTTAACCGAAAAAGAAAAAGCTGCTGTAATGTCAATACCGAATTTTGACAAAGAAATTTTTAAAGATATTACGGGAATTGATGTTGATGTCAAAGATAATGAAGAACAGGAGGAATAGAAAATGAGTTTGCTGTCAGTAAGTTTAACAATATTTTTAATACTCTGCTCCATAGCGATAATAATACATATTTGTGAACAGACGAAACGCCGAAAAATTGAGAAATATCAGTCAAGGAAATACCGAATATATGGACTATAGTCAATAAAGTAGACAGAAAAAAAGAAAAAAACAACACCTACTGGGGTCAAGCGTCCATACGCTTGCCGGGGAATTGGGGCGGGAAGCCCCAAGGTCTTTGTCTAATAAATAGT
>CATLIG010000198.1 GCA_949948985.1 uncultured Clostridia bacterium | reverse complement strand
CATAACTGTCGCCGACAAAATCGGCAACTTCGCAAATTTCTTCCGACATATAGCTGTGCGCTAAAATACAAAAATCTTTTTCCTTTTTAAGCTTTAAAATTCTGTCCTGAAATTCTCGTATCATAATCGTATAAATTATATATCGACCGCCCTGTTTTGTCAATAAATTTGATATCCGCCGTTAAGCAAAACCGCCACATTCCTGTGGCGGTCTTTTCTTTTTAAGCGAATTTTAAATCGTTAAACTGATAAGTTACGTAGAAAAAGTTATCTACAAGATTTTCATCAACGTTTTTGAGCAATAAATGCAACTCATAATCTTTTCCACTTTTATATATTTCGTACGCTTTTATATACGAATTTTTAATCTCTTCTTCCATTTCAAGTTCCTTTGCTCCGCACAAAACTATAACTTTATCTAACTCGGTAATAAGCCGTAAATCGCTTCCGTCGATTTCCGTTTTTAAAATAGTATTCTCTTCAAATAATTCGGTTATATCGCTGTAATAACGATTAATTTCTATTTGTTCGGTTGCCGTAAGTTCTTGGGAGTTTTCTATGGTAGCGGAAATACTATTTTCAAAAATTTCAACAGCATTACTGACTTTATTTCCAACGTAATCTAAAATCATTTTTTTAACTTTTTCTTCCGCATAGCCTAATGCAAGCATTCTTTTATCTTTTATGAGCTTTAAAATATCTTCGGGCAAAAAAGATATTACTCGCAATCTGTTTACATATTGAGATAAAAAATCTGCTTCTATCGACCTGTATTCCGGTTCATTTGCATTTTTAAAATAATCACCGTAATAAGCAAACGTATTCGGAATCATACAAAAATTTATTTCATTTTCCTTATCAGACAAGTTGAAATTTGTTTTTACCGTATGCAAATCTTTCTTTGCAATAATATTCGTTCCGCCGTTTGTAAATACGAACGGCATTTTTTCGTCAGTAAACGGCGACAATGCGCCTACAATAGCGTTTAATTCATAATCTCTTAACCATTTTTTTGTCAAAACTTTCATTTTTTCTCCTTACGTTAATTTTATAAATTCCCCAAACACTTAAAAGATTAGGGTCACTCTTATTATACACTCCGCTGTTGGTATTTAGCAAGTATTTGATTACCAAAAGCGGAGATAATTATTTGTATAAAAGGGAGCGACTATATATGGATTTGACAAAATTCGGTGAAAACCTGAAAGAGCTTATAGGTGAACGAAATTTGACCGCAAAACAATTTGCTATTGAAATAGGTGTTGCACCTCCGACCGTAACGAGATATATAAATGGCATTCGAATGCCCGATATAAATAATTTAGTTCTTATTGCCGATTATTTTAATTGTTCGATTGACTATCTTTTTGACAGAGAAGCAGATAATGAATATCTGACTTTTAAAAAATGCCCTCCGTTTTCAAAGCAAATAGAAATATTAGCTAAACATTTTTGTTCTTCATTTGCCGAATTTTATACAACTGCAAAAATATCAGAAAGTGAATTTTATGACTGGAAAAATGGTAAGAAAATACCTACTATTGAAAGCATAATTAGAATAGCAGATAAATTTGAATGCAGAATTGACTATGTTGTAGGAAGAGAAAAATAAATAAAGTCCGACGCATTTCTGCGTCGGACTTCTTCTATTTATAAATCCAAACTGTTTTCATCAAGCAAAAAGTTGATAAGACCTATGGTAACTATTCCGTTTTCGTCTGTCTGAGGACGGATATTATCTTTTATAACGACAATCTTTTTGAAAGAATCGTTGACTTTTATCAGTGACCGCTTTTCTTGTCTTAACTTTTCTTCCGCCGACATTTCATAGGCGGATTGTATATAATATTTTT
>CATLIG010000197.1 GCA_949948985.1 uncultured Clostridia bacterium | reverse complement strand
ATTTTTACTGATTTGTCAAGTGTTTTTTTTATTTTTCCGATTTTTTTATAAAAAAGAGTGGGGTTCTTTTAATAAGCCTCACTCTTATAAATTTTATTATTTAATTTTTCTTAACTTAATGACATTGACATACAAATCACTTATTTTTTTTACTCCGTAAATATTTCCGTTATATTCATAAAACATTTTTAACATCTCCCTTCATTATTTAACCCACTTGTCCATTTCATCATCATTTAAATAACCCGAATAGTGTACTGAAACAATTCTATCATCATACACACTGACTGTTTTGTTATTATCCATTATCATTGAACAAACGTCTCCGGCAATCCACTCCTCAATATTATATTATCTTTAAATTTGAAGATGTTTCCGTTCTGACAAACAACGGTTATCAAATTTTCATTGGCATTTGTTACCATACCCGTTTCAGGATAAAAACTTTGATTACACATACTCGA
The DNA here is from genome assembly GCA_949948985.1 of uncultured Clostridia bacterium. GTDB lineage: Bacteria > Bacillota > Clostridia > Lachnospirales > CAG-274 > MGBC114079. The sequence goes on along the minus strand of CATLIG010000197.1, from coordinate 1,401 downwards.
GGCTTTTAGTGTACAAACCGTAAAATATGACGCAACCGCTGTTATTGTTGTTGTTACTCCTAAATGTGCTATAAACTTCATTAATTTTTTCATTGTTATAACCTCCGTTTTTTGTATTGTTCTTTTTGTTTTAAATACCGCAACAAAAAAGAACCCTTGTTTTAAAAGAGTCCTTTTCACTGCATATACTTTATTTTATTATTTGTTTAATTTTAAGTTTTCTACTTCTTGTATTGTAAGACCTGTTTTATGAGCTATCGTTTCAACATCAAGAATGTCAAGCAAGGATTTTGCAATTTCTTTATTTCTTTCTTGCTTGCCACGCTCTAGCCCTTGTTCAAGCCCACGCTCTAGCCCCTTACGCATTGCCTCTTCCTGCCATACCTCTTTCGCAACATCAATATCAAATTCCGTAAAAAGCATATTTTCCACCTCCGAACCGTTTTCTTCAAGAAATTTCCTCAGTATGTTTTGTTTTATACAATCCTGTATCGCCCTTTTTATCGCTTCCCTTAAAGGCATACCCTCATCCTTGTACTTCTGAACATCATATATAAAATAACTGTATCCGCTTAAATTTTCGCTTTTATCCAATACTTTTGATTTTCCGTAATTAATATTAATTACTTTTGTTATTAATTCAAGTTTTATATCAGCCTTTTCCATAAAAGCCTCTGATAATTTTAAAATCTGTTCTTCCGGCTGTTCCTGTTTCCCGTTATACAGCACTATAAATTCCGGAGTTGGTATTTTTATAAGCGTTTCCCTGTATATAGCCTTATTGTCAATCATTTTTTCGTATAGCCTTGCTATATACAATAAAAGCCTTAACGGCATATTATAGTTTACCGTTGACTGATGTTCTATCAGCACAACAAATTTTCCGTCAATTACAAAGGATATATCATTTATCCTGTTCATATACAAAGCGTCTTCAAGGGTATTTATTATTACTTCTGTATCTTTTGCGTAATTTGTTCCCTCAACGGCGTTGTACAGCTCAATTAATTTTTCCTTGTCGCTGAACAGAAGCGTAAACACAGAATCCTTGTATTTACTGTTTGTTTGATTTGTACACATTTTATCACCTTCTTAGTATTTTTTTGTTTTGTTTTGTTATTGCATTTATTATAACATTTTTTTATGAAATTTTAAATGCTGTTTTTTAAAAAATTTTATTTTTTTTATGTGTATAATTTGTATGTATGATTTGTATTAATGTCTAATATTTGTGACACTTAATGTATGATACTTATAATACACACTATAGAACGGCAAAATTATATATGTCTGCCGCTCTTACTATGTATTATGGGTTATTTAAAACATTTATTTACAAATATATTTGAAAGCAAGTTTAGCAAGTAATTCATTAAAGCCTTTACTCTCAAATGTAACATT
>CATLIG010000196.1 GCA_949948985.1 uncultured Clostridia bacterium | reverse complement strand
GCTACCCAATACCGTATATCTGCAGTCTGCGTTGGGACGCTCCTCAGCGTTGCCCTAATTGACTGCAGTATTATAGTCATATAAGAACAAAGTTAATCGCATTTACACAGATTAAAATTCACTCCCTTAATAGACTGTTTAATATATATGATTACGCCGCAGTCTTATGTCAGCCAACTAAACATAAGTAAAAATTATTTTTAGCCACCAAACTTATTCATCTTTCAGATTATCTGACTATATTATTTCACTATAAAAATTTTATAAAAATAGAAAATCTATATATCCGGTAGATAAAATCTGCTGAATATATAGATTTTTTTATACTTTATTTTATAATACACTATTTTAAACATAAAATAAAAATTAAATATATTTTTCTGTTCAAGATATAAAAAAAGAAAATACTTCTGCTAAAATCATTTATTTATAATTTGAAGTATTCTTTCCAAATCAGAAATTAATTCTTTGGAATAGTCTTTAGCTTTATTGCATATAATTTCCGCATTCAAATAATCACCGCTGCTTAACGCATTAATAACATCCGAACCATATTTATGAAATTTTTTATGTTTATTTCCAAGAGCATTCCATATTGGGGTAATTTCTGGTATATTTGGTGTTATTGAATAGTAAAAATGACCAAAACCACATTTGCTGGAATCTAACTGAAGAGGCATTATAGAACGTTCTTTTACCATATTTTCTAAATTATTAAGCCATGTATTATGCGCTAATATTGCGTTATTTATATACTTGGCAAACTCATTATTTTCTAAATGGAAAAACACGTCTTCTGTCATAACACCCATTTGTTTTACAGCATCGTCTAAAGTTTTTTCTATACTAACAACAGGTTCAGCTGCTTTTTTTAAATCAAAACCAACTCTATACATAATATCTGTATTATATCTTAATTGATTTTCCATTTCCGCCATAGAATGACTTATTTCCTCACTGACAGCAGCGATTGAACCCATAGATTCACTGACTTCGGAAACACATTTTTTATTTTCATCATTTAATTCCCATATACTTTTTATTTTTTCCGTCATATCTCCAAGTGAATTTATTGTATTTGAGGCACTTTTAGAACTTTTTTCAGATGCGTTTCTTATTCCGTTCATAAAACTATCCATACTGCTGGTTAATTTTTGAGTTTCTCCCGCTAATCTACGAATTTCTTCCGCTACAACAGCAAAACCCCTTCCTGCCTGACCTGCTTTTACCGCTTCAATAGAAGCGTTTAAAGAAAGTAAATTTGTCTGTAACGATATCGATTCAATTCCTGAAATTACCTCATTTATCTGATTAATTATTTCAAACAGATTATTCATATCGCTTTGCATTTCACGTGACACATTAATAATCTGTTCAAAAAATTCTTTTATAATTGTCAATTCATTTTGACTTTCTTCTATCTTTTTATATACTTTTTCAGTTTCAGATGAAACTTTTATAATTGTATTTGTAAGTTCCTCGTGCTGATTATTTTTGTTTTTAGCTGAGGATGAATTTCCAAAAATAGTTTCTGTTGTTTTTGTTATGTTATTAGAAATATCCATAATTTTTTCTGTTTGGTACTGCATAGTTAAATCAAGCGAACTAATCTGCATAATTGCTTTAATATTTTTTTCAAAAATTTCCGCAAATTGATTTCGTCCTTTTAAAAGCCTTTTGTAAATATCACTTAATTCAATATCCATAGAGTAATCTGTTGCTTTTAATTCAGAAAGCGCACTTGCAAGTGATTCTTTTTTCTTTCTAATACCCATTTTATAACCTCATTTCTTATACGAGTATTTATGAAAATTTTTTATAGAAAAACAACAAAATAATTATATTTTATAAACATCATAACTTTATAAAAATATTTAATTAT
>CATLIG010000195.1 GCA_949948985.1 uncultured Clostridia bacterium | reverse complement strand
AGATTGGTTAGAAAAACTATTCGTTTTTCTAAGTCACATCTTATGCATAGAATTGTTATTGGTCTGGTAATAAATTTTCATTTTTTTGGCAGAACGCTTCCTTTTCATTTACTTTAGGACATAACCAGTATTTTCAGGAATTATATTAAGACCGCCCCGTTTGCCTACAGCAAACTAAATGACATAAAGTCAATTACAGTACAAAAATATTATAACACATTATTTGAAGAAGGTAAATCCTCAAATGTTATCCACGATATAAATTTAAAGTTAAATTCCTTTTTTGAATATGCTGTTAATCAAGGTTATTTAACAAAGAATCCTACAGAAAGAAAAAAAATTACAATACCAGGGCTGTCAGAAAAGAAAAAAAGAGAAGTAGAAACATTTTCGGATAAAGAAATAGAAATTATAAAAAACAATGCTGAAAATTATAAATATGGTGTACTTGTGTTACTTGCTCTAGGTACCGGACTGCGCCAAGGTGAATTATTAGGCTTAAAATGGAAATATCTTGACTTGATACATAAAACTGTAACCGTAAAGCATACTTTGAAAGATGTAACCGAAATTTCCCGAAACGGTAAACGAAACTATACTGTTAAAATATCAACTCCAAAAACAAGCAGTAGTTTGCGTACAGTTCCTGTTCCTGACGCTTTAATATCAAAACTTAAATATCATAAATTGTCAGAAAAACAAAAACATTTTAAGAATATCATACCTTTTTCAGAGGATAACCTTGTATTTACAAACGAAATTTGCAATCCTCTTTGTCGTAATGCTATTACATCTAGTTTTAAACGTTTTTTAGTAAAAAACAATATACCCGTCCGAAAATTCCATTCTTTGAGGCATACATTTTCTACACAATTATTCAAGTCCGGTGTAGAACTTTTAACAGTTTCAAAATTATTAGGACATACAAACCTTGAAACAACAAAAGTTTATACTCATGTATCAGAAGCAGAAAAAGAAAATGCTATAAGCAAACTCAATAAAATTTTTATATAAAACCTTTGTGGGAAAAATGTGGGAAATCTTTTTTCAAACCTTTAAAAACCCCTCATTTTTCCCATATTTAAGGGAATATTAAAAATATATTCCCCTTTGTATCTGAAAGGATTTGTATCGTTTCCGTCCTTAGATTCCTCGTTTCCGTATGCGTCATACTCATAGGTTTTAAGCAGATTTTTACCCGAGCCATTTCCTGTAAGCTGTACTACATCTCCGTGACCATTGTGTACATAATAATGATTTACACTTTTATTTTTACTGCTGTTTATTCTGCTGATACCATAACTGTATACATTTGTTCCTCCTTTTCCTTTTTCCGCAAGTATCTTTCTTTTTATATATTTTATCACATTATATAATTTCAAATTTAATTTGTAAAAAATAGTAGTATTTTTGTCAAAATTAATTCCAAATAATCAAAAAAAGCTGTCTAATTAATTAATAATCATATATAGTAAAACATATAATACAATTTAATATTAACATGACAGCTTTCAGCAATTTTATAGATTATTATTAATCTATTCAATAAATTTATTTTTTATTGGTGGTGCCATTTCCCAGCTTACTAATTTTATCTTATACTTTCTCATCAAATCTTCTGCTGAAATAATATAAGCTCTTGTCTTTTCATCATCAAACTCATCTGTGTACCATGTATTTTTATCTGTATACCATGCATTAGGAAAAACAGGATTTACTCCAAAATTATATCTCTCGTTATCTCCCATACAAGCTCCTGCAATATTAGAGCCTGTCTAAAAACTTTTGAAATCTTAAAAATTATGTTATAATTTAAAGAAAATATTTAAAGAAGGTAATATAAAATGCACAATTATCCAAGTGATATAAGCCGTGAAGAATTTGAAATT
>CATLIG010000194.1 GCA_949948985.1 uncultured Clostridia bacterium | reverse complement strand
TGTAAATTCTGTAAAGCACATAATTATAGTTTTGATAATTTTAATTATATGCTTTTTGAATTTATAAAACATAAATATAAATTGTATTTTGTACCTTGAAAATTGAATATTGTAAAATATCAATAACATTAGGTTTGTATGAGCCATTTGTTGAATATGCCAAGACTGCCTGTTTCATAATTGTAAAAATAAATTTTACATATTTATGAAATTATAAACGAGGGAATATTATTAAGTTGGATATTGAAGTAAAGGCACGAGCAGAAAATATTCAGACAAAAGATGATTTAGTGGCACAAATTATTGCGATGATATATAAACCCTATAATAATACTTACAGACTACCTGTTCCGCTCGCAACGAAGATGGTAAAGCTAAAACACTTATGCGGCTTGCTAAGCCGGCTGATATTATTTTTTATTAATGGGAGGTGATAACCGATTTTAAATCTTTAATTTGCGGTCAGTTTATTTTAGGAAAATAATTTATTTGTAAGTAAGCTGTTAGTTATCTTATGACAAAATTAATATTGAAATAAACTGATTGCGCATATAAAAAATTTGTGTGGAAATGAAAAAATGGATATAGAAGCATTAAAAAATGTTGATATTAGAAATGTCAGCAAAGAAAATCTTGTTGATGTCAAGATATTAAAATTGATAAGTCTTTAAGTATTGAGGAAAGAAAAATATCATTTATAAAACAGATTAAAAATCCTTATTGCTATATTTGCAACGGATTTATAGTAAAATCAAAATTTGCGGAAAATGGAAATACTTTTGAGGAATGTTTTAATGATTTAATAAATATGGGATTATAATGAAAAATTTTTTAAAATGTGTGGACAAGAAAACACTGTAACGCTATAATAGATGTGGACTAAGCAATTACCCTTGAATAGTTTTACAGTTTTTTTGAGTAATAATTATTCGAGGTGATGAAATGAATACACATCTTACTTCCAAAATTTATAATACTGATATTTATGTTCGCTTATCTCGTGAAGACGGAGATAAAATTGAGAGTTACAGTATTGTAAATCAAAAGGAATTTATCAAAAACTTTCTTAAAAACAAGCCTGAGTTTAAACTTCATCAAATCAGAGTTGACGATGGGTACACAGGCGTAAATTTTCAAAGACCGTCTTTTATAAAAATGCTTGACGATATTAAGGCAGGAAAAGTAAATTGTGTTGTTGTAAAAGACCTTTCACGCTTTGGCAGAAATTATATTGAAGCCGGAAAATACATAACTAATATTTTTCCTTTTTTTAATGTGCGTTTCATAGCGATTAACGATAATTTTGATACGGCGGATATTCAAAAAAATAATTCCCAGCTTATTTATGTACATTTTAAAAACTTAATAAATGACGCTTACTGCAATGACATTTCTGTAAAAACACGCATCAGTCTTGATATAAAATGCAGGAACGGAAATTTTTTAAGTGCTTACGCCCCATATGGATATTTAAAATCGCCTGACAATAAAAATAAACTGATAATTGATGAAAGCGTCAGTGATATTTTTAACTGGAAATTAGCGGGTATGAGCGCTCTGCGTATTGCTGAAAGGCTTAATAGTCTTGGCATAGCTTCTCCTATGGAACATAAAAGAGAAATAGGAATAAATTATAAGTCGGCTCAAAAAACTCACTTTACGGCTTTAAGGAGCGCTAAAGCAGTCACAAGAATATTGAGGAATAAAATTTATATCGGTGTACTTGAACAGCATAAAACCACAACGCCTAATTATAAAATAAAATCGCGTACGGAAAAACCAAAAGATGAATGGATTGCACGGAAACAGCATTTACTTTTTGGAGTTAAAAAGAATATTTAACAATACATCAGGATTTAAAGCAGCTTTAAACATCATTTTTTTCTTGCTTATGCGGCCGCTCTTTGCCTGATTAACCAAAGATA
>CATLIG010000193.1 GCA_949948985.1 uncultured Clostridia bacterium | reverse complement strand
CTTTTTGATGGCTTGAAAAATATCTTCGGCTTTGGAAAAATTGTGAAAGAAAACTCCATACTTCTTTACAAATGACTGTTTTGGCTTTTATTTCTGTGCTTATTAGAAGATTTTAGACAGGCTCTAAAGAGCGCACTTTTGAAAAAGCATATTCAACAGCATGTGGAAGAGCCTTAGAATCTCTGACTTTCAATTTTCTTAAAATAGATTTTATTTTGGACCACATCTTCTCAATAGGATTAAAATCCGGGCTATAAGGTGGTAAGTAAATTACCTTTATTTTTAAATCTTCAATAACTTTTCTGACTTCCTTCGCATGATGAGTCCGCATATTATCCATAATTACAATATCATTCTCATGGAGAGTCGGAGCGAGTACATTTTTAAGATAATCTATAAACTTGTCTTTGTTTGTCCCTCCTTGATATGTTGTATATACAGTCTGTCCGTTTAATCTTATTGAAGACAAAATTGTTGTATTTTTTTGCTTACTTAAAGGCGCTTTATCAACACAGCGGTTTCCGCCGGCAGAACGTCCGTAAATTCTTGTTAAATCTATATTTATTCCGCTTTCATCAAGAAATACTAAATTATTTTTATCATAGTCCGGCAGCTGTTCAGCCCAGACTTCTCTTTTTTCAGTTACATCGGGGACGTTCACGCTCAGAAGCATACAAAGATTTTTTCTTATATACATATCCCATTTTTACAACTGCTTTCCTTACTGTTTCGTTTACAGCTTTAAGACTAAGTTTTTCAATTATTTCATTAATTGTTATGTCAGGCTGTTCATCAATAAGTTCAGAAATATTTTTTAAATCAGTTTCTGTAAGAATTGGCTTTCTCCCGCTGTTATGTGTTTTGAGCTCACATGAACCTGTTCTTTTTTTCTGCCTTATTATTCTGTTAACACTGTTTATACTTATATTAAAAATTTCTGATAGTTCTTTAGATTTGTATCCTTTTTCGTGTGCATCCACTAATAACTTTCTTTCTTCGTTGCTAAGCATTTTTACCACCTCTACATCTATTTTATAACATTTGTCAAGTGGTATTTTTTTGTGGTTATTCTTTTGTTGGATTGCTATAATATTGCGCCTGAAAGCAATGCACACATTGAAACCTTTGCGGCTCCCTCACTTGTTACAATATTATTCATTGTTACATTGAACACATTGAAAATAGACGAACTGACATATATGCTTGCGTAAGTAACCGCATACGGCATAATGCTGTCCGTTGCTCCAAGCATACGCAAAATCGGTTTTAACAGAACAACAGTTACAATGATAAATATTGCTCCTAACGATATACTTCCGTAAATTGATGTACTTGCGACATTATCTGCCTGTTCAATTTTCTGTTGACCGATCAATCTTGATATATACGATGAAGCGCCTGTACCAAAAAGCAACCCTAAACCAACAACAACCTGTCAAGCGGAAAGGCAACCGAAATAGCTCCCATTTGACTTGTACCTAAATTACCTACAAAATAAGCGTCAACCAGATTATAAATTGCGCTTATCATCATACCTATCATCATAGGTATTCCCATTGCCAAAAGAGCCTTTGGGATTGGCGCACTTCCGAGCAACTCCATTTTCTTATTTTGTTTCATTAAAAACACCACGGAAATCAATTTTCAAAAAACTGTACAAAAATATGAATTAATGATAAAATGTAGATATGGATAAATTAATAGATTTTTTTGAAGAATTGGAAACAACAAAAGAATATGACGGATATTTTTGCAGTGTTGCAGATGCAGTAACAATAATAATACTTGGAAGTATTTTCGGATTGAAAAATGTGGGTTATGTCCTAAAGTAAATGAAAAGGAAGCGTTCTGCCAAAAAAATGAAAATTTATTACCAGACCAATAACAATTCTATGCATAAGATGTGACTTAGAAAAACGAATAGTTTTTCTAACCAATCT
>CATLIG010000192.1 GCA_949948985.1 uncultured Clostridia bacterium | reverse complement strand
ATTAAAAATAGGAAAAATTTCTGTTAATGATTTTCGAGTATGGTTAGAAAGTTGCTCGGAGGACTTGCAATACGACAGGCAAATGCACTTTGTAAATAATCAACACGACTGCAATATTGCAAAGCTAGTGGACAGGCTTGCAATAAAGCTTAATTATTATGATAATTATTGCGACTGTAAGGATTTAATAGAAAAAGCTGTTCAAGAAATTTTAATTTAAACTATGAAAGTAATGCAAAATTAGCCGTAACTTACGGCTAATTTTCTTAACTTATCTTCCAAAATGATAGGTTCATTAGACGATAGTTTAATTTTGATTTGTGTTAAATGTTGACAAATCGTCTAAAATGGTGGTACAATTAGACGAAAACTAAATTCGGATGGAAATTAGTATGCGTAAATTCGATTATATGAAATCGCAAAAAATGCAATGGGATAGCCAAATATTAAATTATATTGCGCAGATTCACGAGTTCAAAGGCAAACAGGAAACATTCTTAAGTAAAAAGCCGGTTGAACTTAAAAGGCTTGTAGAAATTGCAAAAATTCAAAGTACCGAAGCATCAAACAAAATAGAAGGTATAGTTACTTCTAGTACCCGTATTAAACAGTTATGTGAGCAAAAGACTACACCGAGAAACAGGGACGAAACCGAAATTTCGGGATACCGCGACGTGTTGAATACCATACATGAAAGCTATGACGGTATTTTGATTAAACCGTCGTATATTTTACAGCTTCATCAAATGCTGTATAGTTATTCCGAAAAATCAATAGGCGGTAAGTTCAAGAATACACAGAATTATATAAAGGAAATTCACGACGACGGTAGCGAATTTATAAGATTTACTCTGCTTGCTCCTTATGAAACTCCGCAGGCAATGGAAGATATTTGCGAACAGTTTAATCTGGCATTAGACAATAATGCTGTTGATGCGCTTATTTTGATACCGCTTTTTGTTCGTGATTTTCTTTGTATTCACCCGTTTAACGACGGTAACGGGCGGATGAGCAGGTTGCTTACTATATTGTTGCTCTACAAGTGTGGTTATCGTGTAGGTAAATATATCAGTATAGAAAGTAAAATAGAAAAAACCAAAGATGCTTATTATAGCGCGCTTGCAAATAGTTCAGACGGTTGGCACGAAGATGAGAATGACGGTAAAGCGTTTATAAAATATACGCTGGGGATAATTTTGTCGGCTTATCGGGATTTGGAAAGCCGAATAGAATTAATAGGCACGAAAAAGAAGTTTCCTGAAACGGTCAAAAAAGCAATTGATAGTACAATAGGAAAATTCACCAAACAAGATATAATGGATAAGTGCCCTAATATCAGTGATAAGACAATAATAAACGTTTTAACAAACTTGGTAAAGGACGGCTATCTTGAAAGGCGTGGGGCAGGTCGCGCAACGTACTATATACGAAAAAACTAATAGGCTTAAATAAGAAATTATAATGAATTTGAATTCAGTGAAAACAAATTCATTAAATGATCTTTCTGAAACACTTGGAATTTAGGGGATAATTTGATATAATCAAGGTAAATTTGTTCTCTATGAGGGTTTTTATGGCGACGGAGTTCGAGGCAGACCTTCCAGAGTGAAAATGCATATTTTTCGACCATTACAGGAAAAAACCGTCATCCAAACCGGGTGGCGGTAATTTTTTTTATATTTTTTAAACTTTTTTTGAAAAAAACATCAAAATGCCTGAAAAAATCTTGTATAGAATATTGATGGCTCAAATCCAAAAAATCTAATTTGGGCATCAAAGGATTATAATTTTATGAAATACTTAAATTTTCATCAAAAGCGCTTCACTCGTTGCGTAGAGTGCGGGCGTAAAGTCCGTTCAAAGTATCCATACCAGATTATCTGTGATGAACACTTTGCAGATGTGCTTGATAGATTAGATTAATCTATCCGAGAAAACCATCA
>CATLIG010000191.1 GCA_949948985.1 uncultured Clostridia bacterium | reverse complement strand
CCAGTTTTTCCTATTACTAATGTATCATTTACTTCTAACTTAGTTGTTAGTATAGTAAATATTTTTTTCCATATTGTAAATAATCCTATTACAAATATGAATAAACAACAATCAGGTATTATAGTTTTCCAACTTGTTCTTGCTTTCATTTTTTTACACTTCCTTTCTTCTTTATCAAAAATACCTAAACTAGCGTATTTTTTGCTTGAATCGTAATTTTTGGTATCATTTTTGTTAAATTTTACCATTTAATACTTAAAAATAACCATTTAAGGTAAACTAACTCATTTTATTTCCAATTATTGGTATAATAAAATGTTTAATTTATAATATTGCCCCGAGAGGGGGAATAAATAATGAATGTTGATTTAGACATTATTTATAGTGAATTAGAGAAGTTAGAGATAGAAATTGCACTATATTTATTTTATTTAGAATATTTCTTATAGAGATATTCTCTTTTTAATCGTCTTTCTTTTTCATAATAAAATTTTTATTTGCTTTGGCAAACTCAATTAAATTATTAAAATCTTCTTCACTCATTTCTTCATTCTCATTTAAGAATCCTTTTCTAGTTAGGACATCTTTTAAAAGTTGTTTTTCTTCTTCTTTAGATAATTTTTTTCTTTCACTTTTCATAGGTACATCAAAACCCATCAACCAAGTTTCATCAACATCAAAAAATTCCGCTAATATAGTTAAGCTATCTTGCTTAGCTTTATATGTTCCAGCAAGCCAATGACTTATTTGAGATTTACTTATTCCTGTTTTAGAAGATAATTCTATAGGTTTTATATTTCTTATAGTCATTATTTTATTAAGCCTGTTAGAAAAAGTGTCAACTAACATCTTATCAACTCCTCATATTGATTATACTAGAAAAGTTGGGAAAAAACAATATTTATTGTATAAAATATAAAAAAAGTTGGGAAAAACAAAATTTTTGTATTGACTTGTGATATGGAATGGTGTATTATTAAACTAGGTTGGGAAATTCCAAACAAAAGAGGAGGTGTAAAAGTGAAAAGAAATTATGATTATTCTAAGTTAAAGGGTAGGGTAATAGAAAAACTTGGTAGTTTAAAGAAATATGCCGAGATGTTATCTTTATCCGATACAGCTTTATCTAACAAGTTAAAGAATAAAACAGCCTTTAGTCAAGATGAAATTCTTAAATCAATGGATAAAGATGTGCTTGATATTCCTGAAACTGAGGTATCTTTATATTTTTTTACACAAAAAGTTGGGGAAAACCAAACTAACGAAATTGAGGAGGATTAAAAATGAGTGAAAAAGTGCAAATGACATTTATTATTTGTTCCACACTAATAGCGTTTTTTTGGATATTAGGGAAGTATTTTAGTGATTCAAATAATAAAAAGAAATAGGCGTTGAATATGAAAGAAAAGACTACTAAAAAAAATCTAGGTGAGGATATGCTTAGATTCATAATAAAACTTTATGAATCACAAGAAAAAATAAAAATCACCTATACAATAAAAAATTAAGGAGATAAAGAGAAATGAAAAGGACTAAAAAAAGATTAAAAATTAAATGGAAGAATATAGCACTACTAATAGTTTTATTGATGTGTGCTTATATAGTAGGTCACGATTTATTTATGCTAACTATTTATAGTTGGGTAAAGGGTGTAAGCTGTGGCTGGACTTGGTTTGGATTTTTAACATTCTTATTAGCGTTTGCTATAGGAGGAGAAATCGTTGAATATTTTATTGATGAATTTATGGAATAAAAAAAAGATTTATAAGTTGTCGAAGAACTCATAAATCAAATGTAAAACAAAACATTTTACTCTTAGATTATATCATCTAAGAGAATAAAAATCAAAGGAACGGAGGTATTTAATGAATAAAAAACTTTGTTCCAAAGTAAACAATTTACACAGCTTTAAGGGAGGATTCGTATGAAAGATAATTTTTTATTAAAAAAATCACA
>CATLIG010000190.1 GCA_949948985.1 uncultured Clostridia bacterium | reverse complement strand
GCAGGTCTTATTTGCATTGGTGCAATACATACAGAATTTGAAAGTAAAAAAGGAGTAACGTCAGAATGGCATTATTATATAACAAGCAAACATTTGACAGCAGAAGAACTTCTTTATCACGCAAGAACGGAATGGTCTGTTGAAACAATGCACTGGCTTTTAGATGTACACTTTGAAGAAGACTTTTGTCGTGTTGAAGATAAAAATATACAGCAAAATCTTAATATGCTTAGAGCCTGTCTAAAATCTTCTAATAAGTAATGAAATAAAACCCAAAACAGTCATTTGTAAAGACGTATGAAGTTTTCTTTCGCAATTTTTCCAAAGTCTTCTATACTTTTCCAGCCAGCCAAAAGAACGCTCTACAATCCAGCGTATAGGCAAAACTTCAAACTTGTGTACTTTATTTCTTTTTATGACTTCAACTTCCGCTTTACAAACTCCTTTTACCTCACTTGCAAATTTGTCTCCCGTATATCCTCCGTCGACTATGTATTTTTTAATACAAGAAAGAGAGTCTAAATTTAAAGAAATTGTTTGTATTGCGCCGTTTCTGTCAGTTATATCGGCGCAAGAAACATAAATAGCATGAGGCAAACCCATTGTATCAACAATAATATGTAATTTTATTACGGAAACCTTTTTACCAGCGTCATAACCTTTTTCTTCAGCTGTATCTGTATTTTTTATACTTTTAGAATCAATTATTCCAAGCGTCGGCTTATCTTTTTTTAAAGAATTATTTCTAATCATTTTTACTAATTTTTTTTAAGATTTTATCAAGTATGCTTATACCGTCATCATTTTTCTTTGACCAAACGGTAAAATAATAATAAACTAATTTCCAGTTCGGAAAATCAGAAGGCAGCATTCTCCATTGTATTCCGCCTTTTAATATATATAAAACTGCACAAAAAACATCATATAAATCAACTTTTCTTGGTCTTGTTTTCTTTTTGGCATTTTCTAAATATTTACGAATTATTTCAAATTCTTCTTTACTAATGTCACTTGGATACTTATGCATTTATCTCGCCTGCCTATAATTTTTTTTATATTATAACTCATTTTTATAAATTTATAAAGATTTTAGACAGGCTCTTAGAAAACTTGCTCTTAATATTATTAAACAATATAAATCAACATATAAATCAAAAAAGCTATTTCCAAAGTTATGTTTGACTGTTTACTTGATTGTACATCTTTACTAAAGGTTATATATGAAAATTGATTTCCGTGTGACGAAATAATTTTTTATTTACAAAAAACGACATTTATGCTATAATCTGTTTAAGCAAGAGGGATTGTGTGCGGTTGTACCCTGCCTATTATATACGAAAGGAGGCTTTGCCGAATTTAGTATATAAAGGAGGGATTTACTATGAAAAGGTTAATTAGATTAGTTATTTTTATTCTGTTAACTGTGTTTTTCATTTTGACAAACATTTACATAGTAAAATAACCGCCCTCACTCTGCAAAGTCGGCGGTTATTTACTAACGCTTAGCAGGGTATAAGCCGTAAGGCTTTCCCTCTTGTGATTTAATATTAACACGATAAATATAAAATGTCAAGCGTCTGACAAATTAAACATTTTTAATATCTAATATCTAAAGTTCAATATACAAGCCGTCGCTTTTTCCGTTTACAACATAATAAGCACGGACAGAGCCGTTCTCAAATTTTACATATACATCAATAGTTTTTACTTTTTTACGAGTATCGCCCATATAAGCGTTTACACACATTTCTTTGATTTTTTTTATGTCATACTCATTATTACCACGGAAATCAATTTTCATATATAACCTTTAGTAAAGATGTACAATCAAGTAAACAGTCAAACATAACGTTGGAAATAGCTTTTTTTGATTTATATGTTGATTTATATTGTTTAATAATATTAAGAGCAAGTTTTCTAAGCATATTAAGATTTTGCTGTATATTTTTATCTTCAACACGACAAAAGTCTTCTTCAA
>CATLIG010000189.1 GCA_949948985.1 uncultured Clostridia bacterium | reverse complement strand
TAAAGGAAAGACTGCATATAATATTATATATGTTTGTGAATTTTAAATTATCGGGTTATTTATGTTTTTTTAGGTATAAATAATTTTTGATATGAAAAATATTTTATGTTTCGGAGGAATAAAATATGGGCAGAGTTATATCTATTTCTAATCAAAAAGGCGGTGTCGGGAAAACAACTACTGCCATTAATTTAAGTTCCTGTATTGCTGAAATGGGAAAAAAAGTTCTTGTCATTGATTCTGACCCTCAGGGAAACACTTCAAGCGGTCTGGGTATTTTAAAAAATAATATTAACGATACTCTTTATGATTTAATGAGCGGTGAAAAAAATGCTGAAGATGTTATAATGGATGTTGACGGAATAGACGGTCTTTCTATTATTCCTACAGATATTAATCTTTCAGGAGCTGAAATTGAACTTATTAATGTTGATGGCAGAGAGTTTATATTAAAAAATATTATAAAAAAAATCAAGGAAAATTATGATTTTATTATTATTGACTGTCCACCGGCTTTAAATTTACTTACAATAAACGCTCTCGTCGCGTCAAATTCTGTTATTGTTCCATTACAGTGCGAGTATTATGCTCTCGAAGGTCTTACACAGCTTATGTATACCATTGACATTGTAAAGAAAAAACTTAATCCGGAACTTGTTGTTGAGGGAGTAGTATTTACTATGTTTGATTCAAGAACAAATTTGTCGGCTCAGGTTGTTGAGGAAGTAAAAAAATATCTTGATAAGGATATTTATAAAAGTATTATTCCTCGTAATGTAAGACTTAGTGAAGCGCCTAGTCACGGTTTGCCGATTAATTTATATGACGCCAAGTCAAAGGGGGCGGAAGCGTATAAACTTTTGGCAGAAGAGGTTATAGAAAAATAATAAAATACAAAGAAAGGGTTTTGCGTTTCGCAAAGTGATTTTTTATGACACATAAAAAGGGTTTGGGTAAAGGTATCAGTGCGTTGTTTGAAAATAACAGCATTAATAAAGATAACAATATAAGTTCTGATATTAATGATATGAATAATATAGATGACAAAGAAACAGTTTTAGAGGTTGATATTAATAAAATAGAACCAAATGAAAATCAGCCAAGAAAAAGCTTTGATGAAGAAAAAATAATTGAGCTTGCCGATTCTATAAAGGAAATAGGAATAGTTCAGCCTATAATTGTAAAAAAAACAGGGGAGTTTTTTAAAATTATAGCCGGAGAAAGAAGATGGAGAGCCGCAAGAAAGGCGGGTCTTAAAACAATTCCTGTTATAATTAAAGATTATGACGACATTAAAGCTTTGGAAGCGTCTTTAATTGAAAATATTCAAAGAGAAAATCTTAATCCTCTTGAGGAGGCTTTTACCTATAAAAAGTTTTATGACGAGTTTAATTTTAATCAGGAAACTATTGCCAAAAAAGTTGGTAAAAGTAGGGTGGCTGTTACAAATTCTATAAGACTTTTAAATCTTGATAAAAGAGTACAAAATTTTTTAAAAGAAAATAAATTATCCGGTGGTCACGCAAGAGCTATTTTGTCTATTTCAGACGAAAATTTACAGTTTGAGGCTGCTGAAAAGGTTATTGAGGAAAGTTTAAGCGTTCGTCAGACGGAAGAATTTGTAAGAAATTTTATTGAAAAAAATGAAAAACAAAAAGCACAAAAAGAGAATGAAAAAGAGAAAAAGGTACAACCTAATTTTGAAGTATATAAAAATATTGAAAAAAGTCTTAATGATATTTTAGGAACAAAAGTAAATATTAAAAACGGAAAAAACAAGGGTAAAATCGAAATAGAGTATTACTCGGATGAAGAACTTGACAGGCTTGTTTGTTTATTTAACATTATAAAGCAGGAGGAGTAAGAAATTGAAATCGATGGCGCTTACAAAAATTGATTTTTTAAAAAGCCGGACAAGTTCCACAGTTTTAAATTAGTGTGTTGGGATAGAGTGCTTTCGGTTTTATATTAGCAAAAATTGTTGACTATAAATATATGGCAAATATAATCGAAATTTGATTTTATATTAAATATGGAGTGTTGAAATATGAAT
>CATLIG010000188.1 GCA_949948985.1 uncultured Clostridia bacterium | reverse complement strand
CTGACTTTTCCTGATGGAGTATCCCAATATCGAAAGGAATCCTCTCCTAACGCATTAAATGAAGTATTGTTTATTACCCAAACAGGTTTATTTTTTAGTATGTAATAATAAATATCCTCGAAATCAGCACCTGTAAAATCTATAACTTTTCCGGGAACATATTTTTCGGCAAGTTCCGCTATAGGCGTATGATATACGCCAAATCCAAACTGCCTCATATTATACATATTTCCTATAAATCCTTTATTGGGATCTTCTTTATAAGGTATTTTTTTTACTTCTTCTGCAAGTTCCATTTTAGATACTTTAATTCCGTTATAATTAAGCATCATAGCAAGACTTGTAACCTCACATCCTCTTGGCAATTCAGGATTTTGCGCAATACATTTAACATTTTGTATTTTATAATTACAGTTTTTTATAAATTCGTAGATTTTTTCTTTTGTGTTTGCCGCATACAAGGGAGATGTAATTTCATTTTTCTTTTTTATTATTAAATATTCATTTATACTTTCACAAGTAAATTTTTCAGTTCCTTGATAATAGTAATATTTAGGATAGTTATCCCAAATTATAATTTTGCCGTATACAAAACTATTTGCATATCTATTTGCGTAATCGCAAGCCTCATCAAAATTTTTAATCTGATTAATCTAATTTCCGTTTTGATATATTTCAAGCGCTGGAAGACTCAATGGCGAATTTCCTCTGCTTTCTTGAACAGAAACTTCTTTTATGTCAGAAAAATTATGTCGCAAAATACCTTTATATACAATCGTAGCGTTTTCCCACTTTTTAGCGTAGTCTAAAGCACTTTTGTACGCTTCAAATTCTTGAAGCAAATTATCATTTTGAAAAACTTGATAACCCGATTTTATCATAGCATTATTTATGTCAACGTTATCATTTGCATATACGTTAATATTTACTAATGTTAATAATAGTAGTATTTTAAAAAATAGTATCTTTTTTTTCATAAAATTACACTCCTAATACCAACGCTAAATCCCACTCATACTAAGCACAGCCGGAAGTACAACCACCATAATAATACCTATAAGCATAATAGCCATAGGAATCATCAGCTTACTGCTTGCCTTTTCGCCTTGCTGTTTTGCCGCCGCTTTTCTTAATTCCCAACAATCATCAGCCTGTTCTCTTAAAGCCGGAACCACTTGCGAACCGCCTTTTTTAAGGTTCAACACAATTATTGACACACACTTAATAACTTCTTTGATTTTACATCTTCTCGCAAATTCCTCATAGGCTTGAGCCTCTCCCTTCCCTGCTCTTATTTCAGCCATAGTTATGCTGAGTTCTCTGTAAAGGGGAGTATCTTTTCTGTTATCAGCAACAATTTTTTCCCACGCTTTATTTATGGTAAGACCTGCGTTAACAAGCAGCAGCATTTTGTTTATAAATTCGGGAAAATCTATTTGTATGGAAAGTCTCTTTTCTTGAATTTTGTCATTTAATCCCTTATCAATTAACAATGGAAATCCTATTCCCAAAATAAACGCTGCCGAAAAAAATAATTTTACATTATCGCCGTCATTCTGAATACAACAGGCACCACTTAAAAGCATACAAGCGACAAATGAAAAAATTCCGGCAAGATATTTTGTTGCGGTATGTATTTCATAGTAATAATCTGAATATCTGCTTGTATAAATTTCCGTAATATTTCTTTTTACATTTTCTGTATATCTGTAATAAGGCTCTGACATTTTTGAAAAGGCAAATTTCCTTAAAGGAAAGGCTTCGCTTAAATACAATCCGACAGGCAAGTATTTTTTCATTTTAAATTTTTCCTCATCAAGAGGTTCAATATATTCATCATATACACCTTTTGACTTACTGTAAGCAACAACAAGAATTAATCCCACACCCGCAAGAAATAATAAATTAAAACCTTTTACAACCCAGAAAGCAACTGTCATAAACATAAGCTACACCTCAATATCAACAATTTTTTCAGAAACAAAAAACGCAATAGTAAACATAAAAATCGCAATAGTCATAACAATATTTCCTGTAATCGTTGTAAAAACAGGTTCCATAAACTCCGGAGATGAT
>CATLIG010000187.1 GCA_949948985.1 uncultured Clostridia bacterium | reverse complement strand
ATGTCTGATATTTCCATAGCTTACTCGTCTTGGTTCTGTTATATTTTTTATTTCTTCTTTTAATTTATTTATTTCCATAATTTTATTTTACTCATATTTTTTTAAAAAGTAAATGCTGTTGCCCTGCGGCCAAAAGGATTATCTTCGCACGCTGTACCTGACGAGCTGGAAAGGTCCTGCTTTTGGCAAATTTAGAGAAGATAGGGCGAATAGCATCCGGTATTATAACAGGGGCTGCAACAAATGGCATATGAATAGTCTCTTTGTGTTTTCTTTCCATTATGCCATATGTTGAGATTTTTTTCTATAACTATATTACTTAAAAATTAATGCATTGATGTACTAGTAATAATTTATTTTTTGTAATCAGTTATATATTTTTTGATTTTGCTTTTTAGTTTTCAGATACGCTCTAACTGATAAACTTAAGCTATTCCTCTTGCAGCGTTTCATAAAATGAATAGTCTACGAACCCACTCATTCTATCCAATACGCCATTTTCCAATTCCTTTATCATTAAGCAATCCTGATTTGGCAGTTTAATATTCGGACCTGCTTTTATCCCAAACTTATAACTTGATTGAAACCCACGTGGATTATAATTTTTTGGATTTCCTTCTACTAATATTGCCTTAAATCCTAATTCTTTTGCTTTTATGAAACCATATTCCAAGATTTCCTTTGAAATATGTTGTCTTTGAAATTCCGTTTTTACAGCTACAGGCGTAAGAATAAGTAATTCATTTTCATATTTTCCCTCAATATGAAATCTTGAAAATATTGCGTATCCAATAATAGTATTATCCTCGTTTATCATAATAAACTCCAAATCAGGAATATAATATTTTTTCCCACGTATTTCTTCTACAAGACAACGAACAGCTTTTCCTTCCTCTGCACCATCACATTGTGTAAACACATCTTCTATCAAATCTAATGATGGAATAAGATATTGATTTTCAATTGATTTTATAATTCGTTTCATTTATTAATCCTACCTTACAAATTTTGTAACAATCCATAAAATTTTAAAATTTATAAATGAATTATCATTTATTCGTCTATATATGACATATTACTGATTTTTTTGATAATACGCTTATCCTCATTATTTTCCGGTATACTCACAAACTGCTCTATCTAGTTTCCCGAATAATCACTTTTCCAAATGAACATACACATCAATCATGCGGGATTTCCTCCTTCCATGTCGCAATCTGTGAAAATATTTTTTGTATATCAATTTTTGAGAAATCTGTTGTATCAACCTTAATCTGTCTGCCATTAACACAAAAAGCATCAAATCCCCTTTGTTCTATTCCACGAACAAAGTTATCATAAGAAATAGTTTTTGTTTTTAAAACTTTCAGATTATTCTCTTTTTTTTCAGGATAACAGTCATTCACAACATGCCCCCTGTGCCTGCCAAGACTGCTTTCTCGTTCCAAAAAACGCTGATAAATCACTTTATAGTCGCCTGTTAAATTAATAGTTAACGCGGAATATTGATATTTTTCTATAAGGTTTTTTATTCCATATTCGGATGAATATTCAAAATTATTCTCTAATATAAAAGATTGTTCCGCTTTCATAAGTTGACCTGCGACATAATACATAATTTCCATACTTGCAATTCCAAGATTTACTTTTTCTGCCCTTGACTGAAAACCAACATTGTCAAACAGCAATTCTTTTATGGTATCCTTTGAAATAACAGGAAGTTTCATCTTTTCTGATATGATCTTTGCCATAGTGCTTTTACCTGCCGCCGGAATACCCGTCACTAATATACAATACATTTTTAATGCTCCCTTCAAATTAACTAACCATACTATTTATATGATATATGGATTGAGTATGCTGAATTGTAATAATTGTTTTCATAAATTTATTCTCCTATCCGAATTACTGTATCCGCTGATATAATACTGCTTGGTCGGTGAGCTATCATAATTATAGTATGTATGACCTTTTTTTAAATAAGTTGTAAGTATGGGGAAAAATGGGGATTTTTTAGGTCATTAAAAATCATTTCCCGATTTTTTCCCACATTAGTATTTATATAAAAAGTTTATTTAATTTATTGAC
>CATLIG010000186.1 GCA_949948985.1 uncultured Clostridia bacterium | reverse complement strand
TTTTTACTGATTTGTCAAGTGTTTTTTTTATTTTTCCGATTTTTTTATAAAAAAGAGTGGGGTTCTTTTAATAAGCCTCACTCTTATAAATTTTATTATTTAATTTTTCTTAACTTAATGACATTGCCGTATCGGTAGCTTCTGTCGGGCTTTTTCCCATTACTAAAGCACAGGGTATATTTTTATATACTGCCTCGTTAATGTGTCTGTTTATAAAGTCAACTTCTTTTTCCACATTACGTATAATATCGCAAGTATCTGTATATGTCATTTCAACGGCGGCTCGTTCCGCTTTAACATTTCCAAACATAAAATCACCTGCCCTCTACTGCCATTTTAATTTTCTGAATGAATTAAGCTCACCTTTGTACTTACTTAAAAAATCACTCTGAACAGCCTCACTTGCGGAAACCGAGGCAAAAGAGGTTGATACATCGCCTCTTCTTACCGCCGTAACCTCCTTAGGCTTTTCCTCACTTCCGTATCCCTCTGTCCTCCATAGGTCTGCGGCAATTCTTACAACCGTATTTTCAAGCTCTTTAGAATAATTTTGATATGACAATAATTTTTAACCTTGTCCGCCGCCAAATCAAGCACAAACTGTAAAAGCTCTGTTTCCTCGTTTGTAATATTGCTTTTTCCTAAAACCATTAATAATTTTTTAAACATAAAATCACTTATCCTATCTTGTGTTTAAAAGCGACAATTCTAATCTGCTTAGGCTCGTATACCGGCTTCCAGTTTTTAGCGTCAGCAAGTTCTAATCTTGATGGACCTTCTGTTTTGTCAACATTGGCGTTTGTAAAACTTATTCCTCTTGGGTGTAAAATATATGTTTTACGATTCATAAGATAATCTATACCCGACCCCTTTTGTTTATCTCTGTCTGTTTCGGTTGGCACAAATCCCACCGGAGAGCCGTTTCCCAAAGCTATAGCTCCCTGCCCGAATAAATAGGTTGTGTAAACTCCACTTTCAACAGGACAGCCATCGTCAATAATAACTCTTTTTCCTTGATATGTGTCAAAAGAAACATCTACAGACTGACGTTCTGTATCACTAAAGTTTTTCTTTTTTAAATAACTCCATGTAGCGGAATGCATTACAACTGCCGTAAGCTGGCTTTGTGCGTCTCCCAAAAGCTGTTGTGCGTCAATAAAGCTGTTTACACTCCAATTCGCCGCGTCTCCTGTTTTTTCTGAAATATCAAGCAAATTGCTTGCAAGCCTTGTTTCTTTTGTACTAGCGTCAACATCTTCCACCGTTCCGAAAATACCTTTAAGAATTGCTATAAGTTCTCTCTGCATATCTCTTACCCAAAAATCAGCAACAAGACCAGCTATAGCTCCCATCGGGTCCGTTCCTGCACACGGAAATCAATTTTCAAAAAACTGTACAAAAATATGAATTAATGATAAAATGTAGATATGGATAAATTAATAGATTTTTTTGAAGAATTGGAAACAACAAAAGAATATGACGGATATTTTTGCAGTGTTGCAGATGCAGTAACAATAATAATACTTGGAAGTATTTGCGGATTGAAAAATGTGAGCCAAATACATCAATGGGCAACAAATGAGAAAATAAAGAAATTTTTAAATGAGAAATTTCAAATAGAAAAAGTGCCCTGCTATTATTGGTTATTGTGTTTACTTAAACTTGTAAAACCTGATTCACTTAATAAATGTTTTATCAGATGGATTGAGAGTATAATATTAGATAAGTCGAGAAATTTTACAATTGCGTTAGATGGAAAAACAATCCGTTCAACAACAAAAAAGGATAGCTATAAAAGTCCGCTGCATATAGTAAGCGCGTATATTTCAGAGTTGGGTATGACATTTGCACAGAAAAGTGTAAGCAATAAAAGCAATGAAATACCAGCGGTACAGGAACGGCGCTTTAAATAATTATGTGTATTCAACAATTTTTGACAAATAATACAAATAAGATGATTTCTACAGCATTCGATAATTCAATTGTCAAATGACTAAATTAAAATTTAAGGAAAATACTTCCGCAAGAATATTTTACCCAATAATGGGAATAATATTTATGCTTTTTCACATAAACAGGATAGAGCAAC
>CATLIG010000185.1 GCA_949948985.1 uncultured Clostridia bacterium | reverse complement strand
GTGTTTTCAAAACTATCCTTATGAAGTGGAAGTATTGGAGTAATTTCCGGTGTGCTGATTTCAAAATCGTTTCTTTCAAGAGTAAAATCGTGAATAAAATATTCCGGTTTATGAGTAGATAAATTATCAACGCTGTAATGATATTCAGCTTTTAAGTTTTCAGGAATTACCTGCAAACGTCCTAAATTTTCTCCTAAAAAAGTATAATTATCGTTTCCGATTGTAATTGTATCTCCCTGTTTAAGCAAATTAATTTTGGCTTTGACAAAATTTTTTCTGTCGTATTCTTCTCTTTCGGCAGCAGTAATATAATTATCGGATTTTATCAACTTTCCAATTTCCTTTTCTATATCGTTCCAAGTAAGTGCTGCTTCTTGTTCAGAATCGCCGTTTTGCCACATTATTTTGATACCTTTTGAATTTAAAGTATTATATCCGATAAAACCATTTTCATCAGCTGCATTACGCATACCGCCTGTACCATATTCTTTTTTTATTGCGGAAATTCTTTCTTTTTTGTCAGCAATGTCATTATATATAGTTTCGACTCTGAATTTACCGTTTTCAAACAGTGTACCTTTTTTCAAAAGACTAACAATAATATTTTCGGGAACACCTTTTATGAGATTTTCTTCTGATTGTTTTATATTTTCAGCAGAAACACTATTTTGCAAATCAGTTTTTTCTGCCCTTAATAAATCATTCCAGTCTTTTAAATTATACTTTTCAAAATCCTCGTTAAACATATTTAAAGGATTTATTCCATATTCACTTTGAATTTTATCGGCAAAATTTCTTCCTGCTTCATCATAATCAGAAGCTATAAAACAATCGCTGTAATTTATTCCGTAATCCTCAATAGTTTTCAAAACAACTTTATCTTTAAGTCCCGCCATTGATACAAGAAGAAAATCTTTTGATGTTTCTTTGTTCATATCATAGAAACTTATTAAATCTATTGCACTTTCAAAAAAGACTGCTCTTTTAGGAATTTCATCGCCGGAATAAAAAGAAAAGCCGTTGCCGTTTTGTTCCGTTGTCTGTTTATAGCGTTTTTGGGAAGTGCCGCTTATTTCAGCGCCGCTTATATTTCCGTCTTTGTCAAAAATCTTGAATACGGCATTACCTTTTATATCCTGTCCAATTTTATCTTTTATTAGAAAATCGTTTATAGTTTCGTCTGAAATTCCACGTATCTTGTGCAAATACTCTGTCACTCTGTTTTTGTTGTTTGTCAGTTCATTCGGAAAAGGTTTATGTTCATTTTGAACGCTGTTATTTACCGTTATTTCGCTTTCAGACGGCTTTTTAACATCAGATCGCATATTTATCGCTTTGTTGTTTAAATCAATGCTGTGACCGTTAAAATCAAGTAATTCGGTAACAGCACTTTCAAAATCCATATTGTAATATGTCATACAAAAATCAAGAGCGTTGCCGCCTGTATTTTGGCTGTTCCAAAAGAATTTATTTTCTTTTATCCGTATGCTGTCGTGTTCTGGTATTGTATATTCGCTGCCGACACGCTTTAATTGCTGCCCCCGGCTTTTTAAAAAATCAGCAAGATTAGTCCTTCTCACTGTTTCAAGCTGTTCGGGAGTAAAGCTGTTTGTGTTCTGAACATTTTTTATAATATCATCGCATTTATCTTTATCAGCACCGCTGAAAGTCAATGTTATTGTGTTATCGTCATTATATTTTCCGCTGTACTTGATATTTGCCTTTTCAAATTTTTCCGCCGCTTTTAAAGCAGCGTTATTATCAAGTTTTCGGTAAGTCTTTTTTGAAATATATCTAAATGTTGTGTTACCTATGATATTTGGCTTATTCTTGGTTTCATTTTCATTTTTGACCGTTTCATTATTGTTACGGCTTAAATTCTGATTTAAAGCTGTTTCAGCTTGATTGAGTAAAATTTCAATATCATTAACTTTTAAATCATTTGGCAATTCGTCATACAGTTTTTTTGCCTGTGCAATCAAATCATTAACAGCGCTTATTTTTGAAAAATCTGAATTGCGGGCAAAAGAAAAAGCAGAGGAATTGTTATCCTCCGCTCTCTCTTCTGAATTTTTTAAACGTAAATCAGTTCGCTGTAAAT
>CATLIG010000184.1 GCA_949948985.1 uncultured Clostridia bacterium | reverse complement strand
GCGCTGTCCCCACATTCCCATCTCGTATTCTTCCTCCTCGTCCGGCTCCAGCATCGGAAGATACAGAAATGTCATTTCGTCCAGTGCGTATGTCAGACCATTCTCTTCCATAAACTTCGGAAATTCCCCGCCCTCCGGTGACTTTATCATCAGACTGTAATCTATCTGAATTTTGCCTGTCTTTATGTCCTCCATTGTCTGCTGTAATCTCTCGTCCATTGCCTCCTGTGAGTATATGTCTTTCATAATTACCACTCCTTTCGAGTTCTTTTTCAATCGTTTTGACTTCTCTTTCAATTTCCCTCAAAATCATCCCGCTTATTTCGTTGACAGCCTTACCAAGCTGACTTATTAATTCAGCCGAGTTAAAATCGGTTATATTTTCAAAATATTTATCTCTTAAATTTGGTTCAAAACCGCATCTTTGGGCAACAACATACCTAATACTGTATTTTGCTATGCGGTTAAATATATCCTCAATCTCTGAATTATCAAATTTTTCTAAATTCGTACCGTTTTTATGACTGATGATATTTTTAATATATTTGCTGCTGCTGTTTTCTAAAATGCCATCTATCCTTATTTTGATAATGTCCGCAAAATTTTGTTCGTGATAAAGAATTTTCCCGAAATTTTTATCTGAAATTTCCTCAATATTCAGATTATTTTTTTCGGCTGTGTTTTTGTTTACAGCGGCAAGCTGACTGCTTATTAATTTCCATACTTTTATTTCTTTTGTATTTTCAAGTTCCCTCGTTGAAGATATGTCAAAAACATATCGGATTTTTTTGTGTCCGTTTTCCTCATACAGAAGAGGTATTCCTTTTTCGCCTTTCTGAACATATCTGCCAAAGTTTTTATTCCACAAGTTATAATCGGCACACAATTCAGCGTTTGGACTTTGGGAAAATATAAGTATCTGGTCTGTAAAGCTGTATTTATAAAACTTTGATGCCGTATTAAGATAATTATGCCAGTTGTCAATGCTGTTTGCCGCTTTTTTCGTTTCGATATTCAGTAAATTGCTTATTCGCTGAATTTTCTGTTCTTTTGTTTCTTTATACTCCATAAGCCGAAACCTCCTTGTTTAGTCTGTATTATCGGCTTTTGGATACAATAAGCCTTTCGGCTTGTATTGTTTCAGCAAGCCGATAAGCCTGTATTAAATTTTATTTTTTATTTGCCCATTCTTCAAGGAGTTTAAAAATTACATCTTCCATTTGTTTTTGAGTATATTCCTTTGGAAAATACTTTTGAAGATTTTTACCCGTAAGATTTATTTTTATGGGCGTTTCTGTTTCTTCTGTCATAATAGCTTCTATTACATTTTTATCAAGTTTTTCTTCTTTGCTGAAATTTTTAAGCTTTGCCGCTTGTTTCATTGACGGTATTGTTTCATATTCATTTATTGCGCTATATAAAATTTCCTGCTCGTTTTCTTTTAAATAGGACAACTCAACAGCCGTATTAAATGGGATTTTCTTTATATCAACCATTTCAAGCAAGTCCTTGTTAAGATTCGTAAGACGTATAAACCTTTGTATCTGATTACGGCTTTCACCTGTTTCTTCCGCAAGCTGTTCATCCGCTCTTAAATGTGTCCCAACTTGGGACGAATTTTTTTTAGGTCTGCCTGCTTGTCTTTTCATCGCTTCAAGCTTCATTTTATAAGCAAAGGCTCTTTCAGATGGTAAAATTTCTTCTCTTTGAATATTACTGTCAACCATTAATAAAGTGGCTTCATCATCATTAAGCTGCTTAATTACTGCCGGAATTTTTGTTATTCCCGCTTTTGCGCAAGCGTATTTTCTTCTATGACCGGAAACAATCTCATACTTATCATTTTTGGCTCTTACAATTATAGGTGTAAGCACTCCATATTCCTTTATGCTCTCAACCATATCCGCCATTTTTTCATCATCAATAATTTTAAATGGGTGGTTTCCAAAATCAATTAATGCTGAAATAAGAATTTCCGTAATTCCATTAGGATTATCGTTTCCGAAAAGGCTGTCAAGGGGTTTGAGTTTTATGTTGTCTGCTATTCCCATTTTTTACACCTCCCCGATAATTTCAGAAACAAAGGCTTCATAAGATTTTGCGACTT
>CATLIG010000183.1 GCA_949948985.1 uncultured Clostridia bacterium | reverse complement strand
ACTATGCTTTTTTTGAAATCTTCGTCATATTTTATCTGGGGCATATATAATAACTCCTTTCTTCTGTTTATTTTATTATATTATATGAATTGTTTTTCTGTCCACTTTTTTAGTATAGCACCAATGAAAAATTTAATTATAATAATCACCCGTTTCGCTCTGAAAGGCTTGGTTTCGCTCTCGCTCATAACGGTGTTATTTATAATGACAAGGATTTGAGAAAATCAGAAAAATTATCTAAAACTAATATTCAGACTGATTCATATATCGCTGTACAGCTTATTGAAAATAAAGGAACCCTTAACCTTGAAACGCTTAAATTTATGGCTGAAAAGGTTAAGGGTTCTTTTTGCTTTACGCTTCTTGACAGGTATAGTAATTTCTATATCGTAAAAGGCGATAACCCTATTAACATCTATAATTTTGGGAATTTTTATATTTACGCTTCCACAAAAGAGATTTTAAATAAAGCGTTGAAAAAGCTTAAAATTAGATTAAAGTATAAAGAAATATCTCTCTCCTGCGGTAACATTTTAAAATTCTTACCAAACGGAAACTTTGAAAGTGGCAATTTTGAGATTTCTGACCTTAATTTTCAGAGATACGGCTGGTACTCAATGTATAATGAAAACTATAGGAATGAATGGCAGAATAATGTTAAAGACGAATATTTTGAGGATTTAATTGAATACGCAAAAATGATAGGCGTTAATGCTGAGGATATTGATTTTCTGCTTGATAATGGATACGATTATTTCGATATTGAGGAAATGCTGTACGATTCTGAAATGCTTGAATATTGTTTATACAAAATACATAAAGACTTATTGATATGATAAAATAGGATTTTTAAATCAGCTGGTGAATAAAAATATTTGCTGGCTGATATTTTTATTTTGAAATTTAGAATTTATTTTCTATGTACCTTGATAAAAATGATTTTTTGTAGTAAAATTATATTAAGAAATTATTGATAACAATGGAGATTAACAATGAATACGAAATGATATTTTAAACAAAATAAATGAGGGTATCGCTAAATATACCATTAAAGACAGCGTTTTCACTGACTTATTTAAAAATAAAAAATATACTCTTATGCTTTATAAAGCGCTTCATAATGAGGATACAAACACTACAGAAGATGATATTAAACCAATTACACTTGAAAATGTGCTTATGGCGAATATGTACAACGATTTGGGGTTTTCTGTAAAAAATAAGATATTTATTCTTACGGAGGCACAATCAACTTGGTCTGTAAATATAATTATAAGAATGCTTATGTATCTCGCTGAAACTTATCATAATTATTATATGACGACAAATCAGTCGTTATATACAAGCAAAAAGGTTGATTTCCCCAAGCCGGAGCTGTATATGATTTATACAGGCGATAAAGGAAATAAAAAAGATGTTATTTCTTTAACGGAAGAGTTTTTAGGCGGTCAGGAAAGTTCTGTTGAGGTTAAAGTAAAAGTTATTTTTGACGGTAAAAAAGGAGATATTATAAATCAGTTTGTGGAATTTACAAAGATTTATGCTGAACAGGTTAAAATATACGGGCGAACCAGAAAAGCCGTTATTGAGACAATAAGAATTTGCAGAGAAAGAAATATTTTAAAGGATTATTTAGCTGAACGAGAAAAGGAGGTCGTGAATATTATGATGTCTTTATTTGATGTGGAATATAATCTTAAAGTTTATGGTGAGAATATCGCTAAAGAGGCTGAAGAAAAAGGCAGACTTGAGGGTAAACTTGAGGGTAAACTTGAGGGCGGAATTTTATCAATGGTAAAAATATGTAAAGAATTTGATGTTTCTATTTTGGATACAATTAAAAAAATTTCATCTGAATTTGGATTATCACAAACAGAAGCGGAAGAAAAAGTGAAAAAAATTTGGAATTAATATCTTATAAAATAAAAATTTCAGTGTTTTTTCAGTGACGTTATATTGTCTTTATTGACGTTAAAAGTTATGATAAATTATAATAAATAAACAAAACAAGGCTAACGGAAATGTTGATTTATTAAAGGTTATAGAACATTATGAAATATTGTGAAAAGATGAAATTACTACTCATAACCCGGGAGTGAATTTTAATCTGTGTAAATGCGATTAACTTTGTTCTTATATGACTATAATACTGCAGTCAATTAGGGCAACGCTGAGGAGCGTCCCAACGCAGACTGCAGATATACGGTATTGGGTAG
>CATLIG010000182.1 GCA_949948985.1 uncultured Clostridia bacterium | reverse complement strand
ATTGTCAATAGCAACAGACTGAGAGGAACACCCTCTCAGTCTGTAATTTATTTCGCATCAAATTTTTCTTTTAAATTAAACTTGTCGTATATTTCACAATATTGCTTATAGGTAATATGTCTTGTTTTTTTGCTTTTTCTCCGACATCTTTTCTATATTCAATAAAATAGTCCGTTGGTATATCCATACAGGTATAATAATTAAAAGCTTTTACGTCCTCCCATAAAATTTGCCATTTTAAATCGTCTTTTCTGTTATAATATTTTATACCTTCTTCGTCAAAACAATAATATGTCCGAGGAAAAATGCAGAGCAAAATAAAAGTTATTAATGCAGATAAATTTATAAATATTCCAAATAAAATCGCAAATAAAGCATCACCCTTAGCAAACAAGCATATATTAAACATTAAAAACGCACACGGAACTAACCACTTTAAACTCGAATTGCTGTACTTGTATTTTAGCATACCTATATCCAGCCCTTCCTGTTAAATATATAATTAAAAATACTGCGAATACCTGAAGCAGGCAAGTTAAAAATTAATGATCTGAATAATGTTTCAACCGGTTTTTTAATTAAGCCTTCAGCCATAGTATGATTCACTTTATTTGCTAAATTATAAAAGCCAAATCTTCCTGCTAATGCTCCTGCAAAAAATGATATATTCGCTTCCACAAAACCTGATAATGTGCTACCTACCAAACCTTCCAAAGTTACTTCATTGCCATAAGCTATCGACTTTAAAGAATAATTAACCCCACTTGCAAACATAGTAGTATATACTGCAATTCCGTAATATGTTAAAGCTAATGTGGCATTACTACCAAGCATAGCCATTCCGCCAAGTGCAAATGCACCTGAAACCGCGGCGCCCATAATTGCACCGCCTAATGCAGCTAACGCCACACCCCCACGTGATAATCCAGCATTATAAGCTTCAATGCCCGACATAATTCCGCCAACAACGGCTCCAAATATAAAAGGTGTTTACAGTTTTACCTGCTTTGACAAATTCATTTTTGCGCGTTGAGCAAAAGTGTATCCAACTCGTTTATTATTCTTTCCGGCGCGTATCTTTTAAGTATTTCTAATTTTTCTGTAGAATTAAAAAAACAAATAGCTTTGAGGCTGTACCCGAATATCGGCTTTGATTTTATCGGCTTATCAGAAAGTATCACCATATTAATAGCTCGTCTTTTATCTATGCTTATATATTGTATTTCTTCCCACTTCTTATGGTTCATTTTTATCCCAAATAGAGTCTTTTTTATATATTCGTTAGATACTGTTATTTTTTGCGCATATAACACCGTAACGCTTATTTGCAAAATCAATGGAAAACCAAACATTAAAAATAAAATAGCTATCCTTAATAATAAGCCTTCAGCAAAAATATCTCCCCATAAAAATATAATAATAGGTATCATTATTAAAGGCAATAAAGCAGATAGTATAACAACTTCTATACAAACATAAAAATTATTTTTCATTAACCAGCCCTCTTCGGCAATAGCTCATTCGGGTTAAAAATATTCAACGTTCCTAAATAAAATCCTAATATAAATGATACCTCATTTAGTTTCAGATTTTCCAAAATGCGCAAATATATTTGACTGTTGGTACTATATAATCCACTTATGCTCATTCCAATAAATGCCGAAAGATTTAAACCGGCACTAATAATTCCGGCGGCAGCAGCCACTTTCCAATTAACTGAACCGTAAGAAATTTTTTGAGTAATGGTATTACCTACAAAACCGCCCAAAAAACCTGCCGTTAGAGCAATACCAAATCCTATACTTGGAGTAAAAATCAAACCCACCGCAAGACCTAACGAACTTATAAAGCCGTTAACAAAACCTCCTGCAAATGCAGAGTCAAAGCTTTCTCCCTCAGCTGCATTAAATCCCGCAATTACACCATTTACACTAGCGGTAACCGTAATCCCAACTATTGCCCAAAGCAACAAACCCAAAATTGAATGTCCCGTCGGGTCGACGTTCATTACTGGATTGTTGTTGCAGTAAAGATATAAGTTAAGTCCGTTTATCGTTTCGGGATCGGCATAGCTTGAATTGTCAAGGCTTATAAACCTGCCGACTTCGGGATCGTAATAACGGCTTAACAGATAATACAATCCCGTTTCTATATCGAAATAATAGCCGCGGTATCTGAACGGATTTATATTCCATACCGCATTCGTGCTTTGATATAAAGTCTC
>CATLIG010000181.1 GCA_949948985.1 uncultured Clostridia bacterium | reverse complement strand
ACAATTCATTTAACTCAATTCCTCCCTTGATTTTTATTTTTTAAAGAAATATTTATAATAATCAATATTGTTTTATTATAAATTTTGCCGTTCTATCCTTACTGTTCTGACAGGCAACCTTGCTTGGCGCTGTGTCATCCCTTTTCAGGCGCTCGCTCATATTTAAGAGGTCGTGGCGGTTTGTTCAGTTTGGACGGTCATTCAATTTAAACAGCTCATTTAATGAACTCTATATATAATAAAACATTTTTGCACTCTTTCCCGTATATCCACAAATTAGGAATTTTTGCTCAAAATAAAAAAATTTCCACGATTTTGGAAAATATATCATAGTAAATTAGAAAAAATAAAAAAACTGCTATTGTATAATTCCGTATACAATAACAGTCTTTTATTTTAGATTTTCAGTAAACTTTATCAGTAGATATAAAAAATTCTTTAATAAAAAATAAGCATATACTTTTCCATAAATATATGTATTATCAAAGATAATCCTCTCTTATTGGAGTAAACACATCTACAACTTCACCTGCTTCAATAACCTTAAATGAATGTGTCTGATTACCTGGAATAGAATAACTATCTCCCGTCTGTAATTCATAACTTTCAGAACCGATAGTAAGCTCATATCTGCCGGAAATCACATATCCACTCTGTTCATGTGGGTGCTGATGTGGTGACGCATAATTTCCTGCAACATAATTCATTTTGGTGACTTGTGATTTTTCTCCTACTGCGAGAGAATCTAATGATACACCTTTAAATACTTTTTTCACTGCATTACCTTTTTTTACTACTGTTTTCATTTAATAAACATCCTTTCTTCAATATCATTTTAAATTTCCATATCAGTATTATTTACTCAAATCACTTTTGTGGAATATGCTTTTTAATATATTCAAAAGCAATATCACCTCTGATATATTCATAATCATTAAGTGCGATTTCTTCAAAGCCATATTTTTTGTAAATATGCAGTGCGGGCTTTAGTTTGCTGTTTGAAAGAATGAAAAGCCGTTCTGCTCCATGCTCCAGTGCCCATTTCATAGACGCTCTAAACACGGCACTTCCTGCCCCTTTATGCGGAACATTTTTATTTGAACCAAGCTTGCATATTTCCCATGTTGTTCCCTCCATCGGCATTGCCATACAGGTTGCCAGTGCTATATCATTTTCAACAGCAAAAAATATCATAGCTCCCGCTTTCATTTCTTCGTCAATTTTTTCAAATGTCTGAATGTCGTGTTCTTCTAAAAAGCCAAAATTTGAAACAATCCAGTCTTTGTTAAAGTCAATGAAATCCTGTCTGTATTTTTCTTCAAACGGAATAACTTTCATATCAACATTCCTCTTTTCCTAAAATTGAAATTATCATATTTAATGCGTTACATAATTTATCACATTCATCAGAATTTAGTCCTCTGACCTGTGATTCTATTTGCTTATTTGTTAAAGCAATTAATCTTTCTGTTTCTTCAATTCCCATTGCTGTCAATGTAATTTTTGTCATTCTTTTGTCATTGTCTGATTTCATCTTCTCAACCAAACCTTTTTTGCAAAAACGCTGAACAAGCCTACTTAAGTAACTTTTATCTATATGCAGTGCTTTCACTATATCACTTTGAATACATACCTTATATACTTTGATTTCAAATAAAATTCTTATTTCTGCTATGGAATAATTACTGTCGAGATAACCTGAATTTAAAAATCCCATATTTACTGTATAAAAACGGTTAAATCTTCTTATTTCTCTAACTATTTTGTCATAAGTTTCCATATTTTCACCCGCTATAAAAAATTGACATTGTCTGCTAAACAGTATATAATATTTAGTTGATAATGTCAACATTTTTTCGTTATAATCTTTTATTCATAAAAAAATATCGCTTCTACATAAAATATAGAAACGACACAAGCATATATCAGACATTAATAGCATATTTTTTAAATTTAACTTCATTATTTCCAAATTTATTTTTTCAATATAAACAAATTCTATATCATTATCATAACAATTTTCTTATTACTTCATAAATATTTTTTGACTTAGCCGCTTACGTCTGGACTGTGCTTTTCCTTTCTTTTTTTTATTTTACACCTAATTCGCCGTAACCTGCTTCATGCCCTGGCTTTTTGCTCATGTGAGATAAAGAAGTAAAAGAAGTGTAAAAAATTTTGCCGTTCCCTGTCCGGCTGACTGCCGGACGGGTCGGGCTTTAGTCGGGCAACTCTACCTTGCCG
>CATLIG010000180.1 GCA_949948985.1 uncultured Clostridia bacterium | reverse complement strand
AAAAAAGGAGAATAGCAATGCCAAGTGATAAATGTCCTAAAGAGTTGGGTAATGCAGAGAATATAATCAGTAAGACTACACAAGAAAAATTTAGAGTTATAAAAAAATTGGAAAAAACATTTGATTTTATTTCAGAAGAGCCTCTTACAATCTCATTAAAAAAAGCAGAAAGTAGTAAGGCAGAATTATTTACCCGTATCTTAAGGATTCGAATATGGCTCTTGGAAAATAAAAATATTTCATGGAATGTTTTTTCAAAAGACAGAGAAATATATCAAGATTTGATTATTCGAAAAGTAGTTTGGAATTTGGATAAAGATGCAAAAAGATTAAAGAAAAAAAATAAAGACATAGATCAAAAAGTGCTGTCAGAATTTATTCCTTCAGCAGATATTCGTAATATATATATACCACCATCACAAGCAAAACATCTAATTAAGTTAATTAATCAACTTGATGCAGAGATAGCAGAAGGATTTATTTTGAAGAAAAAATGCAGATCAAAAAGAAAATGGAAAAAATTAGAAGTGCTGCGTTTATATAACTGGGGGCAAATTCATTGTAAATGGAGTCCAAACAGAAAAAATAAGGATGTACAAAAGAAGATAAGAAAGTTGCTTTTAGAACTGGACAAGTTTATAGAAAAATTCGGTCAAAATATTTTTGAAATGACTTTGAATTATTATAGTGAAGATTCAGGAAAAATCATAAAAATATGGGAGGGGCAGAATGAAAAAAGGTAATTTTCCCAATGGAAAAGGAAATGCAGAGTGCATAAAAAGTAAGAGGATTAAAGGGCATATATTTCCAATAAGAAGACTGGAATATTTATTTGATTTTTTGGTAGATGAGCCTGACTCGATATTTGTGAAAGAAAATGAAAATAGTGAAAGAGAATGTTTTAGACGCATTTTGCTAATACGAGTGTGGCGTCAAAAGCATCATAATTTTTCATGGAGCATATATTCGAAGGAAAAGGAGAATTTTGACAGCCTGATTATTCGAAAAGTAGTTTGGGATTTGGATGGAGATACTGAGCTATATAAAGAAATTATCAAGGAAAAGAAAAACAAGATACTAGAATCATGGCCTACCGTCGAAATATACAATGTATACTTAGCGCAGGATAACGCGAAAAAGATAAATCGTTTGATAACTAAGCTTGATTCGGAGATTGAAAATGGTTTTGTTTTATCAAAAAAAAGCAAGCCTATATGGGAATGGCGCGATTTGGAAATAATTAGGTTATATAAGAAAAAGCTCATACATTTTACATGGAGTCCAGAAAAAGAAAATAAACGTGTTCAGAACAAATTAAAAAAAATACTTTTTGAATTAAACCTTGCCCAACAAAAGGCAAATAAAAATATTTTTGAAATGATTTTAAATTATTCTAAAAATCCAACAGAATATAAGGAAGAGGAGTGCATGATTGAACAAAAGATGAAGTCATAAACTACAACTATGATAGTGATGGGACCATTATTGTGATAGGCTATAGAAAAGGTTCAAATGACGAGAAGTAATTTGTATTTATTTGGTATGCTATTATAGGTTTCGGGGTTCAAAAGGTCACCAACCTTTGATATAAACTTGTATCTTGACAAATAAAAATCAATTTTTAAAGTGTGTTTTTTTAAATCCGGATCCTATAATATGAGGTATTAATTATTGAAATATAATGTGAAAGAATTAAGGGAAAGAATAGATGATTATTTTGTAGGAAAAGTATCAAAAAAGAACTTGGTCAATGGGCTGGTAAGGCATATTATGATTTAAGTGACGGGACCGTCAGGCACGGCCACCCATACCTACGCTTACGACAGCGTATGGAAGGACAAACTCATCTCATATGACGGAAAAGGCATCACCTACGATGCAATGGGCAACCCGACAAACTACATGGGAGCCTCCATGACATGGGACGTGAAGGGAAACCTGACCTCCGTATCCGGCAGAAACGGAAAAAGCGCCGCATACACCTACCTGTCAGACGGACAGCGCTACACCAAGACAACAGGCGGAAAAACAACAGCCTACCTTTACAACAACGGACTGCTGCTGTCCGAAACAACAGGAAACGAAGTCATAAACTACTATTACGACAGCGACGGTACAGTCCTCGGGATAGGCTGCAAAAAAGGCACAAACGATGAGAAACACTACTTCTTTGAAAAGAACGCCTTCGGGGACGTCATCGCAGTCTACAGAAACAGCGACTCCGTATTAATCGGAACTTACGAATACGACCCGTGGGGAAATCCG
>CATLIG010000179.1 GCA_949948985.1 uncultured Clostridia bacterium | reverse complement strand
GTTCTTTAATTTGTTTTGCTGATAAAATAGTATCATCATCAAGTTTTACTTCTGAATACTGTTTAATCCATCGGGAAATTGCTGAAAGAGATACTCCATAATCTTTACTAAGTTCACTTTGTGTTTTTCCTCCTTGGTGCAGTGCAACTATGCTTTTTTTGAAATCTTCGTCATATTTTATCTGGGGCATATATAATAACTCCTTTCTTCTGTTTATTTTATTATATTATATGAATTGTTTTTCTGTCCACTTTTTTAGTATAGCACCAGAGCGGATTTTAGATAATAATATTTCAAATGAACATAAAGAGAGAAAAAAAGAAAACAAGGTTAAGAAAGAAAAAACATTATAAAAACAACGTACAAGGGTATGATGAATATTTAATCATCATACCCTTTGTTCGTATAAATAATTGATAATTTATTTTAATTTTGATATACTTAAAGTACAGTAAATTATCTGATAATTTTTAAATGGAGGAAAATAATTTGAAATATAATATTAATTTAACTAAAGAGATATATACAAATAAATTGTCTTGCTATGATGATGTTAAAAATTTTATTTTAGAAGGAGAGGCAATAATTAGTTTTAAAAATAATAAGATGATAATGGAAAATGCTATAGAACCAACAAGCGATAAAAATCCAAATTTTGTACTTTGGTGTGAAAAGGTTTTTCCTTCAGATGTACTTATAGAATGGCAATTCAAACCAATTCGTGAACCAGGCTTGTGTATGCTGTTTTTTTCTGCCGCAGGGAAAAACGGAAAAAGTATATTCGATAAGACTATTTCTGAAAGAACAGGAGATTATCCTCAATATCATCACGGAGATATTAACGCTTTTCACGTTTCATATTTTAGACGCAAAAAACAGCAGGAAAGAGCGTTTCATACTTGTAATTTAAGAAAAAGCTACGGATTTCATTTAGTAGCGCAAGGAGGAGACCCTGTTCCTGATGTTAAGGATATAGTTGATATGTATACTTGTGCAATAATTAAAAAAAATAATATTATAAAGTTTTTTATAAACGAACTTGAAATATTTTCTTTTGAAGATGATGCGGTAAAATATGGAGAGCTTTTAAAAGGAGGCAATATCGGTTTTCGTCAAATGGCTCCACTAATAGCGGAATACAGCAATTTAAAAGTATATGAGATATAAAATTTTTTTAATTATTTTTGAGAAATAATTTATATATATCAAAAGGAGGGATATAATAATGGAACATATATATTGCTTGTGATTTAAAGTCTTTTTACGCATCTGTCGAATGTGTGGAAAGAGGTTTAGACCCATTAAAAACAAATTTAGTTGTCGCTGATGAAAGCCGCACTGAAAAAACAATATGCCTCGCTGTTTCTCCCTCTTTAAAAGCATATGGAATATCCGGCAGAGCAAGGTTATTTGAAGTAATACAAAAGGTAAAACAAGTAAATAACGAAAGAAGATATAAAGTGCCAAATCATATATTAGAGGGCAATTCGTATAACACCGATGAGCTGAAAGAAAACCCAAATCTTGAATTATCGTATATTACGGCTGTTCCAAGAATGGCTTTTTATATGAATTACAGCACAAGAATTTATAATATATATTTGAAATATTTTGTACCCGAAGATATGCACGTTTATTCAATAGACGAGGTTTTTATTGATATTTCAGGTTATCTCAGCGTTTATAAAATGACTCCTCGTGAACTTGCGGCAAAAATAATACACGAAATATTAAAAGAAACCGGAATGACAGCAACGGCGGGAATAGGAACAAATTTATATCTTTGCAAAATCGCTATGGATATAGTCGCTAAAAGTATTATTCCCGATGAAAACGGGGTAAGTATTGCTGAACTTGATGAAATGAGTTATCGAAAACAGTTATGGTCGCACAGACCGATAACAGATTTTTGGAGGGTGGGAAAAGGATACGCAAAGAAATTAGAATCGGTTGGTTTATATACTATGTGTGATATAGCGAGATGTTCTGTTGGAAAAGAAAACGAATACTATAACGAAAATTTATTGTATGATATGTTCGGCGTGAACGCTGAATTGCTTATTGACCACGCTTGGTGGTATGAGCCTTGTACGATTAAGGAAATCAAAGAATATAAACCAACCGATAACAGCGTAAGCACACACGGAAATCAATTTTCAAAAAACTGTACAAAAATATGAATTAATGATAAAATGTAGATATGGATAAATTAATAGATTTTTTTGAAGAATTGGAAACAACAAAAGAATATGACGGATATTTTTGC
>CATLIG010000178.1 GCA_949948985.1 uncultured Clostridia bacterium | reverse complement strand
TGGATGGCTTGAAAAATATCGTCGGCTTTGGAAAAATTGTGAAAGAAAACTCCATACTTCTTTACAAATGACTGTTTTGGCTTTTATTTCTGTGCTTATTAGAAGATTTTAGACAGGCTCTAAGAAATTCAAAGAGACGATTCCTGCCAATATTAATATTGCTATCTTTTAATAACTTTGCCATAGTTTTCATATCAATTAAATCTGTTGTATCTGAAACCTGATTTGCAAAATCTACAAGAGGCTTTTGTTGTTCTATTTTTTCTTTTTGTTTTTTAATAATACAATCACGTTCAGCAATTTTTCTTTGTGCCACCAAAATTGCCTTTTCCAAAAGTTCATCATCTGTCATTTTTTCTTGTCCGTCTATATAACCACCATACTTACGAATTGATGGCAAAACTTCACTTGTGACCCAATGTTTAAAACGAATTGCTGATTCTAACTTACTTCCAAAGATTAAGGAATATAAACCACTTTCATTTATCCAAGTGGGATATTGTGTGCGTCCTAATGTATCTTTAATAGATGGGGTAGCGTTCTGCGACCCCATAAGTTTATCTTCGTTCATTACATGCTTCTTTAGGGCATCGTTAGTATTCCCGTATCCCAAAGCAGATGAAATATCTTTTCCTACAAACCAAGGATCTCCATCAATAATAACTGTTCTGATTTCTCCGAATTCTTTATTCTTAAAAATTTCAATTTTATTCATATATTTTCCTTTCTCAACATTATCACAGTTGTCTTGTCTCTAAAAATTTATTTAGCTTATCAGTTTTTTCAAAAAAATAAGTATTGTTCCCATTGTTATACTTATCAGCTCTAAAATTTGTATAATCAAATCCGGCGGCAATCAATAATACCATTTCTTCTCTTGTGGTACATCTGTACCAATTTTTTTCAGTTTTCATTTTTGTCCTCCATAGTGAATTACAGCAATTCCAGAATAGAAGAAGAAAAGAAAAACTATTTTATTCAATATTTCTTAACGCTTTCGGCATTTAAAAACCAAAATGCCTTTCGCTAAAATATTGAATAAAATAGTTTTTCTTACTATACCAGAATTGCTGTAAACTACTCCATATTAGTAACAGCGGAAAAGCAGATTGGAGTTCCCTGCTCCATATGGTTTGCAAATCCATATGTTTTCCGCTGATTCAGTTACCAGCTAATGAAGCTGACGATTCTCTCATAGCTGATAAATACTTATTCCTTTTTTATTTCTTCAAATAATACAAAAAGAGTCATGATATTTCTCATGACTCTTTTAAAAATTACCTATTCAATTTTCCAATAAAAATCTTATTCTACAGCAATATAGCCGATATGATTTTTTTAACGATAAATAAAAGAGTATAAACTATGCAGCTATACCAAACTCTTTTCTTAACTTTTCTAAGTCGTTCACAACGACTTTAGAATTCTCACAAATTAGCTATGGATTGTTTGCTCATAACATCTTCTAAAAACTCGGTACTTTCCAAGTACCCACTTTTTAAATTACATATTCTTTTTTTACATAGAAAAGGAGACGTATTTTCAACGCCTCTTTCGATGTCATTTATTTAATTTTAACTTTGCGGTTTCAATGTAACTGTCATAACGTCCGTCTCTCCATTTTCAAGTTAATTGACTATAAATATTTTATTTATCTTGTTTCAGGTATGCCATCATCAATGCTGACAGATAATTTAATTCCCGACAGTCCTACAAAGCTGTCAAGAACACTTGTAAGGTCATAATCCGCTGAGTCGTCTTTTTTTATTTCGGTAAGAATATATCTTCCTCTATCATCTTTTGATAAATCAGCGTTTGAGAAATCATATTTCCTTGTCAGTTTTGCCATAATATGTACGCTCCTTTTTTTATTATTTCATTACAGACATTAAAAATTTAAAAATTTCCCTGATACTAAATCAGAAATATTGCATTTTCTTATTTCGGCTATAATTTTTAACGCTTTGTAATTGTCTTCTGATACATAATATTTTTTTCTTGTACGCTTTTTTGAATCGTTTACTTTATGAAGTCCTTTATGTAGATTTTTCTTTATTAGTTCATCAACTTCATTTCGGTTAAGTTTTATCAAATATTTCATTCCTTTCGGGGGTTTTATTTAAAGCATTATATAATTAAAATAAAACTATAATTTTATGGAATGCAAACAAGCAACGAGATTGTATGTATATTCCATATCTGATATATACATACACAAAAACAGCTTGTACAGTGCATAAAATCAATGAAAATCAGGAATTTAAAACAGTCTTAATAAATTTTTATAATTTTATGGAAT
>CATLIG010000177.1 GCA_949948985.1 uncultured Clostridia bacterium | reverse complement strand
ATATTTGTGTTTGTCATTCATTTTTATTCTCCTTAGAGCCTGTCTATAAAAATTTTAAAGAAGTTATTACGCTTTATGTCCGCCTATCTGTGAATTTCTGTCTTTCGCTGTCGCTCCTTCCTGTAAATTCATACCTTTAAAAACTGCGTTTTTTCCGAATTTATTTTTTATATCTATAAGCGCTTTCTGCATATTTTTTTCTTTTTTTAATTCTTTTTCCTTTTCCTTTTTTTGTTTTTCCGATTCTGTGTAATCTGTAAATATGTCAAGTTGTTCCGGAGCGGTTTCGATTTTTATATCTTTCTCATTTATGACGTGATTAGCGACAACGTTTATCCGTCTTATAAGCAAATTTTTATTTATAATACGGTCATATAACTTCATAGCGGCATTTATTATATTTTTTGTTGATGATGTGTAATTATCTAAATTTATTGTACCGTGTGCGTGTTTTGGCGTTTTTCTTCCGTATCGGTCTGTTGTTACTTCGCCTTTATATTTTTTTCTTATTTCGGGATTTGTTAGATTTTCAATATCATATCCGATAGTCAGCACAATCTGATTTGTTACTAATCCTTTTTCTACTAAATCCAAAACCCAAAGGTCTGTCATTTCTTTAACCACTAATCTTGTTTTTTCAAAATCATAGGCGCAATGCAATACTTGTCCTGTACTTACACTGTTATCAGCGGGTTTATATTCTTTGATTTCCTTAATTGTACAAGGCTCGTACCCCCAAGCGTGGTCAATAAGCAATTCAGCGTTCACACCGAACATATCATACAACAAATTTTCGTTATAGTATTCGTTTTCTTTTCCAACAGAACATCTTGCTATATCGCCCATAGTATATAAACCAACCGATTCTAATTTCTTTGCGTATCCTTTTCCAACCCTCCAAAAATCTGTTATCGGTCTGTGCGACCATAACTGTTTTCGATAACTCATTTCATCAAGTTCCGCAATTCTTACTCCGTTTTCATCGGGAATAATACTTTTAGCAACTATATCCATAGCGATTTTGCAAAGATATAAATTTGTTCCTATTCCCGCCGTTGCCGTTATTCCGGTTTCTTTTAATATTTCGTATATTATTTTTGATATAAGTTCACGAGATGTCATTTTATAAATACTAAGATAACCTGAAATATCAATAAAAACCTCGTCTATTGAATAAACGTGTATATCTTCGGGAGCAAAATATTTCAGATATATATTATAAATTCTTGTACTGTAATTCATATAAAAAGCCATTCTCGGAACAGCTGTAATATATGATAATTCAAGATTTGGGTTTTCTTTCAATTCATCAGCGTTATACGAACTGCCCTCTAATATGTGATTGGGGGCTTTATATCTTCTTGCGTTATTTATTTGTTTTACCTTTTGTATTACTTCAAATAACCTTGCTCTGCCGGATATTCCGTATGCTTTTAAAGAGGGAGAAACAGCAAGGCATATTGTTTTTTCAGTGCGGCTTTCATCAGCGACAACTAAATTTGTTTTTAATGGGTCTAAACCTCTTTCAACGCATTCGACAGATGCGTAAAAAGACTTTAAATCACAAGCAATATATATGCGTTCCGTCATTATATCCCTCCTTATAAAATTTCCGGCTGTCATAATTAAGGACACGCTGATTTAATGGACTTCTTTCAAAACTTCATATTGATACAAATATTGTTAGAAAAAAATATTTTCTACAATGTTTCTTAACGCTTTCGGCGTTTAAAAAACAAAACGCCTTTCGCTAAAACATTGAATAAAATATTTTTTTGTTGGACCGGAGTAATTTTGCAGTTTCGAAAGAAGTCTAATGGATGGAAAAATAATTTTTCTTTTTGAATTAATCAGCATTTCCTTTAGTATATCAAAATCAAAATAAATTATCAATTATTTATACGAACAAAGGGTATGATGATTAAATATTCATCATACCCTTGTATGTTGTTTTTATAATGTTTTTTCTCTCTTAACGGTATTTTCTTTTTTTCTCTCTTTATGTTCATTTGAAATAGTATTATCTAAAATCCGCTCAATATTATATTTCAGATTTTCATAAGATGATAACTCGGCTTTAACCTTGTTTTGCCGTATAATAATATTATTTTTAAGAGTTTCAAGTCTTTCAATTTCGAAATTTAAGTCAGCGGTTTCCGGCGCTGTCACGTCGGGATTTTTGGGTAATGTCCTAAAGTATTTTAATATAATAGACGATATAATAGTAAAAAAGTAAAAGGAAGGAAGTAAATTATTATGCCGAAAAAAATAATAACAGTAAAATGCCCATTTTGTGGAAGTGAAAA
>CATLIG010000176.1 GCA_949948985.1 uncultured Clostridia bacterium | reverse complement strand
TTATTTTACATATAAAAAAACACCTCAATTTCTCTTGTCAGATATTTTTCCCTCATACTTTGCTTAGTTTTTTTAAAAATTACTATAAAAATAAACTTAGTTTAATAAAAAAATCTTTTGTCAAAGGAAACATGATTTTTACAGGAATACCCTCAACAGTATTTCAAAAAAATTACATAAAGCATAACAGAAAAAGATCTGTCAAACAACCTTGTCAAAAACACGGAAGTATGATATAAATGATAAAATAATATACTAAGAAAAGGATATTACATAAATGGATAATGTAAAAAGGATAACAAGACTCAAAGAAAATGAATATTAGGAACTATTGGTAGTAAAAAAAAGCAATATTAAAAAAATACTTTAAATATTAAATATTCTAAAGCAACTATTTATGTACAGTAAAAAACGTGAGAAATACAAGTTTTCCCACGTTTTTTATTACTTTCTTAAATTTGAATATATCAATTTTAAAATATTTAAAATATTA
Organism: uncultured Clostridia bacterium; assembly: GCA_949948985.1. Lineage (GTDB taxonomy): Bacteria > Bacillota > Clostridia > Lachnospirales > CAG-274 > MGBC114079. Next base: position 1,817 of record CATLIG010000176.1, on the reverse strand, counting down.
TCAAACTTTTTCAAAAAAAAATTTTTTAAACTTGAAATACATATAAGCCAAGAAACATTTATATTTACTAATAGTATAGGAAATATAGGCGAACCAAAAACATATCAAGATATTTTCAATAAATTAGCAAAACAGGCTAAGAACCTGTCTAAAATTTAAAAAAAGCCTGTCTAAAAACAAAATATACACAAAAAATCAGCGAAAATAAAATCATTTTGAAGCATAATGATATTATTTTCACTAATTTTTTGGATATTTTAATAGTTTTTAGACAGGCTCTAATATTAATAATGTTCATTTTCATTGCCTATTGCCTGCGTCATACATTTACTACCCAAGCATTAGAAGAGGGAATTCCTGCAAAAACTGTAAGTGAAATTTTATGACACGCAAGTGTAAATACAACTCTCGATTTATATTCTCATGTTTTACTTGATACAAAAAGAAAAACTATTGAAAAAATTAGCAAATTTATAGATATTTAAAAAGATATTTTCGGGTAGGTACAAAGTAGGTATATTTTTCATAAATACACCCCCTCGTATAATAAGTTTATAACCAATAAAAGAAAGGTTATAAACTTAATCTCATATTAGATTTTTTGTTCGACATAGATGATGGAAAATTATAAGTCATTTCTAAGGGTTCTTCTGTTTCAATCCAATCTCATCTATATAATTAATAATTACTTTTAAATATATATCCCAAGTGTTATAATGATTTTATAAGAATCATAACTAAGGTCACTGCCAAGCACCTCCAGCAGCATAGACTGCCTAAAAAGCATGCAGCCCAAACAATACACTTAGATTTATTACACAAATGCAGCATCTCTGATTATCAGCCGCCAGCAGGGTATTTTTAACAGATGAATGCTTATAACGCAAGGGTTAGACCGGTGTATTGACTTGGGATAAGCCATAGTTATTTTTCTTCATCAATTACAGAAAGAAAAATGGTGATTAACCGTGAAGAAAATTGATTACTTATCAACGCTTTTCGTTGGAATTGATATTGGTTCCAGAACTAACGTTGTATCAGCCATTAACTTTAATCAAGAATACTTTATTAAGTGGAAACCTGTTCCAAATGCCTATGGAGGTGCTGAATTATTAGAAAATATGATTGCGGATGTACTTGATAAAAATCATATTTTTAAATATGTCATTATTGGTATGGAATCCACAGGCTTTTACGGCGTTCATATTGCGAATTATTTATCGTCTTCCAAAAAACTTGCCGCTTTTTCAACTCATGTTTACTGTTTAAACCCAAAGGAAATCGCTCAATATAAAAAATCTTTCAATTCTCTTGACAAGAATGATAAATATTGATTCCTTTGTAATCGCTGATTTTGCCCGTGTTGGAAGAATCAGTATTAAACCGTGGCGCGGTTGTCAGTATCTTGCTTTACAACGCCTTACAAGACATCGTATGCACATTACTGAATGTATAACCCGTGAAAAAACATATATGCTTAATAATATTTTCCTTAAATTCAGTAAATTTGCTATGCTTGGAAAAGGTGAACATCCTTTTTCGAATAAATATGGCACAACCGTCTAAGCAATCCTTACTGAATTTAAAACTAACGAAGATATTGTAAACAGCTCCGTTGAGAAATTAGCTGAATTTATCAATTCTAAAAGCCACGGGCGCATTGCCGATCCTGAAGAAACAGCAAAGCTTCTTCAGAGCCTGTCTAAAATCTTCTAATAAGCACAGAAATAAAAGCCAAAACAGTCATTTGTAAAGAAGTATGGAGTTTTCTTTCACAATTTTTCCAAAGCCGACGATATTTTTCAAGCCATCCAAAA
>CATLIG010000175.1 GCA_949948985.1 uncultured Clostridia bacterium | reverse complement strand
AATCCCAGTTATCGGGGAGAGAAAGCATAGTCACAAGCAGACCTCTTTCCGCAATATCAAGAGCCTTGTCACGAAGGCAGGCGTTTTCAATAAGCGTATAATCTTTAAATTCTCCGACTCTCACTATCTTTGGCATAATTATCCCTCCCTGTTATTAGTTGGCTCAATCAAGAGCATATCTTTAATTTTTAGTTTATTTACCGCGTAAACGCCGTCAATAATTTTTAAGTACCCTTTTTTTATGAGTTTTTCCGCCGCTGTTTCAATTTCTTTTTTCGGCGCGTTTAAAATTTCCGATAATCTATGTATATCTTTATAGTCCGCTTCAACGTCATTAATCATTGAAACAAGCAACCCAATCTCGTCTAAGTCAAGTTCACTTTCCATATGCGGAATAATTAAAGAATCGTATATTACTTTTTTTATCATCGTATTTTCTCCTCTCTGTTTTTTGGCGCTAAAAAAGGAGCAATCCATACTATAAGATTACTCCTTTTTTAACAATAGGCTATTGAATTTTTGGTGCAATTTTTAAAGAGATATAATAAAATTATATTTATACCTTTAAAATATATTTATTTCATTATTTTAATAACGATATAATGTTAAATTCATATTAATTTTATGCGGACTAAGCAAAAACCTTTGAATTTATCAGCTTTTTTTGAGTTGGTCTTATTATACCATACTCGTACATTGCCATTATTTTATTCTCTATTTCGGTTGTTCTTGTTTGCCTTTTTGCTATAACCTGCGGCTCGAATTCTCCATTTCTATCACGAGGAACCGAGATTTCACATTCGCCGTAATCACTGTTTATAGTTTTCTTTCCATACCCATTTCTGCTGTTTCCGGAGTTGTTGCCCTCTATTGAATTTTTCTCATATCCAAGATATTCTTCCATTTCTGCCTCAAGCATTTGTTCGATTGTTCCCGCAAATAAACGTTTTAGTTTGTTCTGAATATCACCTGTGCTTTTGCAGTCTGCCATAAGTAGCTGTACAAGTTCCATTTCTCTCTCACTCAATCCATGCTTTCTTGTTTTCATGTCAATTACCTCCATTTTCTCTTTTGGTTATTATTGACATTTACACAGTTTAATATTCAGTCTCAGGGAGTGTAAAAAATGAAATAATCATTTTTTACACTCCCTTTTGAAATGAGATATAAATTATTTAATTTTTTGTACTTACTCCATTTTCTGAAAGCCACTTGTTTATATCATCTTTACTATATGAAGTATAAGCGACATCTAACCCTTTTTTGATGTTACTATTTGGCACAAGCTTTGCTATAGCACTTATTGTCTGACCAAAACGACCTCCGCCCATACCGCAAAAAGTAATTATATTTTTTCCGCTTAAATCATAATGTGTTAGAAAACTGTGTACCGGTGCTGGTATTGACGCCCACCAATTACAGTAACCAAGTAAAATTGTATCATATTGATTAATATCTAATCCTGAGTCCTCAAGATATGCTTTAAGTTCGGGTATTGCTTTTTCTCTTTGTTCTGTCAACGCTTCCGCATATAATCCCTGTGAGTTGTGAGAAGCCGAGTATGATACTTTTCGTTCAATACGGAATATTTCCGCCCCTGTTGTTTCTTGTATAGCTTTAGCTAAACCATCAGTATTACCTGTTTGAGAAAAATATACAATTAAAGCTTTTTTAGGTGAAAAATTTTGTGTATTATCTTTGCTCGTTGTGATACCAGATGAGGATTCCGCATTTCTAACTAAGCGAATACCTATACTATAATGGGGAACATTTGCCGGAAAAGCACTGCGATAAGCCGAACGTATATGTTTTGGAAAATCATTCCATCCGCCTCCTTTAGCAACCTTGTAATTGCCAGAATCAGAGCTGGTAGGATTCAACAAAATATTTGTATCATAGTCGCTATACCAATCCCATACCCATTCAGCAACATTTCCGTGCATATTGTAGAGTCCATAGCCATTAGCACTATAACTGTCAACGTTTACACTATGTTCTAAATAATCATTTACCCAGTGTCCGCTTGCGTCATTATTATAACCGTATGCGTTATAACAGTTAGCGTTATCATCATTTACATAATCGCCAAAATTAAAAGGAGTGTTTGTACCCGCTCTGCTTGCATATTCCCATTCAGCCTCTGTCGGCAAACGATAGCCATTAGCGGTTTTATCCCACGTAACAGTATCATCTGAAATGGTATAACACATAGCCAGTCCAATGTCATTAAGTTAAGCTCAATGAAATTATAACATCAAGTGTAGATATTACAAAAAGTAGTATCTGCACTTCTTTTTTGCATACAAATAAGACCGTTTTAAGCGGCAAAAAATTTTTCTTTATATTTCTTTGGAATTATGCTATTCTA
>CATLIG010000174.1 GCA_949948985.1 uncultured Clostridia bacterium | reverse complement strand
TCCAAACTTATAGCATAATTTGAGGGTTGCAACCTCCTGATAAGGATTAATTTATTCTTATCTATGTCCAAGCGAGCACCATCAAGTAACACTAAGTAACATCAAGCAATTGTTGAGGGAACGTCTGCTTTAAAGTGTGGAACACCTGCTTTATTTCCTTGAAAGCTATTCTACGAAATAGACTAAAGACGTACAAAGAACCTTCGATGAATCTAAAGAAGCAAAACTGATTTAATGCAAGGAATAAGCATTTTAAAAACCTGACTGTTATATTCAGGCTCGAGGCGTACATTCAGTCGATAAACCTCAGAGACAGCTATAAAAAGTTAGCATACCGACTGTCACGAATTGAATATCAATATCTGATATCTGTATGAATCAAATAAAAGAATCATAATAAAAGATACCTTTTAATTGGTTATATAATTTGAACGAAACGGGGCGGGTCTCCAAACTATTTTCAGTAAAATTATATGATTGGCAGGGATGCCGTTAAAACTGGGTTAAGGAATAAAAGATTTGAGATATTCAAGGGTTTTAAATAAAAAATTGCTACACGGTAGCGGTAATATATTCTTTTTAGGGTAATACCTATCAAGTATATACAGGGTAACACCTGTATTTAATCACTTTTACCGCTTTTATTGGTAGTATCAGGTGATAAATGATATGAAAAACGGCAGGCAATAAAAATAATTGATGATAACTTTTACGCTGATTATATCAGGGCATTCAAGGGATTGGGTGGTTGTCATTGGAAATTTTTGTATAGTTTGACGGTGTAACTGTTTTTGTTATGCCGTTTATAGTATACAAAAATACTAAAAAATACAAAATATATAGGTTATATCACCTTATAACGATAGGCATACCGTTTGAACCGTATGCCGTACCACTTGAGGCGGATAGTGGGGAAGGATTATTATGAATACAACTATGAATATCAATTTTTTATCTGAAAACATCACTGACACTCAGATAATTGAATTTTTCAATGCTGTACGTTATGAAAATGCTGATATGTCAATTCAGTTGTGCAATGACAACATTGAACGTCTTAATAATCAGATTGCTAATCTCAAAGATAAGTATACACTTGAGGAAGTAGCCGCTTTTAAATCAAAATTAGAAGTTGAGCAGGAGAGTAAGAAAAGTTTTGAAAGAATCAAAGAAGAAACTATCAATAATTATAATAATGTTATAGCTTCAATGACTTCTTTAAATTCCGAAAACAAGGGTAATAATACAGATGTAGTGCGTACGGTATTACGTGTACTGGCTTCGTGGAATAACAACAAACTTGTAAAGTATGTAATTATTCCGGTATTTTCAAGTCCTGAATTATACAATGCTCTTGAAGCAATTCATATAAACTCAAAAGCTGGTGAGGATGGTAATATTGCAATGAGTAAAGAAGTAAAAGCCGCTTACAAGGCTGCGTCTGCCGAACTTGAACGCATTATCAAAGTAATGTTTTCATTACCTTTTGAAACAAAATATACGTCAAAAACGCGTGTAAAACTTACTGCTGAGGATAAAAAATTACTTCACGATTGTTATATAACAGGTTTCAGAAATAAATTTAATGTAGATGACAAGACGGGTATTGTATCATTTGAAAAACGTAATATAAATACGCTTGTAAAAACAAAAAAGGATAGAAAAACGGGTAAGGTTACATATGATTACTCACGTCTTGCCGGTACAATTTGTAATATAGTTATAAAACATTATTTTGCGTAAGACTTTAAAATAACCCGTAATACATAGTAAGAGCGGCAGACATATGTAATTTTGCCGTTCTATAGTGTGTATTATAAGTATCATACATTAAGTGTCACGAATATTAGACATTAATACAAATCATACATACAAATCATACACATAAAAAAAATAAACTGTTTTAAAAAATAGCATTTAAAATTTTATAAAAAAATGTTATAATAAGAGTAATAAAAAGCAAAACAGAAAAAATACTAAGAAGGTGATAAGATTGCAGACAAATCAGACAAACGGCAAATACAAGGATTCAGTGTTTACGCTTCTGTTCAGCGACAAGGAAAAATTAATTGAGCTGTACAACGCCGTTGAGGGGACAAATTACTCAAAAGATACAGAAGTAATAATAAATACTCTTGAAGACGCTTTGTATATGAACAGAATAAACGATATATCCTTTGTGATTGACGGAAAATTTGTAGTACTGATAGAACATCAGTCAACGGTAAACTACAATATGCCGTTAAGGCTTTTATTGTATATAGCAAGGCTATACGAAAAAATGATTGACAATAAGGCTATATACAGGGAAACGCTTATAAAAATACCGACTCCGGAATTTATAGTGCTGTATAACGGGAAACAGGAACAGCCGGAAGAACAGATTTTAAAATTATCAGA
>CATLIG010000173.1 GCA_949948985.1 uncultured Clostridia bacterium | reverse complement strand
TTTACAGGAAGGAGCGACAGCGAAAGACAGAAATTCACAGATAGGCGGACATAAAGCGTAATAACTTCTTTAAAATTTTTATAGACAGGCTCTAAGGAGAATAAAAATGAATGACAAACACAAATATCACGATATTATAAATCTGCCGCACTATATTTCAAAAACAAGACCACATATGCCTTTGATTGACAGAGCGGCTCAATTTTCTTCTTTCGCAGCTTTATCAGGGCATAAAGAAGCTATAAAGGAAACGGAGCGGATAACCGATGAAATGCTTGAATTAAGTGAAGATACAAAAAAAATATTAAGCGAAAAATTAACGAAATTGAAAAATTGTATAAATGAATATCCCGAAATTGAAATAACTTATTTTGTTCCCGACACAAAAAAAGCAGGAGGTTCTTATAATACAATCATAGGAAAAATAAAAAAATATGATGAGTATAATCGTGTTCTGATTTTGGATAACAACACAGTAATTCACTTTGATTATATTTATAATGTGTTAATAGAAAATTAATTTTTTTAGTAATTTTTTTGGAGGAAATGCTTATGACGGATACAGAACAAAGAAACAGAGCGAAACAATTTGCGAATGAATGGAAAAACCGAGGATATGAAAAAGGAGAAAGTCAGCCTTTTTGGTTATCATTATTAAGAGATGTTTACGGAGTTGAACAGCCGGAAAAATTTATAACTTTTGAGGAACAAGTACGCCTTGACCACACGAGTTTTATTGACGGGTTTATTCCCTCAACTCACGTACTTATTGAACAAAAAGGACTTGGAAAGGATTTAAACAAGCCTATAAAACAATCTGACGGAACACTTTTAACCCCCTTTCAGCAGGCTAAGAGATATTCCGCCGAACTGCCTTACTCACAGCGTCCACGCTGGATTGTTACTTGTAATTTCAAAGAATTTTATATATACGATATGGAACGCCCAACGGGAGAGCCGGAAATACTCCTTTTAGAAAATTTAGAAAAAGAATACTACCGTCTTCAATTTTTAGTTGATACCGGAGACGAAAATATTAAAAAAGAAATGGAAATTTCCTTGCAGGCGGGAGAAATCGTTGGAGTATTATACAACGCCCTTTTAAAAGAATATAAAGACCCTGATGATCCTGAAACATTAAGAAACTTAAACGCTCTCTGCGTTCGTTTGGTATTCTGTCTTTATGCAGAGGATTCGGGGATTTTCGGCGGGCATAAAATGTTTCATAATTATTTGAAAGGCTATTCTGAAAAAGAAATTCGTCAAGCTCTTGTTAATTTATTCAAAGTATTAGATACGGAGCCAAAAGACCGTGACCCTTATTTAGATGATGAGTTATTAGCTTTTCCTTATGTAAATGGTGGTTTATTTGCTGATGAAAGCATAGTCATTCCAAGACTTAACGAAAATATTATTGACTTAATTTTGCACAAGGCAAGTGAGAATTTTGACTGGTCGGAAATATCACCGACCATTTTCGGTGCGGTATTTGAGAGTACGTTAAACCCCGAAACAAGGCGAAAAGGCGGTATGCACTATACATCTATTGAAAATATACATAAAGTCATAGACGCTCTTTTTCTTGACGATTTAAAAGATGAATTAGAAAAAATAAAGGAAATACAAACCATAAAAACAAAAGAGAAAAAACTGAAAGATTTTCAACAAAAATTGTCTGAACTTAAATTTTTAGACCCTGCCTGCGGTTCGGGAAATTTTCTGACGGAAACATATATTTCTTTAAGGCGGCTTGAAAATGAAACTATAAGGCTTTTGATTGATTGCCAAAAGGGAACTATGGGAGGGCAGATAATTTTAGGAACAATAAATCCTATCAAAGTATCAATAGGACAGTTTTACGGGATAGAGATAAACGATTTCGCTGTAACTGTGGCGAAAACCGCCCTTTGGATCGCTGAAAGCCAAATGATGAAAGAAACTGAGGATATTGTACATATGTCACTTGATTTTCTGCCCCTTAAAAGTTATGCCAATATTGTCGAGGGAAACGCTTTACAGCTTGACTGGGAGAGGGTTATTTCTAAAAATGAACTTGATTATATAATGGGAAATCCTCCGTTTGTGGGGGCGAGGATTATGAACACCGAACAAAAAAATGATTTAATTTCCGTTTTCGGAAAAATTAAAAATGTAGGAAATATGGATTATGTATGCTGTTGGTATAAAAAATCTACTGATATGATGATTGACACAAATACAAAAACTGCCCTTGTGTCGACAAATTCCGTATCACAAGGTGAACAGGTTTCTAATTTATGGAAACCTCTTTTTGAAAATGGGGCACATATTGATTTTGCCCATCGTACTTTCAGATGGGACAGTGAAGCGAAAATAAAAGCGCACGTTCACTGTGTTATAATAGGATTCAGCATAGGTTTGAACAATAAAAATAAAATCATATATACAGGT
>CATLIG010000172.1 GCA_949948985.1 uncultured Clostridia bacterium | reverse complement strand
TTTACAGGAAGGAGCGACAGCGAAAGACAGAAATTCACAGATAGGCGGACATAAAGCGTAATAACTTCTTTAAAATTTTTATAGACAGGCTCTAAGGAGAATAAAAATGAATGACAAACACAAATATGACGATATTATAAATCTGCCGCACCATATTTCAAAAACAAGACCACATATGCCTTTGATTGACAGAGCGGCTCAATTTTCTTCTTTCGCAGCTTTATCAGGGCATAAAGAAGCTATAAAAGAAACGGAGCGGATAACTGATGAAAAGCTTGAATTAAGTGAGGACACAAAAGAAATATTAAGCGAAAAATTAACGAAATTAAAAAATTGTATAAATGAATATCCCGAAATTGAAATAACCTATTTTATTCCCGACACAAAAAAGCAGGAGGTTCTTATAATACAATCAGAGGAAGAATAAAAAAATATGATGAGTATAATCGTGTTCTGATTTTGGATAACAACACAGTAATTCACTTTGATTATATTTATAATGTGTTAATAGAGAATTAGACGGTTTAAAAATTCTATAATGTTTTTAGTAATTTTTTTTGGAGGAAATGCTTATGACGGATACAGAACAAAGAAACAAGGCGAAACAATTCACAAAGGATTGGAAAGGTAAAGGATATGAGAAAGGCGAAAGTCAGCCGTTTTGGTTATCATTACTTAGAGATGTTTATGGCGTTGAACAGCCGGAAAAGTTTATTACTTTTGAAGAACAGGTGCGCCTTGACCACACGAGTTTTATTGACGGGTTTATTCCCTCAACTCACGTGCTTATTGAGCAAAAAGGACTTGGAAAGGATTTAAACAAGCCGATAAAACAATCCGACGGTACGCTTTTAACCCCCTTTCAGCAGGCAAAGAGATATTCCGCCGAACTGCCTTACTCACAGCGTCCACGCTGGATTGTGACTTGCAATTTCAAGGAATTTTATATATATGATATGGAACGCCCGACAGGAGAGCCGGAAATTTTACTTTTAGAAAACCTTGAGAAAGAATATTACCGCCTTCAATTTCTCGTAGACACAGGCGACGAAAATATTAAAAAAGAAATGGAAATTTCCTTGCAGGCGGGAGAGATTGTCGGGGTATTATACAACGCTTTACTGAAAGAGTATAAAGACCCCGATGACCCGGAAACATTGAGAAATTTAAACGCTCTTTGCGTTCGTATTGTATTTTGTCTTTACGCCGAGGATTCGGGGATTTTCGGCGGGCATAAAATGTTTCACAACTATTTAAAAAAGATAGATGATATCAATGATATTCGTAGAAGATTAATTGATTTATTCAAAATTTTAGATACAGAGCCAAAAGACCGTGACCCTTATCTTGATGAAGAATTATTAGCTTTTCCATATGTAAACGGGGGATTATTCGCAGATGAAAGCATAGTCATTCCAAGACTTAACGAAAATATTATTGACTTAATTTTGCACAAGGTAAGTGAGAATTTTGACTGGTCGGAAATATCACCTACTATTTTCGGGGCGGTATTTGAAAGCACATTAAACCCCGAAACAAGGCGAAAAGGAGGTATGCACTATACATCTATTGAAAATATACATAAAGTCATAGACCCTCTTTTTCTTGACGATTTAAAAGATGAATTAGAAAAAATAAAGGAAATACAAACCATAAAAACAAAAGAGAAAAAACTGAAAGATTTTCAACAAAAATTGTCTAAACTTAAATTTTTAGACCCTGCCTGTGGTTCGGGAAACTTTTTGACGGAAACATATATTTCTTTAAGACGGCTTGAAAATGAAACTATAAGGCTTTTGATAGATTTTCAAAAAGGAACTATGGGAGGTCAAATAATTTTAGGTACGATAAACCCTATTAAAGTGTCAATTGGACAGTTTTACGGGATAGAGATAAACGATTTCGCTGTAACTGTGGCGAAAACCGCCCTTTGGATTGCGGAAAGCCAAATGATGAAAGAAACAGAGGATATTGTACATATGTCACTTAATTTTCTGCCCCTTAAAAGTTATGCCAATATTGTTGAGGGAAACGCTTTAAGGGTTGACTGGGAGAGGGTTATTTCTAAAAATGAACTTGATTATATAATGGGAAATCCTCCGTTTGTGGGGGCGAGGATTATGAACACTGAACAAAAAAATGATTTAATTTCTGTTTTCGGAAAAATTAAAAATGTAGGAAATATGGATTATGTATGCTGTTGGTATAAAAAATCTACTGATATGATGATTGACACAAATATAAAAACTGCCCTTGTATCGACAAATTCCGTATCACAAGGTGAACAGGTTTCTAATTTATGGAAACCTCTTTTTGAAAATGGGGTACATATTGATTTTGCCCATCGTACTTTCAGATGGGACAGTGAAGCGAAAATAAAAGCGCACGTTCACTGTGTTATAATAGGATTCAGCATAGGTTTGAACAATAAAAATAAAATCATATATACAGGT
>CATLIG010000171.1 GCA_949948985.1 uncultured Clostridia bacterium | reverse complement strand
TTATAAAAATGTTGTATTTTGCTTTAACCATACGTTCAAGAAGTTCCGCAACCTCCGGCGTTATTGATTTATAAGCGATAAGCTGAGAAATAGTCATAGGATTTTCGGGAAATTTTCTTATTGTTACCGTAGGTCCGTCAAGGGCAATAGGAGGAAGTACAACATTTACCCTTGAACCGTCTTTAAGTCTTGCGTCAACAATAGGAGAAGATTCATTAACTATTCTGTTTACTTTTGACACAATGTTTTGTATGACATTTTCAAGGCTTGCCGTACTTGAAAATGTATTTTCCACCCTATACAGCCGACCGGATTTTTCAATAAAAATATTATCAGGACCATTAATCATAATTTCTGTTATAGATGGGTCATCAACTAAAGGCTGAAGTGCGTCTAATCCTCTCATAGAATTAAACACATTGTTAAAAAGGTCTTTTTTCTCAGCAATTGTAAGATAATCCTCAAGGGATTTTTCAGTAATTACCTTATAAATAATTTCTTTAATTTCATCATCATCAATATCCCTTGTTAAATCCATAAGTTCAGCAACTTTAGATTTTATTTCATAAATCAAATCATTAGTATTCTCCGACATAAAAATCCCTCAATTCTATAACTGTCTTATAATTGGCTCTAAATCGTTAAATCCGATGTTATGATTTCTTAGTGCGGTTTGTACATTTTTATAATTTTCGTTATACGGAATTTTCAAAATTTCATCATTAGAAAAACCTTCGTCTGACATATTTTCAACAAATATTGTATTAATTAAAATAGATTCCTCGTATTTAAGTTTTATCATTTCATTTTTAAATAAAGTAACCTTTTGCTTTGAAAGTTCATTATTCAAATACGGAAATATAACTTTTCTACACCTTTTTAAAATTTCAAATACTCGTTTGTTAAACTCTCCTACAAAGTCAATTATTATATAATCAAATTCCTTTAACCCTTCCGCCGCGTAAATAATATCCATAATTTCCTCATCTGTCATCTGAGCATATTCTGTACAACTTTCAGCAGGATTTATATAATAAATTTTGCTTGCCTGATTCTGAACCGCATTTGATAAGATTTTTGCTGGAATATTTTTTTTATTGGTTTTCGCCGCAAAAAATATATCAGTCATATTATTTATTCCGTCATTGTTAAAAATACCCGCCATCGAAGAAACCCGTTCAAAGTTCAGATACAACACTTTTGCCCTACTCATAGAAAGATTTTTCGCAAGAAGTATTGATAATGTTGTTTTGCCGCTTCCTCCTACAGGCGAATAAACAGCGATAATCTTTTTTTCTTTGTTATCAGACAATATAAAGCTGCTGTCGCCTGTTTTTTCAGAATATGTAAATAAAATATCATTTACAAATTTATCAAGTTTCTGATATTTTTTTATTGAAGCATACTCGTCTGTCGCCGTTTCAGAAGTTTCAGTTATTAATATCTTTACCGCACTGCTCTCAAAAAATTTTATCTGGCTTATATACTCGTCTGAAAAAAGAATAATATCCTGTTTTGTATTCCGTATAAATTCTTTAAATTTTTCAAAATCTGTAAAAAATGAAACTGTAAAATTATTTGTTTTATTTATAAGATAACTTGATATTTTCTCCAAAAATATTTTGTCACTGTCTAAAATAATAATATTTAATTTTGCCATAAAACTCCTCCCGCAATAATCATATAAATTTTACATATTGCTATTGGCGTACATAAAAATACATCTTTTTAAAATAATATTAATATATTATCTTTGCTTTAATATTGATTTCGTAAAATATCACATTTTATGAATGTTTTGTTGTTCAATAAAGCAATAATTTTCTTCGAAGAAAATATAATGAATTAAGAGAAGAAAAAAATAATAAAAAATTTCTATGCGTTCTCGAAAATCTTCCAAATCAGACTTTCAAGAACGCAAATAAGACTAAGCAGATACGCCCTTGCTGTATAGGTTTCTCTGTTTAGTCTTATTATATAAGAGTCGAAAGTGACAACATCATCTTTCCTTTTTTCATCATTCAGCTTTTTTAAACGTCCTTCTAAAGATTTTTTTGTTTTTTCAAGGCATTTAACAGAAAAATTTTCAGCTCTCACTAATTTTAACTCTCTTATGCCGTCAACTACCTCATCAATTTGTTCCCGCAGCATTCTTTTCTGACGTTCTAACGATATAGGAATTTTTTCAAGCTGAGTATGACCTATAATAACAGCGTCATATTCTCCGGTCGCTATTCTTGCGCAAAATCTTTTGCGGTTTTTGGTTTCAAAATCTTTTTTAGTGGCTACAAGAATATTCGCTCCGGGGTATAAAGTTAAAAAATCTGACGCAAGCTGTTCCGTCAAATGGTTAGGAACGGCTATAAGGCTTTTCTGGCATAAGCCAAGTCTTTTGCTTTCCATAGCTATCGCAATCATCTCAAAAGTCGGTTATGTCCTAAAGTAAATGAAAAGGAAGCGTTCTGCCAAAAAAATGAAAATTTATTACCAGACCAATAACAATTCTATGCATAAGATGTGACTTAGAAAAACGAATAGTTTTTCTAACCAAT
>CATLIG010000170.1 GCA_949948985.1 uncultured Clostridia bacterium | reverse complement strand
AATTTATCAGACTGTTGCAGAGATGGCGGAGTGGTCGAACGCGCACGACTCGAAATCGTGTTACGGGCAACTGTACGGGGGTTCGAATCCCTCTCTCTGCGCCACGAAGGCACACGCAAAAGGAGCTGTTTTAGCCCCGCTACGTGTGCCTTTTTCTATACAAAAACGCCCTTAAAGGGCGTTTTGCGTTAGTTATAATTTTGTGCAAATAACGCTTGACTTGATACTCGATGAGATTTAATTGCTATCAATTTTACTTTCCTCACATCATTGATATATTTTTATAAATTTCTGCTTTTGCTTGTTTTATCCGCTCTTCCATATTTTGCAATTTATTTTGTCTTTCAAGAATCTCTTTCTTTTTTTCCAATTGTTCATCCATGCTAAAATATTCTATAGGATATTCATTTAATTCATCTGGCTTTATTGTCAACTTTGAAGTTCCATTTCTTAAAGCAACCACTATTTTCTCACGTATAGCCATTAAATAATGCGAATAAAATTCAAGATCTATTGGATACTTTTCCTTTTTCATAAGGGGGGTTGATAATTACTTTTGTCGGTTTTAATTTTTTAATTTCATCAAATACAATCTTGTCTTGCTTAACAGACAAATCCAATAAACTATTCCTATATAACATATTTGTTCTTCCATCTCCATGGAGAAACATATTTGAACAAGCTAAAGAGAACAACACCGGATCAATTTCAAATCCTATTAATTGCTTTTCTGTTATACTTTTTATCCTCTCTTCATCCCCCTTGCATTGTTGTAGCATTGTCTCCATGGCTTGCATCAAAAAGCCGCCTGATCCAGTACAGGTATCTAAAACAACATCATATACTGAAAGTTGAGCCAATTTCACCATTAGATTTTTAACATGATCTGGCGTTAATATAATATTTTTATTATCAACTTTTCCTGCCCGTTTTAAAAATGTTTTGTATGCTCTACCCAAAATATCTAACTTTTCATCGCTACGAAAGGGCATATATATTTTCTTTTCTACTGTTTCAATGATTTCTATATAATTAATTAAAGGGATATCTATGGTTTTAATAAAAGAAAATCTATCTTTCCATGAGAATTCTTTTGACAAATTGTTGATTTTACCTTTTAATTCAATATCCACAGCATTCAATATGGCTTCATTCATATAATGTGCGTCTAGAAGATTAATCCCGACACTGGCCCGTTCCTCATCAGAAGGTGCTTGGATTCCTTTATATGTGCTTCTAAAATTTGTATTCTTCAAAGCAATCATTATACCTGAAAAAAACAAACTTCTCTCAGTATCACGAACATTATTATCATGAAAAATTTGATTTAATCCTAAAAGTATTGTGTTTAATTCAGCGTCAGTTATTTGGTCTCCATTCCTTACATTTAAATATGTTTTTTCAATATTTTCAATCGACATTAATTTATTACCCTGAATTTCAATAATTTCTTTTAATCCTTTGAACAAACAAAAATAATTTATTTTTATGCTACCTTTTGTTTGTCCAGATATTGCAATCCCAATCAAGTCTTTCTTATCTCTTAATTTATTGTTAAGTAAATAATATTTCACTTCTTCTCTTGCTTTATCTTGCAATAATGCCTTAGTCTCAACGATTATTGCGTATAATCCACGATCCAAGAAAAAATCCGGATATCCTTTATAGTCTGTACCTTTCTTACTTTTAAACCCATATTCAACTGGGATTGCCGATTTTTCTATAAAAGTCTTCGTTCCATAATAATCACGAAATATATTTTCAGTTTTTGTCTCACTTATGATTTTTGCCATTATTTTTGCCATTATTTTTCTCCTTGCTTCAAAAGACAATCTACCATATTTATAATATAACAAATTTTTTGACATAAATCAACAATTTTGATTTCACCCCCCCCCCGCGTATGTACACCACCCTTTCCAGTATTTCAATACGCTACTTATCATTCATCATTGACACGAAGGCACACGCAAAAGGAGCTGCTTTAGCCCCGCTACGTGTGCCTTTTTCTATACAAAAACGCCCTTTAAGGGCGTTTTGCGTTAGTTATACTTTTTGTGCAAATAACGCTTGACTTGATACTCGATGAGATTTAATTGCTATTTGCCTTGCTATTTCCCAATTTTTGAGTTAGACACAATAAAAAGGATTTTTACCACTCATTTAACAAAAAAGAACCACAAAAAAATCTTCAAGTTTATATTACTTACTAATTAAATTTCACATACCTTTTTTTATTTCGTAAATAGTTGTTCCTATAAATAGAACTATAAGCAATGTTTCAGCACACGACAAAATTATAATCCCAAGGGGCCGTCTAAGATATATTACACTTGGATCTTCTACCAAATATTGAATTTTATCTCCTACTTCAAGATAAACTTTTAATGCACTTGTCGTTGGCATTTGGTAATAAGCTGTAAATTCTTCGCCATCCACCAAAAAGATTATCTCTTGTAGTCCGTCATTATCAGTATTAATTCTAATTATTTCTGCTGTTTCAATATCTTCAAAAATATCGTAATATAACACAAGCACTAAAAAAAATGCAGTAAATACAATAACTG
>CATLIG010000169.1 GCA_949948985.1 uncultured Clostridia bacterium | reverse complement strand
TCTTAATAAATATGCCCGAATGAATTTTCAATATTTACAGTGCCTGAATCTGTGGAATCAAAAATACATTAATTCCTTTGAAAACGGCAGTATGAAAGATTATGATATATTGGACGCTGACAATGATGGAAAAATTGTTAAACTCGCAAAATACACTACAGATATTTTTGAGAAAATAATTAAAGGTGAAAAATTTTATACATATAAATTTATGGGCGTAAAAGATACTGAAAATTATGAACCTGACAGCAAATATCTTGAAGCCGCACTTATTAACGATGTGATGCTTAAAGACCCTGCTGTAAAACAATTTATTTACCGAAAATTAAAAAAAGCAATTGACGAGGCAAAAACAGGTAAAATTTATTGTTCAGGCTTTTATCATACAGGTGTCGGAGATATGATAGGATATTTACAGTACGCCGCAGGTTTAGAAATAAAGGGATGTCTCAAAAACGGAGAATTATACAGCGGAAATTTAAAACCGGGAGACTGCGTATCTTTCCGTTCACCTTTAGTAGATCCATCGGAAGTAAATAAAATAAAAATCGCTTGTAATGAAATTTTAAATAAATGGTTTAAACACTTTAAAGACCAGGATATTGTAATGTTCAATATGTATGATATTTCGCTGCCGCAGCAAGGAGGCGCAGATACAGACGGGGATATTTTTATGTTGTCTGACGATCCTGTAATAATCAATTCTAAAATAGATAAGCCAATAGTGCTTGATATAAACGATAAAGCCACAACACAGTCAAAAAAATATACGACGGAAAATATTACAGAATACGAAATAATGACAAGAGATAATCGAATCGGAGAAATTACTAATGCCGCTACAAGTATAGAAAATAAATATACCACAAATCCGGATATTAAAAAATTATATGAGGATTATTCCTCATTATTAAGATTGTATCAAGGAAAAGAAATTGATTTTTTAAAAACAGGTTTTCGTTGGAATATGAGCAGAAGCCTGAGAAAATATTTAAAACAGCTTCCCTATTTCTTACTCTACAATTATCCCGGTAAAATGAAAACGTATAAAAATTTATGTGAAAAAAACAAAAAGACAGAAAATAAAGATGACAAACTTAAATTAAATGCGTACCATTCTCCCTCGCCTATGAATGAATTATGTGATTATATTTGTATGTGGGAAAAAAGAAATATTTTATGGGATAACAATATAAAAGATATTATAAATACAAAATGCCTTATTATTGATAATAATATAGATTTATCTGATAAAAATATTATCAGAATTTGCAGAAGATATATTAACAATTACGCAAAAAAGATAAAGAGATATATAAATATTCATAGAAATAAACCAAATAATGAAATTAAATTTTATATGGACACAATTGTTAATGATTATAAAAACAATTTATTTAAAGAATTAGGTTTAAATGAAAATATAATCGCAAATTATGTAATAGCGGTGTCATATAACAGTTTTTCAATAAGCAAATCATTTGCGTGGACGGGATACGGAGAATATATTATTGAAAATCTGAAAAATAATACAAATCCTAAAAAAAATATATTCATAAAAGAGACGCCGTATCAGACAAATAACTCTTATGAATATTTAGGAAAATACTATGAATTTGAAACGGGTGATAAATATTTACAACTGTAATGAATTATATTTATATGAGATTATTGAGGATTTTAAAGAAGCAAAATCACAATCAGAAAAAGATTATATTTTTAATTCTTTTTGTTTATCTATATGGAATTCTGAAAATAATCGCAGAATTTATAAAAAAACAATAAAATTTAATATCAGAAAAGATTTGCTTAATACTGATATAGGGAAAATTTTTGATACATGGTCTGAAATAGAATATAAGTATTATAAATCTATTACCCAAAATGAAAATTGGAACTCTATTATACGTCAGAAAATTAATAATATTTATACGAGGTATTTTGATAAAGAAGTGATTTTAGGAAAAGAATATATGGATTTGATTAAAACTCCAAAAAAATTATATTATAAATGGATTTCCGGAACTGATACCAATGCTGACACATTAGTTTATTTAATAGACAAAGCTATTGACCAATCTGAAAAAGTAAAGAAAAAATTACAAATGGAAAAAATGAAATTATCTTGGGAAGAATATAAAAAAATAACAGAAAAATTTTTATACAGCTGTTTTACCCGATGTAAACTTATTGATAGATATGAGGATAAGGCAAGCATTTCCAAACGATTTGATTTTTTGACAGAAGATCACTTTTATGTAAGCTATATCAATAAATGTCTGGAAGGCGAAATTCGAAAATGGCAGAAAAAGTACTATAATTTGCCGGCGTCAAACAGAAAAGGTTATAAACGATGTAAAGTTTGCAGACGCATTATTAAAAACGATAGTAAAAACAGACAATATTGCCCTGCGTGTAAAAAAGAAAACAGAAAAAAAATAAATCGCGATTATTATATTAAGACTGTTTTAAATTCCTGATTTTCGTTGATTTTATGCACTGTACAAGCTGTTTTTGTGTATGTATATATCAGATATGGAATATACATACAATCCCATTGTTTGTTTG
>CATLIG010000168.1 GCA_949948985.1 uncultured Clostridia bacterium | reverse complement strand
TTTTTGAAACAATAGGCTTAGCTAACCTTTATATTAACGATTTTTCCGCTGATATTTTTGCTGACCGAAATGTTATTAAGTGTAACGATTTTTTGGAAAAATGTCAGAAAGATGATTATTGTTTTGTTGAAAACGCTGACATTGAGAAATATATCAACAAAATTAATACTATTATTATCTATCGCTGGAACAGAAGTTATCCGTTTGATAAAAAATTCAATATAAGGTTTTTAACTTCTTTTCATTTGGAAAGCAGTACAGATTTTGCCGGAACATCTCACGACAAAATTACAAGAGAGGAATTTATATTATGAATAAAATAAAAACTAAGATGCGGATAATTATTTTTTTATGTGCTTTAATCTCTGTTTTCATAACAGGATGTCAAAGAAGCACAGAAAAACAAAATCAAACAGAGATAATACGTGAAACATCAGAAAAACCGGCGCTGACGAAGGACATATCTTTAGAAGAAACAACATCAGCGGTTATTGAAAAATTTTTCTCTGAAGAAACAACAGAAAAACCCAGACTTTCACAGGCAGCCTTTAATCTTTCAAATATTCCAAAATATTTAGGCAAACCTTATGTTGATGTAAATAACAATATGCCGTTTTTTAATGCTTCTGATTTAACAGAAGGGTCTTTTGAGGAATATTCGCCCCTTGACAATTTAGGCAGATGCGGTGTCGCTTACGCTTGTGTCGGGAAAGATGTAATGCCGACAGAAAAACGAGGAAGTATAGGCAGCGTTAAACCAAGCGGCTGGCAAACAATAAAATATGATAACGTAGACGGCAAATATCTTTATAACCGCTGTCATTTGATAGGCTATCAGCTTACAGGCGAAAACGCGAACGAAAAAAATTTAATAACAGGTACAAGATACCTGAATATTGAGGGTATGCTGCCTTTTGAGAATATGACAGCCGACTATGTGAAAGAAACAAATAATCACGTTCTATACAGAGTAACGCCAATATTTGAGAACAATAATCTGCTTGCTGACGGTGTTTTAATGGAGGGATATTCCGTTGAGGACAGCGGAGCGGGAATTTGCTTTTGTGTGTATGCGTATAACGTTCAGCCTGATATAGAAATTAATTATTCAAACGGAAACAGTAAAATATCCGGCACAGTTAAAAAAACAACAAATGAAGAAATACAAACTTTAACTAATGTTTCTCCCTCGGTTCCTGTTTCCGCTCCCGCTGAAAATGAGAAAACCTCAACATACATACTAAATACAAACACCGATAAATTTCATTATCCCTTTTGTTCATCTGTTAAGCAGATAGCTGAAAAAAACAAACGTGAATACAGTGGAATAAGAGAGGAAGTTATTGAGCAGGGTTTTAGTCCGTGTAAAAGGTGTAACCCTTAAATCCTCCAATAAAATGTTTGTTGGAAATAAAAATACCTTATCCAATAAAAATATTATTAGTAACAAACATTAAACCTCAATTAATATTCGTTGTAATAAAAATATTATTAGTAACAAACATCCCCCACAAATTAATGTTTGTTATAATAAAAATACCTTATCCAATAAAAATCGTGTTACTAACAAATATTAAACCCCAATTAATATTCGTTAGTAACAAATATCCCCCCAATTAATGTTTGTTATAATAAAAATACCTTATCCAATAAAAATCGTGTTACTAACAAATACTAAGCCCCAATTAATATTCGTTAGTAACAAACATTAACCCCCAATTAATATTTGCTGTTATAAAAATACTTCCTCCTATAAAAATATCGTTAGTAACAAACATTAACCCCTAATTAGTGTTTGTTACTAACTAAAATAAAATCCCAATAAAAAAGAAGTGACTATATGCAAAATCAATCAAACATTTTAAAAAGAGTAATACAAAAATTTATTATTTTACTAAAAAAGATAATACAAAAAATTAAATTTAAAATAAAACTTATGGATATGGATAGGAAATGGCGAATTATAGGCGGTTGTTATTTTGGTTTTCCGCCGTCATTTTATTATACTCATACAGAAGAGGAAATCAACTGTATTATAAATGAACTTAGAGAATTTATAATAAATTATAAAGATGAAAAATGACATAAAAAATATATCAAAAGTTTATTAAATATTATTATAAATAATATTACACATATATTGTTAATTTTACATTGACAATTCCTCTCATTTTCAATATACTTACGTTGTAAATTATATCAAAAGTTTTTTTGGAGGATTAAAAAATGAGTAATGAAAAAAGCAATGAACAAATAACTTCCGAAACAAAAGAACCCGCCAAACATAAAAGAATAAAAGCGGGTGACAAAGCGGGAAGTTTTATTATTCAAAGCGGCAATAATGATTATGACATAAAAAAAATCAAAGAAATGTGTGTCAGCGCTTACAGGGGCGATACCCGTAAAAAAGTAAAAACTATTGACGTATATGTAAAATTTGAAAACGGCTCTGTCCGTGCCTATTATGTTATAAACGGAAAAAGCGACGGCTTATATATTGAACTTTAAATATTCGATATTAAAAATGTTTAATTTGTCAGACAGGGCAACAGCATTTACTTTTTAAAAAAATATGAGTAAAATAAAATTATGGAAATAAATAAATTAAAAGAAGAAATAAAAAATATAACAGAACCAAGACGAGTAAGCTATGGAAATATTAGACAT
>CATLIG010000167.1 GCA_949948985.1 uncultured Clostridia bacterium | reverse complement strand
ATTTTTACTGATTTGTCAAGTGTTTTTTTTATTTTTCCGATTTTTTTATAAAAAAGAGTGGGGTTCTTTTAATAAGCCTCACTCTTATAAATTTTATTATTTAATTTTTCTTAACTTAATGACATTGGACAGACAGGGATTGTTTTCCGGCTTGGTATACTGTGCGGACTGTGGAAGCAAGCTACATTTCGCCACTTGCAAAAGTTTTAACGGCTCACAAGACCATTACCGCTGTGCAAAGTACAAAAGCAATACGGGAAGCTGTACGGCTCACTTTATCCGCGAAGAAGTGTTGAAACAAATCGTATGGAGCAGGATATTTGACGTAACCGCCCTCTTCTTTGATGACATCATGGCTTTCCATGAAATGATGTATCAGCAACGCTCCTCTGAAACAGAAAAGGAAATGAAGCGCAGGAAGCGTGAAGTCGGACAGGCGAAAAAACGAATTGCAGAACTTGACCGTATTTTCAAACGGATTTATGAGGACGACATAAGCGGGGCAATCAGCCACGACAGGTTTTTGAAGCTGTCCGCAGAGTATGACGCGGAACAGCGGGAACTGGAAGAAAAGGTCAAGGCAGACCAGCAGGAAGTCGATACCTATGAACAGAATAAGAGCGATTTTGACAGCTTCGCTGCGATTATCCGCAAGTATGTGGGGATAAAGGAACTCACCCCCGCAATCGTCAATGAATTTATCAAGAAAATCATAGTCCATGCGCCGGAAAAGGTGGACGGGAAGCGGGTACAGAAAGTGGATATTGTTTTCAACTTTGTAGGGGAAATCAATTTCCTTTCTGCCACGCAACCGAAACGGCAAGGCGCATAGGAACTCGAAAAGACGGTACAGCCCTTGTAATCGGGGCTATACCGCCTAATCTGAAATTACTTCCCTCTAACCGTAAACATTTGATTTTACTGTGTTTTTCGTTAAGTTCTGTAAGAACACTCGCACCAAGTACATAAATTCTGTTTGGTTTCCCAAACTCCTGACGTATTCTCATAATCAATCCCACTTTTTCTAAATCGTTTAAATAACGCCCGACAGGCATAATACATTTTGAAATATCAGCCACAAGCTCTGTAAGCGGAAAATAAACAAATAATGTTCCGTTTTCATCTTTTATTCCCGTTTTTAATACAGTATCAAGTATCAGACAATACATAATTTTCGCTGTATTACTGATTGAAAGTGCCACTAATACTTTTGGAAAAAGCATACAAGACGGCATAGGCATATCAGATGTTATAAACTCACAATTCATTTAACTCAATTCCTCCCTTGATTTTTATTTTTTAAAGAAATATTTATAATAATCAATATTGTTTTATTATAAATTTTGCCGTTCTATCCTTACTGTTCTGACAGGCAACCTTGCTTGGTGCTGTGTCATCCCTTTTCAGGTGCTCTCTCATATTTAAAAGGTCGTGGCGGTTTGTTCAGTTCGGACGGTCATTCAATTTAAACATCTCATTTAATGAACTATATCTATAATAAAACATTTTTGCACTCTCTCCCGTATATCCACAAAACAGGATTTTTTTCAAAAATAAAAAAATTTCCACGATTGTAGAATTTCAACTACATAAACACATATAATGTCATAGAATTTTTAATAAAAAAAATCACTCAAGTATAAAAATACATTTGAGTGAAAAAAAAACAAAATTTAACAGAATTTTTAATTTTACTATAAAATTTATAAATCGTTTTGTTTATATATGTTTCTCTATATTAGTAACACCTTTAAATATAAAGCTCATTACCTTTTCTTTCTGAACAAGCCTTTTTAATTGCTAACGCGGCAGCCGAAACCATAAAGTTATTCACTTTACGGGCTGAATGAGGGCATTGTACAACACATCGCATACAGGAAATACATTTTTTACTGTCCACATCTTTAATGTTATTATTAATTGCCTGTGCGGGACAGTTTTTAATACAAAGACCACATCCGATACATTTTTTATCAGCTTTAGGAATTAAAGCCGCTCCGCTTCTTTTTTTATAGGGACGATTACCCGGTATTGTCAACGAAGATATACTTTCAACATTACTATTAATTTTTTCTAAAATTTTCTTCGCAAAACTATGTAGTTCGTTTTTATCCTCCTGGTCAGGTCTACCTGCCGCATATTGGTGCATAATAGAATGTTCTGCGATTGAAGAAACAGCGGCAATTACTTTAAATCCACATTGTTCCGCAATATCATTTAATTCCGCAAGTGTATCTTCATATGCTCTGTTTCCATATACACAAACAACAATACATTTAGCTTGATTACCTTGAATTTTTTCGATTCTTTCTGCCGCAAGTGCTGGAACACGACCGCCATAAGAAGGAACGCCTATTACCACAACATCATCTTTTTCAAATTTAACATTAGTATAATCAATCTTTGGGTCAGTCAAGTCAACTTCCGCAATATTATTTCCCCACTCTGATGTTAAAGTCTTTATGACTTGTTTTGTTCCTCCCGTTGGACTAAAAATAATTTGAGTTACTTTCATTTTTATTCCTCCTGTAATTTTTAGATTTACACCTATTATAGCATTATAAAAGTGTAATGTCAACATTTACAGGTGTTTTTATCACGGAAACAGCATTTACTTTTTGGAGTTAAAAAGAATATTTAACAATACATCAGGATTTAAAGCAGCTTTAAACATCATTTTTTTCTTGCTTATGCGACCGCTCTTTGCCTGATTAACCAAAGATA
>CATLIG010000166.1 GCA_949948985.1 uncultured Clostridia bacterium | reverse complement strand
TTAAACTGACAATTCCTTTTACTATGCTGACAAAAAGCCAGCATACAAAAACAACAATATATGTGAATATTTTGCTGAAAAAGCTAAGGTCATCAATGCCTTCAGCAAGAGCCGTAATCTGTGACGCGCTGACGCCGACTCCAAAACTGTATTTTGCGTTTGTGACCATACTGTTTCCGATACTTGACGCCGTTGACTCAATGCCGTTAAGTATAGCCGGGATATGGCAGAACAAAAAGGCAAATACAGCAAATTTAATCATAATATTTGATGGAAGTTTCAAACTTCCAAGCCCTGTTTCCATACTGTCCGAACGATTTACCATAGCGACAAGTTCCATAAGCATAAACAAAGTTAAAAGTGCCGCGCCAATGGCAAAAACACTGTTTCTCATAAGGTTTACTATTATTGAGTTTGTGCCTGAGTCAAATTGTGAAAGGGTTATATTCAATGATTCAGCAAAACCATCTTCAAGAGCAAGATTACAAAGGTCTGATAACATTGATTCTGTAAAAGTCATTTTTCAAACCTCCCAAATAAAAGCTGATTAATTAAAGAAAAAATAATTTTTAATTAATCAGCTTTTCCTTTATTTTATTATGGTTTATGCCATACTAAGGTCTAATGACCCAACAGCAACACCCGCCGCAATTATAATCGCGCCGCCTACAAGGTTTTTACGGAGTCATTCAAAAAATATAAAAAATACGATATAAACGGCAGTAGAAGTTAATTATCTGATAAAAAGGGAAATATAAATCTTTATTTTCCCGACACTTGAAAATAATAAAAAAATGTGATAATATAAAAACAATAAAGGTGGTGTTTGCTTGGCTGTAAAAAACTCAACAATCTCTAAAGAGAAAAAAGCGGAATATAAAAAAAAGATACAAGAATTTTGCCTTATGGACGATACATTTATGTCAAAAGTTTTTGAAGATAAGAAATGTACTGAGGAACTTCTCCGAATTATTCTCGAAAAAGATGATTTAAAAATAAAAAATTTAAAAACTCAATATGTTATAGACAATTTGCAGGGACACTCAATAAGGCTTGATATTCGTGCGGTTGATGGTAAAGGAAAAATATATGACATTGAAATTCAGAACGATAACAATGGTGCTGTTCCCAAAAGAGCAAGATATAACAGCAGCATTATTGACGCAAACGAACTTGAAAAAGGTGAAGATTATGACAAACTTCCTGAAACTTATATAATTTTCATCACAAAAAACGATATTTTAGGCGGAAATAAACTAATATATCACATAGACAGAACTATAAAAGAAATGAGAAACTGTTATTTCGGTGACGAAGCACATATCATATACATATACTCTCAAAAGAAAAGCCGGACAGAACTTGGAAAACTTATGCACGATTTTTACTGTAAAAATGCTGATGAGATGTATAATAAAACGCTTGCAAAAAGGGTAAAACATTTTAAAGAGAATATCAAAGGGGTGAATGAAATGTGTGCTATTATGGAAGAACTCAGAAAAGAAACCATTATTGAAACAAAATTGGAAGATATAAAAAACATTATGAACAATTTTAATGTTACTGTTGAAAAAGCTATGTCAACATTAAAAATTTCAAAAGACGACTATGCTATGTATATTGAAATGCTAAGCAAAAAATAAAAAATGTATTAAAAGTCCAAAAATTATTAAAAAAATTTGACAATACAATAAAGTTAGGGAATGAAATTCTCACTTAGTTAAAAACTTAAATTGCTTATAAAGCTGATGATTTCTGCATTTTATGCAGGAATTGTCAGCTTTTTTTATGTAAAAGGAATATTATAATATGTTATATAGTAAACCTCCTGCGGATACGTACTCGCACGAATAGTATATGCTGCCTATGGCAGCCGCGCTCAGTGTAAGGACGGTGATATTTAATCACCGTCTATATATAAATTTTGAAATTGGATTTTTTATAGAAGTCATTTTTATTTATAATAGAATCTGTTTGACAGCTTCTGCGATACGTGACAATTTTTTTATCAATCATTATCGCTTAAAGTTACCAGATATGACCAATTTACATTTATTGAGTAAAACAGGAGGATTTGAAAATGATTTACGGATATGTAAGAGTTTCTACAAAAGAACAGAACGAGGACAGACAGCTTATCGCTATGAATGAGTATGGTGTGAAAACGGATAAAATTTTTATAGATAAACAAAGCGGTAAGGATTTTAACAGAGTTGAATATAAAAAATTGATGAAAAAACTCAAAGAAGGTGATGTACTTGTTATAAAAAGTATTGACAGGCTTGGGAGAAACTACAGCGAGATTATTGAACAATGGAGAGCAATAACGAAAGTGAAAAAAGCCAATATTATTGTTCTGGATATGCCGATACTGGATACAACACAAAATAAAGGTTTATTAGGCGCTGTTATAAGTGACGTAGTTTTACAGCTTCTCTCATATGTTGCTGAAAATGAAATGGTGAATATAAGACAAAGACAAGCTGAGGGGATTGCGGCGGCAAAAGTAAAAGGTACAAAATTCGGAAGACCAAAAAAATACAACGCAAAAAATTACATAGACATATATAAAAGATTCCTCAGAAAGGAAATATCACAGAAAAAAGCGAGAAAACTTATGGGAGTTTGCCAAGGAACTTATTACAGGATTATAAGTGAAATTAAAGAAATGTTATATGAATAATAATATTTCCATATATATACAAAAATTATCGATAAAGTATACTTTATTAGTAAT
>CATLIG010000165.1 GCA_949948985.1 uncultured Clostridia bacterium | reverse complement strand
ACTTCCACAAAATGGGCATTTTACTGTTATTATTTTTTTCGGCATAATAATTTACTTCCTTCCTTTTACTTTTTTACTATTATATCGTCTATTATATTAAAATACTTTAGGACATTACCAAATATTCCTTTCTATGTCTTTTACCGGTTCCTTGTTTATTTTATTAATTTTTATATTTAAGCATTTTTTAAAAAACAGAATCAGCAGAAAGTGGCAATATTATATTTGGCTTGTTGTTATTATACGATTATTGTTGCCATTTACGCCAGAAATAAATTTGATAGAAAAGTTTTCTGATGTGATTAGTCAAGTAACAATAATGGTTGAGACTCATACTGTAAATCCCCAAAAACAAAATCAAATCGTTAAGCAAGATGTTTTACATAAATCCGCTATAAATTTAGAATCTGATAAGCAGGAGAAAACTGATGAAATGGAACATTTGAATAGCGTAAACCAAGTTCAAGACATTTTTTATTTGTTATTGAATAAAAGTTGGTTGATTTGGTTTGTTGTTGTACTTGTTTTATTTGTACGAAAAATAACTATATATCAGAGTTTTAAAAACTATATAAAAGCGGGATTAACTCCTGTCGCTGATACAGAACTTTTAGACAAATTTTTCATAATTGCGGAACAGGCAGGTGTAAAAAAAACTATTGAGCTTTGTATAAATCCGTTGATTTCCTCTCCACTGCTTGTTGGATTTTTTCGCCCATACATAATATTGCCGTATACAGATATTTCAGAAGAGGATTTTTCATATATCATATTACACGAACTGACTCATTATAAACAGAAAGATATGTTTTATAAATGGTTAGTTCAGATTATAATTTGTCTGCACTGGTTTAATCCGCTTGTATATTTTATGGTAAAGGAAATTAATAAAGCGTGTGAGTTTTCCTGTGATGAGAATGTTATTGAAAAAATAGGATATGATAAAGCGCAGGAGTATGGAAAAACTTTGCTTGACGCAATGATGGCAGTCGGAAAGTATAAAGAATCTTTTGGTGTTGTTACTTTAAGTGAAAATAAAAAATTATTAAAAGAAAGGTTGGGTGCGATTATGAATTTTAGAAAAAAATCTAAATCAGCTATAATTATGACATTTATTTTGACATTGTGTGTTGTTTTTGGAGTGTCTTTAATAGGCGTTTATCCTATTAGTGCCTCAAATATTGATTATAAATCAAATGATATTATCAGTATCAGTAAAAGCCATTATTATACACAAAATGGATATTATCAGGAACCATATATTTTTCAAATTGGCTGGAATTTACAGGAAGATGATAACATCTTTTACACAACAAAAGTTTTAACACTTAACACCGGAGAACAATTAACAGTTTATTTTTCTGACAGCTGTAAAAGCAGTATAAATAATGATAAAACTATAAATGCGTTAATTTCTTTACTTACAGAACTTTATAGTAAAACAAAGAATAGTGATTTTCCTATGTTACGTCCGTTTGTTGTCAGTGTAGAGTATATAGGTAACAGTGATATTAAGGATAAAGCGGAGCAATATTATAAGGAAGAAAATTTAGCACAATTTAAAGCGATATTTTCTAAATTAAATGAAACTGCACAAAGAGAATGGCTTAATAAAATTTATACTAATAAAAAAATCGCATTTTTTTCTGTAAGTTTGGAGCAGTTAAGTTCAGACAGTCCCTTGTTTGAATATTTTGTGGATAAATCTTATTCAGAGGGTAGAATTGACTTTTTTTCTATTTTGATGGATTATATGAACGAAGAAACTTTAGAATTTTGGCTTGCAAAAGCAAAATCAGATAAAAAAATTAATTTTCAGTCTATTTTACTAAATGAAACAGGCAAAGAACAGGAAGAAGCGGATTTAAAAGAAGATTTAAAGCGTCATCTTATTGATGAATATAAGGCTTATGGTATTATAAAGGACGGGAAATCATACTATTATAAAAATGAGCTTGTAAATGTTTTTATGGATGTCAAAGAGGGCAGTCCTTATTATACATTAGATGTGAATCACTCAGGTAAGGTAAATATTCGAGTGTCAAGAAATAAAGATGGAAAAATAAAAAGTGTAGAGTATATGACTAAAGATGAGGCTAAAAAATATTACGATTATGACTATGATTACGATTATGACTATGATTACGATTATGACTATGATTACGATTATGACTATGATTACGATTATGACTATGATTACGATTACGATTACGGCTACGATTATGACTACAATTATGATTATGAGGATAAAGATAAGGTCGATTTAGACCGTCAAATTATTGAAGAATACAAGACTTATGATATTATAAAAAATGGGAAATCATACTATTATAAAAATCAACTTGTTAATGTTTTTATGGATATAAAAAAAGATAATTCTTTTTATACATTAAATATGAATCCTTCAGGTACAGTAAATATTCGAGTAACAAGAAATGAAGCTGGAAAAATTCAATATATAGAATATATGACTAAAGATGAAGTCACAGAATTATTGAATGGAGAATGAAAAAGTAGAAGTAATACGAAGTTTTGCAATATTTCTGAAAGCAATTTCTTCAAATACAGAAAAAACAGCAAATAAAGTTTATTTTAAATAATTTTAACAAACCACTTGAAATATTTTAAATTTAATGGTATCATAAAATTGCATAAAGAAATTAATTAAAATATTGTATTTTTAAAATTTATGTGATACTAATTTGATACTAAAAAATTTAATAAAGCAAAATAATATGAAAAATAGAAATAAAATAAATACTAAAGCTCACAAAATATAAACAAATAAGTTTAGTATTATAAAAACTTTGCCGAGTGGGA
>CATLIG010000164.1 GCA_949948985.1 uncultured Clostridia bacterium | reverse complement strand
CGGACAGGCGCATAGGTATTGTAAGCAGTATTTAGATGATTAGATAGTTCATATTGATAGACGTAGTTTTCCCCGGCGGTGGTCGGGCTTTTTTTGATGTGTCAATGACCGTCGGATTTTGTCGATAGGGTTTGTGCTTCATGGCGGCTACCTCCTTTTAGCCGCCGTATCTATTGGCGTTTGTGGCGTCATTCCTTTTTAGAGGATAAAAAGAAGCAGCAGCCTTGAAATTTATTTTTCAAAACCGCCGCTATTGGCTTATACATGATTGCTGATGAATAGCAACGGTTTCTATTTTGTTGCAATTCATCAGCAATCTTTTTAATATATTTTTCAAAAAGAAAAAGCCGATAACCGCATTTTCAAATCTGCGTATTATCGGCTCTGCGTCTGTGCGTCTGGCTCTTTGATAATGGACATATTCATCTGTTTGACATTTATAAGTGTCTCGTGTTTACATTTTGGACAAAATAGAGGGAAATTTTGAAGTACTGTATCTTCTCTCACTTTTAACCTTGTTTTGCTGTTACAAATTGGGCATATAATCCACTCAATTTTTATTATCATCGTTTCTCCTCGCATAACAGTTTAGTATTTATCCAATTCCGCTAAAATTTGTCGGGCAATTTCCATATTACCGCCCGCTGCTTGTGACTTCATCTGAAACTTTTTAAGAGTATCTTTATAGTTATTATTATTCAATATTTCCATAGCTGTTAGTCTCAAAGAAACAGCATCTGTATCTTTCCGTTTCATATATTTGCCTAAATGTAATGTTTCAATCTGTCGGGCGACAGTAGGTTGGTCGTTGCCAACGGGAATAACTATCATTGGAGTTCCGTAATATAGAGCTTCATTTACACTATTCATTCCTCCATGTGTGATGAATAAAGACGCTTTTTGTAATACTTCTAATTGCGGCACAAATGGATAAACAAAAAAATTATCCGGTATTTTTCCAAGCTGTTCCAATTTAACAACATTTCCGATAGACATTATCACTGAAACAGATTGATTTTGAAATGCTTCAATACACTTGCGAAAAAATTTTGCAGAAGTGTTCAGCAAAGTTCCAAGGGAAATATATATAATCGGCTGCTTCATAAAAGAAAAATCAAAACGTCCTTCATTACGACTCCCGATGGACGCACCCACATACTTATAACGGGAATTATCAAATTCATCTGAATAAATTTGAAATTCTTTAATTGTATAGGTAAAGTTCAATTTAGGGGCGTTATCCGTCATTTCCTTTGCAATATTCCCATAGCGTAAATGAAATTTTCTTTGTAAAACTCGTGATACAACTTTATATAAAAGTGGATAGCGAAATATACAAGTCATATACCAACCGCCTGTTTTCCCAAAATCATTTAATATTTTTGCATTAAGGGTAAAGGTGGAAAATACTCGAAAAGCAGGAATACCCAATCGGTCAGCAAGTGATTTACCTGGTAAAAATAGCATTTCATAAATCAGACAATCAAAATTTTTTCCTATCCTTTCTGCCGTCTGATAAGCAGCTCCCCAACTTTTAATTTCCTTTTGGGAAGCCGTCATAGTAATAGGGTAATTATCATAGGGTATAAAAATTGCGCCTGTTTCTTCAATTTTGTTTTTCCACTCAGGAGAATGTATATAAGTAACCTCATGCCCCAATGATACAAAAGTTTTTGCCAGTTCCAATGTTGGATTTGTATGTCCGGAAAATGGTAAATTCACCATCAATATTTTTTTGCAATTATACATAATAGCGTTTCAGCCCCTCCTTAATTTCTAACCCCTTTTCTTTGCTGATAAGTGGTGTGTCAAATTTATCTAAAAGTAAAATAATAAAATCAACTTTATTGCACATTTCTTCATAATCAGAATTTACGATTGTTGGGTCAAGCCATATATCAATTAACAGAACTAAAACATCTGCCAGTTCTTTGGGGTATTTGCAACTAAACTCGTTATTGCAATTTCCTTGTTCTAAAATATCAGTAATATACTCCGATAATACATTTAATGTATTTTTTAGAGTGTTCAACAAAGCAAACGGTGCTTTTTCAGCCCAGTTCTCTTTTGTCAGTTCAGGTAATGCTTCATTCGCAGATAAGTAGGTTATTACCCGTTCAATTTTTTCTTTCGCTGTTAATTCCTTATTATCAACTAGCTTTTTTAGAAAATCTGAAACTAATTCCTTTTCATAATTTGAAAGATAATCAAGAATTTCCTGCTTACTTTTAAAGTAATGATAAATGGCTCCTTTAGATAGACCACTTAATTTCATAATGTCCTGCAAGGTTGTTTCGTCATAACCTCTTTCAGAAAATAATTTTGCTGCCGAACTTATAATTTTGTTTTTAGTAATTAAAGATTTTTCTTCTTGTTTCATATGGTCACACTCCTACAATAAATAAACCGCCGGTCGGTTTATTTATTGTAGCATGTAAACACGAAATTGTCAATTCAATTTCCTATAAAGATAAATTTCATTATTGCAATATGTTTTATTTTGGCTAATTGATAGAACTGTGTAGACGTATTCAAAGAGAAAGGGGAACTGTAAAATGTAATAGGGTGAATAATTATGGCAAAAAGACCAGTACCAAAATACGACTTCAAGGCTTTTGGGGCAGCGATAAAGGCGGCGCGTATAGGGCGCAAGGAGAGCCGCAAGAAAGTAAGCGACGAAATGTTTATCTCGCCGCGTTACCTTGCGAACATTGAGAACAAGGGGCAGCACCCAAGTTTACAGATTTTCTTTGAGCTTATGCTTCGCTACAACATATCCGTAGACCAGTTCCTTTTGGAAACGCCGCCAGAGAAGAACACGCAGC
>CATLIG010000163.1 GCA_949948985.1 uncultured Clostridia bacterium | reverse complement strand
TCCCCTCCGCTATCAAAGCGTTTTTGTCCGATTTAAACTTTCTAATATTCATACTGTCACCTCAGTATTATTTTACTAAGGGATATCCGAAAAGTAAATAGAAAATATTTATGTCGCTTACTATAATATCTGTTTTGGTAAATAAGCCACACTCATTGAAGCCCGCATTGTTGATAAGGAAATCAACAGGAATATTCCAGTTGTATATTTGCTCCATAATCAAATCTACGGCATCTTCTTTTGACAAGTCATATGCAATATAATTTACAGTTACATGATACTGATTTTGTAAATATAATTGCTGTTGTTCCAATTTTGGTCTATCTCGTGATACAAGAATTATATTATTTCCCATACTTGCAAATTTTTCGGCAAACGCTTTTCCAATCCCACTTGTTGTCCCTGTAATTAAAACATTTTCCATTCCTTTTCCCTGCCTGTGCTTTAAATTATCCTATAATTGCTTATTATGTGTCTGCATATACTCTGCCTTTACCTTGTCAATGGTTTTTCCGCCAAAGCCAAAGTTCTTGTCGGGCACTTCCTTTATGGTTGTTACAAAAAATTCCTGTGGTATTTTCATAATTTCAGATGATATTTCTGTTAATCGTTTAATCAGTTCCTCCTTTTGCGTATCAGATAAAACACCGCTTTCTACTGTGATATAAGGCATTTTCCAATTCCTCCTGTTTTTTCTCTTTAATTTTCTCCATGATTAAATAACTTCCATTCCTCGCTATAGGACATATTTTTAAAGGAAGAATCCTCTAAAAGTTTTTTATAGAATGACAACTTTTTTTGTGTCAATTCAAATGCATTCTGTAAATTAGTCATTTGCTTTTTAATATCCTCCATGTGATTTTGTACCATAGCAAAACGCTGTTCAAGGGTTTCACCGCCCAGTAATAACAGTGAAACATATTCTTTAATGGAATGAATGGGTATATTTGCCATACGCATACACTGTATCATTTTAATCCATTCAATGTCCTCGTCTGTATATTGCCTGTATTTTTGGCTGTTTCTAGCTATTTGGGGCAGTAATTTTTCCTTTTCGTAATATCTCAAAGTTGCTGTTGATAATCCTGTCATTTGGGCTGTTTCCTTCGCTGAATACATATTAATCCGCCTTTCTTCTTAATCATAAACTATGAGGTGCGCTTCAAGTCAACAAGAAAATTATATCATAACAAAAAAGATATTAGGAATTGGTGGAGGTTTATATTATTTTTCTATTTTTAATGCTATGCTTTTTCCATTTGGCTATAACTCCTTGATATTCATTTCCTTTTTTCGTGACAAAGGGGAGAATGCCAAATCGGAATATTATAAAATGTATCATTTTTTGATATAAATATGTTTTCTGCCTATAGATATCTTTATAAAATTTATCCGTTGCCTTATTTACAATATTATGAATTTTGGGGTTGCTAAATGGGTTACTGGAAAATGGTGTCTTAATAGAAAGTGATTTAGAAATAGTTGCTCCAGAATAACAAAATAGCTTATTTAATATTTTAGCAGTATCTTTTCCTCCGTAATTCTCATATGTTGAAACGCTGATTGCATATTTTCCGAATAGTAATTGTTCTATTACAAAATGTCCACGGTCTATTATAACTTTCATCTGCCCGGAAATATTGCTTGCATATGTAGGAGAGCCTATTATAATGCCGTCTGCTGTTTCAATATTTTCTGATAATTTTTCAATGTCATCATTAAAAATGCATTTTCCATTTTTGTAGCATTTACAGCAACCAACACAATATTTCAAATTCAAGTCTGAAACATTATAAAATTGAATTTCTACATT
Source organism: uncultured Clostridia bacterium (assembly GCA_949948985.1). GTDB lineage: Bacteria > Bacillota > Clostridia > Lachnospirales > CAG-274 > MGBC114079. The sequence continues at coordinate 1,012 of CATLIG010000163.1, read as the reverse complement.
AGGATAAGTTTCTAATTTTTGATACATTTCATGTAGTATCAATGCCGTTACGCCGTTTTTTCTGTGACTTCCGTTTATTATTATAATTTTCATGTTCGTTTGCCCCTTTCAATTTTTATTATAGTGGTATATAATACTTTTTGAAAAGTACGCACCTTTTTGTGTGATACTATCAAAAAGGAGAGAATGTGTGAAAAAAGAACCTTGTTATCTTCAAGATTTTGGCTATGAAAGATTTGAAACGATTGTGGGAATGATTGGCGGAAAGTGGAAATTAAGAATCATATATATGCTGGCGTTTCACGAAGTATTGAGATATGGGGAATTGAAACGTTTGCTTGCGCCAATCACGCATAAAATGTTGACAAATCAATTAAAAGAGTTGGAAAAAGATGGGCTTATTATTCGCAAGGAATATCCGCAAGTTCCTCCAAAGGTCGAATATTATATGTCCGAAATGGGAAAAGGTTTAAGACCTGTGGTAAGGGCAATGTATGATTGGATTGAAAAGTATGATATTGAATAAATAGGTGCGAATGCGAGTAAGAGTTGTATTTCCTTAATGATTATTTGGACATGGTGCTAGCACCATGTAATAAAGGTGTATAGGGAGAATAACGGCATTATACTATTGATAATTAGAGGGTATCAAAAAAGGTTGCCAATTTTTAGAGATTTGTTATAATAAATGCGTGGCAATAGTTTGCAACAGAAAATCAGCAAGTTATAATAAATAAAGTAAAAACGTGCGCATATTATACTAAAATTTAAACAGATATAGTTAATAACAACAGAGAACGCAGTGGGGGAGAAGTTTTTAAAATCAAGATAAAAAAATTACAACAAATTATTTTATTGTGAGGAATCTGATTATGGATATGTATTTACTAGTATAGCGAATATTAAATTGTTGATAGTTTAAATAGTTGCTGCTTCATCGGGATTAATTTCATCCATTTTATATGTCCAATGATAAACGATTGGATCGGCATTGATCTCATCGAAGTAGCGG
>CATLIG010000162.1 GCA_949948985.1 uncultured Clostridia bacterium | reverse complement strand
AGTGCTTTTAGGCGCGGTGAACTGGGGACTTTACGGCATATTCGATTTTAATCTCGTAAGCTGGATTTTTCAGGGTCCGAGATCGGTCGGTTCGATAATAGTTTACGTCATCATCACCCTTGCGGCTATATGGCTTATTATCTCTCCGATGATTTCCGGCTTCGGTCTTCGTCTCAGAATGGGCGATAAAAAACGCAGGGAAACGGAAGTGGAAGCATAAATTGTTTTAAATTCAAAGGCGGGGCGGTTTTTGTAAAAACCGCCCCGCCTTAGCTTTTTATTTGCGTACAGATATTGCAAAATTAAAAATTTTTGTTATAATAAAACTATGAACGATATCGGCAAAAAAATTTTGAAGTTAAGAGAAGAAAACGGTTTGTCACAGGAAAAATTGGCAATGATGCTTGGCGTTGCGCGGCAGACGGTTTCAAAATGGGAACTGAACACCGCCCAACCGACGACAAAAAATATTGAAATTATTTGTAAAGTTTTCGGTGTTGACACGGGATATTTTTTTGATATACCTAACGCGCAGTGCGCCGTCGCCGTCGCGGAAAAGGAGGAAGAACCGGAAAACGAACAGCCTGAAAAACAAAAAGAGCTTTCAACCTTTAAAATTTTAATGATTGTAATAGGCGTGGTTCTGCTTGTGCTGTTTATTATTGCCTGCAGTTTAGCCTGCTACTTAACTATTGCACCGTCGGAAGGGGACTTTGTACATATAGTAAACTATGAGGGAATAATTTTTTTAGTCTTCGGAATTTTAGCGGTTGCCGTTTTAATTACTTTGACTGTTATTTTTATCAAAAAACGAATAAAAGTCGGTAAAAAAAGCAAATTGCCAACTTTAAGCGACAAATTGCCAACTGAAGGTGGCAGACAAGACGAATAAAGAATGTTAAAATAAGGTGTGTAAAGACTGTCTTTACACACCTTATTTTAACTATATAAAAAATGGAGGAAAAGTTATGGTAAAAATTAAAAAGTTGGTTTTTGCGGCAACTTTGCTGTTAATTACGGCTTTTGCGTGTCTGGCGTTCTGCGCCAAATCGGTATACGCAGAAACAAATCGCAATTACGGCAACAATGAGGTAAGCTCAGATGGGGATATAACTCCTTACGGACTTTATACAAAATTCGGCTTTTCAATCAGCGGAAATGGCGGTCGCGTTTGGTTTGCGGTGAAAAACGAATTCACTTTGTTTCCCTCAACCGTTGAAGTTTACGTCTACTTATACAAGTCCGACACTTTTACCGAAAATTATTCCGAAATGGAATTAGCCATTTCAAACTATACTCCGGACTTGGATCAGGGGAAAAGAGTTTCGGCAGAGGTTTCAACAAACGGGGTACAGTGCTATTGGAAAGGCCGCGCTTATTACAGGGTTGACAACAGCGGGTGGAAAGAATATCTCAGCGAAACGGTTTTATTCAACGCTGACGGTATTCGCGTCTGACTGTCTTAATCAAGGGGGAAAAGGATGAAGAATTTAAAAATTATTTCATTCGCACCTGAATAGGCTAAAAATTTTCCGTCTCTGCTGACAAAACAATATTGACGGTGTATAATAAGGTTGGAGGAAAAATTCTATGAAAAAATTTTTGGTAATTTTACTTACGGCTGTCTTTGTACTTTGCCTTGTATATGCAGTAGGATGTGTTTCAAAGCAGTGGCGAGGTATTGAGGAAGGAACGTATGATTCTATCAGTGAAAGTTTATTTTATGAATCTAACGACATAAATTATAATGAAAAAAAAGAGCATATTCAAATAACACATATACAGCTTTTAATAAAACAAATAGCTAAAAATGAATATGATATGGCAAACAGTATAAATGTTATAGAAGATTGTTCTTTGAAAGATAGAAAATATTACTCGCTTGATTTGCATTTTGTTTTAAAAGATTTAAGTGACGGTGTGAGAGTAACCGTTAAAGATCTAAAATATGAAAGCGAAGCGAAACAATATCGAGGATTTATAAATTGTAACACGGAAGTTTACTGTTTGGATACTTGGTTTTTGTTTATATTGCCTAATTTAAGTAACGGGTATAGACTTGAATGGGGAGAGAATATAGAAAATCTACATCTTGTATTCTCACCATATTTGGAATTAAAAAAATAAAAATTCGGAGGAAATGTTAATGAAAAAAGTAATTTCGGTTTTGCTTGCAGTTGTTTCTCTGATGATTGTGTTTTTCATTTCTGGGTGTTTTCCTTTAAATATTAATCCCATTGAGGAAGGTATTTATGAAAGTGAAAATGAGCCATTTTATGTTTCTGAAAGCGATGAAAGAATTTTGCATAACAAAATAAAAAAAGTAAAACTTAATCTGAGAAGAATTGATAAAGATACGTTTTACAATGCAAACGGAATAAACGTAATAGAGGACACAACACAGATAGAAAACAAATATTTTTCTTTTGAATTATATTTCTTTATTAAAGATGTGAATGGTTACATAAATATTATCGTTAAAGATGTCAATTATGTTGAAGGAACACCACAATATCAAGGAAAAATGGATTGTTTAACCCAATATTACGCTATTGATGCAATATTCAAGTTTACAATTTCAGGAAAGAGAGCAGATATTATCTATGGCATAGAATGGGTTGAGCAAACACAAAATACATCTTTCCGAGCAAATCTTTTTTATAATGATACCGTAAAAATAAAATAAATTTTATGAGTAAAACATATGAAAATTTTAGCAACGGTTTTATTCAACGCTGACGGTATTCGCGTCTGACTGTCTTAATCAAGGGGGAAAAGGATGAAGGATTTAAAAATTATTTCATTCGCACCTGAATGAACTTTTACTTGGCAGGTTTTAAGCAAA
>CATLIG010000161.1 GCA_949948985.1 uncultured Clostridia bacterium | reverse complement strand
GCAACTATGCTTTTTTTGAAATCTTCGTCATATTTTATCTGGGGCATATATAATAACTCCTTTCTTCTGTTTATTTTATTATATTATATGAATTGTTTTTCTGTCCACTTTTTTAGTATAGCACCAGGTTTAGTTTTTTCGGGTGAAGAGAATACTGATGTTGAAAGCTCTGTTGATAATATTGAAGAAATGAGATATATAGATTATCTTGACTCATTAGTTATAAATGAGCAAGTCTTTATTGGAATTAAGGTTAAAAAAGAATTGGAAAAAAAGTATCTTGAAGAACAGGAAAAAGAGTACCGTAAAAAATTTAGAAAATAAGATTGTTGATTTACAGAGTAAAGCAAAATGATAAAATTATTTGTTTAAAAACAAGTATGCTAAGGAGAAATTCTATATTTATCAAAATAAAAGATATTTATAGAATTTCTTTTTATATGCTAAAAATTAATTTATTTAAAATTAATTTTTACAAAAATATGACGATTTTTGTAAATTAGATATATACAGTCAAAAAAATATGCTATAATAATCATAATATATTAAATAAAATGTATAAACAAATAATTACGAAAGAAGTGATATTGTGTGATAGTTAAGTATTATGACAACAGAAATCAGATAAAAAAGGCAGACAGCTATGAAAGCGAAGAAAAGAGCGATACGCTTATATTGGGAATATATGACCCTAAAGAATCAAAGTATAAAACCGAGGAAAGCAAATATGACGCTTTTAATCAATTAATTGAGGTAAAAGGAAGCGTGAATGCTGAATACAAGTACAGATCGGACGGACTGAGGTTATCAAAAACAGCTGACGGTAATAAAACAGAGTTTGTATGGAACGGAAGTCAGATACTTGCGGAAAAAGGAAAAGGAGGAACAAATGTATACAGTTATGGTATCAGCAGAATAAACAGCAGTAAAAATAAAAGTGTAAATCATTATTATGTATACAATGGTCACGGAGATGTAGTACAGCTTACAGGAAACGGATCGGGCAAGAATCTGATTAAAACCTATGAGTATGACGCATACGGAAACGAGGAATCTAAGGACGGAAACGATACAAATCCTTTTAGATACTGCGGAGAGTACTTTGATAATGAAACGGATAATATTTATCTCAGAGCAAGGTATTATAATCCGAGGGCAGGAAGATTTATAACGGAAGACTCTGTGAAAGACGGACTTAACTGGTATGGGTACTGCGGAGGTAATCCGGTAGCGTTTGTGGATCCTAGTGGATTGAGGATAAGTATGTTTAAGTCAGACGTGAAAAAAGTGTACAGAAAAGAACAAAGAGATATAAGGCTTGAAGAACTACAAAAATTGACTAATGATGAGCTTTATATAGATGAGAAAACGGAATTTGTAAAATATAAGAATATTGCTGTAGAAATGACAAAGCCTAAAGGAACGCTTTTAATAAGGGAGCTGATAGACAGTAGTGAATTAATTAGAGTTATACAAGATCCAAATGAGGGAAATGAAGCTGATGATAAGTATACAAACGATGGGCTTAATCTACTAGATTATGTTAAAGTTAATGTTAATGCTGAAAACGAAATACAGTTTATTTCAAAAGATTATTTTACAGGTAAAATTGATTATTTTGAATGTCCAATGTATATAATTTTAGGACATGAGTTAGTACATGCATATAGAAGAATTAATAATATTCCTGAGATTTTTATAAAAGGTGAATATAATACTTATATAGAAAATGATGTTACAGGAGTAGGATATATTACTTATAAGAAAAAGGATAAAATAGAAGAGCTTGAAACAACAGGAATTAACTATGTAAACACAAGAACAGGAAGATATGTAGAAGCTTCTCATTTTAGGTATACAGAAAACGCTTTGCGGAAAGAGAATAAAATAGGACCAAGAGTTCTCTATCAATAAATTTATTATTTAAAAATAGGAAATTGAGAAACTCACCGCCTAAAATTTATAAATTCTATACAATAAAAGTTTTTTCGTTTGTATTTAAGTAAACTTTTTGTATAGTATGTTTGAAATTGTTTAAAATCAGGTGAGGAATGAAACAAAATATGGAACAAAAAATTCAGTGTTTATGCGGATTTTAGAGTTTAGCAAATGCCTATTATTAAAAAAATGTGAAAGGAAAGAAATTTAATGAAAAATTTATTTAAAACAGCAGTAGTGTTTTTCTGTATATTAAATTGGGTATCAGCAAATGTTTTTGCGAGTATTATACAAAATAAAAAAGAAAAGGTATTGAATTCTATAAATGATATCAAGCAAGTTTATTTTAATAATGTAATTAAACCGATTAATGATACTGTAGAATTATATAATAAAACATTAATTGAAAAAACTCTTAAAGATTATAATATAGTTAATGAAAATTATTTATATGGTTCTCAAATTAATAGAGCTGAATGTATTCAATCTGTTTTAAAAATTATTGGGGTTACCGAAGATATAGCAGAGTACGAAAATAGGTGTTTGTACCATTATAGTACTGCGTTTCCTGATTCATACTATTTATATGAATTATGTGAAGAAAGTGGATTTATAGAAGAATATATAGAAATTGCGGGACATTACAATATTATTAAAGATGGAATATTTAGAGAAAAAAGAGGTGTAAGAATTTATCCTGAAAAATATATAACATTGGAAGAATGTCTCCAATTTATGAATAGATGTTTGAATAAAAATCCATCAGATGATATAATTTATCAAGCGAAAAAAAATGGTTTGATAAAAGATACGGATGAAATTTTAAAAAGAGAAGATAATACTTTATCTTATGATGATTTTTGTACTTTACTGTATAGAATGCTAACACATAAAGTAGGTTATTATTTTAAATATGATTTTGATGG
>CATLIG010000160.1 GCA_949948985.1 uncultured Clostridia bacterium | reverse complement strand
CCCTCATGCAGAGCCCGGAACCGGGGTCGTCAAGAGCATTGCGAACCGCATCGGCTTCTTCAGGCTTAAGGTACTGGATATTTTTTCTGCGCTGGCGGATGACAGGGATGTATGCAAGGATACGTCTAGCAGGTTCTGTATAGGTTCCCAGATCCGATTTGAATACCGAAGCCACCGTATCCCTGTATCCGCCGCTTAAAGGACTGCGCCCGCCTTCGCGGATAAAATTTGACAAAATAGAACAATTTACCGTTTTTCGGAAAAGTGAAAATTGAGTAAAAGTTTAGCAGGAGGGATTGACAGAAAGATTGCCTTGATTTATAATTTCGGTTATGTATAATTAAAGCTATATATAATACGAATTATAATTGGAGGTACCAATATGCCAGCAGTTGCGAAAGTCACAAAAGAAATGATTATAGACGCAGCTTTTGAAACTGTAAAAGAAATGGGAGCAGAAAACATAAACGCCCGGACAGTTTCACAAAAACTCGGCTGTTCCACGCAGCCCGTTTTATATCATTTTAAAACGATTGAAGATGTCCGAATTGCAACATATAAAAAAGCAAGTGAATTTCATATTAACTATGTAACAAATTTAAGCGGCAAATACGAACGCCCTATGTTGGAAGTGGGTATGAGGTATATTCAATTTGCCGTAGAAGAAAAAAATCTTTTTCGATTTTTGTATCATTCAAACTATTGTATAGGCGTTACCCTTTCTGATTGGCTTACCGGGAAAAATTTTGATTTTTTATTCCCTATCCTAAGGAAACAAGCAAAGGTAGATGAGCAACAGGCATATAGCATATTTTCGCAAATTTTTTTAGTAACACATGGAATAGCCAGTCTGCTTGCCAACAATGCAATGGTTTATGATGAAGCATATTGTATAAATACATTGTCAAATGCTTATTTTGGAATAATGTATATGATAAAAGAAAAAGTCTTATTATGAAAAAACAACACAAATATTTTTACAGCAAGAAAGCGAGAAGTGAAAATGTGTAAAAATGAAAATTGGATATTGTGTCCTGTATGTGGCAATAAAACAAGATTACAGATACGGACAGATACAGAACTGAAAAACTTTCCACTTTACTGCCCGAAGTGCAGACAGGAAAGTTTGATTGACGCAAAGGAATTACAAGTAACAGTGATTAAAAGGCTTGAAACAAAAATGCAAAGCTGATTAACAAAGCGACAAATGGGAAGTGAAAGGGAGATGAGTTTATGAATTTAATTATTTCAGTGCTTAAGAAAGATGATTTATGTAATAAAAAAATAATTGAAAATTTGCAAAAAACCATAAATGATGTTGAAATTATTTATGCGGAAGATATGAATATAAAAGGCTGCATAGGTTGTAATCGTTGTTGGCTTGTAACACCGGGAGTATGCACTATAAAAGATGATTATGAAAAATTGCTTATAAAATTTTTGCAATCAGAACAAGTTGTTTTCATAACAGATTTAAAATTAGGATTTGTATCTTATGAGTTAAAAAATATTTTTGATAGATTATTACCTCTTTTGACAATGAATTTACGATTTAAAAATGGACAAATGAGACATTACCTTAGATATAAAAAACATTATAAAATGGGGTTAATATATAAGGGAAATGGGAATCAGGAATTTTTAGAAAAATGGCTTGAAAGAGTAATGATAAATTTGGACGGAACTTCGGTTGGCACATATAATATTGAGAATGAGGAGGAAATTTTAAATGCACTTATTAATAGTTAGTTGTACTCCAAGAGCGAAAGAAAAAAGTAATACAGATAAAATATTAGATGAATTAAAAAAAGGATATGAGCACAATGGAAATACAACGGAAACATTATATTTATATAAAAGAAATGAATGGGAAAATATTAGAGAAAAATTTTATGAAAATGATAATATTTTGTTTGCTTTACCATTATATGTAGAGTGTATTCCCGGAATTATGGCAGAATTTTTAGAAACATTAAAACCAAAAAAAAATTGTAATACCAAAATAGGATTTTTATTACAAAGTGGGTTTTCAGAGGCATCCCAATTAAGGTGTTGTGAATCATATTTAGAAACATTACCATCTTTATTAGGATGTGAGTACAACGGAACTCTATTAAAAGGTGGTATGTTTGCAGTAAGTTTTATAGGTAGTAAAATGAGAAAACAAATGATAGAACCTTTTTATAACATGGGGAAATATTATGCTCAAAACAATTATTTTAATAAAGAAGTGGTAAATGACTTTGCTAAACCAGAATATTTCTCTAAAAAAGAAATCTTTCTTAACAATGTAGTAAGTCCATTAAATAAATTGTTTTTGAAAGTATTTGCTAAAAAATTAGGCTGTAAAGGTTCACTTAATGATAAGCCATATCAAAATTATGTTAAAAGATAATTCAAATTCTAGTTTGTTGGGAAGATGTAGGAAGAAAATTGGGATTTTACGGAGGAATTAAATGGATTCAAAACTTTTCTATAAAGCAATGTCAGAATTTTATGAATTAATAGATATTGTCTATTTTAGAGATTACGATAACAGTCCAAGAAAGGTAGTATTTGAAAGTATTGACAATGAAGAAAAGGTTTTAGATTTGTGTACTGGTACAGCGACAAAATGCATTAAAAATTGCAAAATTAAAGTCTTTGTCTGAAATAATCGGCATAGACTTATCAAAGGATATGTTGAAAATTGCTCAAGGTAAAGTTAAAAAGTCTAAAGTGCGAAATATAAAATTATATCATATGGATGCAACCAATATGAGGTTTCAAGATAAGTTTTTTGACAAGATACTTCTTTCGTTAGTTTTACATGAGGTTGAGGAAAATCTGGCAGAAAAAATTCTTGCTGAAGCTAAAAGAGTATTAA
>CATLIG010000159.1 GCA_949948985.1 uncultured Clostridia bacterium | reverse complement strand
CAACTATGCTTTTTTTGAAATCTTCGTCATATTTTATCTGGGGCATATATAATAACTCCTTTCTTCTGTTTATTTTATTATATTATATGAATTGTTTTTCTGTCCACTTTTTTAGTATAGCACCAAAATAATAAGAGGATTATAGAACTAAGAGGATATAATTTTGGAGATATAAAAGTAAGATATGATGAAACAAGTACGGTGGAAAACTCAGAATATGTAATTACATATGAAGACGGAAGACAGGAATATTTTGATAAAAACGGAAGAATCTTAAAAGAGATAGACAGATATAATAATGAAATAACATTTGCTTATAGTGAAACGGTAAGCGGAAAAATAACAACAAAAACAACATTAATAAAAGGAACACATGGAGAAGAAGTAAAAATAACAGAGGAAACAAGTGGAACGTCAAAGACAGTAAAATTTAGCCTGCCAGATGGAAGAAACATAAGATACAGCTTTAAAGAAGAATATGTAAAACTAATGCCCTTATGGCTGCTTACACAGAAAACAGACGAGGAAGGACATGTAACAAGATATAATTATGAGGATAAAGACTATGGACTGGGTAACGATGGATGTGTATGCGCACTACTAAAAAAAATAGAATTTCCGACAGGTTTGGCAAGTGAGTATACATATGAAAGATATATGGACCAGGGGGAGTATTTATTCAGAGTGAAAACAAGAAAAGATGTGATAAACGGAAAAGAATATAACAAAAAAACATATAATTATTCGGTAAGTAATTTTTATAAAAATAGTGTATTTAATTATACGGTAACGGAAACAGATGAGTTAAGAGGAGATACGATATACAGCTATAAAACCTTATATCCTGACTATGAGATAAAAAAAGGAAATGAGGAAATAAAAAAAGAGTATGACAGAGAAAAAAATACATATCCGTATCCCAAAAGGGTAACAAGAATAAAAGACGGAAGGACATCGGTAGAGGAATACAGATATAACGGAAAGCATCTGCATCAATACTGGGGACCGGAAAATGAATGGAAAATGAATGATACAGACGCACAGGTAACAGAAACATATTGGACATATTATGGACTTTTTCATAGCAGATACAGAAAGACACTAGACGGCAAATCATCAATAAAAGAAAAAACGTATCTTACTAATGATAAGAAAAATATAGGAAAAATTGAGATGTATCAAAATTTGTCAGAGGAAGGATATATAATAACAAAACGAACAGAGTATGAGTATGACGACTGCGGTGAGATAACAGGAATAACAGAGCATATAAGTGATAAAGAAACAGTAAAGACAAGCATAAGCAGAGCGTACGACAAAAATTTGAATTGTACAGTAAAAACAACAAAAGGAGGAATAACAGTAACGGAGAAATATAATATATATGGAGAAAAGATAAGCGAGACGGACGGAAGAGGAAATGAGACAAAATATACGAGGGATTTGTATGGAAACATAACAAAAATAATGTATCCTGACGGAACAGAAAGAGGAATAAATTACAACTATACAGGAAATATACTGACAGAAACAGACGAGAACGGAAACAAAATGGAGTACAGATACGATGCAATAGGAAATTTGACTGTGGCGGAAGACAAAAGCGGCGGAAAAGAAATACAAAGCCGTGAATATGACGGGGCATACAGAATGACAGGCAAAAAAACAGGAGGGAAAATAAAAAATATTTATGAATACGATGTATATGACAGAATAACGTCAAAAAAAGTTCAGGATATAACAGAATCTAAAAAAGTATATGAGGAAAGAAATACATATACAGGAAATAGTACGGGACTTGTGACAGAAAATAAAATACTGGGAGGAAACGACGGAACAGCTGATATGACAAGTACAGTAAAAACAGATTTAGCGGACAGGGTGACGGAAAAAAACGATAAGGGAAACATAACGAAATATGAAAGTGACCTTATAGGAAGAGTAATAAAGGAAACAAACGGAAACCTTGTGATAAATTATGAGTATGACGCGAATGATAATCTTATAAAAGAGAGCGATAATACGGGAGCGGTATATTCATATGAGTATAATATGCTGGGGGGAAAAACAAAAGAAACAGACGCAAACGGAAATGAGACGGAATATATATACGACAGCTTAAACAGACTCATTCAGAAAAATATACCGTTTGACAAAGAAACTGGAGAAAAAAGTGTAGTAAAGTATAAATATGACAATAACGGAAATATAACTGAGGAAAGAATAAAAACAAAAAATTCGGCAGGAGGAGATACTGAAAGAATAACCAAAAGAGAATATGACAAAAGGAACAGGGTGGTAAAAGAAACGCAGGCTGGAAATGAGGAAAAAGAAGAATATACTTTGTATGAGTATGACAAAGCGGGGAATTTGACAAAAGTAAAAACAGGAAACGGAACAAGGGAAACGCTGTATGAATATGACACACAGAACCGGCTTGTAAAAATGACATATCCAAGCGGGAAGAGTGAAACATATGGATATAACAGCGAAGGAAATCTTGCGTATAAGACAGACCGCAGCGGAGTAAAAACAGAGTATAAGTATGATGCTTTAAATAATCTTACAGAAGAAAAAGCGGTAAAGGAAGGAAAGACGTATACAAGAAATATGCAGTACGGAGCTACGGGAGAGAAAATAAGAGAATATAATGAGAACGCGGATATAAGTTATAAGTATAACAATCAGGGACTTATAAGCGGACAGAATTATAATCTGAATGGAACGGCGCAGACGATAGAATATAATTATGACAGCAGAGGAAACTGTATAAAGCTTGGATACAAAAACGGAAACGACACAGAGGAATGGTCTTACGGATATGACAATAAGAGCAGGCTTACGAGTGTAAGAAACAACAAAACCGCAAGAACAGAGGCATTATACAGCTATGACA
>CATLIG010000158.1 GCA_949948985.1 uncultured Clostridia bacterium | reverse complement strand
ATTGGTTAGAAAAACTATTCGTTTTTCTAAGTCACATCTTATGCATAGAATTGTTATTGGTCTGGTAATAAATTTTCATTTTTTTGGCAGAACGCTTCCTTTTCATTTACTTTAGGACATAACCAATGTATAATTGTTCCAACTAATTAGAAGTGACACAATTAATGGCCGGCGGAGGTGTGGCTCTTATCGGTATAACGCTTATTCCGTTATTGTCGGGATTGTTTAGTGTATAATGGATTTTATATTTGAAACAATCGAGCAATGGCTGAAAGATATTTTTATCAGCGGAATTGTAAGCAATTTTAGTGGTATGTTTGAGGAAGTAAACGAGAAAGTCGTTGATATTTCACATCAGATGGGACAAACGCCGCAGTCGTTTAACAGCGGCGTTTTCTCTATGGTTAAAAATTTATCTGAATCGGTCATTGTTCCGATTGCGGGAATTATATTGACTTTCGTGGTATGTTACGAACTTATCCACATAATTATTGAGCGTAATAATATGCACGATTTTGACACTTATATGATATATAAATGGATTTTTAAAACTTTTGTAGCTGTGTATTTGCTTACTCATACATTTGATATAGTTATGGGTGTGTTTGAACTGGCACAGCACGTCATTAACGGCAGCGCCGGCATTATAAACGGAAACCTTAATATAGAACTCGCTATGGATAATCTTGAAACACAATTAAACGAAATGGGCTGGGGAGAACTTTTAGGACTGTATTTTGAGTCTTTAATTCTGACTCTTGGAATGAAGATTATGTCCCTTTGTGTTTTTATAATTATATATGGAAGAATGATAGAAATTTATTTGACAATATCAATAGCGCCTATTCCTTTTAGTACAATGATAAACAGGGAATGGGGGCAAATGGGAAATAATTATTTAAAATCACTGTTCGCTATAGCGTTTCAAGGTTTTTTAATAATGGTATGCGTTGCCATTTATGCTGTGCTGCTTCACACAACAACATCATCAGATAATATTCACTCCGCTGTATGGGGTTGTGTCGGCTATACGGTCTTGCTGTGTTTTGCCCTATTCAAAACAGGAAGTTTGGCAAAAAGCGTGTTCAGCGCTCATTAAAGCAATACCAAAATTATTGTAAGTTAAAAAATCCATTTTAGGGGGGTGATATAAATATCACAAAAAAAATATAATATTATTCTTGCTGACCCGCCCTGGTCTTATAGGGTATGGAGTAAAAAAGGGAAAAACAGAAGCGCCGAAAATCACTATCCCACAATGCCGGCAGACGATATATGTTCTTTGCCTGTCGCTGATATTGCGGAAGATAACAGCGTATTGTTTTTATGGGTAACATTTCCGAATTTACAAGAATCTTTTCGAGTGATTGAAGCGTGGGGTTTTGAGTATAGAACAGTCGCTTTTGTTTGGGTAAAGAGAAATAAAAAAGCTATGAACTGGTTTATGGGGCTTGGATATTGGACGAGAGCCAACGCTGAGATTTGTCTGCTTGCCGTAAAGGGAAAACCAAAAAGAGTATCAAAATCTGTAAGACAAATAATTGATTCTCCCATAGAACGCCATAGCAAAAAGCCTGATGAAACAAGAGAAAGAATTGTTGATTTAATGGGAGATTTGCCCCGAATTGAGTTATTCGCCCGTCAAAAAACGGACGGCTGGGACGTTTGGGGAAATGAGGTTGAAAGTGATATTAAATTATAAAATACTATACAAGGGGTGATTTTTATGTCAGATGAACCAAAATTATCGCCGTGGGGAGCTGTTCAGCATTGTGAAATAATGAATACAGGAATTTATTCTGTTGATACAGCAAGTCACGGCGGTATTATGATAAAAGAGGAATACGCAAAGGAAATTCTCTCGCCGGAGGCTCGAAAATGTGGTTTCAGAGAAAACGGTTATCTCAATTTTGAGGAAGACTGCGCCGCCGCTGTGGCTGAAAGAGAATTTCTTGATAAAGAAATATGGGAAATACCCGATTATGTCAAGGATAAAACAGAGTATGAAAACAGTTTAAATGATTCCATAAAACAATATTTTCCTGAGTATTGGGAGGAAAGAGAAAAGAAATTATCGGCTAATACCTATGATAAAAGATATATTGTAAGTGATTTTTTAATTGGTAAACCTGTTATGGTTGATACTAAAGCTAAAACTTTAAATTTTTATTCATACAATATGTATGGTCAGCTTTATGATTTAAAAAATCCAGAAGTACACAAAGTAACAGCGAAAACAATAAACGGCTTAATTAAAAGAACGCAGGACTATTTCCGTTATAAAAAGACGGAAAAAGTTGTTGACGGATATGTTTATAAATATTTAATGAATAAAAACCAGAAAGAACAATGCAAAACGGAACCTTACATCAGGCTTTCAGACAAAATAATAGAAACAAATAATTTTGAGCGGGCGGTCAGAAAAATGTGCGAATGGTCTTATGAGAACAATTTTCACGGCAGCGCTGACGAAAAAGAAAATGGCAGGCACCAAAGACTTCAATACTGCGAAAATTATTTGAAAGATATAAAAGCTGAGGTTAATTACTCAAAAAATAGTGAGAAAAAATCTCTTTTGCAAACTTTAAAGGAGAATAAAACTAAAATAAAACAGCCGGAAAATATTAACAAACCCGTAAAAGAAAAAAATAATATGAGGTGATTTTATGCCATATGTACCCGTACCAAAGGACTTGTCAAAGGTTAAAACAAAAGTAGCTTTAAATTTAACAAAACGTCAGCTTATATGCTTTTCATCGGCGGTGATTGTCGGTGTTCCCGTTTATCTTTTTACAAAATCATTTGTCGGAAACGATATAGCCGTAGTTTTAATGATAGGCTGTATGCTGCCTTTTTTCTTCATAGCTATGTATGAGAAAGACGGACAGCCAGCTGAAAAAATACTCAGAAATATTATTCGTACTCGTTTTATCCGTCCTAAAATACGAACGTACAGAACAGAAAATTTATATGGACTATAGTCAATAAAGTAGACAGAAAAAAAGAAAAAAACAACACCTACTGGGGTCAAGCGTCCATACGCTTGCCGGGGAATTGGGGCGGGAAGCCCCAAGGTCTTTGTCTAATAAATAG
>CATLIG010000157.1 GCA_949948985.1 uncultured Clostridia bacterium | reverse complement strand
TTGATAAACTTATTAATTTTTGTTTAGCGGTTTAAAATTATGAGAATTATTTAATAATCAGCAATTTTAACAAAATTTATTATACTATAAAAGCAGTTTTTAGTTATTATAAAGGCACTTTGAAAAAGGGTGTCTTTTTTTTATAAAACTTTTGTGAAACATTACTTTTAAATTAAAAGAATAGCAATACATTATTTTGGTATTTTAATAATTTTGACACCTTATAATGCAATAATAAATTAAATATTGTATTAGTTGAACCTGAAATTAAGTTGATTTGTTGATATGATACTTTTGAATATATAAATTAAATTAATTTAATAAAAAAAGGAGTGATACTATGTTAATAGCAGATAGTAAAAACGAAATCAAAAACACGTTTGATTTAGCTTTAGTCAGTTTAATTGATGTCAAAGAAGAACTTAAAGAAATCAAAAATAATATTGACAAAGTAATTCTTAAAAATCAACAATCCTTGTTTGAAAATGAAGAGTTTATCAATTATTATCAGCACCTACATAACTATACCGCAATAATTAAAGATATAATTGATGAACTTAATGAACTAAATAATTTATAAAAGTATAATGCGATATTGTTTTATAAAGACAAATAAAAAATTAAGGCACCTTAAAAGCGAGGTGTCTTTTTTTATATATAAAAAATAAGTAAGATTTAATAATATTTTTTATAAAAATAGAAAAATAAAAAAGCTTCTTTATTTTTTTGTTTTTTTAGTTTAAGCCTTAGTACTTGGTTGTATTAGAAATAAAAAATAATCAAGTGAGGTGTTATATTATGAGTAATGAATTTATGGATTTTGCAGACTTTATGGCTGAAATGATGATTAAATACGCAAATGAGGTTGACTTTAATATTGAAGTCAGCGAAACAACTGAATTAAATTGCAAAGAAAAAAATAAAAAAGCAATTAAATAAAGTCCTTGCAACAAAATAGGAAAGAGCGTTAATATATTATTAGTAAATTGTTTGGTTTAATTGTAGAATATTAAGTTTAAACATAGAAAGGAAGTACATACTTATGGATAAAAAACAAAAATGCTATATTTACACGAGAGTTTCAACAGATATACAAGTTGACAATTATAGTTTAGATGCTCAAAAAGAGAGATTAAAGGCATATGCTTTATACAAAGAAATGGAAATAGTCGGAGAATATTGTGACGAGGGAAAATCTGGAAAGTCTATTGAGGGAAGAACAGAATTTAAAAAAATGATGGATGATATAACTAACGAAAAAGATAATATTGATTATGTATTGGTGTTTAAGCTTTCACGATTTGGAAGAAATACTGCTGATGTTTTAAATTCACTGGAGATTATACAAGAATATAATGTAAACCTTTATTGTATTGAGGAGGGAATAGATTCTGGAAATGGTACTGGCAAGCTGATTTTGACAATTTTAGCAGCTGTTGCGGAAATGGAGAGAGAAAACATTGCCGTACAAACAATGGAAGGCAGAAAACAAAAAGCCAGACAAGGTGAATGGAACGGAGGGCAAGCTCCAATAGGATACAAATTAGAAAACCACAACCTTATAATAAACGAAGAAGAAGCTAAAATTGTAAGACTTATATTTGACAAATTTGTGAATACAACTATGGGTGCAAATGGTGTTGCAAAATACTTAAATTCTAATGGCATTAGAAAGAAAAAATATAAAAACAGCATATTAAATTTGTTTTCGGCACACCATATAAAATTAATATTAGACAATGAGGTATATTGTGGCAAAATAGCTTATGGCAAAAGAAAAACTGAAAAGGTAAAAGGTACAACAAAAAAGATATACCAAGAAAAATATATGTTATGTGAAGGTAAACACGAAGCAATAGTAAGTGAGGAACTTTGGCAAAAGGCACAAGAGAAAAGAAAGAGGACAGGAAATAGATATGAGAAAACATATAATCTTGAGCGTGAACACTTATTATCCGGCATATTAAAATGCCCTGTTTGCGGTTCACCTCTTTACGGCAACATAAGCCATAAAAAAGATGGCAAAATATATTATTACTATATGTGCAAGCATAAAAGAACAGAGTCGGGTCACAAATGCACTTATAAGAAACAGTTAAGAGAAGAAAAAATAAATGAGGCTGTTATTGAGGTAATCAAAAATTTAGTTAATAATCCAAAATTTGCTGAAGCTATTAAATTAAAAATAGGTTCAAAAATTGACACTGCAAAAATTGACGAGGAAATATTAATTTATAATGAACAACTTAGAAAATATTCAATAAAAGCAAAAAAGATTGATGCTAAAATCAATGATTTAGATGTA
This sequence comes from uncultured Clostridia bacterium, assembly GCA_949948985.1. Taxonomy (GTDB): domain Bacteria; phylum Bacillota; class Clostridia; order Lachnospirales; family CAG-274; genus MGBC114079. The sequence continues at coordinate 854 of CATLIG010000157.1, read as the reverse complement.
GATGATGAATGCTATGACGAGGATTATGATTTTCATTATTTAAAGTTAAAAACTTTACGAAAAGAAATTAAAGATTTAAAAGGTCTTATTAACACTGCTGAAATGAAAAAATATAATCTGAAAAAAGAAAAAGTTGATATTGATAATATTTATAAGTATCTCTTATATTTTGAAAGGTTTTATAATAAATTTAATGACCGTGAAAAGAAAAAGTTTTTTAACAGCTTTATTGATAGGATAGAAATCTATGAAGAAGAACAGACTAACGGTCAATTATTAAAACAAATAAAGTTCAAATTTCCCGTATTTTTCGATGGTCAAGAGTCTACTGACTTGAGTTTGGACAATAATACTCACGTTGAAACTATAATTTGCCTATCAAAGAAAAAATAAAAAAGTTATACAAAAGACCAGTGTATTATAACTTCATTATTTTTTAATACAATTTTATCGATTAAGGAACGTACAAGAACCCTCTTTTCTTGTAATGTTCCTTTTTCCAAAACGGGTACAGCATTTTTAGCTATGCTGATAACTTCGGATTTACTCATTTTTTCTTTTGGCATAGAAATTGAATTTATTTCATCTTGTAATGAGTTTCTTTCGGCAGATATGTTTTCAACTCGTTCTGATATTAATTCAATAGGAATTGTTCCTAATTGGTATAAATCCATAATTTTTGTTAATTCTTTATTAAGAATATCAAGCCTTTTTATTAGAATCTCTTTTTTATCGGGTTCATTGTTTTTACTTTTATCTATGATTTCGTCAAAGTAATTTTTGTTATTTTGCAGGTTAAATATTTCATCAATTACAATTTTATCTAAATCGTCAACAAAGTAAGTTTTATTTTT
>CATLIG010000156.1 GCA_949948985.1 uncultured Clostridia bacterium | reverse complement strand
CCACCAAGAAATTAGCACCCATTCGGGGTGCTTTTTTCGTGGTGGGAGGAGGTGTTAGCAGAAGAAGTAAAACCGTTCGACTGAGCGAAGCGAAGGTTTGCCGAAGGCTCCCGCTTGCGGGAAACGGCAATACACACCTCCTCCCAATAACGACCTGAATCGAACCACTTTCAATTAGGTCGTTATTTCTTTTTTAATACGCTTTTTTTATGTCTGCGCGGCCAGCCGCGCGCTCGTCAAGACAAGCTCACGCCTATCTGCCAAGTCGTTTTAACATATATAATGCTTGAAAAATTTAAAGGTTTATGATAAAATTAAATGTGGTGAAATGATAATGATAGATTATAAAAATAGAAAATTGCTTAAAGAGTGGAAAAAAATTGAACAAGCAAACATTTTTCAATCCTTTGAAGAGTTTGCAGAGTTTTATTTTTTTAATGGCGAAAAGCATTGTTATAGAAAATACACCAATGAACCGTGGTCAAAAGATAACTTCTTTTTTGGAACTTATGAAGAGTTATTACAGTTTTATAAAGTTGATGTTACTATACCTAATTCAGCCATACAAAAAATAGGTCATAAATTTAATTCTTTAACTGTACTTAATCTATTCGCAAAAAACGAAACTGGTAAGAAAATTATTTATGCAAATTGTAAATGTGATTGTGGAAATGAAACTGTAAAAATCTTGCGTGATGTGGTAAAGGGCGATGTTACAATTTGTGGGAAAGACGGCTGCCGCCAAAAACGAAAAACTCCAAATTTGCAAAATATCATTCCTATTCCAGAAGATATAATTAAAGAGCATTGGGATTACGAATTAAATAACAATATTGACCCTAAAACTTTATCGCTTAAAAGTAAACAATTATATTGGTGGAAAGACAAGACAGGTTGTAAATATCAATTGCCACCCTGTGTATATGCTAAGAATATTGATACTGCAAGTTCATTCCCAGAGCAAGCGCTTTTTTTCTATATCAAAAAAATTTTTCCGTCAGCAATTAATAGAGCAAATTATTTAACTAAAAAGGAAAACTTTGTTGAACTTGATATTTATATTCCTCCCTACAATATTGGAATAGAATACGACGGAGTATTTTGGCACCAGAATAGAGTTGATGATGATATACGCAAGAACCGTATCTTGAATGAGGAAAATATATTTGTAATTAGAGTAAGAGAACACGGCTTACCATTATTGCAACATTTTAACGGAATAATAATTGAACGAAATAAATATACGGTGGCAAGCCAAATAGATTTAGTAGAAATAATAAATAAAGTTATTTCAATTATTGACGTTCAAACTGGCAAAAGAAATGTTAAAGGTAAGATAACGCAAAAAGAATATGAAAATGACTTTTATTCTATTTATGCATTAGTTTATTCCATACCCGTAGAAGATAATATTGGTTCAACTTGTATCGGAAAATTTTGGGATAAGAAAAAAAATGGGAATTTAAACCCAGAATGTATTGGTGCAACCTCATCATTACCTGTTTACTTTAAATGTAGCGCAAATCATTCGTTTAAACTATCTGCTAAAAATATCTTTGAAAAATTAAATAGCGATAAAATAAAAATCTATGGTTGCAATAATAAAAAAGGACTCAACCCTTGTAATATTAAATTGTGTTGCCCTTTTCGTAATTTAAGTATCTGCGACGGTCATACGAGTACAATTTGTTTGATTAGAAAAGGATACAAATTGCCAGAATTAAAATGTGTGGAAAAAGTATTGAATGACAAAGCAGAACCTATTTATCATAGTACTTATGATAATGAAATGATGCAGTCTGTAAATGTATGTATTCAACCATTTTTAAGAATTTCATTTGAGAATAAAAGCGCATTTCCATTTTATACAGAGAAAGTCGGTTCATTCTGGATAAAAAATGGCAACATAAAAAAATTTAATGATACTTACTTTACTAATGAAAACCTGCGGAAGATAGTGCCATCAAATAAAAAAATGCAATATACTTATTTTATTCCTTACGGAATTGGTGCTGAATTTTGTGAAGGGAAACTAATATTATGTCAACAATTATTTAAGGATGAATATATGCGTGGTTGGCGTTTTTATATTTTTCTCATTATTGAATTTGATAAAAATGGTAATTTAATTAATCAACAAAGCAAAATAGTATCTAAGAATAATTATGATAATTTATTAGATTATAGATTTGATAATGAGAATTATTTTAAAACTGTGATTAACGATATATTAAATGGCTAAAATGTATATTTAAATACCTAAAATATAAGTGTTTAACAGATAAAATAAAAGTTTATAAAATATGTAAACAAATATAGGACTTTAATAATGAATTGGTGGGAAACTCTTTTAATTTCATTAGCAGTATCTATTGTAACGCTTATAATAACAATAATTTCAAATTCGTTGATTAATCGAAACAAAAAACTACAATTTTTTATAAAAAAAGCAAATATATATAGTTCTGGTTATTTTAGATTTGATATATCAATTTTTAATCCTGCTAAAATTCCGCAATTTTATGATACATTAAATGTGTCATTTTATTCTGGTAAAAAAAGGCTTGGTACAACACGACTTGAAACGACAGACGAAAATAGAAAAAATAGTCTTGGTGAGCTTCAATGCTTTTTTGTTCCCTCGAATACTATACAAGCGAACTCTTTAATTTGTTTAGTTGTTTGCGGTAGTAATAAATCCATTTCAAATGCAGATAAAATCAAAATTGAATACAATACTTACTGGACTAATCTTTTCAAAAAAAGACGGCTGGTTTCTATTGATTTATTAAATGAAAGTCAAATTAAAGAACTTATAGACAATGAATAATTGGTTCGATGTAGGTCAACAATTTTCCACCACGAAATTAGCACCCATTCGGGTGCTTTTTTCGTGGTGGGAGGAGGTGTTAGCAGATGAGGCAAACCGTTCGACTGAGCGAAGCGAAGGTTTGCCGAGGCTCCCGTAGGGAAACGGCAATACACACCTCCTCACAATAACGACCTAAATCGAACCATTTTCGATTAGGTCGTTATTTCTATTTTAATGCGCTTTTTTTTCATGTCTGCGCGGCCAGCCGCGCGCTTGTCAAGACAAACTCACGCCTATCTGCCATTTACTGAAAAGTTAACTTTTATAAGCATTATACTGTTTACTTTTTTTGAATAATTTGCTATATTATTTCTGCTACACATTTTAATAGTCCGTATAAGGGAATACTATTTGGTAAAAATTTATTCTCTCGCCTTTATATGGACAATG
>CATLIG010000155.1 GCA_949948985.1 uncultured Clostridia bacterium | reverse complement strand
TTAAACAGGGAGATACAATTACAATCGGAAACGATAATTATACTTTTTTAGGAGAAAATTTAGGACGTTTGCAGGTAATTCCTGAAAACTTAAAAGCTGAATATCATTACAGCGTTGATAATTTATCAACTCATAAACCGAAATATTTCATTCACGATTTTACCCTTGAAAGAAATGATTTTGAAATCAGTACACCAAAAGATGTAATTGCCGCAATACACCCTCTTTACAAAGACAGTATTGAAAAAGCAAGAGAAAAAGGCGAATTTGATTTATGGCGTGAAAGCCACAGCGAAAATATAAGATGCAAAAATTTCATTTCAGACAATTATGGTAATTTTCACAATGATAATATTTTTGACAGCAATGCTTTTGCCGACAGCATTTTAAAAGAATTTTCACTTGAAAGAACTATGTATATTGTCGCAAGAAATGTATCTGATTATGACGGAAGATACAGCAGGAGAAGCAAAAAAGAAAGTTTAAAATATCGTTTTCCCGACCAAAACAACGAATCAGGGAATGACCCAACAAGAGAATATATTTACAATGTTCATCCTACTTTGGCAAACGCTTTATTTGAAACTCTTATTGACAGAAAAAGAGAACTTGAAATACAAAAAATAGAAAACGAAAAATCTGAAATTCAAGAAAATGCCGACAAAGTTATGGTTGATATTGACTATACAGAAAATCCATATTTATATAATTTTATAAAGGATGATGAGGGTAATTCAAACATATCTTTTGCTTTAGCAAACGCAATGTTTAAGTATCTTGATAAAAAGATGTCAATAGAGTATGAAGGCGGATATGATAAAACCGGTTTTACTATTCAAACAGTTATAAATGGTGATAATTTTGAGTATAATGGCAGATTTGATATAGGTGACTGTTTGGAAGATGACGGCAGTTCAATTATCAATCATATCAAGTCATTTTGTAATTATGAAGTTGAAAGAAATCCTTACAGAAGTGAAGATTCAATTAATGAAGCAAAATTTATTTTAGAAAATTTAATTCCGATTTTAGAAGAAAATACAGCTTTAACAGAAGAAGAAACAAGAATATTTGAAAACTTCAAGAAAAAATATCCTATAATTAGTAAAAACATCAATGATAAGGAGCAAACAGAAAACGAAAAATCCGATATTGTTAAGGCACTTGAAAACGGTCAGACAATTTATTTAGACGATACGCCTGTTCCTATGATTACAGACGCAAGAACAAATTATTTTTCAAATCAAAAAGTATCACAGAATAATGACGGAACTTTCAAAGTTACAGGCAAAGTTTCAAAGGGTTTAGGTATTCCGCAGGATTTTGAATTTTCTTTTGACAGTGCAGAAAAAGCGGAAAATTATATAAAATCGGGAAATGTTAAATTTCATATTGAACCGCTAAAGCAGGATTCAGAAACTGTTTTAAACAGTGAAACAGCTAAAAGTGAAAATAAATATCGTTATGAAGTTACTCAAACATCGGACGCTTACAGTGCCGGAGAAAACTTTGCGGTTTGGGACAATGAAAATAACGATTATTATTTTGATAAAGACAGAACAATTAAAACATTTGAAACAGAGGAAGAAACGACGGATTATTTAAGTACACTTAATAATTACATTTTATCTGATGAAGTTACGCAGGAAAATGATGATTTTCAGCCGCAAAAAATTACAAGTGCCGTAGAAAAAATATTGGAAAATCATAATTTCAGCAATGAAGAAAGACTCATTATAACCAGAGCAGGTTCAAGAATGACTGCGAACAATGACAATGTTTTAAAAGAGAGTCTTTTTGATGATGTTACTTTTAAATCAGGATACGGCGGATTTGAGAATATAAATAAAAAATATTTTAATAACAATCTTAAAGATATAATATCAGAGTTTAATGGTTACTTAAATGAAAATACTGCCGATAAAAATATCTCCGAAAAAATGACTGCCGAAAACCTTAAAATCGGCGATGTTATAAAACTTCCCGATATTGTTTGGAATGACAGAATTACAAACGAAAAAAATGTATTGCCGTCTGAGTATGGTGTTATAAGAGGTATTCAAGATGGTGTTATAGATATTCAAACATATTCAGATATAAATTTACAAAATCTAAACGGCAGAATGGGACAAACAATTTCAAATGTTGACCGAAAAGGTTTTGAATACATCGGAACAGAAACGGACATCAGGAAAAATATTCCGCAAACCAGCCAAAACATTGAAAATTCTTCACCGGATAAAGAGTATGTTTTTAATAAATCCGGCGCTTTTTATGAAGTTTACGGCATTAACGCATTGGATATTGCCGATATGTACAGTTTTGAAATCACAGAAAAAAATGGCGATTATATGATTGCTGTTCCTGATTTTAGATTTGATGAAATCAGAGAGGAATTATCAAAACAAGGATATAAAATATCCGTTTACGGTCAAGAAGAAGCTGCCGAAAAAATGACCGCCGAAAGCCTTAAAATCGGTGACGTTGTTAAACTTCCTCCTGTTGTTATGGCTGGTACAAATGGAAAAGAAATAACTTTTCCTTCTGAATACGGCGTTGTAAAAGGTACTGAAAACAATATGATAAGTTTTCAAACTTATTCCGACAAAAGATTGCAAAAGTCAGTTAGCAGAACAGGACATTCAATTTCTTACCTTAATAGAAACGGTTTTGAATATATTGGTACTGAAAGTGAAATAAAATCAGCAAAAAATGTTGAAATTACAATCGAAAACAAAAAAAGTATTGATGAACTTGTTGTCGGGGATATTGTACGAATAGGAGATGAACAATGGAAAATAACTGATATAAATGGTGACTTTTCAATAAGTTTTGAAAATACGGATAAATCTTCTATAAGTCCGGTTCGTTCACATTATGGACATTGGAAACAGTATTTGGAAGAAGAAAGTTGGCAGTATGTAAGTAAAGAAGCGGAACAGCTAAGTCTTGATAATATTGAAATTTCTAAAGAGAGAAAACCTAAACTTGAAAATACTATTAGTGACTTAAAAAATGACAATAATAAAAATAGTTACAAACAAGAATCTCTCATACCACAGGAAATTAATACTAAAAACTTCAGAATAACCGATGACCAATTAGGAGTTGGAACGGAAGGTGAAAAATATCAGAACAATATAAATGCCATAAAAACACTTATAACCATTGAAAATGAAAACAGACAGGCGACTCCCGAAGAACAGGAAATACTCTCAAAATATATTGGCTGGGGAGGACTGCCTGATGTTTTTGACGAAAGAAAATCTAACTGGCTTGAAAAATACGGAGAATTAAAAGAACTGCTTACAGAAG
>CATLIG010000154.1 GCA_949948985.1 uncultured Clostridia bacterium | reverse complement strand
GTAGGTTTGATTTGCTGCTGAAGCAGCCTAAAGTTGTCCAATACTAAAATTATCGTTTTTAATCTATTTTTTCAAATCTTGATTTTTTATAAATTTCTGTATAATTTCTATATGCAGTATTTCTGCCACAAAATATCTTTTTTTAGAAGGCATTATTCATCGGGTTAGCTGCTTCTTCCTATTTACGGCTTTATTTGTAATTTTATCTTTTATCTTTCTAAACTCAAGGTGGTTAACCTAAAGGCGAGGGTTTTAAACCCATTATACAGACAATAATTCCGAAAACAGCAGAAATAGCCATAAAAAATAGACAATTCTTGTCAGAGATTGTGGACTTGCGTACACACAATTTGTGGTATATTTTGAAGACAGAATTGCGGTATACGGGTTAACGATAGTTCTGCCATCAAGCCCCCGATGTTTATCCTATTAGAAGATATCTATAAAAAAGGCAGCAACAAAAATGTCACTGCCTTTTAAAGTATATTTTATACCTACATCAAGTCATTCCTCATCATTACCCTGATTGGCTATAAAAATAGTATATTCAAAAAAATTTAGATTTAATCTCATTTTACACGAATTAAAATTCACACCACAACTCTTCAGTCATTTTTTAAATAAATTTGGAGTTCAAGCCCAGTTTCTCTTATACCCTGAACAATAAATTTTGCCAAAATATCAGCACCGTATTCCTGAAAATGAGTATTGTCAAAGCATCCCTCGCCATAGTTTTTATAAGCACTGTTATCAAAAATCATATGAAGTTTCATAGCTTCTTCAGGACCAATTTCATTATAAAGCTCTGTAGTCTTACGGCATAAATCAATCAACGGAATATTTTTTTCCGATGCAAGTTCTCTCATAGCATCAGGGTAATCTCCATGGGTATTGATTACCTTTTTATTATTGTCAAATTTTCTTCTTACCGGTGAAGTAACTAAAACAGAATACGCTTTATGTTTTTCAGCTATTTGAATATATTTCATCAAATATTCTTTATATGTTGAAAAAGGCTCTGTATGCCTTTCATTGTCAGGTTTTGAATCATTATGTCCAAATTGAATAAAAAGATAATCTCCCTCTGAGATTTTTTCTTCTATTTTCAAAAGTCTGCCCTCATTAATAAAACTTTTAGAACTTCTTCCTCCAGCAGAATAATTTTCTATTTGCACATTTTCCGAAAAATAATCAGGAAGTACCTGACCCCAGCCTTTTCTAGGATATCTTTCTTTTGGATAAGTTTCAACGGTTGAATCTCCCGCAAGATATATATGAATTTTCTTCATAATTAAACATCTCCCTAAAAATTATTTATATTTTTTAACATAAGGCAGTGAAAAAGCAAACTCACACCCTTTGTTAAGTTCGCTTTTAAGAGTAATCATCTCCCCATGCGCCATAATAAATTCCTTTACAATAGAAAGACCTATACCACTTCCTTTTTTATCTTCACCTCTAGAAACATCAGCTTTATAAAACCTGTCAAAAACTCTTTTTCTATCTTCTTCCGAAAGCCCTCGTCCATTATCTCTTACATATACAATAATCTTTTTATTGTTATATTTTTTTGTTTCCAAAAATATTTCTCCGCCAACATCAGTAAATTTAACTGCATTATCAATAAGATTGTATATAACTCTCTGAATTTTTTCATAATCCGCTTTTACAAAAGAAACTTTTTCCTCAAATGTAACCCTTATATTAATTTTTTTATTTATTACACGCGTCTCAAAATTAAAAATTGTTTTTCTTATCAAATCATTAATATCAAACTCTGATAATGAAAGCGCATTTACATTATTATCAAGAATATTTATATTTACCATATTGTCTGCCAAAGTAGCAAGTCTTTCAGATTCATCAAGAACAATTTTAAGATAATGCTCCTGTTTTTCAGGTGGAATTGTACCATCAATAATAGCCTGTACAAAACCTTTCATTGATGTAAGTGGAGAACGCAAATCGTGTGAAATATTAGAAACAAACTCACGTCGTCTTTTTTCCTGTTCATTAAGACTTTCCGCCATATCATTAAGACTTTCCGCAAGCTGAGCAACCTCATCTGAACCTTTCACATATATTCTTTTTTCAAAATCACCGTTAGCTATAACTTTAGCCACCTCATTCATTTCTTTTAAGGGCTTGGCAAATCTTTTAGATGAAAAATAGCTGATAACAAAACATACAATACAACTTGCAAGAGTTACATAAATAATCATTTTATACACACTGTTTCCAAGTTTTTCAATCTCTACAAGAGGAGAACTCATAAAAATAGCGCCTATAATTTCACCATTTGTCCGGACAGGATATCCTATCGTTATAACAGGATTTTCAAACACTCCACCAAGATTACCCTCACTTTCTGTAATATTTCCTTCTATAACCTGCTTGATTTCATAAGTATCAATATTTTTTCCAAGCCAATTTATATCAATATCATTTGAAATAATTCTTATTCTGTAATCCGAATCAACATAAATAAAACTTGAATCAAGATATTCATCAAGTATTTTTATTTCTTTATCAAGTTGTTCTTTGTCAAAAAATCCGCCCCAATAATATGACTGTTCCAAAGCATGAACAATTTTTTCCCCTTGCTCAATAAGCACATCTTTTTTTTGACTTTCAAAATATAAATTAAAAGCTTTTGTAAGAGCCATTGTAATAATAATAAGACTTACTCCCAAAGCTATCATATAAAACAAAAACAGCTTCTTGAAAATAGAATTCATAAAAACACCTCTTTATAAATTAATCCCAAAGAGCATCAAACTTTTCTTTTATATATTTTTTTCTTTCATTCGTCTTTTTTTCATCAAAAAAATATTTGCCGTTTTCAAAAGTTATAATATCCCCTTCTTTTACATCATTTGGAATAATATTTTTTTTAATATTTCGGATGCTGTCATCAAGAATATTCTGGCACACAGCAAAATCTCCCTCAAATCTGTCTATTACATAATCCATATTATATAAACCTCACTTTTTTAAAAAATCTTCTCTCTGAGGAGAAAATATATCTATAAGAACTCCTCTTTTACCAATAAGTTTACATCCATGCGTTATATTTGACGGAATATATACTGTATCGCCGACTCCTATAATTTTTGTTTCATCGCCCACAGTATACTCAAACTCGCCCTCAATACAATAGCTTGCCTGCTCGTGTACATGAGTATGAGCTTTTCCAATTCCGCCATTTTCAAATATTACCTCAACAAACATAATATTTCCATTATGAGCTTTTACCTTTCTATAATTTTTTCCCTCTTCAATAATCTCTGTTTCAATATCTTTATCATAAACAAAGTTAGA
>CATLIG010000153.1 GCA_949948985.1 uncultured Clostridia bacterium | reverse complement strand
CAAAAAAAGATAATTCTCCGCTGAACATGAATATTCTTAGAAAAACAGCTTTATCTTTGATTAATCAGGCAAAAAGTGGTCGCATTAGCAAGAAAAAAATGATGTTTAAAGCTGCTTTAAATCCTGATGTATTGTTAAATATCCTTTTTAACTCCAAAAAGTAAATGCTGTTTCCGTGTTATAAACCACTGTACCGCTTGACAAATACTTTTCAGCCTATCTTTGCCTGATTTTATTGAGATACTGGGAAAGTTCCTGTAAAAATCAACTTTTAATTGATGAAAAAAGGTTCGTCAAGCAGAATTATAGTGGGGGTCTATTTAAAGAATATAAAAATAGTGTAAAAATAATTTATGGAGAGGGTGATTTTATGGAAAATATAATATATACTTTTGATGGAACTTTTTATGGATTTCTAACGGTTATTTTTGATTGTTTTAAAAATAAAACTTTTGAGTGTTATATCACTGAAAATAAAATTATTCAGGAGAGTTTTCTATTTGAGTATGTAAATATTAAAACAGACTTAAAAAAGGCTGAAAGAGTTATTGCTGGTATAAAAAATAAAATATCGGAAAAGGCATTTCAAAATATATACGCAGCTTTTTTTAATTTTAAAAAAGAACGATTTACAGATATTTTGAAATATTTACAGCTTGGTTTTAAAGTTGGTAAAAAGATTGATGATTACAAAATTTATGATTTTGTATTAAATGTTTTAAAGAAAAGAGAAGCGGTTTTTAGAGAGGCGCATTTATTTTTGGAATTTATAAGATTTTCAGAAACAAAAGAAAATGTACTTTATTCTGAAATTTGTCCTGATAATGATGTCCTTGAAATAGTTGCTAATTATTTTTCAGACAGGCTTATTAGTGAAAAGTGGATTATTTATGATACAAAACGAAAAAAGTGTGCCGTTTATAACAAAGATGATATTTTAATTATGAATGATGTGGAAAGTCTTAACATATTGAATTCTGATAATGAGATTATGTGGCAGAATTTATGGAGAGAGTTTTTTAAAACTATTGCTGTTGAAAACAGAAAAAATGTAAAGCTACAAACTCAGATGCTGCCTAAAAAATTTAGAAAAAATATGATTGAGTTTTTGTAGAAAACCTATAGAAATTTATAAATTTTTTAGCGTAGACCATATTAAATTTTAATTGTTAAATATTTATATGGCAATTTATATATTTTATACCACTTTACAGATATACCACTATGCCGATTTTGAAAAAATACGCTCTTTAAGCAGTTCTAATACATCTTTTGATTTATTTGCAGTTTCGACAAAATTAACGAAACCGATAATAAATATTTGTTCCTTTATTGACTTGCTGAGACAGAAACGAAATTCCTGTACACTTTTATTTTTATGCTCATTAAAGAAGCTGTCTTTATATGGAAGTATTTTCATAGCAGAATAAGCAATATTTATAAGATTAACGACTAATTCTATTGCTCTTTTGCTTCTTACCATATAATCGCATAATGACCAAAATGTTTTTTGCTCATAATAGCCAACTTCTATGTTCCATCTGAATGAATATAAAAACAGAGGTATATAACACAATGTCATTAAGATAAAAAAAATTAAATAATAAAATTTATAAGAGTGAGGCTTATTAAAAGAATCCCACTCTTTTTTATAAAAAAATCGGAAAAATAAAAAAAATGTTAAGGTACAATAGATAGGTAACAGTAAAAATAAAAAACAAGGTTCTGAAAATGTGATATAATTGAAATTGCGAAACCCCAATAAATCACAAAGGAGAACCTTGTATAAATATGTTATCACAAATAAAATATTTTCGTCAACGATTAATTAAATATCTTGAAAAGCATAGTGTGAGAGAAACAGCAATAAGATTCAGAATAAGCAGAAAAACAGTGTATAAATGGAAAAACAGGTATGACGGAACAATAGAAAGTCTTGAAGACAGAAGCCATAGACCACATAATATTCCAAAAGGGCATACAGAAGAATTAAAAATGATAAGGAAATTGCTGAAGAAAGATAAATGGAAAGATTTAATATTAGTATATCAGGAATTAAAAGAAAAATATGGGTATACAAGAAGTTATGGAGGATTAAAAAGGTTAGTATCAAGGCTTCGTTCGGCTAAACCGAAGAAAAAAAGGAAAGTCAAGCCAAAGCCATATAAGAGAGCTGATTACATTGAACAAAAGGTACAGATAGACGTAAAATTTGTGCCAAGCAAATGTATAGTAAACGGCAAAAAATATTATGAATATATAGCAGTAGATGAATGAAGCAGATGGGCATACAGACAAATATATGACGAACACAGCACATATAGTTCATATTTATTTTTATTGGAACTGATAAAAGCGGTGCCGTTTCAGATAAGGGAAATTCAAACAGATAACGGAGTAGAATTTACAAAGGCACTAATATCCAAGAAAGCGGAAAAAACTATATTCGAAAAAGCATTGGAATTATTCGATATAAAATATCACAGAATTAGAGTGGCAACGCCGAGACATAATGGAAAAGTTGAACGACAGAACAGGCAGGACGGAGAACGGTTTTATGAAAATATGAGAATGTATAGTTTGGAAGACGGCAGAAAACAATTAGCCGTTTATCAAAGAAAATCAAATAATTATATAAAAACTTGCCTGAATATGAAAAGCCCTAATCAGGTAATTCAAGAATATTTAGGAGTAATGTAAAAATAGTTAAGGCATTCATAAGATAAACTGCTGAACGCCCGATTAAATTATAACATAAAGAACCTGTTGTCAAGGTCAGGTAGTATTTTGCATTCGCAAAATCTCCACCTTTCTCTTGACAACTTTATTCTCTGATATAGTGTAACCCATCATTGACACTTTAACATTAAATTTATAAAAAGTTCTATGCTATAATTGACAAAATAAAATATCTGTATTAAAATAAAAGTGAAAATTATACTTAAAAAGGATAAAGCTAATGGAGATAGCAAATAAAATTTCAAAAGAGATTGATATAACAGAAGAAAAAACAAAACTGGATACTTCCTGTAAAAAACTGTTATCATTTAAAATTATTCTGGCGCATATACTAAAATATTGTATTGAGGAATTTAATAATTTTGATGTAAATGAAATAGCGGAAAAGTACATAGAGGGTGAACCAATAGTATCAGAAGTTTCTGTCCATCAGGATGAAACTAATGACGAAAAGATAACAGGAGTAAATACAGAAAGTATATCTGTTTTAGAGAAAACGGTAGGTAATGTCCTAAAGTATTTTAATATAATAGACGATATAATAGTAAAAAAGTAAAAGGAAGGAAGTAAATTATTATGCCGAAAAAAATAATAACAGTAAAATGCCCATTTTGTGGAAGTGAAAAA
>CATLIG010000152.1 GCA_949948985.1 uncultured Clostridia bacterium | reverse complement strand
CTATGCTTTTTTTGAAATCTTCGTCATATTTTATCTGGGGCATATATAATAACTCCTTTCTTCTGTTTATTTTATTATATTATATGAATTGTTTTTCTGTCCACTTTTTTAGTATAGCACCAATATGAAAGCGGAAAGATTAAACAGGACAAGAATGAAAAAGCGAATAAGTTTTTTGCCAGTGTGTCAAATGATCTGAGTGAAAAATAAAAAAGTTTTGTTGGACCTATGGATTATAAAACCGTCACGGATATTTTTTCAAAATCACTTAGTTTTCTTAGTGACACACAGACAACAGTAAGGCTTTCTGAAGCGTCAAGTGCAATACCTGTAGATTTGTCTAAATATAATGAGAAAGTGCGCAAGAAAAATAAATCAATGGAAGTAATAACTAAGGTAAATACAAAAGTTAAGCCGGAAAACATAGATATATTTGATTTTAGTGAAAAGTTTCATAATACAATAAATAGACCGGTAACAGCGGATATCAAAGCGGATGCAAATGTTAAAGCCGGAAATGTTAATACATCGGATTTCTTGAATACATTATATGGAACGATGAATTCATTATTTACCGGTTTTGGGATTAACTTAAAAATAGGAGCGGGCGGCATAATAAACAAATCTTCCGGTCCGGAGAAAGGCAATGCTACAGGTACGCCGTATTTTGGGGGCGGGTTAACACAAATTAATGAAAACGGTGGAGAGATCATCAATCTGCCTACAGGAGCACAGATTATACCTTCCGATAAATCGGCTCAGATGGTAAAAGAAAACGCAAGAAATAAAATACCGAATATATCTATGATTAATATGTCGCCAGTCAGCTTTGAATATACCCCATACTTTGGAAGAGGGACAGAAATGCAAGGCAGAGATGTTTATTTTGATAATTTTTTAAACAGTACCGATAGCAAACAGGAAACAAAGAAGTTCGGTGATATAAATATAAATGTGAATATTGACGGAAATATTATAGGACCAGACAATTTTGCTGACGAGGTTGGCGGCAAGATTTGTGGGCAGGTTGCGGATTTATTAAATTCAATGTAGGAGGCGATTATTATGGAGCTATTTGAAATAGAGGGACTTTATGAGCTTACTGATACAATGAAGATGATTAGTCAGGTGTATCCGAAAGAAGTAAAAAAATTTATGCAGTCAGAAGGTAATAAGCTTAAAAGAAAAACTTTAGAGCTTGCTAAGTTTAATGTTGGTGAGGAAACGGGGAATCTTTTTAAAGGAATTAAACGTGGAAAGGTTTATAAACATCGGGAAACGGGAGCTGACAGCGTAAGGGTTTACGGTGGTGCTCCGGCAAATCATGTACATCTTATTGAATATGGTCATAAAATGTTGGACCATAATAAAAAACTGGTTAAAAATGGCAGAAGTTTTGTAAATGGTTATCATATATTCAAAATGGCAGCGGATGAGTTTGAAAGTAAATATGATAAAGATTGTGATAAATTTGCTGATAAAATCATAAAAGATTTAGAGAATAGGTGATAACTGTGGTAACATTAAAGGATATTTTTAAATCAGTTTGCGACCATATTTCAAAAGTAACTGATTTGCCGGTAGCGGACAGTGATATGGAAGAGCCTGTTATAAGACCGTCGTTTAAAATATTTATGGATACTGTAAAAATGGGATTGTTCTCATCAGCGTTAAGGCAAGTAAAGGTGTATTTTAATATTTATTTTTATTCATCAAAACGAAAACACAGTAAAGGCGAAATTATGTATATTAAAGACAAGATAGCGATTTCATTCTTTGACCCATTTGAAATAAAAGAAAATTGCTGTGTTTATGTTGATGATTTAGAGTTTGAAAAGGTTGCGGACGGAATTTTAAATTGTAGCTTTAACTTTGAAATTGCGACAGAGTTTAGGAACGAAAACAAAGACGGAATCGGAAATGAAGTTATGGAAGATTTGTACGTTGACGAAAAATCAGGAAAATAGCTTTACAAATTAAAACTGATAAAGTATAATATTTTTAAGCAAGAGGGGATAACGGGCGGTTGTTCCTCCCACTTTTATGTATTGCGGGGTGATGCCTATGATTTAGGTAATCTCAGAATATGTGAAAGGAGGGGACTTTATTATGAATGGCTTTTATAAATTTTTATTAGTTTTAATACTAATTACGATTATATTAGCGTTAATTGCGTACATAATAAAGTAACCGCCCTATCTCCCAAATAGGACGGTTATAAATATAAAACTGTTTGTATACGGGGGAACAACCATAAGGGTTATTCCCTCTTGTGGTTAAATAATAACATATTAAAAATTAAAAATCAAGTACCTTTGAATTAAAAAGGTACTTTTTTTATGCTCAGAATACAAGGAGGAATAAAAATGGCGGAAAAACCAACTATTACAATTACCTTTAAGCAGCTTGCGGCTTCATTAATAAAGAGAAGTGAGCGTGGTACGGCAATATTGTTATTATCAGAGATGAAAGATGAAGAAGAGAGTTTGACTGTTACAACAAAGATTTATAAAACTGTCGCAGATATTGATGAAAATCTTTATACAGAAGAAAATATCGCTTACATCAAAAATTGTTTGGCGTATATGCCTTATGAGGTAGTGGTAATAAGTGCTAACAGTACAAGATTCGCGGATTTTGTAAAGGCGATAATGACGGTCAGAAGAACAGGCTGGATTGCTTTTGCGGGAATTAAGGAGTCTCAGGCTGATTTGGCGAGCTGGATAAAAAGTATGGAAAAACGAGGTTATACATATAAAGCTGTAGGTACACAGGAGAGTATGGATTGCAGGCAATATGTATATTTTAATCAGAATGGTGTAGATAAAAACGGAAACATTGTTTTTGCTAAAGATTATTTATCAAGTCTTTTAGGAATTCTGGCAAGCTGTAATATTACAAGAGGGTGTACAAATTTTCTTTGTAAGGATTTATCGGAGATTACGGAAACAGATGATATTGATAAAGCTATAGAAAGCGGTCAGCTTGTACTTGCAAATGATGTTAACAGTGTAAGAATTGCGGCTGGAATTAACAGCCTTGTAACTCTTAATACGGATACAGCTACAGGTGATATGCAATACATTGAGACTGTAGAGGCTATGAATCTTATTATGGACGACATTCGTGATGAGTTTAAAAACAGATATCAGGGGTCATTTAAAAACAAGTATATGAATCAAATGCTTTTCATAGGCGCTGTTAACGAGTATTTCAGCAGTTTAGCGGGTGAGGACGTCCTTGACCCTGAGTTTGATAATAATGCCGAAATAGATGTTCAGGCACAACGTGCAGCGTGGGGTTATGTCCTAAAGTAAATGAAAAGGAAGCGTTCTGCCAAAAAAATGAAAATTTATTACCAGACCAATAACAATTCTATGCATAAGATGTGACTTAGAAAAACGAATAGTTTTTCTAACCAATC
>CATLIG010000151.1 GCA_949948985.1 uncultured Clostridia bacterium | reverse complement strand
GCAGAAAAACGGTATTGGATTTAATGCCTGATAACGTTGGCAGGATATATCCGGTCGGAAGACTTGACTATGACAGTGAAGGACTCATTATTCTTACTACAGACGGTAATCTTGCCCAGCATCTTACGCATCCGTCAAATGAAGTTCCTAAGATTTATTTAGTAAAAATAGAAGGAACGATTACTGAAAATGCGCTTAATCCGATCAGAAGCGGAATCGAAATAGACGGTGTTATGACAAAAAAGTGTAAAGCGCACATTGTCGAAACAAATAAAGAATATACAAAAATTCACGTTACCATTACAGAAGGCAGAAATAGAGAAATCAGAAAAATGTTTGCCGCTATAGGTAAAGATGTTTCACTTCTAAAACGCATTAAAATAGGTGAAATAACTTTACGTGGACTCGATAGGGGCGCCTACAGAAAACTTAACAAGCAGGAAGTAGAGTACCTGAAATCAATTTGAAATGGCTTAATTCCGTAGCTTCCATAGGGAATAGCGGTAAAATGCGAGCAAGAAGAATGCATTAGGCGTGGCTTATCGCTACGCCTTTTGGCTTGTATTAATTTCTGTATAGTCGAAAAGTCCTTCAGCACGAACGGAAATTATACGGTTGAATAAATAAATATAAGATAAATTTGAATTTATCGTTTCATTAACGTATAGTTAAAAGCTCTCGAACAATTTGTTCGAGAGCTTTCTGTTATTATTTGAAAATGCAACTATTTTTATACTCAATGGGAAGTATGCAATACCCGCTTTGTATTTTATTATAATGCTCTTAAAAGACCAACAACTTTTCCAAGTATTTGTACTTCGTCAAATATGAAATCATCCATTTCATCATTTTCAGGGTGCAGGATAATTTTTCCGTTACGTCTGAATAGTCGTTTTACAGTGGCGCTATCGTCTACAAGTGCAACAACTATATCGCCGTCATCAGCCGATTCCTGTTTTTTAACAATTATTTTGTCGCCGTTATACATACCTATTTTAATCATTGAATCGCCGCTTACATTAAGCATAAACAAATCTTCGCCTGAAAAGTAATTACCAGGTATTGAAAAATAACCGTCGTAATTTTCAGAAGCAAATATAGGTTGACCTGCCGCAACAGTTCCTATGAGCGGAACAGTGGTAGCAGCTGCTTGCTGCGTTAAAACTACCGCACGATTTTTTACTCCTGCTTTTTTTATGAGACCACGGTTACAAAGTTCGTTTATGTAATCAAAAGCAGTAGCGGTGGACTTTAATCCGCATTCTTTGCATATTTCACGGACAGAAGGAGAGTAGTTATTCTCTAAAATAAATTTTTCAATATATTTATAAACTTCGTCAGCCTTATTAAGACTTTTCATCTTTTCACCTCTTGAAATTATTATATCACAAAACTTTACAAAAATCAAACGCTTGTTTCTATGTTTTTGCTTGTTTTTATAGGATTTTTATATTATAATAGAAATGAGATGAATACGAATAATAAAAAAATGTGCGAACTGTACGATAGAGAGTGCATAGGTTGTCTTGAATGTGAAATTTGCGACATGGATCCTGAAAAAATCTGCGATAACTGTGGAAAATGTCTCGATATACGCGACGATGCCGTAATTAAAATTGATAAAATTATAATTGATGAAGATTGAAAGACAGGTTTTATTTTACCTGTCTTTTTGTTATTATTCATCGTCACGTTTAAGTTTTACTTTACCCGCCACGGCGCGGCGATTGTCATCGCTTATTGCAGCGTAATGCTTTCTCGTAGTGTTGACGTCTTTATGTCCTAAAACGTCGGCAACAATATAAATATCACCGGTTGCTTTGTATAACGCGGTACCGTAAGTTGATCTTAACTTATGCGGAGATATTTTTTTAAGGGGAGAGACGATTTTAGCATATTTATTGACAAGATTTTCAACTGCACGCACTGTAATGCGATTTTGATTGTTAGATATAAAGAGCGCGTTTGTATCGCCTGTTATATCAATGGTCTGATCTTTATATTCAATATATCGTTGCAATGCAGACGCAACGTAATCATCAAAGTATAAAATAGTTTTATTGCCGCCTTTGCGAGTAACAATAAAAGAATTATCGTTGAAATTTAAATCGTCATTATTAAGCCCCACAAGCTCGCTGATACGTATGCCGGTACCAAGGAAGAGCATGAGTATGGCGCTGTCTCTGACTTTATTTTTTTCATGGTAGGCAAGTTGGTGGCGCGTAAGTCCATTTCCACTTTCTGCGGTATCGATAATATTAAATATTTCGTTATCATCAAGTCTGATAATTGGCTTTTCGTGGATTTTAGGTGTAGCGACTTTAGCTGTATTATCAACGCTTATAAAACCTTTATTAAAAAAATATTTGAACATTGCCCTAACAGACGATAATTTTCTGGCTTTAGCCCTGTCATTACAATTATGCTGTTTACCGCAATAGGTATAGTGGGAGAGAAAGCCTAAAAAATATTCAATATCTGTACTTGTAATTCGATTCAAATCTTCCAAGGTAAAATCTTTTATGGATTTTCCGTGAAATCTTTTTTCTGATAAAAAGTAGAAAAAAATTTTTAAATCATGTGCATAGTTAAGTCTTGTTAAAGTACTTGTTTGACTATCAATTGCAAGAAAATAATCATAACAGAAAGTCGGGAGATCATTTTCTAGTAATCTCTCGATCGTGTCCATATTTTTGTTATTTCTTTGTACGTAATAATCTGTACTCATAGCAGTGGTTGGTTAATAAATAAACATATTTAAGTGTTCGTAAAACACAGCTTTTACGAACACTTTTGCAAAACTAACAATAAAAATCAGTTACACAAAATTTTTATAAATAAAAGAATTTAAGTTATGATTGACAGAAAATTGCTCATTAAAACCAATTATAAAGACTCAACAATTCTTTTCAATTTTTGGCAAGAATAAATTATTAAATTTATCCAGATAGTTATTATGTCAGACATAGTATATAGAAAATGGGCTAAATGCCCATTTTCTATTTTATTGATTTAAGATTCCAAACGTTATTTGCGTAATCGGCTATAGATCTGTCGGCAGAAAATTTGCCTGCGGCTGCAATATTGTTAAGAGACATTTGGTTCCATAAATTTTTATTTTTGGTATAAAGTTTTGAAATAGATTGTTGCGTACTACTGTAAGCGCCAAAATCAGCCATACACATGTAAGGATCTGCCACTGGTAATTCAGTCAAAAGATAATTTGCGATATCTGCAAACGATTGACCGTTAAAACCGATTATAAGAGACTCAACAATTCTTCTCAGTTTAGGAGATTCGTTATAATATTTGCTTGAACTATAACCGTCACGCCAAATCGCGTCAACTTCATTCGCTTTTAAACCGAATATGAAAATATTTTCATTACCGACACATTCAGCCATTTCAACGTTTGCGCCGTCCAAAGTCCCGATTGTCAGCGCACCGTTAATCATAAATTTCA
>CATLIG010000150.1 GCA_949948985.1 uncultured Clostridia bacterium | reverse complement strand
TAAATATACGTATACAGTTAATAGCGGCAGTTCGGAAACTACGTCAGAGGTTATTCAGTATTGTCGTAATGATAATGAACTTAACGCTCTTGTGACGGAATTAGAGCAGAAAGATATTGAATATACAATATCGGAACTTGATGTTTCTGATATTTTAATGTTTGACGGACTGCCTGTTTCAAATAATGAAGAGGCAAGAAAGCTGATAGAGCCTGCTCTTGATGAAGTAAAAGCCGATAAACTTAAAGAAATTTCCGATATTTGTGAACAGACGATTTACAAGGGTATTGACGTTACTTTATCAGACGGAAATACAAAGCGTTTCAGCTTGAAAACAGAAGACCAAATTAATTTAAATGGTCTTTTAGGGCAGATTAATTTAGGCAATATAAAACCCGAAAACGGAGTGCCTTATCACGCTGACGGTGAAATGTGTTCATTATTTTATATTGCTGATTTTATTCTTATTGCTAATAACGCTATGGCTTTTATTTTACAGCAGACTACATATTGCAATCATTTGATGAGCTATGTTAAGAGTTTGGAAAATATAAACGATGTTCGTACTGTTGTGTATGGTCAAGTGCTTACAGGTGAGTTTTTAGAAAGTTATAATTTAATAATTGGCGGTGATGTGGTTGAATAAGGTTTTAAAGGTACTGGCGATTTGGTTTTTAATGGGTATGGTGTATTTTGTTATTGAGGGTATTTGGAGAATACCAAAGGGCGGATATGCCAATATCTCAATGCTTGCTGTAGGCGGTCTTTGCGGACTGCTTATAGGAAGTATTAATCAGATACCTAAGTTTTATAATATGTCGGTTTGGAGGCAGTCTGTAATTGGTACGGTTATTGTACTGACAGTTGAGTACATAGCGGGGTATATATTTAATATAAAAATGGGATTGGATATATGGGATTATTCGGATATGGTTTTTAATTTGAATGGGCAGGTTTGTCTTGAATTTGGATTATTGTGGTTTTTGCTTATGCCTGCCGCTATATGGCTTGAAGATTGGATTAGATTCAAGTTTTGGAATGAGGGTGACGAATATAGTCTGAAAGATGTTTATTTAGAGTTTTTTAGTTAAAAAAACTGAAATAATGATAATATAGTTAGAGCGCTAAAAGATTTTGTCCTTGGCAAGACATTAAAAGGCTTGAAAAAAGAAAAAAAAGAAAAAAAGAAAAAATTATTCATAAAATATAGATTAAACAGGAGATAAATTATATGAATAGTTTTATACCATGGATTGGCGGTAAAAAGTCGCTTAGAAATGCAATATGTGAAAGATTTCCCGGAGAAAAGCCGGATAAATATGTAGAGGTTTTCGGAGGCGCCGCATGGGTTCTTTTTAATAAAGAAAATTATGCAAAAACGGAAATTTATAATGATATAAACGATAATCTTGTAAATTTGTTTAAATGCGTTAAATATCACCCGAATGCTTTAAGAGAAGAAATGCAATTTGTATTGAATTCAAGATCTACTTTTAAAAATTTCAGAGAATTGTATAAAGCTGATGGAATGACAGATATACAGAGAGCTTCTATGTATTTATATATTATAAAGGCAAGTTATGGTGCAAATACAAAGTATTTTGGGTCAAAAAAATTGAATTTTTACGATTTTGAGTATTTGGATAAAGTAAAACAAAGATTGTCTAAAGTTATAATAGAAAATAAAAGTTTTGATATTATTATAAAACAATATGACAGATTTGATACATTATTTTATTGTGACCCGCCTTATTATAAAACAGAAAAATACTATGATACAGGGAATATAATATTTGACGAGCAGGAACATAAAAAATTAAAAGATATATTGTCAAATATAAAAGGAAAATTTGTTCTTTCTTATAATGATAATGAATTTATAAGAAAATTATACTCGGAATTTAATATAGATGAGGTTGAAAGACAAAATAATTTAGTTTCAAAACACAAAAACAAGAATAAAACTTATAAAGAGTTAATAATCAGAAATTATTAATTTTTTTTACTATTGCAATTACATAATATGTAATAATATAATAATAAAGTTGTATTTATATATAATTATAGAATTGATGTTTTGGACAGTTATGATAAAGATGTATTCATATAAACATAGATTAATTTAATATAGATAATTTATAACGCTTATTTTACAGCGTTACATAAAAATAAAAAATCCGCACTTATTTTGACAATTTCTTGATTTAAGTTTGTCCAATAAGTGCGGATTTTTTATTTTTATTGTTTTTGTCATTTATTTTGCGTATTTTTGTAAATTTTCGTGCCAGCTTACAATAACAGAACCAACGGTTGTAAAGGAGACGATAATAAATGGCGAGAAGCATTACAGTTATACCCGCAAATCAGAGTTTGATATCAGCAGCGGAGGGCAGTCCGAAAATAAAAAAGCTGAGAATGGCGGCGTATTGCAGAGTAAGCACAGACAGAGACGAGCAATTATTAAGCTATGAAAATCAGCTCAGATATTACAGAGAGTATATTGAAAACAATCCGATGTACGAGTTTGCGGGAATATACGCTGACGAGGGGATAACGGCAACCAACACAAAAAAGCGTGACGAATTCAATAAAATGATTGAGGACTGCCGAAACAAAAAGATAGACAGAATAATTACAAAATCAATTTCAAGGTTTGCAAGAAACACTCTTGACTGCCTTAACTATGTTAGGGAATTAAAAGCTCTCGGAATTGGAATAACCTTTGAGAAAGAAAATATAGATACTCTTGACTCCAAAGGTGAGGTTCTGCTCACTATTCTCTCATCACTGGCTCAAGATGAAAGCCGTTCAATTTCTGAAAATACAAAATGGGGTATCCGCAGGAGGTATGAAAACGGTGAATATGGTATTTCCACAAAACGTTTTATGGGCTATGATATTGATGAGAACGGAAAGCTCAAAATTAACAAAGCACAGGCTAAGGTTGTAAAAAGGCTTTATACCGAATATCTTAACGGTAAAACCGTAGATTACATCAAAAGAATTTTTGAAAGAGAGGGCGTTAAAAACTGGAACGGTGAGGCTAAATGGCAGGTAAGTACACTTAAAAGTATGCTTGAAAACGAAAAATATAAGGGTGACGCTCTTCTGCAAAAAAGTTATACGGCTGATTTTTTGACGAAAAAAAGGACTAAAAATAAAGGTGAAATGCAGATGTATTACATTGAGGAAAGCCACGAGGCTATTATAAGTCCTGAAATTTGGGAGTGTGTTCAGCTCGAAATGAAGAGAAGAGCGGAATATATGAAAAAGTATAGTCTGAAATGTTATTCAAGAAACACAGAGAAAAATCCCTTTGCTTCAAAGGCTATTTGCGGAGAATGTTCTGGACTATAGTCAATAAAGTAGACAGAAAAAAAGAAAAAAACAACACCTACTGGGGTCAAGCGTCCATACGCTTGCCGGGGAATTGGGGCGGGAAGCCCCAAGGTCTTTGTCTAATAAATAGTCAA
>CATLIG010000149.1 GCA_949948985.1 uncultured Clostridia bacterium | reverse complement strand
AAGTCGCAAAATCTTATGAAGCCTTTGTTTCTGAAATTATCGGGGAGGTGTAAAAAATGGGAATAGCAGACAACATAAAACTCAAACCCCTTGACAGCCTTTTCGGAAACGATAATCCTAATGGAATAACAGAAGTGCTTATTTCAGCGTTGATTAATTTTGAAAACCACCCATTTAAAATTATTGATGATGAAAAAATGGCAGATATGGTTGAGAGCATAAAGGAATATGGAGTGCTTACACCTATAATTGTAAGAGCCAAAAACGATAAATATGAGATTGTTTCCGGTCATAGAAGAAAATACGCTTGTGCAAAAGCGGGAATAACAAAAATCCCCGCAATAATTAAGCAGCTTAATGATGATGAAGCCACTTTGTTAATGGTTGACAGTAATATTCAAAGAGAAGAAATTTTACCGTCAGAAAGAGCCTTTGCTTATAAGATGAAACTTGAAGCTATGAAAAGACAAGCAGGCAGACCTAAAAAAAATTCGTCCCAAGTTGGGACACATTTAAGAGCAGATGAACAGCTTGCGGAAGAAACAGGTGAAAGCCGTAATCAGATACAAAGGTTTATACGTCTTACGAATCTTAACAAGGATTTGCTTGAAATGGTTGATATAAAGAAAATCCCATTTAATACGGCTGTTGAGTTGTCCTATTTAAAAGAAAAAGAGCAGGAAATTTTATATAGTGCAATAAATAAATATGAAACAATACCGTCAATGAAACAAGCGGCAAGGCTTAAAAATTTCAGCAAAGAAGAAAAACTTGATAAAAATGTAATAGACGCTATTATGACAGAAGAAACAGAAACGCCCATAAAAATAAATCTTACGGGTAAAAATCTTCAAAAGTATTTTCCAAAGGAATATACTCAAAAACAAATGGAAGATGTAATTTTTAAACTACTTGAAGAATGGGCGAATAAAAAATAAAATTTAATACAGGCTTATCGGCTTGCTGAAACAATACAAGCCGAAAGGCTTATTGTATCCAAAAGCCGATAATACAGACTAAACAAGGAGGTTTCGGCTTATGGAGTATAAGGAAACAAAAGAACAGAAAATTCAGCGAATAAGCAATTTACTGAATATCGAAACGAAAAAAGCGGCAAACAGCATTGACAACTGGCATAACTATCTTAATACGGCGTCAAAGTTTTATAAATACAGCTTTACAGACCAGATACTTATATCTTCCCAAAATCGAAACGCTGAATTGTGTGCCGATTATAACTTGTGGAATAAGAAATTTGGCAGATATGTTCAGAATGGTGAAAAAGGAATACCTCTTTTATATGAGGAAAACGGACGCAAAAAAATCCGATATGTATTTGATATATCTTCAACGAGGGAGCTTGAAAATACAAGAGAGGTAAAAGTATGGGAACTGATAAGCAGTCAGCTTGCCGCTGTAAACAAAAACTTAGCCGAAAAAAACAACATAAATATTAATGAAATTTCAGATAAAAATTTCGGGAAAACTCTTTATCACGAGCAGAATTTTGCGGACATTATCAAAATAAGGATAGATGGTATTTTAAAAAACAGCGCCGGCGAATATGTTGAAAATATTATCAATCATAAAAACGGCACGAATTTAGAAAAATTCGATAATTTAGAAATTGAGGATATATTTAATAGCATAGCAAAATACAGTATTCGGTATGTTGTTGCCCAAAGATGCGGTTTTGAACCGGATTTAAGAGATAAATATTTTGAAAATGTAACCGATTTTAACTCGATTGAATTAATTAGTCAGCTTGGTAAGGCTGTCAGCGAAATAAGCGGAACAGTTTTAAGAGAAATTGAAAGAGAAGTCAAAACGATTGAAAAAGAACTCGAAAGGAGCGGTAATTATGAAAGACATATACTCACAGGAAGCAATGGACGAGAGATTACAGCAGACAATGGAGGACATAAAGACAGGCAAAACTCAGATAGATTACAATCTGATGATAAAGTCACCGGAGGGCGAGGAATTTCCGAAGTTTATGGAGGAGAACGGTCTGACATACGCACTGGACGAAGTGACGTTTCTGTATCTTCCGATGCTGGAGCCGGACGAGGAGGAAGAATACGAGATGGGAATGTGGGGACAGCGCAGACTGGAATATCTGAAAAACGAGAATCCGGGAATGTACGAAGCACTGATGATAAAGGGACTTTGGGAACACTTGATACAGACAGACAAAGCGGCTTACGAAATGGAGGACAAGTTAATAGAAGAAATGATGAAAACCGAAGAAGTGACGGAGGAACTCAAACGAACCAATCAGATGGAATGGGTAGGCAGAGTGAACAGCATCAAGAACAGAGCGAGGGAGATAATTTACAGCGAGCTGATTTACATTTAGAACAAGTGGGGGAAAAGGCAGAGGATATTAAATCCCCTGCTTTTTCTTTTGCCCGAAATTCAGATTTATCTAAAATAAATACAATTAATGATTTACTTGCACAAGCTAAAAAGTTATATGATGAACTTCCAAATGATTTAAAAAACAACAATATTGATACATTATTTAATCAAGTGAAAAACGCTTTAAATCAAAATAACAGCAATATTAAAAATAAAAATCAAGTCAAAAATAAGTCCAATATCATAGGTAATACAACATTTAAGTATATTTCAAAAAAGATTTATCGAAAACTTGATAATGACATTGCTTTAAAAGCGGCAGAAGAATTTGAAAAGGCAAATATCAAGTACAGCGGAAAATACAATGATGATAACACAATAACATTAACTTTCAGCGGTAATGACAAAGACAAATGCGAGGATATTATAAAAAGTGTTCAAAATATAAACAGCTTTACTCCTGAACAGCTTGAAACGGCAAGAAAAACAAACATTGTCGATTATTTGCAAAGCAGAGGACAGCAATTAAAGCGTGTTGGCAGCGAATATACAATACCAGAACACGACAGTATGAGAATAAAAGAAAATAAATTCTTTTGGAACAGCCAAAATATAGGTGGCAACGCTCTTGATTTTTGTATGGAATATTACAATATGGATTTTGAAAGTGCGGTTACTGAATTACTTGCTTTTAACGGTCACAGCGTTGATTTAAACAACAAAGCAATAAATATGCAGTCTGATGTTAAAAAACTGTCTGAAAGCGAAACAAAGGCAAATAAGAGCGTTCAAAATAAACATAAACCTTTTCCGAATGAACTAACCAACAACAAAAATAGAGTGACGGAGTATTTGCACGAGATACGTGGAATTTCAGACGAAACAATAAATGATTTTCTGATGAAAGATAAAATCGGACAGGATATAAAAGGTAATGCCGTATTCAAAATTTTTGACAAAGACGGAAATATAAGCGGCGCTGAAATAAGCGGCACTTCCGAAAAACGCTATAAACAGACAACGGAACAAAACGGCAACGGCTTTTCTTTTTATTCCGGCGATGAAATTCCTAAAAGAGCAGTCTTTTTTGAAAGTGCAATAGATTTAATAAGTTTCTATGATATGAA
>CATLIG010000148.1 GCA_949948985.1 uncultured Clostridia bacterium | reverse complement strand
CTCTTTTGTCGGCAAGGTAGAATTGCCCGACTAAAGCCCGACCCGTCCGGCAGTCAGCCGGACAGGGAACGGCAAAATTTTTTACACTTCTTTTACTTCTTTATCTCACATGAGCAAAATCTCAGGGAATGAAGCAGGTTACGGCGAATTAGATGTAAAATAAAAAAGAGAGGAAAGCACAGTCCAGATGTAAGCGGCTAAGTTAAAAAATGTTTGTGAAATGATAAGAAAACTGTTATAATAAAATAAAGTATATTTATACAAGAAAATTGGAGAGTGTAATTAAATTAATGAAAAAGTAAATACTAATAACAAAGGAGATGTTATTAGTATGGAATGTAAGAAATGTGGAGGAAAAGAACATAGCAAAAATGGATTTGTAAAAGGGCATCAAAGATATAAGTGTAAAAATTGCGGCTGTCAATTTGTACCGACTTTACAAAAAGGTTTTGATGAACAAACAAAATTAACTGTTTGTTTATTATATATAAGTGGATTGTCATTAAGAACAATCGCAAGATTACTTCAAACTTCTGCGACAAGTGTGTTAAGTTGGGTAAGAAAATTTGCATTACAGAATTATGAAAAACCACAGCCTGATTCAGAAGATGTAATAATACAAATAGAGGAAATGTGGCACTTTTTAAATTTAAAAAAACAAACTTTGGATATGGAAAGCATATTGTGCTGATACAGGACAGCTTATCGACCGGGAATGTGGCAATCGTGATACTAATACTTTAAAAAGATTACTCCAAAGATTAAAAAAGTGGAACGTAAAAATTTATATTACAGATAATTGTAAATCTTATAACGAAATTATTCCAGGAAAAATGTTATTACAAAGTAAAAAGTACACTCATCCTATTGAAAGAAACAATTTTCGCCAAAGATACTGGTTTGCAAGGTTTAGAAGAAAAACGTGTGTTGTATCCCGTTCTTTACAAATGGTTGATTTAACCATGGCACTTTTTGCCAAATTTCATTGCAATTCCACTTTTTCCTTTTCTTCATTATTTACTTAACACTCTCGAAAATTGTAATGCAAAAAGAAAGGGACGTTATTATGAAAAAACTATTGATAGTAATTTTAATGGCAACAGCATTTTTTTGTGGCTGCCAGGTCAATAATGAAAGTACAAATGTATCTGAATACTCCGAAGAATTATCTAAAACACAAGAAATTGCAGTTATCCCTGCCAATACTTCTGATGTTGAGAAGACATTAACAGAAAGCAAAGATATAGAAAGTTTTATAACTGCATTAGATATGGAACATTGGGAATTGAAAACACTTCCTCAAACTGCTGAATCAGTTGGAACTTTCTATTTTTCACAGGAGGAAACAATCAAATTTGGAGAAAGTGCAACAGATGGGGAATTGCATTATGTTTTTGAAATGGTATGTTACAAGGAAATTCCTTATGTAACATTAAAAATGACTAGGCTAAAAATGACCTTTAAGGTACCTGATGAAACAGCAAAATATCTTACAGAATATTTTATATAATTGTTTTTTAAATAAAATGTAATAAATTCAAGATATGGGAAACGATATTTATGTTAAAATATTGATACTTGATTTAAAAATTCAAAGTAATATATTTTGTAAGAAGTTTTGTATTAGATATGAAATGCTGTTTTTAAAGATGAAACTGATAGAAGAATTTTTATTCGGTTTGATAAAAACAGAGTTTTATTTTAGGATTAATTTTGGGGATTATACATAAAAATGAAAAAGATAAATATGATGGATATACCAAATAAAATTTCAAAAAATATTGATATAACAGAAGAAAAAGCAAGACTTGACGCTTCTTGTAAAAAATTATTATCATTTAAAATTTTTCTTGCTCATATTCTTAAAAATTGTACTGATGAATTTAAAAATTTTGACGCAGAGAAAATTGCTGACAAATACATTGAGGGAGAACCTAAAATTTCAGAAGTTGCCGTTCATCAGGATGAAGAAATTAAGGGAATGAATACAGAAAACACATCTGTAACAGAAAAAACTGTCAGATATGATATTCTTTTTTATGCTTTTGTACCTGTGCTGGAGGAAACTGTAGAGTTTATAATAAATATTGAGGCACAGAATGAATTTTCGCCTGACTATCCTCTGCTTAAAAGAGCGGTATATTATTGTTCAAGGCTTATTTCAGCACAGCGTAATAAAAACTTTGACAACAGCGGATATGAAGATATTAAAAAGGTATTTTCGATATGGATATGTACAAGTACACCTAAAAATAAGCAGAATACAATTACAAGATTTTCTTTTAATCAAAAAAATCTTATAGGTAAAGCTGTATTCGATAAAAAAGACTATGATCTTATAGAGGTTATTATGGTTTGTCTTGGTAAAAATCATAATGATGAAAATTACAGTGGTTTGATTAAGCTGTTAGACGTACTGCTTTCAGACAAAATGAAATCTGACGAAAAGAAAGAAATTTTAGAAAATGAGTATAATATAAAAATGACTAAAAGTATAGAAAGAGAGGTGCTTGGTATGTGTAATATCAGTGATGGCGTTTATGAAAGAGGCGTTGAAAAAGGCGTGATTGTCGGTGCAATTAAAATGTGTAAGGAACTGGAAGTTTCTCTGATAGACACAATAAAAAGAATTTCCTCAAAATTTGATTTATCTGAACAGGAAGCCGAAGAAGAAGTGCGTAAATATTGGGAATAAAACAAAAATAAATTATTGATAAGATGTTTGCCGATTGGAAATTTTGTTTCCAGTCGGTTTTTTATTTAAAAATTATACTGATTTTTTAATATATTTTCCACAATCGTGGAAATTTTTTTATTTTTGAAAAAAATCCTATTTTGTGGATATACGGGAAAGAGTACAAAAATGTTTTATTATAAATATAGTTCATTAAATGAGCTGTTTAAATTGAATGACCGTCCGAACTGAACAAACCGCCATGACCTCTGAAATATGAGCGAGCGCCTGAAAGGGAATGACACAGCACCGAGCAGGGTTGCCTGTCAAGACAGTAAGGATAGAACGGCAAAATTGATAATAAAACAATATTGATTATTATAAATATTTATTTAAAAAATAAAAATCAATGGAGGAATGTAATTAAATAGATTGTGAATTTATAACATCTGATATGCCTATGCCTGATTGTATGCTTTTTCCAAAAGAATTATTGCCGCTTTCAATCAACAGTACCGCAAAAATTATGTATTGTCTGATACTTGACGCAGTATTAAATTCCGGAATAAAAGATGAAAACGGAACATTGTTTGTTTACTTTCCGCTTACAGAACTTGCGGCTGATATTTCAAAATGTATTATGACTGTTGGGCGTTATCTGAACGAATTAGAAAAAGCAGGATTAATTATGAGAATACGTCAGGAGTTTGGAAAGCCAAACAGGATTTATCTACTTGTTCGGTAATGTCCTAAAGTATTTTAATATAATAGACGATATAATAGTAAAAAAGTAAAAGGAAGGAAGTAAATTATTATGCCGAAAAAAATAATAACAGTAAAATGCCCATTTTGTGGAAGTGAAAA
>CATLIG010000147.1 GCA_949948985.1 uncultured Clostridia bacterium | reverse complement strand
ATGTTAATAAAAGTTATATTCAAATTTTATTTTTTAGGTTTTTTAAAAAAGGATTTTTTAAAACAAGTACTTCTAAAGTGAATTATGAAGAAAAAAACAATTTTGAATCTGATAGAAATATTTTGTCTGAAAAAGAAAATAATGAAAAGTCGAAAAAAAAAGAAAATATTTCTTATAAAGAAAATTTTACCGAAGAATATATTAAAAAAGATATTTTAAAAAAAGAACAATATTTTAAAAGCAAAAAAAAATGTTATGGTAAAAAAAAGATGAATAATTTTTTTTCTACTGTTAAAAATATTTATATTAAATTTATGTATTTGAAAAATTATCCGGAAAAAGATAAAATTGTAAAATATACTTTAAGGTTTATAAAAGAACTGTTTTTAGCTGTTAAACCGAAAAGTTTTCAAGTTGATTTGCTTATAGGTTTTGATGATCCCGCAAGCACGGGTAAATTTCTTGGATTTATTGCTGTTATTTCTGAATTTATACCATTTGATATATATTTAAAGGGTGATTTTGATAATGAGGTTTTTCAAGGTAATTTGAAAACAAAAGGAAAAACAAAAATATTTAAAGTTATCATTCCGGTTTTAAAATATATTTTTAAACCTCCTATTTGGAGATTAATTAAAAACAGAAAGGGTTGAATTTTATGGGAGATACTTTTAATTCAAATTTAGATTCACTGTTTAGCAAAATGGAAAATTTTATATCAACCAAGACAGTTGTAGGTGAACCAATTACAGTTGGAGATATTACGATGCTTCCTTTAATTGATGTTTCTGTAGGCGTTGGAGCTGGGGCTTCTGGAAATAAGGGCGAAAAAGATAATAAAGGTAGGAATTTGGGAGGTTTGGGAGCAAAAATTACGCCGTCTGCCATTTTAGTTGTTCAAAACGGTACGGTTCAGCTTGTTAATGTAAAAAATACGGGAAATATGGACAAGTTATTAAATATGGTACCTGGTATTTTGTCTAAATTTAACTTTAATGTGAGAAATGTATCTGATTGTGATAATTCAGACAATACGGAAGAAAATCCGGTATAAATGTTTTGGAGGATTTTTTTATTATGGACGATTTATATATTGAACAGATTGTTGAGAAAGAAGAAACAAAAAAAGACAGAATGAAAAAAATTATAATAGTTATTATTGCTTGCTTTGTTTCTGTTATATTATCTTATCCGAAATTATTCGGAGGACCTATAAATGCTTCTCCTCTTATTATAATTGTCGCTATTATTGCAAATTATCGTTTTAAAAAATTAAATATTGAATACGAGTACTTATTTACAAATGGAGTATTGGATATTGACTGTATTTATAATAAATCAAAAAGAAAGAATATTTTTTCAGCACAGGTATCAGATTTTATTGTAATGGCTCATATAGATGACACAGAGCATTTATCCGGTTATTCAGCTCTTCCTGTTAAGAATTTTTCAAGCGGCGAGATTTTTGGAAACACTTATATGTTTATAACTTATTATGATAAAGAAAAAATTAAAGTAATTATTGAGCCTAATGAAAGATTACTTAAAGGTATGCTTATGTATATGACTCCGGCAAAATTATTTGTAAAAAAATAATTTTATTGCTATATAGTTATTTTAAGCAGTTATTTTAAGCGTGTAATGATATAAATAAAGATGAATTTACATATTTATAGCGAAACAATAAAATAATGAATAGTTAATCTTTAACAAAACCTGATATATTAAAGAATTATTTTATTGTTTCGAATTGAAGATTTTATAAATTGTTATAATTTTAAATAACAATTTTATAGTATCTCAAATCAGACAATAAGTTATAAACTAAAAAGAATTTTTTATAATTTATTTTTTTATTGATATTATATAACAAAATCTTTGAAAAGCTATTAAAGTTTTCATAAGGTTTTTAAAGTCATTTATAAATTAATTTTGGAGGTTTTTTATGAAACATGAGCTTATTATTGTATTAGATTTTGGTGGTCAGTATAATCAGCTTATTGCAAGACGTGTGCGAGATTCTAAGGTTTACTGTGAAGTTTTGTCTTATGATACGCCTATAGAAAAAATTAAAGCTAAAAATCCTAAGGGGATTATTTTTACCGGTGGTCCAAGTGTTGTCACTGATAATGATGCTCCTGTTATTGATAAGGAAGTTTTTGAACTTGGTATTCCTGTTTTAGGTATATGTTATGGTTGTCAGCTTATGGGTTATCTGATGGGTGGACAGGTTGGAAAAGCTGAACAAAAGGAATATGGAAAAGCTGAGCTTACTGTTGATACAAATAACGCTTTATTTAAAGGTGTTAAGAGAGATAGTATTTGCTGGATGAGTCATACTTATTTTATTACAAAAGCACCGAAAAATTTTAAAATTATTGGAGCTACAAAAACTTGTCCTACCGCATCTATATGTAATGAAGAAAAAAATCTATATGGTGTGCAGTTTCACCCCGAAGTTGTACATACGAAAGAAGGAAATCTCATACTTAATAATTTCTTGTACAATATTTGCGGATGCAAAGGCGATTGGATTATGGCAGATATTGCAAATGAAATGATTAGGTCTATT
The DNA here is from genome assembly GCA_949948985.1 of uncultured Clostridia bacterium. Lineage (GTDB taxonomy): Bacteria > Bacillota > Clostridia > Lachnospirales > CAG-274 > MGBC114079. The sequence continues at coordinate 1,024 of CATLIG010000147.1, read as the reverse complement.
AAAGAAAAAATTGGTGACAAAAAGGTACTTTGTGCTTTATCTGGTGGGGTTGATTCATCAGTTGCGGCGGTTATGGTACATAAAGCGGTGGGTAAACAGCTTACTTGTGTTTTTGTCGATCATGGATTATTAAGACTTAATGAGGGTGATGAAGTTGAGGAAATATTCAGAAAGCAATATGATATGAATCTTATTCGTGTTAATGCTGAAAATAGATTTTTAAGCAAGCTTAAGGAAATTTCTGACCCTGAAACAAAAAGAAAAATTATTGGAGAGGAATTTATACGTGTTTTTGAAGAGGAAGCTAAGAAGATAGGGCATGTAGAATATCTTGTCCAAGGGACTATTTATCCTGATGTTATTGAGAGTGGTACTAAGAACTCAGCTGTAATTAAGAGTCATCACAATGTAGGTGGCCTTCCTGATGTTGTTGATTTTGAGGAAATTATTGAACCTCTTAGAGATTTATTTAAAGATGAAGTTCGTGCAGTTGGTACTGCTTTAGGTATTCCTGATTTTCTTGTTCACAGACAGCCTTTTCCTGGTCCTGGACTTGCTATAAGAGTTATTGGCGATATTACTAAGGAAAAGCTTGACATTTTAAGGCAAACTGATTTTGTATTTAGAGATGAAATTGCTAAGGCAGGGTTGGATAGAGAAATATGGCAGTATTTTACTGTTCTTACAGGACTTCGTTCTGTTGGTGTACAAGGAGATGAAAGAACTTACAGTTATACTGTTGCTTTGAGAGCTGTTACTAGTCTTGATGCAATGACTGCCGATTGGGCGAGAATTCCTTATGATGTACTTGAGAAGATAAGTGTTAGAATGGTTAATGAAGTACAAGGGGTTAATAGGGTTGTTTATGATATTACTAGTAAACCGCCAGCCACTATTGAGTGGGAATGATACCCCAAAATGCCAAAACCTGCATAGATTAAGGCTTTTTAAGGTATTAAATGCTGTGCTGATACTAATTTGATACTGTTTATTGTTACGGCAGATAAAATAATATCAGTTATAA
>CATLIG010000146.1 GCA_949948985.1 uncultured Clostridia bacterium | reverse complement strand
CGTTTTGTATCGGGAAATGACGGAAAAGCGGTATCAAATCCTATACCTCTTGGAAGATATATCGTAAAAGAAGTAAAAGCGCCTGATAATTACAGACTTTCAGACAAACAGCTTGATATAGAGATTGAGTTCGCAACACAAATAATCAAACAGGAATTTTTAAATTACAGCGCTAATACGGGCGTTTATATCAAGAAAACAGGAAATACACAGGCTATGTCTGGAAATACAATTCCTTATGACATCAAGGCGGTACAAAACACATCAACAGTTCCTCTTACTGATTTTTACTGGAGAGATGTTGTGCCGACAAACGCCGCAAGACTTGCTAAAATCGTAACAGGAACGTATAATCAGGCTTTGAAATACAAAGTTATGATAACAACAAATAAAGGCAATACAAGAGTTATAGCCGATAACTTATCAACTACTCAAAACAATGTTATAGGCTGCTCAAACGCAGAATTAGGGCTTGCAAATGATGAGTATGTAACAAGTTTCAGTCTTGTATTCGGTACTGTCAAAGCCGGATTCGCGCAGGTTGAACAGCCGCAGGTTTATATGACTGTACTGAAAAATCTTCCTAACGGCTATCAGTTCGCAAATAAGGCTGATATAGGCGGTAAATACCAAAATGAGTGGATTATTGGAAACAGCACCTGGCTTACTACTATTTACGCAGCAGGCGGTAAACTCCCTAAGACGGGATATTAATATTTATGTGAGGGCTGTATAAAAAGCAGCTCTCACTTTTATAAATTTGATTATTTATTGAGTTTATTTCATAAAAATGCTATAATCAATTTAATGATAAATCGAAATTTATAAAAATAAGCAAGTCATAGAAAGTTGGAGATGAATATGTCAGAATTAACATCAATGATGAATATTGGTAAAGAAATGGCGAAAAAGCTAATATCTGTTGGTATTGAATCTTCCGAGAAACTTATTGAGGCAGGCGCAAAAGACGCATTTTTTAAGCTAAAGCAGAAATACCCGAATGTGTGTCTGGTACATTTATATACATTAGAGGGAGCAATTCATAATATAGAATTTAACAGACTTTCAGAGGATAAAAAAAAGGAATTGAAAGAATTCAGCGATTTTCTGAAAAAATAAGAATAATGCAATTTTTAATTATGGTAAGTTTAATTAAAAGAAAAATTGTAACTTGAGGAAGTAATATTATGATTAAATATGCTGATGAAGATGACTTAGAAACATTAAAGAAATATGAGCATTGTATTACTGAAAGTGAATTGAAAAATAGTATAAACGCAAAAAAAGTTTTAGTTATGTTTAATGATGATGTTTTTGTTGGCTGGCTAAGATTTAATTTGTTTTGGGACAATATACCCTTTATTAATATGCTTTATTTTTTGAAAGAATACAGATGTAAAGGGTACGGCAGACAATTATTGAGTTATTGGGAAAAAGAAATGTTAAAAAATAATTATAAAAGAGTTTTAACATCAACATTATCAAATGAACAGGCACAATTCTTTTATCGTAAAAATGGGTATGTTGACTGCGGTTCACTGTTATTGCCAAATGAGCCTTTGGAGATTATCCTGCTCAAAAATTTAATATAGTATACAACTTAATTATATTTTCAAAGCAACATATTAATAATAAATTTAAACTTGGAGGAAATATTAATGAAGAAAATTCTTGTAATACAAGGCGGCGGCAGAGCTAATGGAAATACCGCTCAGCTTATCAATAAATTTTTAATAGGAGCAAAAGAAAGCAGTCATTTTGTAGAGGTTATTTCACTTTTAAAAAATGAAGTCAAAGGGTGTTTGGGGTGTAATGCCTGCCGATATGGAAAACCGTGTGTTCAAAAAGACTCGTTTAATGATATTGTTCCTAAGATAAAAACGGCAGACTGTATTGTGTTTGCTTCTCCCCTTTATTTTTGGACAATATCTTCTCGAATAAAGGCTTTTATAGAAAGGTTTTATTGCATAGCTGAAGAAGATTCTAACCCGCCGTTAGGAAGATATGAAAAGTATCCAATAAAAGATTGCGCCTTGCTTATGACTTCAGCGGATAATTTTTTTTGGACATTTGAGCAGGCTGTTTCATATTATCAGTTTACTATGATTAATTACATAGGATTTAAAGATAGAGGAATGGTTCTTGCCGGAGGGTGCGGAGATACAAACGGCAAACCGCAGATAGATAAAACGGTACACCTCCAAAAAGCGTATGAATTTGGAAAGAATATTTATTTAGAATGATAAATTTCAATAACTTGCAATTATAATTTATTATAAGACGATTATACCGATTTACAAAATATTTATTATCTTGCAAATCGGCTTTTTTTATGCCCGAATATCTGCCAACCAGCAAAACAGCTATGATTTTTTATTATCATTTTCTATTGTTTCTTTAATAGCCCTTTTTATAAAACCCGCGATAGTTTCATTATTATTTTTAGCGTGTTCAGCGATAAGCTGTTTGTCATTGCTTTCTTTTGTAAATCGTAAAAGTACAGTATCATAGTTTTCTTTTACATATTTGGAAACAGCTCTGTTCCTTGCCTCTTTCGATGATGTATGAGAAGCCATAAATTTTTACCTCCATAAGTATATTTATTATTGTAACATATTTTAATATGTATATCCATATAGTAAATTGCATAAAAAACAGGAAAATATTTAAAAAAATTTATTAAATATTTTCCTGTTTAAATTATTGCTATATTGGTATACATATAGTACAATGTAGATGTAAGGAAAATAAAAAATGAGGTGATTTGAATGAAAAATAAAAGAGAATTTGGAAGTGACGGAGAAACAGCAAAAAAATTTGCGAAACAGGTAAACGGCAGAGTATTTTGCGGCAAACTTGGAAGTATGGTCGCTTATATGGTACAATGGCAAACTAAAAAAGAAGTTGAATTGGAAATTAAAGCAGGAGAACCCACATCAACATCAATGTTTTTAAGAGTTTATATTGATGAAACTTTTGAAAGCGAAAAAGAAATGCGTCAGGCAGGCTACACAGAAATGATACACGACGCAAATGACAAGTGGAAAGCCGGCGGAAAACATATTGACGAGTATCATATGGATTTTGCGGCTTGCAGAAAATAATTGAAAATTACTGAAAAATGTTAAAAAGCTGTCCTATCGGCTATACGGGGAGAAAGTGAGGAAAATAAAATGTGCAAAGTCATAATATGCGGAAATCAGAAAGGCGGAGTCGGAAAAACCAGCAGCGCAGTCAATCTTGGAATTGGTCTTGCTAAACTCGGCAGTAAGGTACTTTGTATTGACGCCGATTCACAGGGAAATTTATCTGTATCACTGGGAATAGCGGAGCCGGACAGTCTTAATTATACTCTTGCCGATATTTTAAGGGATACAATTAATGAGTCTGACATTGGGAGAAAAGGTATTCTTCATCACGAGGAAGGAATTGATTTTATTCCGGCAAATATTGATTTATCTGATATGGAAGTGCAACTTATTAATACAATCGGCAGAGAAACGATTTTAAGGCAGTACATCGAACAGATAAAAGATTATTATGACTATGTTATTATAGACTGTTCTCCGAATTTAGGAATGATTACTATAAATGCTCTCACTTGTGCCGACAGTGTGGTTATACCCGTGC
>CATLIG010000145.1 GCA_949948985.1 uncultured Clostridia bacterium | reverse complement strand
TTTTGGATGGCTTGAAAAATATCGTCGGCTTTGGAAAAATTGTGAAAGAAAACTCCATACTTCTTTACAAATGACTGTTTTGGCTTTTATTTCTGTGCTTATTAGAAGATTTTAGACAGGCTCTAAGTTGATTGACTATAAAATAATACTAAAGGCGAATTTTTATAAAACGATGTATTTAAATATTATTTTATTGTTTTGATTGGATAATTTTATGAATTTATATTATTTTTCAGTATTTTAATTTTTGGACAAACTTTTGATAAAATTATAGTAAAGGAGTTATTTTTATGAATATTAAAATTGAGAATATTCTTGCTGTTGTAAATGATGAAAATGACTATGAAATAAAAGAAACAGATATTTTTATAAAAGATGGAATTATTACAGGAATAGGCGAGTCCGAAAATGATTTTATCTCTGAAAAAATTATTGATGGAAAGGATAAACTTGCGATACCTGGTCTTATTAATTGTCATACTCATACGTATATGTCTTTATTCAGAAACATTGCTGATGATTTGGCTTTTGACGAATGGCTTTTTAAAAATATTATGCCTAGAGAGGACAAGCTTAATCCTGAGGATGCTTACTGGGGCGCTATGCTTGCATGTACAGAAATGATAAAAACCGGAACAACTTGTTTTCTTGATATGCACATGTTTAAAAATCAAACAGCAGAAACGGCTGTTAAATCAGGTATGAGGGCTGTTATATCAAGGGGACTTTCAGGAGAGGACAGAAATGATGACGGTGCTGTTAGAAGAATAAACGAGGCTTTTGATGAAATTGAAAGGTGGAAAGATAACAAAAGACTTTCTTTTATGCTTGCCCCCCATGCTATTTATACATGCGGAACAGACTATATTAAGTTTATTATAAAAAAAGCTAAAGAATATGATATTTCCCTCCATACACATTTATCAGAAACAAGATATGAGGTTTCGGAAGCTAAAAAGAATTATGAAATGACTCCTGTTGAATATCTTGACAGTCTTGGTTTTTTTGAAGTGAACACAGTTGCCGCTCATTGTGTTCATCTTGAGGAGAATGATTTTAAAATTCTCAAAGAAAAACATGTCAATGTAGCTTTAAATCCTATAAGCAATATGAAGCTTGGGAATGGTTTTGCTCCGGTATACAAAATGCTTGAAAAAGGAATTAATATATGTTTGGGAACTGACAGCGCTGCAAGTAATAACAGTCTTAATTTATTTTCCGATATGAATTGTACAGCTCTTATTCATAAAGGAGTAAATGAAAACGCACAGGCGGTAAATGCTTTTGAAGTATTTAAAGCAGCGACAATTAACGGAGCGAAAGCTCTTTCTTTAAACACAGGACAAATTAAAGTTGGAAAAGCGGCGGATTTAGCTATTTTAAATCTTAATTGTCCTCAGTTTAGACCTAAAAATAATATTATGGCGGCTCTTTCTTACTCTGCTAATGGTTCAGAAGTAGAAACTGTTATTATTGACGGGGAAATTGTTATGGAAAACAAAAAGCTTTGTTTTATAGATGAAGAAGAAGTGTATAGAAATGCTGAGAGAATTGCTGAAAAAATAAAATAGTTATATTTTTTATAGAGAAGAAATAAAAGGAGGAACAATCAAGTTTTAACAGACCTGTTCTAAACCACCGCAGCAGTAATTAACAAGAGATTTTTTGTCATACGAATCCTGATTTTTGCGGTAACTTTTTAAATCTTTTAAAAAATTAGGAAAAGTAGGGCATAAAGGGGCTGTCAAATGATGCTGCAGTGGTTTAGAACAGGTCTAATAAATCTTATAAATAAGGGAATTTTTTTTAGTGTTTTGCACTAGAAAATTTTTGAATTACTATAGTCTGTCAAATTGGTTCAATAAAAAAATTTATGGGAGGAATAAAATTGGCTAGTGAAATTCGTGATATTAATCTTTGGGAAAGTGGAAAAAGAAAAATTGATTGGGTAAAACAAAATATGGATTTGCTTAGAAGTATTGAAAAAGAGTTTTCTGAAACAAAACCTTTTAAAGGTTTAAGGGTCGCTCTCTCAATTCATCTTGAGGCAAAAACAGCTTATCTATGTAAAGTACTTGCGTCAGGCGGCGCTGAAATGTATATTACCGGAAGCAATCCTTTATCAACCCAGGATGATGTAGCTGCCGCTCTTGTTCATGACGGTCTTAATGTTTTCGCTTGGCATGCCGCCACTGATGAGGAATATGAAAGGCATACGTCAAAGGTTATTGAGGCAGGACCTAATATTATTATTGATGATGGGGGAGATCTTGTTAATCTTATCCATAACAAATATCCTGAAAAAATTGCCGATGTTATCGGAGGCTGTGAGGAAACAACAACAGGTATTATCAGACTTATAGCTATGAATAAAGAGAAAAAACTTAAATTTCCAATGGTTCTTGTTAACAATGCTAAATGCAAGTATTTGTTTGATAACAGATATGGTACAGGTCAGTCTGTGTGGGATGGTATAAACAGAACTACCAATCTTATTGTAGCCGGAAAAAATGTTGTTGTGGCAGGATATGGTTGGTGCGGTAAGGGGGTCGCTATGAGAGCGAAAGGTCTTGGAGCATCTGTTATTATTACGGAAATTGACCCTATTAAGGCTATGGAGGCGGTTATGGACGGGTTTAAGGTTATGAAAATGGAAGAAGCCGCTAAAATAGGAGATTTCTTTGTTACTGTTACAGGATGCCGTGACGTTATTACAAAAAATTCTTTTGAAGTTATGAAAGACGGTGCTATTTTATGCAATGCCGGACATTTTGATGTGGAAGTTGATGTAAAAGGTCTGAAAGAAATAGCTGTTGAAGAAAAACCCGCAAGAAACAATATTATGGGATATACACTTTCAAATGGCAATACTCTTTATGTTATTGGAGAAGGACGTCTTGTAAATCTTGCCGCAGGTGACGGACATCCTGCGGAAATTATGGATATGAGTTTTGCTATTCAGGCTTTGAGTGCGTTATATCTTGTTAATAACAAAGGTGCTTTTGATGAAAATATTATTTATGTTCCCGATGAGATTGATAAAGAAGTTTCAAAACGAAAACTCGAGTTTTGGAATCTTGAAATTGACGAGCTTACAGATGTTCAAAAAAAATATCTCAATAGTTGGGAAGTTTAATCAGGTTTTGTCTGATAAAAAATCTTTTATAAGTTATAGTCAATCAACTTAAAAATAAGTAAGTTCGGCGCATAAAAATCCTTTTTGCCGCGTTGCCGTCGGTCGACATAGGCAGTCGGCTATGCTCTCCCTCTGCCGCCTTGCAAAAATAATTTTTAGCTCGCCTCCTTTTTCTACTTTTCAAGTTGATTGACTATATTATCACTTTAGATTACTCAACAAGTCTAATGAAGCTTTTTATAAATGATAAAAGAGTATTTATAGTGACTTTAAAAAAATCAATAAAGCCTGATAAAATATTTACTGAATTTATCAGGTTTTATCAAAGTCGATTAATGTTATTTCATAATTGTTATTAAAGTAATTTCACAAGATTTTCAGAAAGAAGAAAAAATTTTTTCAATGTTTTTCAATTATATCAGAATTGTTGTAATATTTGTTGTTGTATTGTTGTTTTAATTTGATATTAATGATTATTTTTAATATAATCTTTATATCAAATTAATTTTGTA
>CATLIG010000144.1 GCA_949948985.1 uncultured Clostridia bacterium | reverse complement strand
ACTATTTATTAGACAAAGACCTTGGGGCTTCCCGCCCCAATTCCCCGGCAAGCGTATGGACGCTTGACCCCAGTAGGTGTTGTTTTTTTCTTTTTTTCTGTCTACTTTATTGACTATAGTCCATTTTATTATCCTCATCTATTACAAAAAAACAGTCATTATTGTTTTGATTATACTTATCAAAAAAATATTTTACAAGCTCCCAAAGAGCGGTATTTATTTCTTTTGACTTTTCCTCAACATATTGAGGGGTTATTGTAATTTTATCAGCGATTTTTTTTGTAAATGTGGTAAATATTATTTCCTCTGTTTTCGATATGGTTTTTTTATTTTCTTTTTTATTTTTTTCTAAAATTATCTGCTTATACTCATTTTCTATTTGCTCTCTTGTTCTCACTGTTTTGGAAATCTCCTCAAACATTTCTTTGACATTTTTAGTAAATCCTCCGATTACCTTATCAGTTACGCCAAAAACACCGTCTGTCACAAGAGTCCTTTTATTTACAAGTTCCAGTTTTCTAACATCAGCAAAATTATTTACATCAATAAAAGCCACGGATATAACATCGTTATTCTGTCCAAGTCTGTGACATCGGTCAATTCTTTGCTCCATTTTTAAAGTATTATAAAGTAAGTCGTAATGTATAATAAAGGCTGTTTCCTCTAAATTAAATCCTCTTGAACCGTGGTCAGTTGATATTAATAATTCCGCTTCATTTTTAAATTTATTTATTGCTGAGTAATCAGATGAACCATTATAAATTATAGTTGTATATCTGTCTTTTAAACAATTATACAGATATTTTTGAGTTATGACGCTTGATGTAAATATAACCGCTTTTTTAGACGCTTTCACTTTTTTTAATATCTGAAATCCGTTTTTTAATATATTTATTAAATACTTTGTCTTACTATCTGTTTCTATTTTTTCCGCCAGAGTTTCTATTGCCCGAAATTCTTCTACTTCAGCTTTTGAGTTTTCTATATTTTCAATTCTTTTAATAATTCCTTTTACAGTACGCAGTATAGCCGCTGTTGAAGAACCTTGTATATCTAATAATTTAAGCGTTAAATCATATTCACTCATTTCGGGAAAAGCAATTTTTCTATCTTTTTTGCAATACTCATAAATCATATCATATAATTTTCGTTCTTTTTCAGAAAGTTCATACTCACACGTAATAAAAATGCGATTTGTTACCTTAGCATATTGTTTAGCCTGTTCTTTAAGAGTCCGAAAACAATATCTTCCGGCAATTTCAGAAAGCTCAGCGTAGTTTTCTGGTTTTCTTAAATATCTTTTCAAAAAAGATTGTTCGTCAGGAAGTATTTCTTTATCTATAAAATATATTAATCCATACAAGTCCATTATATTTTTTTCAATAGGCGTTCCGGTTAAAAGCAATTTAAAAGAATTTTCTGATATATTTTTTAATAATTTCGCCTGTTTACTGTCATCTTTATAAACATTAGATAATATTGTCGCCTCCTCAAATACCGCTAAATCCCAATTTATTTTTTTTGCGTATTCCCAATGGTCTGCAGCAAAATCATATGTTGTCAAAATAATATCATCTTGTTCAAAAGCGTTATTATTTTCAATACAATTATTATTCCATTGTTCATTATTAGCGATAATCTTATATGGAACTGTATAATACTTCTCAATCATTTCAATCCACTGGTAAAGCAAATCAAAATTTGGAATAAAAATAATCACCTTTTCTCCATCATACCACTTTTGAACAGCTATAAGCATAGCCTCATGACTTTTTCCCATTCCGCTCTCGTCACATAACACAACGCCTTTTTTGTATGGAGAACTTAAAGCAAAATTAGCCGCCGCAATTTGAAAAGGATAAATTTCAATATTTGATGATGAATAAACAGACAAGAAATCAGATATATTTTCTAATTTTCTCGCTATATAAAAAGCGTTAAATGAAGTAAGCATATACACACCTGCTTTTTACTATATAATATATGGAGATAAAATCTATAATCTCTACATTGTGATTATACATAAAATTCTATTTTTCCGCAATATTTTTAATATATTGTTTAAAAGAATTGTGACTTTTTATACATTAAGATAAACAAAAGTATATAAATATGGACGGTTATTTGCTTTTAAAAACTGTAATCCAAGTGAATAAAAGAATACAATTTATTAAATATTCAGTAAAAATTAAAGTAAGAAAGGACTTTTTAATGTTTTACCTAAAAGTCCTTTCTTATAATAATTTATACTGTTAAATTTTATTTTTACACAAAAAAGTAAAATAAACAACTAAATTTTAATAAAGCTGGTTATATTTTCAAGAAATTGTTTAAAATATTTTTTGACATTTCCCATAACTTATTGTAATTTTCTTGTAATTCCTTTATATCATCTTTATAAATATTATTTGATATATTTACTCTTTTAGCAATCTGATTAAGATTATTTGAAGCGTTGCCAAGCAATACAATCACTTTTCGCAAATCGGAAAAATCCACATTTAATATATACCCGTCTAACACCATTTTTCTGATGTAAGTTTCACGATTTTGTATTCCGGCTAACTTCATTCTTTCTAAAATAATTTTAAATTCTTGTTCCGACACACGAAATAAAATTTGATGTTCTCTTTTTCTGTTTTCCAATTAATAGCCTCCGTTTTAACACATTTAAATAATAATATCAGGTTGTTTTCCAATATTACCATTTTTTTCAACAACTTGTTTTTTCTCTTTTAAAGTCTGCAATATTGAGGGTTTAGTTTTTGCACACTCCTCTTTGACTTCATTATTATTTTCAAGATTATTTGAATTGTTATTATCAAGATTTAACTGAGCGTCAAGGAACGCAAGCCGTTGAATTTTTTCGTTTAATTCTTTTTCATATTTAAAGGGATTTTTTAATTCATCTTCTGCGTTTTTTGCTTGTATATACAAATTTTCAAGTTCCGCTTGTGCTAATTTTATAAGTTCAGGTATTTCTTCTAAAGTGTTATTGATACGGGTGATATTTCCAGCTCCGTCAGAACCTAAATTAGTTCCATAACTCATATTTCCTTTAAGTTTCGTTTCAAAGCTGCCATCGAATAAATTATATTTAATCTGCATTTCAAACCCTCTATATTCTCCAATTTTAATAAAATCAGCGGGTTTTAGTTTTTTAGCAGCTTCAATAAGAGCTGTTCCAGCTTCGCTTCTATTTGTATATGTTACATTTCCCACAATCATAGGAGAAATTCCTTCATCTTGTAAATGTGTATTGTTTTCTATTCTTTTTATATCGTTTTCATATCCCTCAATACTGTTTTTTATTATTTTTATTTTTTGAGGAAAATATTTTAAAAGGTTGTCTTCAAGTCTGTAACGCTGATTTTGATAACTTGACTTCAAAAGTTTAAGACGGGCAACCTCTATATCTAAATCCATACGTTCTTTTATTAAAGGATTGCCCGCACACAGAGCTTTTATTTCAGCATAAGAAAGTACACTTTCATCAACATCGTCACAGGAGCGAACAGGAGATTTACTGCTCATAATCTGACTTATAAACTTTTGTTTATTCTCTATTGTTTGGTCGGGTAGGTCGGTGGCATTACTGCCGCTTTCCCCCCCTAAGAACCGTACGTGAGAGTTTCCCCTCATACGGCTCAAGCTTTTATAAGTCCCTTGATTTAACAAAGAACCGACTTATTGTTACTCATTATTGCTTTTTATAACAGTACGGATGAACCAT
>CATLIG010000143.1 GCA_949948985.1 uncultured Clostridia bacterium | reverse complement strand
TTGGAATACAGTCGGGAGATGATAAACTCGTGCAGGAAGTAGTTAAAATGATATTAGAAAGCATTTATGAACCTGTATTCAGCAGCAAGTCACATGGTTTTCGACCAAATAAAAGCTGTCAGACAGCACTGAAACAAATACAAAATACTTTTACAGCTACAAATTGGTTTGTTGAAGGAGATATACACGCTTGTTTTGACAGTTTTGACCACCATATAACTATTAATCTGCTTAAAAAGCGAATTGAAGATGAAGCCTTTATTCAGTTAATATGGAAATTTTTAAAAGCAGGATATATGGAACAATGGACATTTGAAAGAACTTACAGCGGAGTTCCGCAAGGTTCGGGTGTTAGTCCTGTTCTATGCAACATATATCTTAATGAACTGGATAAGTATATGGAAAAGTATGCGGCAGAATTTAATACAAAAGCAAAAAAGAAAAAATTATCAACAGCATACAGGACGAAAATCGACAGAGTATACAGATACAAGAGCAAAGGTAAGAAATTATGGGACAATCTTAGCAGGGAAGAAAAGAAAATCAGAATTAAAAAACTTAAACAACTTAAAAGAGAAGTATATAAAACAACTCCGACAGTTGTAAAAGATGAAGAATTTAAGCGTATCCAATATACAAGATATGCTGATGATTTTCTGATAGGCGTCATCGGAAATAAAGCGGACGCTGAAAAAGTCAAATTAAAAGTTAAGGAATTTATAGAAAAAGAACTTAACCTTGAAATGTCTGACGCTAAGACCAAAATAACACATACAGGCGACAGAGCAAGATTTTTAGGATACGACATTACAGTATCAAGAAATCAAGACTTGAAAAAAACCGCCAACGGAAAAATACAGAGATTATATACAGGTGTAGTTAAACTACTTGTACCAAGAGAAAAATGGACAGGTAAATTAATCGAATATAAATCAATAAAAATCAAAATTAACGAAAACGGCAAAGAAAGATATGTTGCGCTGCATAGAGGAAAACTTGTAAATTTAAGTGATATAGAAATACTTACAAGATATAACTCAGAAGTAAGAGGTTTGTATAATTATTATTCCATAGCAAGCGATTCATATAAAATAGGGATATTTGCAAATGTGATGAAATATAGTATGTACAAAACTTATGCTTGTAAATACAAAACAAACGTACACGAAATAAAGCGGAGATATTGCAGGAATAATCTGTTTACAATAGAGTATAAAACAAGAAGCGGTATTAAAACAACTACTTTTTATAAAGACGGATTTAAACGCAAAGAGTTTGCAACAAAATTTGATGATGTAAACGAATTACCGCAATATTCAAAGTATGTAAAAAGCAATACTCTGAAACAAAGAGTAGAACGAAATACATGTGAACTTTGTGGAAAAAATTGCAGAAATACTGTAATACATCAAGTTAAAAAACTCAAAGATTTAAAGGGCAGCACAAAGTGGGTACTCCTTATGCGCAAAAGGAGGAGAAAGACACTTGTAGTATGCCCTAAATGCCATAGTTTAATTCATTCTTAGAACCGCAAATATAATAAGCGGAAAGCCGTATACATCGAGAGGTGTCCGTACGGTTTGGTAGGGAGTGGAAGCAAATCCTTTCTATAAGGAGTTGTGGAAGCTTACCTCATGATACTACTCTTTTTTTAGGTGGTAAAGAAAAAACTACTTTGAAAGAAATTTCGGAAAATCTTGGCAAAGAAACAATAGATATGTACAACAATAGTATTACAAAGGGTAATTCACCCTCTTATGGACAAAATTTTCAAAAATTAGGCAAAGAACTTATGTCTGTTGATGAATTGAGTGTTATGGACGGCAGTAAATGTATTCTTCAGCTTAGGGGTGTAAGACCATTTTTCTCAAATAAATATGATATTACAAAACACACTAACTACAAATATCTTGCTGATTATAATAAAAAGAATATGTTTAACATTGAACATTATTTAAGTACAAATTTAAAAGTGAAAAATGATGATATTTTTGATGTCTATGAAGATGATGATATTGAGGAAGAATGATGTTGAAATCCAAAGTTATCACTATGCAAATAAGTGATAACCTTTTTTATATAGTTATTTTAATAATAAGGAAGTTATATTTATGATTTATATAAAAAGAAGTATTTATCTCAGCGGTGAACCGCCATAAAAGTATTGTAATATTAAAATGTAAAATCTATAAGGGAGGTTGTTATCTGAAAAATGATGTAAGTGTTATTTCTTTGTTTGACGGAATATCCTGCGGAAGATTGGCTTTTGATAGAGCAGGAATTAAAGTAGGTTCATATAAGGCTTTTGAGATAGACAAATACGCAAAAGCCATTAGTCGTTATAATTATCCCGATATAAAACAATGCGGTGATGTTTTGGACACTGATTTCAGTCAATTTGCGGGTGCTGATTTTGTAATAGGCGGTTCGCCTTGTACGTTTTGGTCGATTGCTAAAAACAACAGAGAAACAGACAAAAATGGTATAGGCTGGGAGTTATTTGTGAAATTTATTGAAGCTGTTAAAATAGTAAAACCGAAATATTTTTTGTATGAAAACGTAGCTTCTATGCCTAAAACTATCAAAGAATATATTACAGAGGAATTTGAAACTGAGCCTATAATGATAAATTCGGCTTTGGTTTCGGCACAGCAAAGAAAACGACTATATTGGACTAATATATCAAAAGTAAAGCAGCCTTATAATAAGGGAATTTTATTAAATGATATACTTGAAAACGCTGTAGCTTGGCAGGATAAATCTTGCTGTATAACAGAGGCTTACAGTGAAGCGTTTTTATTTAATACGCCAAAAAGAAAACAACGGACAATAGTTGCCGAATCAATAAAAAGTTTTCAATATGACAATAAAAATATTGTATACGAACCAATTACGGAAGTTGGAGCGGCGTTAAGAACCCGTAGGAATAAAGCGGGCAATTTTAAACATCTTGAAGTAAGAAAAGACTATAAATTAAATTCATTAACTACGGTTTTAACGGACAGTATGATTTGTCAGCCGATCAGAGTGGGAACGGTTGGTAAAGGCGGTCAGGGAGAGCGAGTGTACAGTGTTTATGGGAAAACAATTTGTATGTCCGCTAATGGCGGGGGAAAAGGAGCAAAAACAGGTTTATATAAAATTGATTTGCCGGACGGTGATTATATAATCAGAAAACTAACTCCGGTTGAAGCGGAAAGAAGTCAGACTTTACCTGATAACTATACTTGTTTTGGAATAGATGATATGGGCAAAAAAATAAGAATCAGTAATACTCAAAGATATAAGTGTATTGGAAATGGCTGGACTGTTGATGTTATCGCCCATATTTTAAGTTTTACTAAAAATAATATAAATTTATCAAATAATGAGCCGAAAGGCTCTTTTTTAATGCGGCGAAAAATTGATTAGATAAAAATTAAAAATCACTTTTAACAGTTTTTAATCGGTTTTTCTTAAAATATATAAGGAGGAATGCTATATGGAGTTTTTCACACAAGCAATTAACGTCCTTAAAATCCTTGTTATAGCTTTGGGAGCTGGACTTGGAGTTTGGGGACTTATTAATTTACTTGAAGGTTACGGAAATGATAATCCGGGAGCAAATGCTCATGTACGGTAAAGAAGCAAGCAACCGAAAACAAGAGATAGACCGTCAGCACCACACTATTCCGAACCAAAAAAGCCAAAGACCAAAAGACAAGCACCGTGGAAATGTGTATAACTTGCTATTCCGTCATGGAAAAGTCCGTTCACAGAACATGGAAAAGCTAAAGTGCAGCTTTCCCACATTCTGCAAACAGACTTT
>CATLIG010000142.1 GCA_949948985.1 uncultured Clostridia bacterium | reverse complement strand
TATATTATTTTTACTCAAAAAAGTCAATAAACTATATTAATCTTACTATAACTTTCAATAAGTTCTTACTTCGGTAAAACATATAAAAGCGCTATAGACTTATTTAACTAACATAATCATAAATTATTTATTTTCCATAATGTATTGTAATCATAATGTATTGTAATATTTATACATACTACATATTTTTTTAACAAAATTAAAATTATACTTGACTTTTGTTAGAAGATTTTTTTATAATTATTTTTATATTATATTAATTGGAATTTATTTATAACAAAACAATAAAATTAATGAACAGAGAATCTTTAATAAAGCCTGATATATCAAGGAAATTATTTTATTGTTTTGCATTAAAAATTTTGCGTATTGCTATAAATCTATAAATAAATTGATTAAAATATTTTACATGTTAAGGAGGTTTTATTTATGAAACATATATTGATTGTTGATGATATAGCTGTAAATCTTAAAACTGTTAAACTTATTCTTGATGAATATTACAAAGTTACCGCTGTTACATCAGGAAAGCAAGCTATTGATTTTCTTAAAAGAAATACGTCTGATTTTCCCGATTTAATACTTATGGATATTCAGATGCCCGGTATGGACGGGCTTGAAACAATGAAAAAAATTAAAGAACAATTTGGAGAAAATACTCTTCCTGTTATTTATCTTACTGCTATATCTGAAAAAAAAATGGTAGTAGAATGTTTTAAAGCGGGTTTAAGCGATTATATTGTTAAACCTTTTAATCCCGAACAGCTTTTACAGAAAATAAAAAATGTTTTTGATAGTTTTGAAAGTGCTAACAGGTAATTTTATAGTTTGGAGCAATACGTTTTTCTTAATTTTCATTCATTTTTTGGGAGAGTGATGATTTTGTATGAGTTTTTATTTGGGCTTCAGGCAGCAGGAGCTATTATTTCTTTTTTCTTTATTTGTTTTATGATATGTGAAAAGAACTATTTAAATAGTAAGTATCTTCTTTTAACCTTGATATGTTCTTTTATTCAAACCACGGCGCTTTGTCTTGAAAATTTAAGTGTAAACGAAGAAGCGGCTTTAATAGCTATAAAAATCCAGTTTATAGGAAGCTGTTTTTCTACAGCGACAATGCTGTATTTCGTACTTGACCTTCTTGAAATAAAAATGTCTAAAAGTTTTTATTGGAGTAGTGTTATTATAAATAGTTTTATTTTAATAAGTATTTTTACGGCAGAGCATCACAGTTTGTTTTTTACATCATATACATACAATTCTGAAATTGTTTTTTACCATCGCATAATATCCCAAAAAGGAATTTTAGAGTATTTATTTATCTCAGTAAGATTATTGCTGGCAGCGTTTATGATGTATAAGACAATTTTCAAGCTTATAAAATCTGAAAGGGAAAATATAAAAAAAAATCTCTTTATAAATGCCGCTGTGGCAATACCTACAATTTTTATTACTATTCACGCTATTGATATACCGGCAGTACCAGATTTTACAGCATTAAGTTTTGTTTTTTCAAGTATATTATTTATTGTAATTGTGTATAAATACCGTGTTTTTGATATTGTGCAGTCAGCAAAAGAAATTATTATTCAAAATTTAGTTGAGGCAATTATTTTTGTTGATAAAAACTTTAAATATATTGAGTCAAATTTATCGGCAAAAGATGTTTTTCCAAGGCTTAAATATATGAAACAAGGAGATAAAATCAGCAGATGTTCTATTATTATGAATGAAATGTTTAGAAGAGGAGGGAAAAATGATTTTGAACTTAAAGGCAAATTTTATGAATGCCATATTTCAGAAATTTATAACGGAGAATTAATAAAAGGCTATGCGGCTTGTATTTTTGATGTTACAGAATCTCACTATTATATGGAACAGCTTATACAAATGAAAGATGAGGCTGATGCCGCAAGCAGGGCAAAAAGCGATTTTTTAGCTAATATGAGTCATGAGATAAGAACCCCTATGAACGCTATTATCGGTCTTAGCGAAATTGTACTCAGGGGGGAATTAAATGAAGACCAAAGAGGAAACATAAAAAATATTCTAACATCAAGCAAAAGTCTTTTGGCTATAATCAATAACATACTTGATTTATCAAAAATTGAATCCGGTAAATTTGAAATTATTGAGGATGAATATAATATAGGCAGTGTGCTTCATGATGTGTATAATATTATAAAAGTAAGACTATATGACAGACCAATACAATTTGAAGTTGATATACCTGACGACTTGCCAGCGATGTATAAAGGAGATTATATAAGAATTAAAGAAATACTTTTCAATATACTCGGAAACGCTGTTAAGTTTACAAAAGAAGGTAAAATAAAACTTTCTATTGAGTGGAAAATAAATGAAAAAAACAATAGTATCATTAATTTACTTATGAAAATATCAGATACAGGTATAGGTATAAAAAAAGAAGATATGAAAAAACTTTTTGAAACCTATAATCAAGTAGATACAAGAAAAAACAGATCTATTTCAGGCACGGGACTTGGTCTTGCCATAAGCAAAAACCTTGCGGAAATGATGGGCGGGTATATAAGCGTAGAAAGTGTTTACGGAAAAGGAACAACATTTGCTGTAGGAATAAAACAAAAATATGTAAATTTTGAACCAATAGATAAAAATATTGTATTTAAAGATGACGAGGATGAATTTAATGAGGAAAAAAACGGCTCTCTCAATGAAAAAATAATTTCAATACCTAATGCCAGAGTCCTCATTGTTGATGACGTCAGTGTTAATCTGCAAGTATCAAAAGGTCTTATGGAGCCTTACAATATGAAAATTGATGTGGCGCTTAATGGTATGGAAGCTATAAGAATGATTAAAGAAAAGGATTATGACCTTGTATTTATGGATCATATGATGCCAAATATGGACGGTGTTGATGTAACAAGGATTATAAGAAATCTTGATGATGAAAAATATAAAAAACTGCCTATTATTGCTCTTACAGCAAACGCTCTTACAAGCTCACGTGAATTTTTTTTGGAAAATGGTTTTAACGGTTTTCTTGCTAAACCCATAGACTTAAAACAGCTTAATAAAGTTTTATATGAACATTTGGCTGTAAAAAACAATGTTAAAGAAAAAGAAGCAGAAAACAATAACTTTAATATAAATATAACAGGAATAGATTCTTCAATAGGCTTTAAAAATGTCGGCGGAAAAATTAAGTCCTATTATAAAATTCTTAAATCTTATACAAGAGAAACAAAAATTATGAAAAATGAATTTGATGAATTAATTGAAAATGATATAGATACTTTCAGAATTAAAGTCCATGGATTAAAAGGTTCAAGTGCAAATATAGGGGCAGTTTTTGTATCAGAAAAAGCGCGGCTTCTTGAAATGGCGGCAAAAGAACTTGATATAGCATATATTAAAAACAACATTACATCGTTTTATAAAGACGTTGATGAACTTCTTAAAAATATAGATAACTTTATTAAAACCTATGAGGAAAAAAATATATCTGATAATAAAGAGGTTTTTGAAAATATAGACAAAGATCTTATTTTAACAATAAAAAAAGCTGCCAACGATTTTGATATAGCTTCTATGGAAAACGCTATGGAAAAAATAAACGAAAATTCATATAACAAAGAAATTAATGATTTTGTTGAACTGCTTAATACATATATTGAGAACTTCGAGTATGAAAAGTGTATAGAATTGATAAATAATTATGAAAGAAAAAGTTTCTCTTAATTTTTTAATAGAGAGACTGAATATTAAACTGTGTAAATGTCAATAATAACCAAAAGAGAAAATGGAGGTAATTGACATGAAAACAAGAAAGCATGGATTGAGTGAGAGAGAAATGGAACTTGTACAGCTACTTAT
>CATLIG010000141.1 GCA_949948985.1 uncultured Clostridia bacterium | reverse complement strand
ACCTAATGAATATTACTTGTATATAACTACGGGAGTATATCCTTTGAGTGAAGTTATAAATGAGTCGAAATAATGTTCCCTATATCTAAATTTTAAAAATGTCCTTGACAAAGGGTACAGTTTACACAGAGGAATACGTCAGGGTGTCGGCGAAGTAATTTACGGTGCAGAAAAAACAGGAGAACAAATTGGAAAAATCGCAAAAACACTTGCGGATAAAGGACAGAAAACAATACTTATTACAAGGCTTTCAAAAGAAAAAAGTGATATTGTAAAAAGTTTTATTGATATACAATACTTTGAAACAGGAAACATAGGAGTTGTGGGAGAAATTCCAGAAGCTGATACAAAAGGAACAATAGTTGTGGCGACAGGAGGTACAAGCGATATGCCTGTCGCGGAAGAAGCGGCGCTTACGGCGGAGGCGCTTGGCAATAAAGTTATACGGCTTTATGATGTGGGAGTTGCGGGAATACACAGACTTCTTGCTCATTCTGAGGACATTATGAGAGCAAGGGTAATTATTGCCATAGCAGGAATGGAGGGCGCTTTAGCAAGTGTTATAGGCGGTATGGCTGACTGTCCTGTTATTGCCGTTCCTACAAGCGTTGGCTATGGAGCTTCATTCGGCGGCTTATCAGCGCTTTTATCAATGCTTAATTCTTGTGCGAGCGGTGTAACGGTTGTAAATATTAATAATGGTTTTGGCGCCGGATATACGGCAAGTATGATAAATCATATCGGAGACTAAAATTTTTGATACTAAATTTTGAGGTGGTATTATGAAATACAGAGAGTTAAAAAGGTGCAATAATATAAAGGTAAGCGAAATTGCTTTAGGCTGCGAGGGCTTTATGAAAAAAAGCAAAGAAGAATATAAAGTTATGATTGATAAAGCGATTGAATTAGGAATTAACTTTATTGATATGTATATCTCAAATCCCGATTTCAGAGATAATCTGGGATATGCTTTAAAGGGCAGACGTGATAAATTCGTACTTCAGGGGCATATAGGTTCAGTTTGGGAAAATGGTCAGTATTTAAGGACGAGAGATATTAAAAAAACAGATACAGCTTTCAAAGACCAGCTTAAAAGACTTGGAACAGATTATATTGATATAGGTATGATACACTATGTTGATGGATTATCTGATTTTGAGGAGGTTTTCGACGGTGATTTTATAAAATACTGTCTTGAATTAAAAGGAAAAGGAATAATTAAAGGGATTGGTATGAGTTCGCACAATCCTATCGCGGCAAAAAAAGCTGTTGAAACGGGATATATTGACGTGCTTATGTTTTCCGTAAATGCCGCCTATGATATGCAGCCGCCCGATGAGGATGTTGAACAGCTTTGGAATCCCGAAAATTATAAAAATCAACTTATAAATATTGACAAAGACAGACAAGAACTTTATGAGCTTTGCGAAAGAGAAAATGTATCTGTTGATGTTATGAAAGCGTTTGGCGGCGGCGATATGCTTAACGCAAAACTATCGCCTTTTGGAGTCGCTTTTAATGAGTACCAATGTATAGAATATTGTCTTACAAGACCGGCTGTTGTTTCTGTTATGGCGGGTTGTAAATCTATTGAGGAAATTGAAAAGGCTGTTTCCTATTTTAATGTTTCATCTGAAGAAAAAGATTATTCCGCTGTTCTTTCTAAAATGGAAAAATTTAAGTTTTTCGGAAACTGTATGTATTGCGGTCATTGCGCTCCTTGCACGGTTGGAATTAATATTGCTGATGTCAATAAATATCTTAATTTATCTGTCGCGCAAGGCAAAATTCCTGAAACGGCCGCAGACCATTACAAGCTTCTTAAACATCACGCCGGAGAATGCATAGAATGCGGAAGATGCGAAAAGAATTGTCCTTTTGGCGTAAGTATTATTGAAAAAATGAAAGAAGCAAATAAATTGTTTGGTTATTGATTTGCTAATAAGCTGGAGACTATTTATGTTTGATATTTTATATAGAGAATTTGTTTATTTGTGGTATTATTTTGAAGTACAGATAAGACAGATATTTCCTTATTGGGTATTTGGTATTGTAATAGGCTCAATTGTATCAGTGTTCTGTAAAGATAAAATGCATAATTTATTTGTCAGTATACAGGAAAAGCATTTAGGAATAATTGGTCTTATTCCGGCAAGTCTTTTAGGTATTTTATCTCCCTTGTGTATGTATGGAACAATACCAATAGCGGCGTCATTTTCTCAAAAAGGAATGAAAGATGAGTACCTCGCCGCTTTTATGATGAGTTCCGTTTTATTAAATCCTCAGCTTTTGATATACAGTTCTGCTCTTGGAGCGACAGCGCTTTCAATAAGATTTATTTCTTGTTTTTTGTGTGGAATTGCGGCTGGATTGTTTGTAAGAGTATTTTATAAAAATAAGAATTTCTTTAATTTTAAAGGATTTTCTGAAAGAGCAAGTAGAGATACAGACCCTGATATGTTTATAAGACTTCTTAAAAATATAGGAAGAAATATAAAAGCAACAGGTTTATGGTTTTTAATTGGTATTATTTTAACAGCGTTGTATCAAAGATATATTCCGCAGGAAGCTTTTGCTGATTTATTTGTAAACAATCGTGGTTTTGGCATACTTATGGCGGCAACAATAGGTGTTCCTCTTTATGTTTGCGGAGGAGGAACTATTCCTCTTTTGCAGCAATGGATTGCAGGGGGTATGAGTATGGGTGCGGCAGCTTCCTTTATGATAACGGGACCGTCAACAAAAATAACAAATTTAAGCGCTTTGAAGATTGTACTTGGAGCTAAAAATTTTATATTATACATTGGTTTTGTTATTGTTTTTTCGCTTTGCACAGGTCTTATTGTAAATATCATTATACAATAAACAGTGAATATTCCATAGGAAAGTCTTTTCTTATGAAATATATAAAAAATATAAGAATTGTTATGTTTTGAAATTATATTTTTTGTTTTACAGCTTATTGACTTTGCTCTCTTGGATCTTAATTTGATTAATGGCCAAAGTTGGTTAGCTGTATACCGCAAATTTTAGAAAACTGAATCCAAAAATGATTGAAGACCCTTTTTTCTGAAATAAAAACATAACAATTCAAAGGAATTAACGCAATTTAATTATAACTGACAAAAGCAGCCAGAAATGGTATAATATCATATTTTTGTGTTACATACGGATTGCGGTAATTCCGAAATGAGTGTTTGACAAAATTATAATTCAGGGAGGTGTTTACATGAAAGCGCTTTTATTATCTGTTGAAGATGAAAATTTTAATCTTAATGATAACTTAGAATTGTTAAAAAAGCAAGGTCTTGATTTATTAGGAACTTTAAATGTAAATGAAAAAACCAAATTTTGTTATAAGGGTAATTTGATAGGAGTAGGAATAACCGCTGATATGGACATTTATCCCGAATACAGAAAAGTTGTTATAAATAATACGGAAATAGATTTGCGGAAAAAAGAATTTGACATTTTATACTATTTAGCTCTCAACAAGGGCAGAGTATTGACTTTTGAACAAATAATTTTAAATGTGTGGGGAGAAGAATATTGTAAAGACGAGCATTATTTGCTTTGGAATCAAATAAAAAATTTAAGAAAGAAAATTACAGATGTTTCCGGCAAATGTGAATATATAGAGTGTATAAAAGTAGTTGAGTACAAATTCAATTCAAATTAAGAAACAATTTTACAGATTATTTATAGTCCTGTTTTCTTTGACAAGGAACAGGGCTTTTTTATATTGTTTTTAAGAGCCTGTCTAAAAACTTTTGAAATCTTAAAAATTATGTTATAATTTAAAGAAAATATTTAAAGAAGGTAATATAAAATGCACAATTATCCAAGTGATATAAGCCGTGAAGAATTTGAAA
>CATLIG010000140.1 GCA_949948985.1 uncultured Clostridia bacterium | reverse complement strand
TAACGGCATTCCCTCACGGTTCAGCCTTAAAGGGCTACATTTTCATATCAGCTTACCACAAAATTGTTGCCAATAATGCAGTTGATATTAGGTTCAGTCAACGGAATGACTGGTTTAGTCGGGATAGCTCCTGCTAAACAATTAATTAAGCGACTTTGCAGGTCGCACATACAAATAAGCGTCAAACGTAGATTCTGTAACGTAACGATATATATGCACTTCCGAATTTTCGTTCCCCTGACGTAAAATTCTTCCAGCCCGCTGTATGGCTAAGTACCCGACGCCTTGCCGCATTTCTGCGGTAGGTTTTCAAGTACTCGCCACAGAACCGTACGTACACCTCTCAATGTATACGGCTCCCCATTTATAAACTCAATCTAACTTTCCACAATGTAATTTTTTATGACATTCAAGGCATAAAGCAATAGTTTTTCTTCTTCTTGAAATCATAAGTCTTTCCCAAAATGATTTACCTGTTAAGTCTTTTAATTTTCTTATATGGTGTATTTCAATTTTGGTATTTTCCTTACCGCAATATTCGCATTTACCCGCTTTTAACCTGTCGATAAGGCTTGTACTGCTGAAATATTTAATGAAATACGGAATATTGTCAACATTTTGATTTAAGGATTTCTTTTGTCTTTTAAATCCCTTATTATAAAATAACCTCACTTTTTCTATACCTCTGGAATTTTTATATTTAACGCCAAAATCCTTATTTATACGATATTTCTTAATAATTTTAGATTTTTGTGTTCTGTATTTTGTGGCATACGTTTTATACATACTATATTCCATAATGTATTTGAAACTATTTATAATTGAACTGTTGTTAGCTATACAATAGTAGTTGTAAAAACCTCTTATTTCACTGTTGAAATAGTCCAGTATTTCTAAATCATCACAATCTTTTAAGCTATATTTTGCTTTTGGTTTCCATATTTCCTTACCTCTATGAGTGGTTATTTTCATCACTCTGCAATCAAGCAGTTTATTTCTCATACTTTCAGTTGATACTTCAAGTACGACACGACCTGTATAGTTTCTTACAAGCCTGCCTGCTTTATCTCTCTTTGCAAGGTTAGTTTTTCGGATATAAATATTATAGCTTAAAAATTTAGCTCTATCTTTAGCGTTTGTTATCAATGTTTTTTCATCGGATAATTCAAGATGCAGCTTTTCGTAAAGAAAATTTTTAATATCCTCTTTTATTTTCCTGCAATCTTCCTTACTTCCAATAACTCCGCATATCCAATCATCAGCGTATCTTACATACGTAAGACGTTTATAATCGCTATCCATAGGCTCGCTGTGAGGAATATCAAATCTTTCTTTTTCAAACTGACGTATTGTCTTTACCGCAATATTACGCTTTTCTTCTGTATCAGCTTTAGTTAAAATATCCCTTGCTTTTTTCAGCATTATTTCATCTTGCCTATATTCTGCGGTTCTTTTTCGTCTTTTTCCTTTTTTGAAATTTTCAGCGTATTCTTTCATATACTTATCAAGTTTATCAAGGTATATATTTGCAAGTATCGGACTTATAATTCCGCCTTGCGGTGTTCCTGAATATGTCTTGTTGAAAATCCAATCTTCAACATATCCCGCATTAAGGAATTTTCTTATTAATCTTATAAATCTTTCGTCATTTATACGTTCTCTGAGCATATCAATAAGAACATTATGATTTATATTATCAAAAAATCCCTTTATATCTCCCTCAATAAACCATTTACTGCCTGTAAATGTTGTCTGTATTTTTATTAATGCGGTATGACAGCTTTTATCAGGTCTGAAACCGTGAGAACAATCTTCGAAATATTCCTCATAAATTGCTTCAAGTATCATCTTTATAACCTGCTGCAATAATTTATCTTCAAAAGACGGTATGCCTAAAGGGCGTTTTTTACCATTCTTTTTAGAAATATAAGTTCTTCTTGACGGCTTTGGCTGATAGCTTTCATCTTTTAATGAATTTATTATTTTCTCTATCCTTTCCAAACTCATACCGTCTATGGTTTTATTATCAGTACCTTTTGTCATATTCCCCTCATTGGCATATATTTCCTGATAAGCGGTTAAATACATATTTTCATTGAACAAAATACGATAAAGCCTTTCATATTTATAATTTGTATCTTTACTGTGTTTTGTTAGATTGATTAACACATTTTGAGGATTTCTCATAGTGTATCACACACCTTCCTTTATTATTATGCTAATGTTATAAACTGTTTCCCTTCGCCCTGTGCAAGGCTTTCCCTTACTCTGACTACTACGGAAACTCCGTTGCCATATCGAATATTCATAAGCCTTTGCTTAATAGCTGTTTTTCAAGCGTTTCGACTTAGGCAATCTCCGTTTAACAATATAATAACTCAGCTTGATAAATTGTCGGATACGACTTTCGCCCTTTTATGCTTACTGCATATACGCTGTAAAATCCTATGCCTCTAATCCTCGAGCAGTGAAAAAGAGGTTTTACAGTATGGGGATTTATAGCTGCCTTACCCCATAGCCCAGACGCAGACCGTTCAGACTATCGTTAAATCAATCAAGATTTTATCCTCATATTTATCTCATTTACATTTTTGTAAAATTTTCATCTTTCCGTTCAGTCGTGGTTTGGCAACTAACCAACTTACGGATTTACCGACGTGCTATGTTCCCTGTTATAGTTATTCAACTTGAAATATAAGTTGATTAACTATAATATAATTATTAATTACCATATTGGTTTCCCTCACAGGTAAGTCGGTTGATGACAGGCTGTTTAGGACAAGCCTGTTGTTTTGCTAAAACAAATTTATTATATCGCCGCTACGGACGCACGCTCCAAATCTCTTGGACGCCAGGGACAGTCTAAATCGTGTACAGCTATAAGTTTGTCCTGCAAATTAGTCCCTGCTCCTAATTTGAACGTAGAACCGAATAATACTCTTATTTTACCTTGACGCACTTTTGCAAACAATTCCTTTTTCTGAACTTCCGTAGTGCAGTCGTGTATAAAAGCAATTTCATTTTTTGGTATTCCTTTTTTTATTAATTTTTCCTTTATATCATCATATACATTAAAACGACCGTCTTTATTAGGTGTGGAAAAATCGCAAAAAATTACCTGTGTTGACTTTTTTTCACTCGTTTCATTCCATATTCTGTACACATTCTTCATACAGGAATTTACCTTGCTGCCTTCAAAATCGGGCAGACTGTCATTAATAAGTCTTTGGTCAAGTCCTATCTTGCGTCCGTCCGATGTTATCTTCAACATGTTATCTTCTCGTGGGTCAACGCTTCCTTTTTGAATTTTAGCTGCTCTTTTTCCTAATTCTTCAACCATTTTTTCCTGCAATTCAGAGGGTTTTACTACAACTGTTTCATAATTTGCCTCAGGGCGGACAATTTCCGGCATCATATCAATAGTTTTAATGTCGGCAACTTCTTTAAACATATTCATAAGTTCCGGCAGATTATAAAACTTTGAAAATCTTGTCTTATAACGATAACCGCCGCCCTGAGGCGCTAACTCAATAGAGTTTACAGTTTCCCCGAATATGCTTGCCCATTGGTCGAAATGTATCAATCTTTTTTTTTCGAGAGTATTATACTGCAAATATTTTTGCATAGTATATACTTCAGTTATACTATTTGATACGGGTGTTCCTATTGATACACTCTAACAATGTCAAAAAACTTGAGAAATAAGCCGATTTTATGTTACTTTGATTTTTGATAAAAGAAACATTTCTTAAAATATTGATTAAAATATATTTTTATGATATACTTTTTTTAGAAAGAAACGGAGGTCGTTTTGTGGGAATAAAAGACACAATTACAAAAGAATATATGTCGAACAATGAAATCTTTGCAGACGC
>CATLIG010000139.1 GCA_949948985.1 uncultured Clostridia bacterium | reverse complement strand
ATCGTTTATTATTTTCAATGCATTTATTTCTTATATTGTAAAAATATTAAATTTATTTTATTAAAACAATAAATTTTAATTACTTTATAGCCGATTTAAAAATATTTTTCACTGAAGATATTTTCAAACATCCCATAAAAAATAAAAAAGATATATAAAATATACATATTATAGAAATTGCTGATATACAAGAAATAAATTTATTTAATTGAATTAAATATCTTGAATAAATAACCTTTGAAATTATACAGCTTCCTGCTATACAGAAAGCAGGTTTTATAATCCACAAAGAAATATTTAGTTTCAAACCTGTTTTTTTCATAATTTTATGCATACACATAAAACTTACAGTTAAAATACTTATAAACCAGCCTAATATAAACGCATAAATTCCATACTGAGGAATCATAAAATAAATAAAAGAAATATTTATCACAGAACTTAACAAACTTGTTTTAAATATAAATATCTGTTCTCCAAGTCCGTTCAATATTCCTGAAAAAGTCACTTGTAAATACATAAACGGGCATAAAACTCCAATCGAAAACAATAATTCTCCCAGCTCAAAACGATTATATATAAGTTCACATATTTCATTTGGATATGTAATAAAAAGTCCGCAAGTACCTATTCCTATTATAGATGTAAATGACATCGACTTTTTTAATGTTGTTATTATACGATATTTATTTCCTGCCGCCGAAGCTTCAGAAATAGCCGGAAGCAATGTTGTTGAAAGAGCTGTTAAAATTGATGAGGGAAACATTAAAAGAGGCATTACCATTCCTGTAAGCTCTCCATAAATTTCCATAGCATTTTTTTGGCTTAAACCAAACGCCTGTAGTTTTTGCGGAATTAAAATATTTTCCAATGTTGAAAGAAACGACCCTGTCATTCTATTTGCAGTTAAAGGAATTGCCATTGATAAAATAGTAATATATACTAACCTTAAATTTTTTGTATATGGTGAAAACAGCCTATTTGATTTTTTAAATTGCTTATGTGAAAGATATACATATACAAAAGACGCTATCTCACCAAGGCACATACCTGTCACCGCCGCCGCTGCCGCAAATTCTACTCCCTTTGGTATTAATATTCCTGAAAGGAAAAATATTGTAAGCATTCTTACAGACTGTTCAAAAACCTGACTTATCGCTGGAGTCAATGTTTCCCGTAAACCAAAAAACCACCCTCTTATACAAGACGCCGCCGCCATAAAAGGAAAACAAAAGCTTATTAATTTTAATGATAATATTGCTCTTGTATCTTTAAGTAAAAACATACATATAATATCAGCCGAAAAATAAAGTGCTATACTCAACACAAAAGCTATCAGCACTGAAATAATAACAGAATGAAAAAGTATTCTGTTGATATCTCCATATTTGTTTAAAGCGTTTTCCTGAGCTGTAAGTTTTGATACTGTTGTCGAAATTCCTGATGAGGATATGCTCCATACTAACATATATATAGGTACTATAAGCTGATATAAACCCATTCCTTCAGAACCTATCGCGTTTGACATATATACACGATATACAAAACCTAAAATCCTTGTTATTATTCCGGCTAATGTCAATATTAACGCACCTTTTGCTATACTCTTTGTTTTCAATGTACCGCACTCCTTTGTCAGTATAGTAAAAGTTTATTAATATATCATATAAAATATGTGCTTTTTTACAGCGTAAAAAAAATCAGTTATATATATTCAATTATTACAGCAATTCCAACAAATTAAGAAAAAACATTTTATTTAAAATTTTAAAGAAAAGCATCATCTTTACTTTAAATATATCATTTTTATAAAAGTTTACTTTGACATTATCTCATTATCCCGCTATAAACTATTTTTGATTTAATTAAATTTATAATAATCATATTTTCATAATAAGTCAAGCTTTATCTCAAAATATACTATCAACTTGAAAATCAAGAAAAAATTACTATGATTATTTTCTTATTATAATGCCATAATATTTATTGTAACCCAATGTTACAAAATAATTTAATAAAAAATAAATCTTATTTTTAAATATCAGGAGGTAATTTATTATGTCAAACAACAATAGTTCAGGTTCAAACAGAGCGACTGTTCCAGAGGCAAGAGCAGCATTGGATCAGTTTAAATATGAGGTGGCAAATGAAATAGGCGTTCCTTTAAAGCAGGGCTATAATGGTGATTTAACATCCGCTCAGAATGGATATGTAGGCGGATATATGGTTAAAAACATATTAACGGAACATCGCAAGGAATTTGATAGAAATTTAGGTTATGTCAATGGAGAAATCTTTACTGTAAAATATAATTGTTGTATAGGCATAATTTAAAAAATAAGACGATATCGATTATATACTCTAAATTTTAATATGTTTCCTACAACAAAATTACATATTGTCAATAATGACTTTGTTTTATAGAATGAATTATTCCTTGTTTTAATTTTCAAGAATTATAAACTCAGTTATAATTCTTGAAAATTAATTGAAAACGTGGTATTATAAATGTAACTAAAATGGCGGTGTATTGAAAATGGAAAATACAAAAGAAACAGTTGATTTGAAAAAAATTGAGGAATTTCGTAAAAAATACGCAGATAAAATACAAGACTTCATTTTAATGGATGACACGTTTTTAAATGCTGTATTTAACGATAAAAAATGTGCGGAAATTCTGCTTAGTATTATATTGGAAAAGAATTTAGAAGTTGTTGAAATTAAGACGCAATATAATATCCAAAATTTAAAGGGGCGTTCAGCAAGGCTTGATATAAGAGCAAAGGATAAAGCCGGAAAAATATACAACTGCGAGGTTGAAAACTCTAACGATGGCGCTGTTCCTGAAAGAGCAAGATATAATTCAAGTCTTATTGACGCTGAGGAACTTCCAAAGAGTATCGACTGGAAACAGCTTCCTGATACTTACATTATTATGATAACAAGAAATGATGTACTGAAAGGCAGAAAACCTATCTATCATATAGAAAGGACAATTAAGGAATTAGATAAAAAGCCTTTTTGTGACAGAAATTATATAATATATGTCAATTCAAAGATACAAGACGATACAGAATTAGGGCGGCTTATGCACGATTTTTACTGTTCAAATCCAAAAGATATGTATAATAAGACATTAGCTGACAGAGCAGCACATTTTAAGAACAATGAGAAAGGAGAAATTGAAATGTGTGTGATTATGGATGAAATAGCACAAGAAGCAGCACAAGAAGCAACAATAAAAACAGCGATAGAATATTGCCAGGATTTTGGATTAACAAAAAATAAAGCAATAAAAAATATAGTGGAAAAATACAGCTTAACAGAAAATGAAGCAACAGATAGAGTAAATGAACATTGGAAATAAACAAATTTTAATAACCTGATTTAACACCTAAAAAGAGCAGTCTAAAAAACAGACTGCTCTTTTTAGCGCCAAAAAACAGAGAGGAGAAAATACGATGATAAAAAAAGTAATATACGACTCTTTAATTATTCCACATATGGAAAGTGAACTTGACTTAGACGAGATTGGTTTGCTTGTTTCAATGATTAATGATGTTGAAGCGGACTATAAAGATATACATAGATTATCGGAAATTTTAAACGCGCCGAAAAAAGAAATTGAAACAGCGGCGGAAAAACTCATAAAAAAAGGATACTTAAAAATTGTTGACGGTGTTTATGCGGTAAATAAACTCAAAATTAAAGATATGCTCTTGATTGAGCCAACTAATAACAGGGAGGGATAATTATGCCAAAAATAGTGAGAGTCGGAGAATTTAAAGATTATACGCTTATTGAAAACGCCTGCCTTCGTGACAAGGCTCTTGATATTGCGGAAAGAGGTCTGCTTGTGACTATGCTTTCTCTCCCCGATAACTGGGATT
>CATLIG010000138.1 GCA_949948985.1 uncultured Clostridia bacterium | reverse complement strand
ATAGTGAGAGTCGGAGAATTTAAAGATTATACGCTTATTGAAAACGCCTGCCTTCGTGACAAGGCTCTTGATATTGCGGAAAGAGGTCTGCTTGTGACTATGCTTTCTCTCCCCGATAACTGGGATTTTAACGGCGTGGGACTTTCATCAATACTTCCCTGCGGAAAATCAAAAGTTTACAGCACACTTAATAAACTTGAAACGGCAGGATATTTAAAACGCAGCCGTGTTTATGAAAACGGCAAAGTATCTGACTGGGAATATCATATATGCGGCAGACCTATCTTTAAAGACGGAAATTCAGAGGATAATGTGTCTAAAAATAATGACGAAAATAAAAATTCATATAAAAATAAAAATATGGATAAATCTGTGGATAACTATGTGGATAATCATAAAGATGATACTGATAACTTACAGACTGCTGCTGATAATTTCAGTGATAATGACAGTAACTCAACAAATAATACTGTATCTTCAAAAAACCTATTTCCAGAAAATCAAGAGATAGGTTTTCAAAAGATAGAAAATCAAAAGATAGAAAACCTAAAACAAGAAAAGCCGGACAATAATAAAATATATAATAATAAAATATTAAATAATCAAGTATGTATTAATCAATCTATCAATCAATCAAATAGTATCCGAAAGAAGCCGGACGGACAAAGTCCGATTTTGCCGCAGGGCAAAATTACTGACAGTAAGGCTGTGACTGATAGGATTGATGGATTGATTGATAAATTACACCACACAGAAAATTACAAACAAAAACAGCGGGAACAGGAAAAGGCGTTGGAAGATTACAAGGCTTACAAGGAACTTATCAAAACAAATATTTGCTTTAATGATTTGTGTATATCTGTAAAATTGAGTGACAGAGAGTTACTTGACGATATTGTTAATATTATGGCGGATGTTGTTTCGTTTAATAAAAATCCTTTGATAATAAATAATTGTGAAATTCCGGCGGAAATTGTTAAAAGCCGTTTTCTCAAAATCACTTATGGGGAAATTGAGTACATACTTGAAAAGTTTTCTAAAACCACAGCCAAAATTAATAATATACGAAAATATCTGATTGCTATGATTTACAACGCAAAAAGTACAATTAACAGCTATTATAAAGCCGAAATACAGCACGATTTTTATGGCTGTGATTAACAGAAAGGTCGAAAACAGCTGTGTTTGATATAAAATACCTGCTTATTCCTCCCCTTGCCAAACAGCTTGAATATCTTTCAGATTTCAAGGAAAAAGCGAAGTTTCTGCTGAAACTCATAAATTTTGAGATATATTTTAAAAAATACGCTGATGATATAAGCGGCAACTGGTACAGAGAAACCGAAGAACGTTATTCCGCTGAAAATTACAGCTTTATATTCAGTGATAAGGCTTTTATTACTGATTACGCTGAAGAAACCAAAAATATCAGCAAGGTTATTGAACTTATAAATAAATTATGTAATCCTGATGTATTCGACTATGATACTGTTATAGCCGAAACAGAAAATGAAACGGCAGTAATAGCAAACATTGACAACTTTGAATTTTCGGAAGAAATTACTCCGGCAAAACAAACAAAAACGGGCAAAAAAACAAGACTTGACGTTTTACTGAAATTTTCACCTGGTAACCGAAAGAAGTCGGACGGGCAAAGCCCGATTTTGCCGACAGGCAAAATTACTGAAAAGTAAATATTATCGACATCAGCACACTTTTCAATCCGAAAAGTGTTTTTTATATATAACAAAAACGGGAGGTAAAACTTATGAAAATTATATATCGTATCAGACCGCCGCCTTGAATATAAGTACACCTTTATAATAACGGGGGCGATAAAAATGATGGAGGAGCAAGGAAGAAACATTTTAGCGGATTTATTAAAAAAGGCTCTCCGTTTTTTCGGCAGATGCACACTGAATGTCAGCAAAAAAGCAGGTCATAAGGCAATCAACAATTTCAAAGAAACAGGTCATAAATCCGTAAAAAGTCTTGTAAAAATGGGTCGTGACTTGGAATTATCCGAAGAAATCAAGTCAAAAGACTATCTTAAAGAAATTTGTCACAAATGCAAAAAACAGGGACTTGCTTTTGCGATTCAGAAAACAGATGACGGATACAGAATTTTGTATCAGCGTAAAGACAGCGCCGTTCTAAGTAACATCATAAGAAATATCATAGGTAAAGAAGTAAAAACAAAGCGTTCCATCAAAGAAGTTTTTAATTCTGTCAGCAAAATAAAGCGGAAACAAACAAATGTTAGCCGTAAAACTCCTGTCAAACACAGGGAGGTCAATGCAAGATGAAAAAGTCAGATATTATATTTGCGATAATTATTGGTTTATTTGTCTTTTATGTTGGCAATCGCTGCGGTGATGTTTGGTTTCAATCGGCACAAGGTAACGTACTTGATAAATTTATTGAGGTATCGGAAAGTATTGACGGTTTTTTCAGTGATTTTAAAATAGTATTTGATTCAAAGTCCCTTGCCTGCGGCGGTTTAAGCCTATTTTTTTATTTCCTTGCCGTACTGCTGATAGTTTTTAACAGGAAAAATACAATGCCCGGCAAGGAATACGGTTCGGCAGAATATGGAACAGCTTTGGATATAAGCAAATACAAAGATAAAAACCCCGAAAATAATATGATACTTACCAAAACAGAGAGTATGAGCATAAATACAAGACAAACAATGAGAAATAATAATATTCTTGTAATCGGCGGTTCCGGTACAGGCAAATCAAGATTTTTTGTGAAACCAAACCTTTTACAGCTTCATACTTCTTATGTTGTTACCGACCCGAAAGGTACAATTCTTGCAGAGGTTGGAAAGGTATTTGCGGACAGCGGATATAAAATCAAAACTTTTAATACCGTTGATTTTTCAAAGTCTATGCACTACAATCCATTTACTTTTATCAAAGATGAATCTGATATAAAGGTTTTTGTTGATTTGCTTATTACAAGCACAAAAGAAAAAGGAGAAAAAAGTGCAGACCCATTTTGGGAGAACGCCGAAAGGTTGTTATATATGGCATTAGTAGGTTATATTTTTTATGAACTTAATGAGGAAGAACGCAATTTTGCGGCACTGATAAGAATGCTTAACAGTATGGAAGTGCGTGAGGAAGATGAAACTTTTATGAACAGTATTGATTATATTTTTGAGGAATTGGAACTTGGGACAGATGAATTCTACAAAAAATACAATATGGAAATTGAGCCGGACAGGGAAATTAAACCGCCCCAGCCGGAACACTTCGCACTTTCTCAATATAAAAAATACAAACTTGCGGCGGGAAAAACAGCTAAAAGTATACTTATTTCCTGCGGCGTTCGTCTTTCAGCCTTTGATGTCAAACAGGTTCGAGATTTAACTATGTATGATGAGATGGAACTTAGCACAATCGGAGATGAAAAAACAATATTATTTATTATTATTGATGATAAAGTAACAACATTCAATTTCCTTGCGGCTATGATGTACAGTCAGTTATTTAAGGAATTATGCGATAAAGCCGACAATGTTTATAACGGCAGACTTCCGGTACACGTCAGAGTAATTCTTGATGAAATGGCTAATATCGGTCAAATACCAAACTTTGAAAAAATTATTTCCGTTATCCGTTCAAGAGAAATTTCCGCAAATGTTATTTTGCAGAATGAGGCACAGCTTGAAGCGTTATATGATAAACAATCTTCAACTATTGTGGGCAACTGTGATACTACCCTGTTTCTTGGCAGCGGAGAAGAAAAGACAATGGAGAACATATCAAAAAGAGTCGGCAAAACAACTCTTGATATGAGAAATTCAAGTACAACAAAGGGTATGCAGGGAAGCTACAGTCTGCAAGACCAGAAACTCGGCAGAGAACTTATTACATCAGATGAAGTCGGCAGAATGAAAAATGATGAATGTATATTGTTTATAAGAGGTCTTAAACCCTTTAAATCAAAGAAATTCGACTTAACGTCACATAGAAATTACAAAAAAACGGCTGACTATGATAAAAACAATTATTTTGACATTGTAAAATACAACA
>CATLIG010000137.1 GCA_949948985.1 uncultured Clostridia bacterium | reverse complement strand
GATTGGTTAGAAAAACTATTCGTTTTTCTAAGTCACATCTTATGCATAGAATTGTTATTGGTCTGGTAATAAATTTTCATTTTTTTGGCAGAACGCTTCCTTTTCATTTACTTTAGGACATAACCCATATTTTTAACCTCCGTCCCTGCAAAACTTTTTGTTCAATCCCACGCTTATAGCTAACGCCGTATCTACTTTACACATATATTGAGCGTCAAGACAGCCTATGTATTCTCTTAATCTGATACGGTCGATAGTTCTTATCTGCTCCAAAAGAATTATTGAATCCTCTTTTAAATAATTTTTGCCTTTAACAATTACATGAGTCGGCAAATCCGGTTTTTTTCTGTTTGTTATTGCGGCAACAACAAGTGTAGGACTAAATCTGTTGCCAACGTCATTTTGTATAATTATTACAGGTCTTACATCGCCGCCCTGCTCTGAACCCTGAACAGGGTTTAAGTCCGCATAATAAATATCTCCACGCTGTGTTGGATACATAATATTAATTCTCCTTTAAATATTTTATTGTTGAATAAATGTTCCTGATTATTTTTTATTGCTTATAAATTTATTTTCTCTGTTATAATTTAAGATTGATACAGACCACTTTTATTTATTAAAAGCAGTCTGTATTTTTTTATAGCCATATTTGCCACGCACCCCGGCTAAAGGAATAATTCAGGCTGTGGTTAGCTGCCACATCATAGCTCCGCCGTACCGCTTTAACGAATACCGCAGAAACTCCCCGTCAAGTCTGTGCGAGGTCGTGAGAAAGTATCATTATAACCTATATAAGTCATCGCATTTTGACTGCCAAATCAAATTTTATAACAGACGTTTATCGCTCCGGCTCCAATCTGTCCTCCTTTATTGGAGTTATCATCTTCGCGCCGCTGTTAAAGCTGCTCGTTACATAGGCAACGTACCTGAATCATTGTGTATTAAGTTTTCAAAGTGCGTACAGCAGTTCCCTAAACTAAAGCATAATAAATTTAAAAAGCGACAATATTATTAATAAAATCACATTATCCATTTATTTACTCATAATGGAATTACTGTAAAAAAGTCCTTTCACTTAATGCGCTGAAAAAGGGGTGTTGGGGGGGTACAAATTTAAAATTTTTCAAAAAATTTTTTTAATTTTCTTTTTGCCGAATGAATGCTTTCTCTTACAGATGTAAAATCAACATTCTCAATTCTTGCAATTTCTCTCATTGAAAAATTTTTAAGTACGTGCATTACAAATCTCCGTTTCTGAATTTCCGTTAAACTTCCGTCTTTCAAAAATTCTTTAAAAGCTGAAATAATATTATGCTTGTCCAGTTTTTCTATGTAATTTTCCTCAATAGTTAAAGCCGTAAAGTCCTGTATTTGTTTTGTGTTTTCCAAAGAAGAAGTTTTTTGCGTTATTCTGTTTTCGGTTCTGTCCTGCTCTAAATAAATTTCATCTGACAGTGCCTTTAACTCGTTAAAATCTTGTTCCGTTTTATCAGGATTAGCTTCCAAATAATCAGATAAACTTATTTCGATAATTTGATTTACGGTTCTGTAAACAATACTTTCCGAATATTTATTAATTGCATAATCACTGTTTTTATAATTTTTCATATTTAGTCCTCCAAATTGTTTTTTGATTTTCAAAATAATTTGGAGGAGGCGGACTTCTGCAATGAAAACCCTTGTAACAGTACATTTCTTTTATACCAGAAAAAACGAATACATAGTAAATGTTAGAATATCTTGTGAGAATATATTGATAAATAAGCGTTTTTGTCGAAAATAAAAGTGTCGCAATCCTTATAAGGACTACGACACTTTTATTTTCAAAACACTTTTTATCTTTTCTGCGGCACAAAATATTCTCACCCATTCTTAAAAACATCATTATTTACAGCTATTTATTGACAACAGATGTATACAAGTGAGATTATACTTGTGCAAACTACAATAATCCTACAATTTAACTACAATTTGACTACAATGCACCGCAAATTTTCTATATATCCAACATAATCTGTTTATATAAAAAAATTTTTTACAAAATAATATAATTATCAGCTTTTTAACCTTAAATTTTTTGTGAAAATAAAAAAAGTCCCGTTTCTCATCAGAGAAAACAGGACTAAAAATAATTAATTAAATTTTTATTCAATTTTTTATTCAATTTAATTTGAATTTGTACCCAACTCCTTTTATAGATTCTATATACTCATATTTATCTGAAACATCAGAGATTTTTTTCTTCAGATTACTCATTTGATTCCAAAGCAGACGATGTTCTTCTGTTCCATATTCCTCTCCCCAGACATTTAATATAATTTGTTCAAAAGTTAATACTTTACCTTTATTGACAATAAGGTAATATAAAATATCAAATTCCTTTTTTCTGAGATTTATTTCTGCGTCATTTACAAAAACCCGTCTGTATTCGGGATAAATAGTAATATCAGCATTCCCGACAATATCAGGTGCTTTTTCTTTGTACTTACTTTTAAATACTCTTTTAAATAAATTAAACATTTGCAGGGAAATTGCACCTAATTCATTCCACTGCATATATACATCTGCACCTGATTCAACTGCCTTAAAACATTCATCGTAAGAAAAATTTGAAGTCATAACGTAAATAGGAATATTTATACAATCCCTCAATATTGTCAGCTGCGGAAGATAATTAATATTGTCAGCATTTATTCCAACAGCTGTTAAATTGTTTTTACAAGATAATTCAATCGCTTCATTCATATTCAAAGTCCGCAATAAATTAAATCCTTGTTTTTCCCACGTCTGTAACTGATTATTAAAATTAAAATCGTTCTTTTCCACAGACAACAAAATCGCCTTCATGCAAATCACTCCCTTTAAACACTATATTTTCTTTGCTGTTTACTTTTTTTGCCGCAGGAGCTAATATTAATGCAATGGAAAATTTTTCTGCTGTTCCTTTGCAGGAAACACAAAATCTTTATTTTAATATAAAGCAATCTCTAAAAACTAATATTAAGTCTTTAGAGATTGATAATATAAACCTAAAAACGTATTTTTCAGATTGGAATATCAGAATATTATTTTTTAAGATAATCGTAAAAATTTCTGTAATCCCAGTAACCCTTTATATTTCCGCAGCGATACTGCATATCCATAAGGCTTTTTATAACAGAAGTCCAGTCAGTTTTAGCAAACATATCTCCGTATGAACTCTTGCCAAAACCTTCTTCGCCCGCATAATGAGCGTGTGTACTCATAAAATTCTGCATTGCAGACGGACATTTCCCGCTGTGGCTGAGATAACATGAATATGCATAAAAATCAAAAGTATCACAATTTGATACATTAACCTCATTAAGATTAACATCTCTTTCAGTAACATTTCCTTGTGAATCCCATATTTTTACACGATGCACAGGGTTATTTTTATCAAAATCCGCCGGCTTATATACAGTTGTTGAAGTGTTGGTTCGAGCGTCGCCCCAAGCACCTACAACAGTATAACCCTCTGAATCTGTTTCGCCAAAAATACCATGCAGTACAAGATGTCTCGATGATATATTTGTGGTATTATTAGAATTAGCTGCATTTGAAATATGATTTTCAAAACTGCTTTTAGCTGTATTTTTCTTGACTGCATTATTTGCATATCCCATTGTATAATTTATTGCTTCGTTAATTCCTGTTATTGACATATTAAAATCTCCTTTTTTATTACAAATTTTGAAGTTTATCTAAAAAAGCCACGTAAAATTCTCTTTCTTTTATACAGGCTTGCTGAACCTCTATACTTTTTGGAGTGTATGCTATCGGGTGTTCCAAATTATATAAAGCATTCTGAACAGTCTGTATAGCTGATTTTACTGAATTTCCTAAGAGATTTGAAAAATCAGCTTCGCCGTTAAATCTTTTTACTGCCATTTGTACAGTTAACTGGCTGATATGTCTCATCATA
This sequence comes from uncultured Clostridia bacterium, assembly GCA_949948985.1. Classification (GTDB taxonomy): domain Bacteria; phylum Bacillota; class Clostridia; order Lachnospirales; family CAG-274; genus MGBC114079. Next base: position 136 of record CATLIG010000137.1, on the reverse strand, counting down.
CCATTTTTGAGTGTTCCTGTTCCGTCTGTACCTATTTCTTCCGCCGCTTCAAGCCACGCTTTTTTTACACTTTCGGGAGCTGTCGCTCCTATATTTTCAAACGCTTTTTCATAAAAACTTTTTTCATTTGAAGAAT
>CATLIG010000136.1 GCA_949948985.1 uncultured Clostridia bacterium | reverse complement strand
GTCTAATATTTCCATAGCTTACTCGTCTTGGTTCTGTTATATTTTTTATTTCTTCTTTTAATTTATTTATTTCCATAATTTTATTTTACTCATATTTTTTTAAAAAGTAAATGCTGTTGCCCTGGGTCAATACCACGGTTAAGCAGATATGATATAACACGGAAATTATCCCAAAATTTTTCCGGTAAAATAAATTTTTCTTTCGATCGTTCATTTAAAGATTTAATCGGTTCAGATATAACTATCGGAGAAGCTCTGCTGTCAATCAGCGTTTTTACAGCGTTTACAAAATCCATATTTCTGACTTTAATCAGAAAATCCAAAGCCGACACACCGCCAAAGCTATGACTGAACCAGTACCATTTCCCATTACTTATTTTTAAACTGTTGTGTTCTGCAAGTTTATACACGTTATTTCCGCATTTGATTATTGAGTTAGGCTCACAAGTCTGCATATAGGTTAAAAGATCAATTTTTCTAACCGCCGCTATTTGTTCCTTGCTGACTCCTCCCAAAATTTCACACCTCCTTTCAAAATTCATCTTTTGTACAAAAAGACTTATTAACTCAAAAAAACTTCTGAATTAATAAGCCTTTTCCTCTATTTGCTTAAAAAGTATTTTCAGTTCCTTAAAAAACTCTCTGCTTTTTATATTCATTCCAATATTTTTACATTCTTCCTCAAACTCAAACCGTATTTCAAGCTGTTCAACTGTATAATCCACTTTGAATTTATTCCACGTTTCTTTGTCCATTACTCTTAACTCGTTCCAAAGTTTTGGGAAATACTTTCTTAACTTTCGTCAAAGACTACTCACATTTTTGCTTCGCAAAAACGCTCGTAACCGACAGCATTAATAATGCTGTCGGTTAAATTATCAATAGACTGAAAAGGGCAGCACCAGCACGATACCCTGTCGAATATCTCATAAAGTCCCTCCCAGTCAAAACCTTTTTCATAGCAATATCTAAGAGCTTCTTTTTCGGTCACTCCAAAATCGTACAGCGGATATATTTTATTTTTTATTCTTTTCGGCTCGTCAGCCGCTATGCCTACATATTGTTTTACAGTATAATTTTTATTGAGTTCTCTTAAATATTTGTTTATAACATCTGTTTTTAATCTTGAGGTACACCATCGGTTTGTTCCGTTAGAAAACGGCCAGCCGTAATCAATATCATTACTGTGTTTTTTACTTTTCGCTTTATGCTGATACAAATAATAATCATATTCCTTTTCAGCTTTTAACCTGATAATCGGACGTTCTATATATTTTTCCAATTTATCAATATGCCTTAACATAGCCGGAAATTCTTTACCGGTGTCACAAAATAAAATTAAGTCAACAGGCATATTTTTTTCCAACATCATTAAAAGCATAGCCGTACTATCCTTGCCGCCGGATAGTGAGATAACATTTTTTACAGGTTTTTCATTCAAACAAAATACCTCCAAACAAAAAAGACATCCTTATGAAATTTTCACAAAGAATGTCTTTCACAATAGTTTTTAAAATTTTCCTTTTTGTAACATCTTCCGTAAACATATTTTTGAGCGAATATAAGCTGTAATTTATTCGGCACAATACCATTATTTCTTTCAGCCTGAGCGTACAGATTAAAACTTTTGCATATTCGGTGAAGTTCCTGTACTCTTTTATCCGCCTCCTCTAAATCTTTCTGTACCAAAATATAAATAAAAACTCTGCTTTTAGCTATTTTATACTTATTAAATAACTTTACCAAATTTTCAAAATAAGGTAACTGATATGATTTGTCACAGCTAAAACGAATGTATTTAATCCACTTCAATTTTTTTATAATTTCACAAACCTCGTCATTCAGCAAAGTAACGTCCATTCCCTGATTTAAGTCAATCTTATAATTTGTTTCCGACAATTCCCTAAGCTGATTTATTCCATATTCACAAGCAAGAATATTATTGTCCATAAGCACAAGTTTATCTGATGATTTTCTAACAATATCCCGCCAATTTGCGTAAGGACGTATATTTCCCTCTTTTTTTGGAACAATACAGTATGAGCAGTTATTTACGCAGCCCCTTGTCAAAAAACCAACAGCGTAATCACATAAAGGGTAAAGGCTGTAATCAGGGTAACAGCGGTCTGTTTCTTCGGGCAGTTCATCATACAATCCGTAACCCGTACCGCCTTTTATCGTGTTTTCCGGCAAATCTTTATTTATCGGAGTAAAATCAAAAACTTTGCTTGAGTAAACCAAATCATATTTTTTATCGGGTATCCACCATTCAACCTGATGACCTGAGTTTTTATAATACGCTGATATTTTCATCAGTGCGAGATTGGGAAAACTTTTATTCGCCATTTGTTCATACTCAGCGTCGTGTAAGCCTATCATCATAATGAGTCCCTCCTCTATGATTTATTTTTTAACCGCTTTGCGGCAGACTGTATCCCATACAGTTTAAATAATTTATGCCGTTGTAAATACCCTCTGTACGAGCATTATAAAGACAAGTCAATAAATACGTTTTTTTATGTTTTATCGGGTGTTTCTGCTCTTTAAATTTATTAATCGTATATATAATTATCCCATAATCAACCTTTGAGATAACCGATTGAACAACAGACAAAGGCTTATCCTCCCCACCTATTCTGATTGTGGGAGAATTAGACAGCATAGTTTCCGTGATAATAAAAATCAATGAGTCAACTTCCTCTTTCTCCACTAAGCTGCTTAACAATAAAGATTTATAGTTTATTTGCTCTTTTACATAATTTTCAATCTGTTTTTGCCTTTCATCTGTATTAATAAATGAATTTAACGGATACTCTGAATTATCTGAACAATCAATGTCATAGTCGCTGTCATAGTCGTTATTAAATTCATTCTCGTTAATATGACAAGACACTGACTTTGACATTGACTTATTAAAATCATTATTATTAAAATCATTATTATTATATTTAGTATTATTAGTGTCCGTTTTTGAGAAGTCTGCACTTCCGTTTTGTGGAAGTCTTGACTTCTCATTTGCGGAAGTCTGCACTTCCTGTTTTGAGAAGTCTTGACTTCCCTGTGGATAGCTTTGTGGATAACTTTTGTTTTTTTGTGGATAACTGTTTTCTTCGTCTGTAAAGAATTTTTAATATAAATTTTTGTAGGTTTTCCCTGTCCCTGCTTAACACGCTCAATCAGATTTAGCTTTTCAAGTTCGGCAATAATTTTAACGCCCTTAGTGTGACCGCAGGACATATACTCTTGAATATCTTCCAATGTAAAGTATATGTAAATTCTGTTATCCTCATCGTGCCAGTTATTTTTAATAGATAATCCCATTCTGTCAAGCATTAAACCATACAAAATCCTTGCGTCATTAGACATTTTTTTAAAGTGCGGCTCCGTAAATAAAACCTTTGGTATACGATAAAATATATATTGTTCAGATTCATTTCCGTAATAGTAATCACTTTTAAATTCCATAAGTTCAACCCCTTTTTATGTTTTTTGGAATAAAAAAAGACGCTGATAAACTCAACGTCTTTATGTACAAACATTTTATAGTGAACCAATCAAAAACAAACAGGAAAATCTCAAAAAAATTTGATACATTAATGAATTTTTTGTTGATTCACACTAAAAATTTTGCAAATTACACATCATAATAAAAAACAAAAACTATTATAAGTTTTTAATATAAAACTTAACCATAAAATTTTCTTATGTTTTAAATCTTATACTGTCAGAAAAAAATTATTTTTATAAACAGATTATTCTTTTAATCATCAGTTCGCAATCATCTGTCTACATTTATATTTTTTTCAACATATTATATATATATATACAACATTTTTTTCATTTGGTAAAATTTTATTGCTAATATAACATCAATAATTTTTCAATATAAATTTGCCTTAGTTTTTATTGGAAAAAATAGTAAACAATAACAAAGATAAATCTCAAAACTATTGAATATACAGGCTTTTTTTATTTATTGTTATTATACCATAATGGCATACTTTTGCGACAGAATTGTTTAAAGCCGGTGCAGACCTCTTAACAGTTTCAAAATTATTAGGACATACAAGCCTTGAAACTACAAAGATATATACTCATGTATCAGACGACCAAAAAGAAGATA
>CATLIG010000135.1 GCA_949948985.1 uncultured Clostridia bacterium | reverse complement strand
TTTCATTTTTTTGGCAGAACGCTTCCTTTTCATTTACTTTAGGACATAACCTAATAATTTACTTCCTTCCTTTTACTTTTTTACTATTATATCGTCTATTATATTAAAATACTTTAGGACATTACCAGATCTTGTGGAAAGAATACGCCCTATGTATGTAAGAACATTGCGCAGTCAGGTATTGGAGTATATCAAATATACTGAAAGACTGCCTATAACGCAGGAGTTTGTGCCAACAAAGGACGAACAAATATTATATGATAAATTCAGCGGTTATCTGCAAAGGGGCGATTTATGGGCGATACCGGAGGGCGGTAAGTCGCTTATCGTTATGGTGTTGTGGAAACTTTTAGCGTCCTCAACATTCGCTATCGCTGGAACTCTTGAAAAAATTATACTTCGTCTTGAATATATGTATGAACACGAGGAAACGGTAAGAAATGTAAGAATTAAAAACTTAGATGATGATTTAACTAATGACAGCGAGGAAGAAGAAGTTGTTGTCAAGAGGAAAAAGTTGTCTAAAAAAGATTTAATTTCTTTAAAAGCGGAAATTGAGGAGTTAAAAGAGTATCATTCTCTCGCTGTTTCCATAAAGGAAAACGCAAAGGGAAACGCATTGCTTGTAGCTTTAAAAAAGGGTTTCGCAAAACTAAAGGAATTGAAAGCGCCGCAAAAAGCCGTTATTTTTACAGAGAGCAGAAGAACGCAGGAATATATATACAGAATTTTGGAGGACAGCCGTTATAAAGGAAAATCAATATTGTATTTTGGCGGTATGCCCCAAAAAAAGCAGGAAGAAATAAAAGAAAAGTTTAGAAATGAAATACAGATTATGGTTGCGACCGAATCGGCAGCGGAGGGTTTAAACTTACAGTTTTGTCCTATGTGTATAAATTACGATTTGCCTTACAATCCACAAAGGATAGAACAGAGAATTGGAAGATGTCACAGATACGGACAGCAAAACGATGTTGTTGTTATAAATTTTTTAAATAAAAATAATGTGGCAGACCAAAGAGTTTATGAGCTGCTTTGCGATAAATTTCAGTTATTTGAGGGCGTTTTCGGAGCGAGCGACGGTATACTTGGCTCAATAGACTCGCTTAATTTTGAGCAGCGTATAATAGAAATATATCAAAAGTGCAGAACAACAGAGGAAATAGAAAAAAGTTTCGCCGAACTAAGGGAATCTCTGTCACCGCAGATTGATGAGAAAGTAAATAATATAAGGCAAAAACTTTTAGAAAACTTTGACGAGGACGTGGCTAAGCGTTTAAAGGAACATCAAGACAGCAGTAAAAATAATTTAACGAAATTTGAAAGTTTATTATGGGAAGTCACAAAGTTTAAATTAGAGGGAAAATACGCTGATTTTGATGAGGATAAAAAATATTTTAGAGTTTATGAAAATCCTTATTACAACAGCAGGCATAACTATAAAAGACACGGCGGCGAATACTATTTAGATAAAAACGCTGATGTGTCTTTACGTTATCGTTTTAAATGTTCCCTTGCCCAAACTATATTATTTGAGTTTAAACACGAGTTTATTTGGCGTTACGGCAGTGTTACTTTTGATTTATCAAGGTATAAAGGCAAATTTAGCAATTTAGAGCATTTAAAAAATAAAAGCGGTTATTTAGCCTTATACAATATGGAAATTATATATAATCAGCGGAGAGAGGAAAGACTTGTTTTTGCCGGTTACTGTAATGACGGTGAAATATTAAGTCAAAAGCAAATGAGCCGAATGTTTGATTTATCAAGCTCAGAATATGATGTTGACAAAGATATTTTTTACTCTGATGAACAATTATCGGAAAAATTAGATAATCTTTTTGAATTTGAGAAAGAACATATACTTGAGGAAATATCAATACAGGACGGTAATTATTTTGAGGAAGAAGCAAGCAAACTTGACAAGTGGGCAAAAGATATAAAAATAGGCTTGGAACTTGATTTGCGTGGTATTGACAAGTCTATTGACGAGATTAACGTAAAATTAAGAGCGAAAAACTTAACTTTAAAACAACGGCTTGATTTACAGGAAAAACTTTCCCAATTAGAGCCTAAAAGAAAAGAATTGAGAATGAAAATCTATGAGGAACAAGACAAAATTGATGATGAACGCAAAAAACTCATTGAGGAAACAAAGAAAAAACTTATACTTAGAGTAGAACATAAAAAAATTTTTACTATCCAGTGGGAAATTATTTAGTTACGATTTACTGAATACGACAGTTATGCTATAATAAAAATATATCGTAAAGGTGGATATTATGGTTAATGAAAGCGTGAAAGAATTGGAGTATAATTTTAGACCTGATTATGTTTTTAAATATTTATTTGTGAGTTTAAGCACTCCAACAAGAATTAAATTAATAAATTCTATTTTCGGAATACATTTGGATGAAGTTTCAGAAATAATAGTATTGAATACAGAGAATATTTTTGTTAATGAGATAGACGGAAAAATGGAAAAATCTTATTCTGATACTTTATTGAAAACAAGCTATAAAAGAAAAATACATATAGAATTTCAATCGACAAGAGATAAAAGCATAGGTGTGAGAGTTTTTCTTTACGGACTGGAGGCGGCGAAACAGGAGGACAGCGAAAATGTTTTAAGATTTCCGCTTCCGCATATACTATATACAATACCATATGGGAAAGATATGTATGGAAAAGAAAGCATTATTCTTGATGTACCAAATTATATAGAAGAAGAAAACATTTACGAAGATTACAGGATACAGATAAATATAAAATACACTAATCTTTTAGAATTTTCGTTAGACGATTTTTCAAATAAAAGCCTTGGAGCGTTATCTTTTATATATTTGTACAGATATATAAAAAAGCAGAATGAGTGTAAGACAGAAAAAGACGTTGAACGTATTTTAAACGAGATAGACGCTGTTTCTGAAATACTAAAAGATTTACCAAAAGAAGATAAAGAAAAACTGTCAATGCCGATGGCAGACCTTATTAAGGATATATCAAAAGTTGCGGAAAAAAATGAGGTTAAAAAGGAGGTGGTTTCTATGATAGAAACAAGAGTAAAAACTTACGCTGAAACTTACGCTGAAACTTATGCTGAAACTATGCGTGACAAATGGATTGATGAGGGTTTTAATAAAGGAGCAGAGGAAAAAAGAAAACAAATAATTAAAAACTTGTTAAAAGCAGACTACTCGCCAGAAAGTATAGCTAAAGCGTGTGATGTTGATACAGAATATATTTTGAAAATAAAAAAAGAGATAAATTAAAAAAGGTTTTTATGTATGAGTAAGTCTAATATGGATTTACTCATACTTTTTGATGGAGTGATAAAATGAATAAATTAGAGTTAAACTGGATAGGGAAATATGAAAACGTCATAAATCCCGAACCACGAATTTTAGTTGAGAACAAAGAATATAGTTATGGCGAAAACTCTAAAAATATGCTTATACACGGTGACAATTTACTTGCTTTAAAAAGTCTTGAATCGGAGTACAGCGGAAAAATAAAATGTATTTACATAGACCCGCCGTATAATACGGGGAGTGCCTTTGAGCATTATGACGATAATTTAGAGCATAGTACGTGGTTAAACCTTATGAAACCACGGCTTGAAATATTAAAAAGGTTATTAGCTGATGACGGCAGTATTTGGATTAGTATTGATGATGACGAGGGACATTATTTAAAGGTTTTGTGTGACGAAATTTTTGGAAGAACAAATTTTATTAATACTGTGATTTGGGAAAAAAAGTATTCACCGCAGAATGACGCAAAATGGCTCTCCGATAATCACGACTTTATATTAGTTTACGCAAAAAATAAACAGGTATGGAAACCTAATCTACTTCCACGAACAGAGGAAATGAACAGCCGATATAAAAATCCTGATAACGACCCAAGAGGTGTATGGAAGTCAAGTGATTTATCTGTAAGAACCTATACGGCAAGCTGTGATTATCCAATTACAACGCCAACAGGAAAAATTATAAATTATAATGTACCCTATAAGGTAGACACAACAAGAAAAAGGGATTGAGAGAATGTTGATTACCGCCAGGGGAAGTAGTATACAATTGCTGGGACAGGAATAAACAAAAGCGATCCCAAAATGTAGAC
>CATLIG010000134.1 GCA_949948985.1 uncultured Clostridia bacterium | reverse complement strand
TCGCAGCTTTCTACGTCCTTCTTCGGTTCTTGATGCCAAGGCATTCACCCTTTGCTCTTATTAGCTTGACCTTTGATATATATGTGAGTAATCTAACAATTCGGAATGACTTTTCTATCTTTTCTTCATTATTTTATTACTCGTTCGTGTCTTTCGAATCTCTCGATTCGTTGCTCTATTCGTTATGCTTGTTATTCTGTTTTCAAGGTTCAAAAAATTTCAAATGTTGCCTTATTGACAACGCCTAATTATAATACCATACAAAAACATATATGTCAATATCTTTTTTAAAAAAAATAAATTTTTTTAAGTTCTGTATAAAACTTATAAAAAAAACAAAAAGACAATCCATACTAAACTTTTTCCAAAACCGTGCCATTACAGCAATTCATAAAAAGAAAAAAATATTTTTTCAATGTTTCAGCGAAAGGAGTTTTTATTTTTAAATACCAAAAACATTAAGAAACATTGAATAAAATATTTTTTTCTAATCTTTCAAGAATTTCTTTAAGGTTTCTAAAGAAGTCTAATAATAAGCTTTTTATTATAGTCAATAATTTTATTCTTCTTCACTTTCAACAGCCGCCTCAAATTCAGCCAACGCTTTTTCATACGCTGAAATAATAGCACTTTGAATTTTCTGTCTTGCTTCAGAATTAATAGGATGCGCTATGTCTTTAAACTCTCCATCATTAGCCTTTCTGCTTGGCATAGCGATAAATATTCCGTTATCGCCTTCAATAACCTTAATATCGTGTACCGCGAACTCATTGTCAATAGTTATTGAAACAATACCTCTCATTTTCCCTTCCTTACTAACTCTTCTAACTCTAACGTCAGTTATTTCCATTATAAGTAAACCCCCCATAAAATTTTTAACACCATTCAAGGAAACTAATCAGTCTTTTGTTATAAATTTAACTATCGTTTCCAAATATATTCAGGCAGGAAAAATTTTTCCAATTTCCGCCCATTATATTAATTATTTAATACCGCAAAACAATTTATCATAACCTCCTATTACAAAACATACTCCGCTTTTACAGCAATTCCGGTAAAGAAAAGAAAAAAATATTTTATTCAAAATTTTAGCGAAAGGTATTTTAATTTTCAACCTTAAATGCATAAAGGAAATATTGAATAAAATAGCTTTTTCTTTACGGAATTTTTCCGTAATTACTGTAGGGAGTATTGAAAAATAATCAATACTCCCGTTAAAATTAATCATTCAACAATTCAAAACTATTAAATTATTACATAACTGTTCCTTTAGAAATAATAACAGGTTTTTCTTTTGTACCTATAATCTTCTTGTCATCGGAAATAACTACTTGTTTATCAATAATAGCGTTTTCAATAATACAGTTATTGCCAATACAAGTACCTTCCATAATTATAGAATCTTTAATTGATGAATTTTCACCTGTATAAACTTTTCTGAATAAAACAGAATGGGACACATGTCCGTTTATAATACTTCCGCTTCCCACTAAAGCGTCCCTAGCATCGGCTCCGGCGTTATATTTCGCTGAAGGCTCGTCTTTTGGTTTTGTTTCTATGTGAGCGCCTTCGGAAAGGAAAAGATTTCTTATATCTTTTTTAAGGAAATCCATATTAACATTAACATAGGATTTTATATTATTTAAAGTATTCCAGTATCCATCATGAATATAACCGTAAATATTAAGTTTTCTTCTGTATCTTATAATAATATCCTTTACAAGGTCGTATCTTGCTTCTGAGCAAACAGTCTCAAGAAGTTTTATAAGCAAAGTTCTTTTTATAATATAAATACCAAGAGAAGCGATTGTACTCTGAGGGTCTACAGGTTTTTCCTCAAAATCAATCATACGGCTGTTCTCATCAAGCTGCATAACGCCGAAATCATGAAGATCTTTGTCCGTATTAGCCATATCTTTGCAGATTATTGTAATATCGGCATTCTTTTCTATATGATAATTAATAATGTCGTTGTAATCTATTTTATAAATAGCATTACCCGATGCGATAACAACATAAGTTTCATTGCTTTTTGTAAGAAAATCAATATTCTGATAAATAGAATCCGCAGTACCTCTGAACCAGAAAGAATTGTCGTTTGACAAAAACGGCGAGAACACAAACAATCCGCCCTGTTTTCTTCCAAGGTCCCACCATTTAGCCGAAGATAAATGGTCGTGAAGAGAACGGGAGTTAAACTGAGTAATAACAGCAACCTTTTTAACATTGGAGTTCGCCATATTGCTCAGAGAAAAGTCAATAGCTCTGTAAGAACCTCCGACAGGCATAGCGGAAACCGCCCTTACATTACAAAGGTCTTTAAGTCTCTCATCGCTTTGACCGCCCGCTAAAATTATACCAAGTGCTTTCATACGCTATCCCCTCCAATATCAATAGTCTGACCGCTTTCAAGCTTAGCGTCCTTGTACATTTCAATAGTCGATTTACCATAAACAACGCAGTTTTTACCTATTTCAACATTATCCGGAATTTCAGATTCACTTCCAATAACAGTAATTCCTGTATTATAAATTTTAGGTTTAAGTTCATTAGGAACGTTTTCACCTACACCCATTCTTACATTTTCACCAACAGTGGTTTTTTCATCAATAATACAGCGGTCAATAACAGCGCCTTTTTTAATCAGACAATCGCTCATAATAATAGAATCCTTAACAACAGCGCCTTCCTCAATAATAACGCCTGTACTTATTACAGAATTTTCAACCTTTCCGTAAACCTCGCAGCCTTCTGATATAAGACTTCTCTTCACCTCAGCGTCAACTGATGTATAAAGAGGAGGCTGATGTTCACTGTTTGTGTATATTTTCCAGAAATCCTCATAAAGATTGAATTCCGGAAGAGCCTTTATAAGTTCCATATTAGCGGCCCAGTAAGACTCAATTGTTCCAACGTCTTTCCAATAATCTTTAAAACGATAAGCGAAAAGAGTTTTATTTCTGTTTAGCATAGCCGGAATAATATGTTTTCCGAAATCACTGTCGGAATGTACTCCGTTATCCTCAATAAGTGCCGATCTAAGCTCATCCCAAGTAAATATGTATATACCCATTGATGCGAGATTGCTTTTTGGATTTTCAGGCTTTTCCTCAAACTCATAAATTCTGTCATTCTCATCAGCGTTCATAATACCAAAACGGCTTGCCTCATCAAGTGGCACTTCCATAACGGCAATAGTAACATCACACTTATTTTTCTTATGGAAATCAAGCATTTTTGAGTAATCCATTTTATAAATATGGTCGCCTGAAAGGATAATTACATATTCAGGGTCGTTAGCGTCAATGTATCCGATATTCTGGAAAATAGCATTTGCCGTGCCTGAATACCAGTCGCCCTGTTCTCCTCCTTTAACGTGGGGTGCTAAAATTGTAACGCCTCCGTTTTTTCTGTCCAAATCCCATGGTATACCAATACCTATATGTTGGTTTAAGCTAAGGGGCTGATATTGTGTAAGCACTCCCACCGTATCCACGCCGGAATTTACACAGTTGCTCATAGGAAAATCAATTATTTTATATTTTCCTCCAAAAGTAACAGCGGGCTTAGCGTTTTTACTTGTCAAAACGCCGAGTCTGCTTCCTTGTCCGCCGGCAAGAAGCATTGCCAGCATTTCTTTTTTTCGCATAATACAAACCTCCCGTCAAGAAAATTTTAAAATATTTGCAGTCCAAATCTAATATAAATTTATCGGCAATATTACATAAAGAATACAGCCTAAGGACAATCAGTAATAAATTATATACTAAAAAAAACAAATTATGAATAAAATAAAAAAAATAAACAAACATTTTTTATTATATACCGATGATTAAAAATCATCGGTATATAATAAGCCTTCGGCGGACGCACACTCGCACAAGATACGCCACTTACAGTGACCGCGCTCGGCACAGAAACAGTAATAATTAATCACCGTCCATATAGTTTCATAAAAATACCTGTGTTTTTTGCCGAGGCATAATTTTTTCAGATGTCAATTTATACAAATTTACACTTGCAAAAGCCATTTGTTTTTAAATAAAGTATATTTCATAATTGGTATTATATCACAATTATAAAAAGTACACAACATTTTTTCAAAAAAAAATTAAATTTTATTTATTTTTTTGTTACAGTCAATTATTTTTTATAAAAAATTTAAAAAATTATAAA
>CATLIG010000133.1 GCA_949948985.1 uncultured Clostridia bacterium | reverse complement strand
GGTAAGGCTGAAAGAAAAGACAATAATTATTATTATGATTTTAATGGTAATCAGACTCTTGTAACATATAACAATGTCGGAGATTATAATTCCTCATCGGCTAATAAACCGTTTAAAATCAGCGCCCTGCTTAAATTAGCGGGAGATTCTGAGGAAAGGTCATATAATGGATTTAATGAACTGACAAATATATCCGGTAATAATAATAACGTAAGTTTGACATACAGACCCGATGGCTTAATTCTTAAAAACAACAATAATTATTACGCTTGGCAGGGAGATAATATAATTTACGAGTTCGGAACTTATTATACAAGAGGTCTTGGATTAATAAAGGCAAGTACAGGTCTTTATTATCTCCAAAATGGTCACGGAGATATTTCCGCTCTCGCTAAAGAAAACGGAACAGTGTCAACAAGGTATATGTATGACGCTTTTGGAAATTCCAGTTACACGGGAGAATATTCTGACAATCTGTTTAAATATTGCGGAGAATATGAGGATCCTTCTTTAGGCGGAATTTATTTAAGAGCAAGGATTTATAATCCGGGTACTGGTAGGTTTACTACGGAAGATCCTGTGAGGGACGGATTGAATTGGTATGTATATTGTGACAATAATCCAATTAAGTTTGTGGATCCTACAGGAAAATCCAAAAAAGGTGATGAAAAACTTAATAAAGCCAAACAAATGATATTAAATGGAATTAATATGGATGGAAATGGCGGATTATCACAATCTTGGAAATTAGCGAATAATGAAAATAATAAACAGTTTATAGAAAACGTCGCTGATTTTATGAGAGGATTTAATATTAACAATATAGATAGAATTGTTATAGTTGTTAACAATAAAGCAGCCGCAGGATTTGGACATACAGCAGTTATGTTTATAAATGAAAAAGACCAAGCTGTTTTATTTTCATATTTTTCAGAAAATGGAAAACCTTTTAATACACCTGGGCAGACGAGAATAATGGGTTATAACAATGAAAATGAATGGAAAAATATTTTATATCATGCTAAAAAAGATACAAATATTGCAACAAGTAGTGGAACTGTTGAAAAAGAAAATTATAATGATGCATTATGTTTAACTGTCACACATAATCAAGGTGAAAATGCTTTTAATAAAATGGCAGATATGTTTGTTGAACCTGGCACATACAATCTTTTAATGAATAATTGTAATACACATGTTAGAGATATAATTGGAGCAGCAAACAAATTCTATAATTATAACTTATCTCCTAATGATTCGTTTAATAACACATATATGTATTATAATTATAGACGTGCATGGAATTTAAATAATAGCATTACTCCTATATATTAAGATAAATAGCTTATAAAAGGTGTTCTTTTACTTACTTTTAGTATCAAAAATATTTATTAATATTATTTTTATAAAATTATCAAATAGTAGTAACCTCTAAAAAACTATATTTTTATAAGATTTTAAGTTTTTAGAGGTTACTATAATTTAGGAGGTGTCTTTTTTGTTTAAAAAATCAATTGTTTATTTTGTTTTTTTGCCTTTTTTAATTATATTTTTAACGATAGAAACAGTTTTTAATAGCTCAGAAAATACTTTTACTAACTTAAATGGCTATATAATTACAGGGATATTTTCAGATACTGAACAAAATTCTTTTATAATAAATTTACATAACAAAGAAAAAGAAATTATTAGTAGTGATATTTCATCTAATTTTAAGTTTGTTGAAAATCAAAATCAACTATTAACAAACGTAGCAAACGAACTATATTTATATGATTCTAATTCAAAAAATACTAATTTAATATGTAAAATTAATACAAAAAATCAAAATATTTACAATATTAAATATATAGAAAATAATAATATATGCTTTACTTCAAAAGATGAAAAGTTAATTTTATATAACATAAAAACAAATGAAGAAAAAGTATTATCTAACAATATTACTGGTGAATATTCATATACTCCTGATAAGAAAAAAATTTATTATTCTATTGACAATAAAATTTATTCAGTGGATATAAACACGAAAAGTAGTGAATATATAACTAATGGGAATAATCCAATAATATCAAAGAATGGTAATATTCTTGTGTATTATAAAGATACTAATCACGATAAGCTTATCGTAGAAAATACAATTAATGGAACAATTTGGGAAATTTATGAAACCCCAAGTAAATATGTAGTATCACCAGATGGAAATTATATAGCTATGGTTAAACCCTATGATAATTTTGGTGTTTTTTCAGTATTTTTCTATCTGGGTTATAAAACTGTAATATACGATTATAAAAATAAAAAAGAAATGACTTTAGTTGAAAAATATAGTTGTAGTGACGTATTAGATTGGATTTAGTTTATATATGGAAACATCATATTATATGATTATGACTGTTTCGGAAATCTTGAGGAAGTTAAAGCGGAAAATTCACTTTTGAAAAAATGTGAGTATGACTATAAAGACTTCTGTCTTATAAAAGAAACATCGCCCGATAGTAAAACTGTAACATCATATACTTATGACTCAGTGTGCAGACCTGTTTCAAAAATCACTTTAGAAAACGGAAAAGAGATATATAACGAAACAATGTCATATGGTATGGAAAATGTACCGCAGTATACAAAAAATCTGCCAAGCGGTAAAAACGCTATAGGAAATGTTGTAACGAGCGTTGTAAAAGGCGATGGAACAAACACACAAAGTATAACTACAAAAACAGTGACAGATTATAACGGTAATACAATAAGCAGGAATGCGGCGGAGTAAAAAAATCATATGAATACGATTGTTTAGGAAATATGATTAAAGAAAGTCCGTACGCCGGTTATAGCATAACATATGAATACGACCCTGCCGGAAATGTGGTAAGTCAGACTGACAGCACTGGAGCGACGAGCAAAAAAGAATATGACGGACTTGGACGACTTGTAAAAGAGTACACTCCAAAAGGAATTGCGGGAAATTATTTCACTCAATATACTTACAAAGGCTTTACAGATATGCTTAAATCTGTTACAATTCCATTAGACAGCGGACAGAATATGGTTAAGGAATATGAAACCGACAAGGCGGGAAATGTTCTGAAAGAAACCGTTGTGGGAGGAAACGCCGGAAACAGTGTTACAGAATATACTTATAATGAAATTGGACTTCCAGTGACAGTAACGGCGCAAGGTAATAAAGAGGCGAATGTGACAACATATACTTATGATAAAGTCGGCAACAAAACCTCTATGACTACAGGAAACGCTTTAAGCAAAACTATTTATAAGTATGACAATCTAAACAGGCTTGCTTATTTAATAACTGTACCGAATGAAACTAAGTATACACCTGACGCGGCTATAACCGTTTTCCCTGAACATTGTATTGAAAAATATGAGTACGATGTTAATGGAAACTTATCCAAAAAGACTGATAGAAACAGAAATGTTATAACTTACACTTATGATGGACTTAACAGGCTTAAAAGTCAGAAAACAGGGGACTTGGAAAAAACAGCCGAGTACGCTTTAACCGGCGCTAAAGTTAAAGAAAACTATGGAAACGCCGAGTTAAACTATAAGTATGACGCAAGAGGAAATCTTATTTATGAGAAAAGCTCTCTTGACGGCAAATCTTTCATAAATGAATATACTTATGACGGAAAGAATTTTCTTAATTCCTTTAAGTATAAAAACGACCTTTGAAACTTAACTGCTCTGTATCACCCCTTTGCCTAATTATAGGCGAACAATACCTTTTTACTGAAATATTTATACTCTTTTTCCTTATTTGACTGCTTGTGATTAATTGCGGCATAATATATACTTCGTGAAAATTTAGTAGCTTTTTTTAATATTTTATTTTCAATTTCAGGCTCTTTCATACGCTTTTGAAGAGCTTTGTACTCTTTTATGGATATATACCTTTACCCGCTTTATTATGGTAGCTCTACTGTACCTTAAATTCTTCTGTATATGATTTTTGTTTCTTTGCCATTTGCTGAACACTCCTTTTTCTTAATTATAGATTGTTCAATTTTTCTTGTCAATACTTATATACTAACACCCCAGGGCAACAGCATTTACTTTTTAAAAAAATATGAGTAAAATAAAATTATGGAAATAAATAAATTAAAAGAAGAAATAAAAAATATAACAGAACCAAGACGAGTAAGCTATGGAAATATCAGA
>CATLIG010000132.1 GCA_949948985.1 uncultured Clostridia bacterium | reverse complement strand
CAACTATGCTTTTTTTGAAATCTTCGTCATATTTTATCTGGGGCATATATAATAACTCCTTTCTTCTGTTTATTTTATTATATTATATGAATTGTTTTTCTGTCCACTTTTTTAGTATAGCACCAATTTTGCATATAGTTTTAAATTTCCATTTATACCTCTACTCTTTACAAAAAGTTTTGTAAGGTCTTTATCTGTATACCAACCGTCAAAACTATAACCCTCTTTAACAGGTGTAGCAAGAAAAGATATTTTTTGTCCTCTTTTTACGCTCTGTTGCGCAACCGCAGAACCTCCATTACTTTCATAACTAACTTTATAAGTTGGTGTAACAGAACTGCCGCCACTGCTTGAACGTTTGCTTACTGAACTGTCGCCTGACGAACTTCCTCCTGATGTTCCTCCGTTGCTTGATGAACCGCCGCTTGACGAACCACCTGTTGTTCCTCCCCCGCTTGTTGACCCTCCTCCTATTGTTGACCCACCGCCGATTGTATGATTTCCACCGCCTGTATTATTACCGCCCGTTTGGTTTTGGTCGGTTGTATTTTCCGCATCAGAGCCGGGATTTTTATACTTGTATTTGTAATTTTGAAGCACAAGAACCCTGTTACCCTCCTTATCTTTAAATTCAGCACAAATAGTTTGGTTATCTTTTTCACTGCCTAACGATTTCTGTACAATCGCGCTATAAAATATACTAAATTTGAAGTTGCCTTCTTTTGATAATGTATACCAACCGTCATTTTCTTCGTCTTTCTCTATAAGTTCAGAACCGTTTATACTTAAACTGACAAACTCATCTTTATGTTCTTCATAGTTATAATCAAGTTCAAAATCTATGCTTGAAGTGAGTTCTGTAGTCTTGGGATTGTATTCAATCAGCTCAGGTAAACCATTTTTTATTTTTATATCTTTGCTTGTAATTTCTGCAATTTTTTCATCGGTATTTTCTTCAACATTAACCGTAGCTTCGATAAGTTTTGATTTTTCGCCATTCTCGCCATAAGTAATTTTGAATTTTAATATTTTTACATTATCGTTTTCGCCGCTCTTTTTAGGAATTCCGATAATTTCACCTGTATTCTCATCAACAGCAAATTGTATATCGTAATCTCCTTCATCATAGAGCATTTCATATTTGACATTTTCTTCATTTTCAATGCCGTTGACTTTTAAATAATCTACATAAAACACATTAACAACAGCGTCTTTAAGCTGAATTTTTTCAGTTTCTTCAACCTCAATTCCGCCGCCTGATGTAATATCGTCTTTTATAACAGATATAACGCTTTCTGTTTTGGCATCATTAAACTTAATTTTTTGAGTTTCTTCAACTTCAATTTCGACGTTGTCAGATATAGTGTCATCTTTTATAACAGCTACGTTACTATCTGTTTCAACAACTTTATCTTGCGCCGCTGTACATACTACTGAAGATAACGCAAACGCAGCCGTAAAACCCGCCGCAAGAATTTTTTTGTTTCTCTTCATAAAAATCAATTCCTTTCTTCATTAAACTTTATACCAATATTAATTAAATCGTTTATAGAATAAATATTTGTTTTTCTTAAATCACCTTTGTTATAATCAAATATCAATTGATTATTGTATATATCCGCAAGTCCTGCCATATATGCTAAAGGTTCATAGCTATTTTTATCAAGAAGTATTCCATAATGATCACCATTAACAGTTATATACTCACTCATTACATATTCCTCAAGCTGAGTTATATATGTTATATATGAATCTTTTTCAAGTTCATTAATTTTACTACCGTCTTTAAGACTGTATACAATAGGCGTACCATGTTTTGGAGCAATAATTATTTCATTATCTGTAAAAAATGCTTCATTTTCAGGTGATATGTTTGTTTCAAAAATTTTTTCAGCACTTTCATTATAAACAGTACAGTTATCCCCTCTTGAAACCGCACAGAAATAGCCGTTTGGTGTTTTTCCTACACCCGTAACTTTACCTCCATTTAAAAAGTTATCATCAACTATAAAACCACAAAACACACCATGTTCACCTATTATATTTTGTACGTTTTCTTCCATTGCCGTATCAATATTTATCAACCTGAATACCCCTTTAGCATCAACGGTATGCACTCCGAATTTTGAATACTTCACATATTTTAAATTCTGAGCCTCATATAATACTTTACCGTCAATACCGGAATATATTATTAAAGCATTATTATACATTACAGCAAGGTTACCCGATTTATGGCTATATTGCTGATCAGATACTTTTTTTGAGTCAGGAATCTCAACATCTTTTATTATATTTCCATCCTTATCCTGTAATCTGAAACTTTTATAATCAAAAAGAAGAAATCTGCTGCCATCAGGACTCACCCTTGCCTCTGCATGAGAAAAACTTCTGTCATAAACACATATTTGTGACTTTTCGTATTCTTTACGTTTAAGTATCTTTATTTCTGGTGAATTTCCTCCGGCAACAATAGCGTAATCATCTGCTATTCCAACAAAAGTGCATATATTTTTTTCCACAGGAATATATACAGTTTTTTTGTGCATAAGAATCATAAAATATAACATCATTATTAATTGTTGAAACAATAACTTCATTATTGCTGTAATCAAAATCTGTTATATCGGAGTCCGTATATGCCATTTCTTTCTGTTTTCCTGTTTCAGGATTTATATTCACAAGGGTACTGAGATTATATATATATATGCCATCTTCATTTGCTTTTACTCCAACCTTGCTGTCAAGGTTAAAGTTTACTGTTTTTTCATTACTTAATGTATCTAAAATAGTAAACTCACAACTATTACCATTAACAGCAGAATACGCAAAATATTTGTCCTTAAACCCACCTTCAAAATGATTATATTCGGATTTATCAATAATCTGCTTACTTATTGCTGCATCAGCAGTATTATATATTGTAAGACCTCCATCTTCAAAACTTATCGCTAACATACTGCCATCTTTGTTTAATGAAATTAAGTTATTTTTAGGGGCTGAAAATGTATCTCTGTTGGGAACATTCTGTTTTTTACCCCTGAAATTTATTACATTTTTTTTATTACCGTTTATATCATATATTGTTGCATAACCCTCATTTCGATATATTCCTGCAATTATATTCTTATCATATGAAACCGCAATATTTGTAGCCTTGTCACCGCTCCAAATCTGATTTTTATTTTTTGTATCATATACGCTCAAACCGTTCTTGCCTGCGTAAACGATTTTATTATTGTCAATAAAAACTATATCACTAAGTGCTGATTCTATAACAGGTAACGTGTCTATTATTTCTCCCGTATCTGTATCAAATATAACCGCATTAAAAGAATAGACCGTTGCTCCTGTTCTGCCATCAGGCGAAATAGCAATCTTAAATATTTCTGATGGCAATTCCAAAATTTTGTATTGCTTAAATCCATCAGAAAGGTCATAAACTCCTAAAGCATCTGCTAATGCCTTTTTAGCTTCTGAACTATATTCAGGCGTAAACATATTCTGCTGAGTCGGAAGAGCCTCCATAGCATAGCGGACAGCCTGCTCAACATTACCATCTGCCAGAGCATTTTGTGAATATTCCGCATAAGTTAAATATTTTTGCGTCATCTCCATTCTCTTTAATCCTACAAAAGAAGAAAATGTTCCTCCAAAAAAAGTTATTATAAGTATTATACTTATAGCTGCACATATTCTTTTTCTTTTTTTCATTCTCGGATCATTTTCTCTTAAATGAGTAAAATCATATAACATTTCCTCTGCTGTCTGATAACGCAAATCAGGATTAGGATTCATTGACTTTGCAATTATTTTTACAATCATAGGAGAAAAATTATCACCTGAAAGAGATTCAACTTCAACAGCATTTTTATGTGGTCGCCTACCCGACAGCAAATGATACAATGTAGCTCCTAAACTATATATATCCGAACGGGCATCAGGAACTACTATTTTTTTCAAAGATGAACTATATTTCAATCCACTTTCAGACTCCGTCATTTTTATTGTTTTTGTTTCAGCAATATTTTTCATAACAACTGTTTCAGCTGTATCATCAACTGTTGTCATTTTACTTTTTACAATTTTATTATCAGACTTGCTGCTTTCCGTAAATACAGAATCTGTTGAAAAATCAAGACCATATTGTTCGGGTGAAGCATATCCGGCGCTCAATCCTACAACATTTTCTTCACCCAAAGCCAAAGCAATATTAAAGTCA
>CATLIG010000131.1 GCA_949948985.1 uncultured Clostridia bacterium | reverse complement strand
TGCCTAACCGTAACAAAATAGTAACAAAAATTTTTAAAAACAAAAAAACATAAAAAAATATAAGTAATAAATAGATAAAAAATACCTGAAAATACTACAAAATATAATGTAATAAAAAATTCTTATACCAAGGGAATTGTGCATATCGTATTGTTTAAGCAACTCAAGTGCCTCGTCAACATCAGCGGCTTTGTCAAGAATAAGACGTATAGCCGTAGTTGTTGTAATATCCGGTTTATCTGTATTTTGATTAATGGTTGACACATCATCTATATACAAAACCGCCGCACAAAGTCCTTTTTCATTCATACCGTCAAGAGGAGCGTACATTGAAACAATGGTGCGAATATTTTCAGGCAGACTGTCAAAGTTTTTATAGGAGTTTTGAATAAAATTTGTGTTTACTGTTGAAATTGAAGTGTATCCATTATTGGGTTTTGCGATAAGTACAAGTGCGTTGCAGGAATACCAGTCAAAATTTCTGCCGAATAATAAATTGCCGTTTTTGTCTTTAGTGGATACTGTGGAACAACCAAAAGCGTTTTGTGAAAAGTTTAATTTCCCTATATTTTTAACAATATTATTCTGCAAAAAGTTTACAAGTTCAGTATTAGAAGAAGCTCCGCCTTCCTCTAAAAATAAGTCAAACATATAATCTCCATTATATTGTACTGCTGAAAAACCGTTTTCAAGTTCAGTTTCTTTACTTGTGGGAATTATGATATTTTCGTAAGGAGTTACCATCGGTTCTGTAAAAATATCTTTATTTGTTTTATTTGATATTGTAATAAGCTGTTCAGTGTTATTCCATTCCACATTAAAGCCTAAATTTTCGGCAATAAATCTAATTGGAAGCATTGTTCTGCCGTTTATTATTGTTGGAGTGGTGTCAAGAGTTTTTTCCTTATTATTTATATAAGCTGTCCTGCTGTCAATTTTAAGGCGTATTGTATTTTGTCCCAATACTATAATTATTTCTCTTTGAGAGGGATTCCAGTTTACTGAACCGTCGACATTTTCTATAAGTGAACGAACAGGAAGCAAAGTATGGTTATTTATAATAACAGGAGATGTATCAGCTTTGGGGTCTATTTCTACTTCCAATCCGTTTATTGTCATTATGGGATTATTAATTTCCATAATGACAGTATAATTATCAGTATAATTTATAGAAGCGTCTGCTTTAACACAGACGCTTCCATATACCAATAATGTACAAGCAGATATTATTGATAATAGTTTTTTCATATATTTCCTCCAATTAATCAGCAGGACTTATGGAAATTATTTTATTTCCCCAGTCCTCAAGCACAGGATTTTCCTCAACCGCCGTTTTCAATCCGTTTGTATTTTCGATTGTTCCTATTTTAGTATAATTTCCATCTACTTCAGCGTCCTGGTAAAAAAGTATAACTTTATTATCGGCGTAGTAAACTTCTCCTGCTTTTGCGGAAGTAATTTTTGTTGCCTTTACGGGAATGGTATAACGGCTTGGTATATCATAATACTGCATATATTCATATCCATCATAATCATCAAAATGATATACAGGAAGATTTATTTCTGATGTTCCAATAAATTCAGTAAAATATTCAACGGTTTCATTGTTTTCAAGATTAAGAGTAAACGTATCTCCGTTATGACCAAATTTTATCAATAATGCCTTTGAGTTGTTTTCATTATTTGATTGATTTTTCGTTGAATTTGAAACTGTATTATTTGATGATTCGGTTATAGTTGGCTGTTCGGAGAGTAAATCCTTTTCTTCTTTAGTAATTGTTATGGTTTGTGTTTCACTGTTCCAATCAACGTTAAAATTAAAACTTTCCGCAATAAATCTGATTGGAAGCATTGTTCTGCCGTTTATGATTGTTGGAACTGCGTCAAGAACATTTGCGTTATCATTAAGGTAAGCGATTGTATTACCAATAACAAGACGGATTATATCTTGTCCGTATGTAAGAGTTATTTCCTGTTTTTCTTCATTCCAATTTACTGTTCCGCCGATTTCTTCTATAACCGCTCGTATAGGAAGTAATGTTCGCCCGTTTATTATAACAGGACTTGTACTTATTCCACTGTCAATTTTTTTTTCAATACCGTTTACAGTCATAATTGGATTGTTTATTTTAAGAATAAGTGAAGTTTGTGTGTCGGCATAAGAAGGTATTGCCGAAAAAAGTATAGCCGATGATAAAATACCTGATAATAATTTTTTTGTTGATTTCAAGATAATCACTCCTAATATTTATTTTAATTTGTCAATTATAAAGCAAAAACCTATGTATAAACAGATTATAAGTAAGTTTATTATAGAATTGCTGACTAATTAGGTATTTATAAATTTAATGATATCTTTTAAATCAGAACTTTTGATATAGACCTTTAATATACCAAAAATATTTCTTCATAAACAAAAAATATCATATTAAATTCATTCTATCCAATTAATCAGCGCCTTTATATTTTACAGGCAACACCTCTTTAGATATAAATAAAAACAAATGTGAACTTTATTCATCTATATTTTTTATAAATTTATTTTAGCATACTAAATTTATAATGTCCATTACTTATATTGAATAGATTAATATGCTTTTTAATTATATTATATGTTTGTTTTTATATACTTCAAAGGTATAGATTTATATTCAATATAAGTATTTGCTATTTTAATATTTTAGGCATAAAATAAAGGCACAACAAAATAAAAACAGAAAGGAAGATTATTTATATGACTATATATTCAAATGAAATTCACGATGAGGAACGAGCTTTTTATGGTATAAATAACGCACAGCTTATAAATTGTACTTTTGAGGGTTTTGCTGACGGAGAATCGGCTCTTAAAGAAACATCTGACCTTAATATAGAAAAATGTAACTTTTTATTAAGATATCCTTTATGGCATACAAACAGAGCGGTAATAAGTGAGTGTTTAATGACTGAAAACTGTCGTGCGGCACTTTGGTATGATACCAATATTAAGATAAAAAATTCTGAATTAGGCGGTATAAAAGCTTTGCGTGAATGTAAAAATATTGAACTTTCGGATTGTAAAATAAATTCTACAGAATTTGGCTGGTTTTGTCATAATATAAAAATACAGAATTGTGAACTTACATCAGAATATCCTTTTATGCAATGTTCAGAAATGGAATTTGACGATTTGAAAATGAACGCAAAATATTCATTTCAATATGTACGAAATGTTACTTTTCGTAATTGTGAGCTTAATACAAAAGACGCTTTCTGGCATAGTAAAGATGTAACTGTTTATGACAGTGTTGTAAAAGGAGAATATTTAGGCTGGTATTCGGAAAATCTTCATTTGGTACGTTGTAAAATTATTGGTACTCAGCCTCTTTGTTACGCAAATGGTCTGGTATTGGAAGACTGCGAAATGGTAGACTGTGATTTATCATTTGAAAAAAGTAATGTAACAGCGACAGTAATAGGAGAAATAACAAGCGTTAAAAATCCTGTTTCAGGAAGAATTATTGCTGATAGTATAGGTGAGATTATTGTTGAAAATTCTGATTGCAAATGTAAAATTGAGACTAATTTGACCGCTTGCTGTTGCTTATGATATTTGAAAATTATTTTATAAAAGGAATTATAATTGGAATTATTTTTGGTATTCCCGCTGGAGTTGTTGGGGTTCTTACAATAAAAAGAAGTATTACATACGGAGCCAAAGCAGGATTTATTTCGGGTATTGGCTGTAGTATTGCTGATTTGATATATTCTTGTGTAAGTATTTTTTCAATTACACTAATTTCTGATTTTTTGCTTAAGTATCAAAATATTATAAACTCTATCGGAGGAACCTTTGTTATTTTAATGGGTATTGGCATTATGCGAAAAAAGCAGGATATTGTTTATGAAAAAGCAACCACGGCAAAAATAATATCATTTTTTACTTCATCTTTTTTAATAACAATTACTAATCCTGCAACAATTTTATCATTCTTGCTTGCGTTTTCAATATTTAATGTCAAAGATATAGATAGTGGTTTTCAAGGAATAGAATTAGCGGTGGGAATATTTGGCGGAAGCTGTGTTTGGTGGATTTTAATTACTATATTTGTACAGACTTTTAGAAAATGTATTACTGAGAGCCTGTCTAAAAACTTTTGAAATCTTAAAAATTATGTTATAATTTAAAGAAAATATTTAAAGAAGGTAATATAAAATGCACAATTATCCAAGTGATATAAGCCGTGAAGAATTTGAAATTATAA
>CATLIG010000130.1 GCA_949948985.1 uncultured Clostridia bacterium | reverse complement strand
AGGACGTTACTCCATCATTCCACTCTTTGAAATATCAGTTAGGGAAAAACTCTGTTTCCCCGCTGTTTTTACCTCTTTGCAGGACTTCTCCCACTTAAAGTTTATTTACAGCAACACATCGCTTCACGGTCGCAGAAAATTAGCTGGGTACTCTTTTCCGGTGTTGTATCTTCCCATATTTTATAGACGTTTTTAACACATTCATTCACTTTGCTGTTTGGGTCATCAGGCAGCATATCATTCATAAGCCGTTGGTCTAACGCAAGTTTACGTCCATCGTTTGTCACCGCAAGCATATTGTCACATTCTGGGGATACTTGTTTTTTTCTTATTTTATCCGCTCTTTCCGCAAGTCCGTCAACCATTTTTTTCTGAAAATCGCTCGCCTCTGCTGCTATTGTATGATAGTTTGCTTTTGGAACAGGCAAATTAAGACTTTCCGCTGTTTTTATATCTGCCATTTCCTTAAACATATTTATAAGTTCCGGCAAATTAACAAATTTCGCAAAACGCATTTTGGTTTGATAACCTTTTCCCTCAGGTGCTAATTCAAGTGAAAGTTTTGTTTCCCCAAAACAGCTTGCCCAAGCGTCAAAATTATTTAATCCTCTTGCTTTCAGCATATCACGCTGCAAATAACTTTGCATTGTATATAATTCCGATACGGAATTGCTCAAAGGCGTCTTGGTTGATACACTATAACTACGATAAAAAAGCAAGTAAATAAGCCGATTTTACGTTACTTTGATTTTTGATATAAGAAAAATTTTTAAAATCTTGATTAAAATATCTTTTTATGGTATACTTTTTTTATAAAGAAACGGCGGTCATTTTGTGAGATTATAAAGATACAATTACAAAAGAGTATATGACAGATAATAAAATTTTTGCGGATGCGTTTAATTATTTTATATATAATGGGGAAACAGATAATTAAATCTGAAAATCTTAAACCACTTGATACAACATTTGTTGAAGTATCTTTTGCTATCAGTTGAGAAAATTCTTCTGTTCAAAAATTTAGAGATGAGTTGAAATTTTTAATTATCAAAGATGATAAAAAAGCGATTTATACGATGCTTGGAATTGAAAATCAGTATGAAATTCATTATGCAATATCTTTGTTATCCGTTGAATAAGTTAAAGTAAGTTCGACATATGAAATTGAAGAGAAGAACAAGAATTTTGTATATGATTTTAAAGAGGTTTTCTGAACCCTTTTTGAAACATATTAAAAAGACAAGAGTTTATACGATTAGAATTAAAAAACCTTGTTTATTCCCAAACTGAATGAAAAGCTTAATTCCTCAACATAGCTGGGGGATTAAGCTTTTCACTCAAGAAAATGATTGTAACTGACTAGCTCGGGAAAAAATTTGCGATAATATTTGGAAATAATATCAATATAATGCCGCCTAAAAGTTCGGTAGCTTAATTAGTGATTTAATTATACCATAAAAAGAGACTTATGGGATTTTCATTTTCATCGAACTTGCGTTAAGTTAATTTAATATGCTCATTCTTTACAAACTTCCTTATTGATAAGAAAGTTTGTAAAGAAACAATATTTTAACTAATAGAATAAAATACATATGCACTATATTCTAAGACATATATTTCATCCTCACAAACGCAACAATCTATATTACATAAATTTTCATACAGCTCTTTTTTAGCCTTTGATTTTCTTGTTTTTTTATTTTTGGCTTCAAAAAATACAACCTGTTTATATTTTCTAAAAGGGAATATTACCAGTCCATCAAATTCACATTCCTTTTTATATGAATTTCCTTTTACAATGATACTTGCCGGAATAATTATAGCTGTATCGTTAACATTGTCACGTTCAATAACCATTTTTATAAATTTTGCTTCATAGCATTGGTCTTCAGTTCCTATATTTTTTACAATCAAATCATTAATAGCTTTGACTCTTGAACTCCTTCCCCTTGCACATATCACACATATATCTTTATTTATTGTAGGATTTATAACAAAATCTCTTTTATCTTTTTTATTGAACAAGAAATATAAAAAAAATTTCACACCAAGTAAATACCTTACATCAGAATTGTCAGATTTTGTTTTCCTTAAACCAGTAACAATAGTTTTTAGAACTTTAAGTGATATTTTTTCCGCATATTGATTATTTTTCATTACTGAAATTAAAATAGTTTTTTCACCAGTATATCTGTCATAATACCCTATCTTTATTCCATTAGTATTTTTCAATGAATTAAAAATATATTTAAAAGCCTCTATCTCATCAGTTTTAAATGTCAATTTCAATATATTATCCGATATAAATTTTTTCTCTTTTTTATAACGCATATTTAGGATACTCTCTTTAGAGCAAAATAAATCATAGTACGAATTAATATTATCTTTTTTAAGCTTTCTGTATATAGCTTTTGTAATTTGAAAATGGCATAAAGAGTTAACAGGTTCATTATATATCGTATCATTCAATAGTTTTTGCACAGCAGCAATCAAATTTTTAAGAGGTTCATTATTATTATATTCCGAAATCATTTCTCTGAATATTGTAGTTATATTTCCTTTTTCACTTATGTCGAAATTAATTGATGCCTCTGCTATAGGCAAATCCATAGCAATATAAGAAACATTTCTTATTGCCTTAAATAATTTAAAAACATACATAAGTTTTTCATCAATCGTATCATTTTTATTAAGATAGGAATATAATATACCCTGAGCCAATTTAACGGAAAGTTTATTATTATCGCATTTTTCCAATATGAGAAGAGAATTGATAAGATGAAATCTCTGATAATTTTCATCATCTAAGACTTCTGCTGCTAAATTTCTAAATAATTCATTCTTAAAACTGTTCACAATCATATTGCGAAAATTTTTATCTTCCTTTGTATATATAATAACTGCCTGTGAAGATGTAAATGTATTATAAAAATGTCCTATATTATAAACAATACACAAAATTTGCAATACATCAGCCATACTCGGCTTTTTTTTAATTCCGTTCATATCAATACCACTTGAAAATACATCTAATGATATTAAATTGCCATAAGTATATTTTAAATCCTTAGCTATATTTTTATTCATAATTGTATGTAAATATAGTTGTATAACAACATAGTCCATACGAGTTTTCTTAAGACATTTTTTTACATTTATAACTCCTAAATGAGGAATATCGGAAAGCCTATCCATAATCCCTTTGCTTTCAAGTTCTTTATACAATTCATCGGCATATTCATATATTTCATATTCAAATTTAACTGGTTTATTACAAAGTCTTGGCATATTCAATTCTTTAATTTCTTTAGCCATATTTTTTCCTCCATAAGACCATTAATTTGCCGTAACCTTATTATAACAGGTTACGGCAAGGTCTATATTTAACGTAAATTCGATTAAAAAACATTATGTATTATTTAAGTTTATTCAAAACTTCTTCAGACTGTTCTTTTGTGAGAATTTTATTATTCAGCATATAAAACAAAATAAATTCGTCATCACAAAATTTTTCATATAAATAAGTTATTTCGCTTTTGTCTTTTAATAAATAACATAAAGTACTTTAAAATTATTTTATCTGTTTTTTGTAATTTTCAATATACAGTCAAAACACTTAAAAATAAATAAGTTCAGTAGCTAAAAATCCTTTTTATTTTGTTATCATTAGTCTGTGTAGGCTACGACTGAGTTCTCCTTGTGCTACCTTGTGAAAATAATTTTTATCTCGCTTCCTTTTACTCATCTTCAAGTTTCTCGGCTATAAGTGTATTGACTATAAGATTAGATAACATATTTGCAAATTCATCAGTAAGTTCATCAAAATCACCTTTATCAGAATCTATATTCTGTTCATTTTTTAAAGCAATATCTTTTATTATGCAGGTATCAGGATAAAGGCTTATATCATCAGCTGCTGAATTTTTTACACAATATACCGTTGCTAATCTGAAATATTGACCAAATGCTTTCTTTCCAATAGTAGTAATACCCTCCACTTGTTAAGTTACCACAGCCCTGAAATGCCCACTTTTCAATGGTAGTAACACACTTTGGTATTGTTACACTTGTTAAACTGCTGCAATCTTGAAATGCCATTTCTCCAATAGAAGTAACCACAACACCATTAATTGCTGGGTAATGTCCTAAAGTATTTTAATATAATAGACGATATAATAGTAAAAAAGTAAAAGGAAGGAAGTAAATTATTATGCCGAAAAAAATAATAACAGTAAAATGCCCATTTTGTGGAAGTGAAAAA
>CATLIG010000129.1 GCA_949948985.1 uncultured Clostridia bacterium | reverse complement strand
GCAAAATTATATATGTCTGCCGCTCTTACTATGTATTATGGGTTATTTAAAACATTTATTTACAAATATATTTGAAAGCAAGTTTAGCAAGTAATTCATTAAAGCCTTTACTCTCAAATGTAACATTACCGTCTTTATCCTCTTTTTAACTGTTTTATATGTTACCTCGCCTGTTTTATAATTTTTATTTACAGACACATTAATACCTTTAACATAACATTTGTGAAGTGTTCCTAAATCAGTTGAATTAAACTTTACATTAACCTTTTTTGTTAATTCATTGCTAACAGGAATTGAAAACATATTTTTTACTATCATCTGTACATCTTTTTTAATTGTTGCAAAAAGTTTATCATCTTTATATATTCTCTTGCCGTTTTCGTCAAAATCGTTCTCATTACAACCGTGTAATGTTTCAAACGCTTTATACAACAATTCATAAGATTTATTATTTATATCTGGCAAAATAGCGTTTTTAAAGAATTTTGTATTGTCACCGCAAGCTACCAGTCTTAAAATATTACGAATAGTTGTAAGATTATTTTTTGCGTATATTCCTTGCAATCTGACATATATTTATTTTCAGCCGCCAAAATTAATTCTATTGTCTCATTATATTGAGGTTTTAAATTCTCAATTTTTTTCTGTACTTCAATGGTATCTTTTTCATACTTTGATTTTTTTATTTTTGCAGCAGCAATATCTTCTTTAGTTTTAACACCTTTTTTGTTGGCAATTATTGTCTCTTGTTTAGCAATATTTTCATTCAACAAATCTAACTCCATTAGTCCTTTCTCATAATTTACAGCCGCCAAAATTTTGTCAACCTTGTTCTTGTCCTCTGCACGGAAATCAATTTTCATATATAACCTTTAGTAAAGATGTACAATCAAGTAAACAGTCAAATATAACTTTGGAAATAGCTTTTTTTGATTTAGATGTTGATTTACATTGTTTAATAATATTAAGAGCAAATTTTCTAAACATAATAAGATTTTGCTGTATATTTTTATCTTCAGCACGACAAAAGTCTTCTTCAAAGTGTACATCTAAAAGCCAGTGCATTGTTTCAACAGACCATTCCTTTCTTGCGTGATAAAGAAGTTCTTCTGCTGTCAAATGTTTGCTTGTTATATAATTATTGTTATTGCGTCTGCAACACTGTAAAAATATCCCTTATATTCTTTTGTTATTTTCAATTCTTCAAAATATTCTATTAATTTATTCATACCTATATTTTATCAATAAATTTCTATTTTTGTACAGTTTTCTTAAAATTGATTTCCGTGTGTCCTCTGTGTTTGAAATAAAGTTAATTTTTAACATAATAATTACCTCTTAAAAATATAGTGTGTTCTCGGAAAGTCCCAGCCCTTTATTTTACTGGCTTTTTCCCTTTCCGAAATCTCACTTTCACCTCTATTTTTCTGTAACATTTACTACTTTTTATACCAGAAGAAATTTAATTTTTCTTCTTCTTTTTTCTTGAAATAACTTGACAAATACCTAAAAATGTGCGGTCGTTTTCGCTGATAATTCCAGCGAAAACGGCCCTTTGTT
Source organism: uncultured Clostridia bacterium (assembly GCA_949948985.1). Taxonomy (GTDB): domain Bacteria; phylum Bacillota; class Clostridia; order Lachnospirales; family CAG-274; genus MGBC114079. The sequence goes on along the minus strand of CATLIG010000129.1, from coordinate 2,712 downwards.
TTATAAGTAACTTTCCACTTTCACTGATAAAACAAAGGAGGTCACATTTATGTTCAAACCCGAATCATGGCAGAGCCACGACGAGTACAGAACCATCGTCACTACGGTTGGACGCAGGCTTTCCCGCAACAACCCAAAATATTTCTTTAACCAATATGATGAGGAACGCCAGAAACTCTTAAACCTCAACCTTGACCCGCTTCTCGAATACATCCCTCGTTTTTATTCCCAAGGAGGACGCCCGGCAAAGCATCAGGCACAGATCCTGCGCTCCCTGATTCTTTTTGTCCTGCTCTTTAATAAGACCAAAGCACGCACAAGCCTTACTTTATGGGTGCGGGAAGTCCTTCCCAATTCCATTTCTCTGGCTACCCTTATTGGTTGCGCCTCTCTGGAAGAGCTGCCGCCCCTCGGCTCTTATTATGACTTTATGAACCGATTCTGGATAGGGCCGAGGAGCCAGTATTCCCGCACGGCGCTTCTTCCGGCTGGCAGAAACGGCAAGAAACCAAAAAAACTGATTGGCGCCGATGGAAAACTGGAGGAGCCGGAAGACCCCTGCACGGTTACCTCCAAGGACATCGTAAATGATATCCTGGACGGAAAGCCTGCCGCTGACAATCCAGAAGCCGCACTCCAGAAAATCTTTTCCATACTTGCCGTACTGCCGTCTGTCCGCCTTGGGCTGATTGACACGCAAAACCTTACCCTCTCCGGGGACGGCGCCGCTGTGGCTTCCCATTCCTCCCCTTACGGTCGGCATCTTTCCTCCTGCGGCAGGGACTGCCCGTTCCGGGACGGCTGCGCCCGCCATTATTCTGACCCGGATGCCACATGGGGATGGGACAGCGATAACAAAACATGGTACTTCGGACATACTCTTTACATGCTGTGCACCAGGAACAATACATTAAAAGTTGAACTCCCTCTTTTGATGAGATTCTCTGACGCACGCCGCCATGACAGCAAAAGCTTCCTCTATTCCATAGATGACTTCGGGCGCAATGCCTTTGGCATTTCGCCGAAAAATGTCTGCCTTGACTCCGCGCATGACGACATCCCAACCTATGAACTGTTGGAACACTGGGATATCAATGCGCTGATCGACATCAACGGCAGGGCAAAGTCATCAGAAAACGCCCCTGCAGACATCACTTTCGACAAAACCGGGCATCCCCTCTGTCCTGCCGGGCATAAAATGTGCCCATAGGGCAACGATCCAATAAAGGATGCGCACAAATACCGCTGTCCGCTGAAATGTGGCCGCATAGATTCCTGCCCCCATGCAGAAAAATGCTCCCACGGAACCTATGGGCGCACCGTCTACATAAAGAACCACGGCGACCTCCGCTTCCATCCACGCATCCCAAGGGATTCCGTGGAATACAGACAGACATACAGCGAACGTACCGCCTGCGAGCGCATCAATGACCGTGTCCTTAATAATTACTTCCTGTAGCATTTAAAGGTACGCGGCAGGGACCATTTCTCATTCTGGGCGATGCTCATTGGCATCTGCATCCATCTGGATGCAAGACACATGGCGACCAATTTGTATGCTGGTTAATTTACAATAATAAAAAATCAAATTTGATCCTGTAAAAAAGCACCTTTTTATCAGGCTTATTTGCCATGTCTTTTTTTCTAACCGCTGTCCGAAAACAATTCGAAAATAAGCATTTTTATTCCTCCCTGCCTCAGTCGTTTATATGACATAATTTTTTATTGTCTTTTCATTGACTTTCCGAGACTACACTTGTATTTTTCTTTTTTCGCTTTTTCTTTTAAATACCGCAAGAAAAAAAGAACCCTTGTTTTAAAAGAGTCCTTTTCACTGCATATATTTATTTTATTATTGTTTATTTGTTTAATTTTAAGTTTTCTACTTCTTGTATTGTAAGACCTGTTTTATGAGCTATCGTTTCAACATCAAGAATGTCAAGTAAGGATTTTGCGATTTCTGTTTTCTCTTGTTGCTTGCCACGCTCTAGCCCCTTACGCATTGCCTCTTCCTGCCATACCTCTTTCGCAACATCAATATCAAATTCCGTAAAAAGCATATTTTCCACCTCCGAACCGTTTTCTTCAAGAAATTTCCTCAGTATGTTCTCTTTTATACAGTCCTGTATCGCCCTTTTTATTGCTTCCCTTAAAGGCATACCCTCATCCTTGTACTTCTGAACATCATATATAAAATAACTGTATCCGCTTAAATTTTCGCTTTTATCCAATACTTTAGATTTTCCGTAATTAATATTAATTACTTTTGTTATTAATTCAAGTTTTATATCAGCTTTTTCCATAAAAGCCTCTGATAATTTTAAAATCTGTTCTTCCGGCTGTTCCTGTTTCCCGTTATACAGCACTATAAATTTCGGAGTCGGTATTTTTATAAGCGTTTCCCTGTATATAGCCTTATTGTCAATCATTTTTTCGTATAGCCTTGCTATATACAATAAAAGCCTTAACGGCATATTATAGTTTACCGTTGACTGATGTTCTATCAGCACAACAAATTTTCCGTCAATTACAAAGGATATATCATTTATCCTGTTCATATACAAAGCGTCTTCAAGGGTATTTATTATTGGTGCTATACTAAAAAAGTGGACAGAAAAACAATTCATATAATATAATAAAATAAACAGAAGAAAGGAGTTATTATATATGCCCCAGATAAAATATGACGAAGATTTCAAAAAAAGCATAGTT
>CATLIG010000128.1 GCA_949948985.1 uncultured Clostridia bacterium | reverse complement strand
AAGTGATTATATGGAAAAATTTTTTAATTCATTTTGCGTATTTACAAGCTTTATTGGAGGAATATTTTTAAAACTTGTTGGCGGATGGGATATTTTAATTGCGGCATTACTTGTACTTATGTTTTTTGATTACATAACAGGAATTTTAAAAGGATTTTTCTTAAAAAACCTTAACAGCAAAATTGGCTTTTGGGGAATAATAAGTAAAATTATAATTTTAATAATCATATCAACATCATATGTTATTAATAATACAATAAATCCATCTTTGCCATTAAGGGAAACGGTTATCTTATTTTTTATTTCTAATGAAGGTCTTAGTATTTTAGAAAATGCCGCTATATTCATACCAATCCCTGAACAATTAAAGGAAGCCATTTATCGGTTAAGAAATACCAAAGATAACTTAAAAAAATAATAATTCAAAAATAAATAAAATACCGGAGTTATAAGCAAGACAAGTTGTTTATAACTCCGGTATTTTTGACTTAAAGAGAATTAAAACTCTTTTAAAATAAATATTCTTATTCATTGCTTGCGGTATTGTCTTCCTCTATAATTTCTGCGGAACGAACCAACCACCCCTGATACTCTAAATCAACAACATCATTTTTTTTAAGCTCCTTATATTTTTTTGGATTTCGTACTACTAAATCTATACTATCTCCATTACTCAGAAAAAAAATAACATGATCAACCGCGCCATATCCGGATCCATTTGTTTTAACGTATTTTTTTACAACTGTTGCTTTATCCGAATAAACAGGCTGTTCAAGAACATCTTTACGAAATATATAATTTGAGAAAGTTTTTGCTGTAATCGTCATTAAAATAAAAAAAATAATACATCTTACGTTTAAATTTGATATATTGAAAATTTTAGGTATAATTACAAACGATAACAAAGCGGCTATGGATAAAACAAACATACACAATGGAACAAAAAACAAGTCAGGCTTAAATGTGTACGTCAATAAACTACATATAGCAGAAATAAATGTAATCAATAATAAAAATAACGTCATTATATATTCCTCCTCCAAATTTATTTATTATTTTTTTGCTTTTTTCGGCATATATTCCATTAATATCTTTTTAGAAGAAAAATCCTCATTAAAAATCGTTTTTTCATCTTTCTTTATATAATGCAGTATCCAGCCTTGATATATTATATCAAGCGTATCCCTTTTTTTCAGTGCCTTATATTGTTTTTTTGACACTGTCATTTCAATTTTGCTCTTATCGGGCAATAAAAAAATAGCGCTGTTTCCGTATGTTTTAGACACTACTTTTGCCTTAGCTGACTGTATAGGGTATTTCAAAGCATAGCTTGCGAATTTTTTTCCGGAGCAGTATCTTTCATTAAAAAACGGAATTTTATCTGTATCTTTTTTTACGCTATGAGCATGACACCCCTGATACATCAAAGTAACATCATCATTTTTATTAAGATGACAGTATTGATTTTCTGATATTATTAATCTTAGTTTACTACCATCTGATAACAGAAAAACACCTGTATATGTATAACTTCTACTTGGAAATGGCTTTTTAATTAATTTTGCTTTAACACATTTTACAGGTTTTTTTTCATTATTATCATATTCTTTGTTATATAAAATAGGAGCACATATTGATAAGATAAATGGAACAATAACCATAGGAATTAGAGCATATTCGTGTGAATATAAATATGCTATTATAATGCATACTAAAAAAGTCCAAGTAATTAACCATAAAACAAATATTTCCAATTTAGACATTCTCACATAAATCACTCCCTATATTTATTATTAATTCTTGTCAATGGGCAGTATTTATATTTATTTTTTCGACATATATTCCATTAATAACTTTTTAGAAGAAAAATCCTCATTAAAAATCGTTTTTTCATCTTTCTTTATATAATGCAGTATCCAGCCTTGATATATTATATCAAGCGTATCCCTTTTTTTCAGTGCCTTATATTGTTTTTTCGATACTGTCATTTCAATTTTGCTTTTATCGGGCAATAAAAAAATAGCACTGTTTCCGTATGTTTTAGATACTACTTTTGCCTTAGCTGACTGTATAGGGTACTTCAAGGCATATTTTGCGAATTTTTTTCCGGAAAAGTATTCTTCATTAAAAAACGGAATTTTATCTGTATCTTTTTTTATAATATGAGCCCAACATCCCTGATATATCAAAGTAACATCATCATTTTTATTAAGATAACAGTATTGATTTTCTGATATTGTCAATCTTAGTTTACTCCCATCTGATAACAGAAAAACACCTGTATATGTACAACTTTTACTTGAAAATAGTTTTTTAATTAATTTTGCTTTAACACATTTTACAGGTTTTTTTGCATTATTATCATATCCCTTATTATATAAAATAGGAGCACATATAGACAGGATAAAAGCAATAATACCTATAAAAATCGAACTATATTCGTGTGAATATAAATCTGATATTATAAAGTATGCTATTACAGGTAAAGTAATCAACCACATAATAAATATTTCCAATTTAGACATTCTCACATAAGTCACTCCCTATATTTATTATTAATTCTTGTCAATGGGCAGTATTTATATTTATTTTTTCGACATATATTCCATTAATATCTTTTTAGAAGAAAAATCCTCATTAAAAATCGTTTTTTCATCTTTCTTTATATAATGCAGTATCCAACCTTGATATATTATATCAAGCGTATCCCTTTTTTTCAGTGCCTTATATTGTTTTTTCGATACTGTCATTTCAATTTTGCTCTTATCGGGCAATAAAAAAATAGCGCTGTTTCCGTATGTTTTAGACACTACTTTTGCCTTAGCTGATTGTAGTGGACATTTAAAAGCATATTTGGCAAATTTTTTTCCGGAGGAATATTCCTCGTTAAAAAGCGGGATTTTGTCTGTATCTTTTTTTACGCTATGGACCAGCCACCCTTGATACATTAAAGTAACATTATCATTTTTACTTAGATAAACATACTGATTTTGTGATATTTTTAATTTAATTTTAACTCCATTTGCCAGTAAAAAAACACCATGATATGTTCCCTCAGTAACCAATATCGGCTTTTTAATTAATTTTGCTTTAACACATTTTACAGGCTTTTTCAACACATTATTTTTATAAGCATTATGAGCACCAACAGGAAAAAACAAGAAGAAAAAAAAGGCTAAAATACTCATAAGCATTACGCCATATTCATGCTTATACAGAGACAATATCGTAAATATAAAACACATCGGCAATGTAACTAACCAAGTCAAAAATATTTCCGTTTTATTATTATTCATATAAATCACGTTCCCTTATTTATTATATCATTTTTGTCAATGAAATAGTATTGCTATTAATAAGCTAAACCCCTAATTCATTATACCATATTTTAAATTATTACACTATAATAATTAACGAAATTTTCCATTAAAAACCATATATATAAATATATTTATCAAGTTTTATTGAATTTCACTAAGAAAGATGCAAAGTTAAAACTCTGCATCTTTCTGTACTCTTTATAAACCTTTATTTTTAATTACAGTTCCTTCGTGGATCTCTTCTCAAAGACTTCTTTTTACAGAAACTACAGCTGCATGTACACATACGTCTTCCTCTGCACTTACTGCGCCTTGAACCTGACTTCCTTGATTTATGATGAATTGAGTCAAATCTATTAAAGCTTGACCTTCTAAAATTTGAATCATTTGTATTAAATTTATGAGAATTTGGTCCTGTATAATTATAATGCCTTGGTCCTAATCTACTACTATTCGAGCCTCCCGAATTATGCCCTCCTGAATTATGCCATTTACGAATAGGACTTTTAGGATTATAATAAGTCGAATTAGATTTCTTATCAAAAAAATCTCTGGAACCATAATGTTTTGGATTTGAACCTCTAAAACCAGAGTTTCCGTAATCAAATCCGTTCCAATTTGAATTTTTATGATTAAATCCTCTTCGATTTAAACTTCTGGGATAGAATCCTCTTTGGCTTGATTCACTAAAATTCCTATATCTTGAACCTCTTCTTCTTGAACCGCTATGTCTTGAGCTATGAGGATGAGAACAGTGTCCCCCTCTGTTATGTTTACAGCGTCTGCAATTACACATACAGCCTGTTCTGCTGGGATTTCTGCCGCTTCTGTAAGCTGGCACGAAAATTTACAAAAATACGCAAAATAAATGACAAAAACAACAAAAATAAAAAATCAGCACTTATTGGACAAACTTAAATCAAAAATTTGTCAAAATAAGTGCTGATTTTTTATT
>CATLIG010000127.1 GCA_949948985.1 uncultured Clostridia bacterium | reverse complement strand
CTTCTGTAAGCAGTTCTTTTAATTCTCCGTATTTTTCAAGCCAGTTAGATTTTCTTTCGTCAAAAACATCAGGCAGTCCTCCCCAGCCAATATATTTTGAGAGTATTTCCTGTTCTTCGGGAGTCGCTTGTCTGTTTTCATTTTCAATGGCTATAAGTGTTTTTACAGCGTTTATATTGTTCTGATATTTTTCGCTTGCTGTTCCAACGCCTAATTGGTCATCGGTTATTCTAAAGTTTTTAGTTTCAATAACTTTATTTTGCGGAACAGGTTTATTTTGTGTCTTACCATTTGTATTGCCGCCATTTTGCCGACCGATTTCATCAAGACTTATCTGGGTGAGTTTTTCATTATTTTTTACGCTTTTGTTTGTATTGACAGTATTTATATTTTCAATATCCGCCCTGATAGGATGCTGTGCTTTAAAATTATTGAGTATTTTTTCTTCTTCGGCTGTAAGTACACTGTTCTTTTCCAAAACAGGAATAACATTATCAAGAACAAACTGTGCGTCTGGGTACATTTCTTTATTTTTCGATTTTACCGCATTTTCATTGAATAACTTTATATGGTCAATAAGCGAACCGCCGCCTGTACCTTTTCCATCACCTATATCATATCTGCCCTCATAAGAATGTTTGTTTTCTTCATCAAAGGCAATATTTAAAGCAAAATCTGTTTTTTTATACCAGCCTGTATTTAATTCTTTGTTATTGCGTTCAATATGCTGTTTTTTGTCAAGATATTCAATAATGCTGTTGGCGAGGGCAAAAGAAATATCTTTATTTTCAGAAACAAAATTGTCAAGCAATTCGCTTTCCGTAAACCAATCGTCACTACTTTTCTCAAAATTGCCGAATTTAAAAATCAATGTGGGATTTTCCGATTTTTCACTGGTCAAGTATGTATTGCTGTCAGTATGATATTCATTTTTAATGGATTTTTCCGATTGTATTATTGTATTTCTCCTTATTTCTTCCTCTGTTCCGATATATTCAAAACCGTTTCTGTTAAGCGAAGAAATTGTTTGTCCTGATTTACTTGTTTTATTTTGTAATTCCTTATCCGAATAAGTTTGAAAACTTATCATATCGCCGTCAATATCTGTTATAACACTATATTCAGCCGGAAATACAATTTCTTTGCCGTTTGTGTCAATTAAAACAATAGGTGAAAGATTTATAACATCTCCGATTTTGAGATTTTCGGCGGTTATTTTACTACCATTTTCAAAATTTTGTTTTGCTTCTGTTTTGGAATTTTTTATTTCGGTTTCCGTACCAACATATTCAAAACCTTTTTGGTCAACATTTGAAATTGTTTGTCCCATTCTGCCGCTTACGTTTTGTAAATTTATATCTGAATATGTTTGAATATCTATAACACCATCTTGAATACCTCTTATAACACCGTACTCGGACGGCAATACGGTTTTTTCGTTTGTAATCCTATCATTCCAAACAATACCGGGAAGTTTTATAACATCGCCGATTTTAAGATTTTCAGCAGTCATTCTTGAACCTGCTCGGGTTATAATGAGTCTTTCTTCATTGCTGAAATTATGAGTTTCCAATATTTTTTCTGCGGCATTTGCAATTTTTTGCGTCTGAAAATCATCATTTTCCTGCGTAAATTCATCAGATAAAATATAATTATTAAGTGTACTTAAATAATCTGTCGTTTCTTCCTCTGTTTCAAATGTTTTAATTGTTCCGTCTTTATCAAAATAATAATCGTTATTTTCATTGTCCCAAACCGCAAAGTTTTCTCCAGCACTGTAAGAGTCCGATGTTTGAGTAATTTCATAACGATATTCTTTTTTATATTCAGTTTGTTCTTTAGTTACGTTTTTTTCGATTGTTTCCGATAAATTCTTATTTGTTAAATTTTCCTCAAAAATATTTGTTTTATCAATTATTTTTATTTTTTTGCTGTCAAGTACGGCAACATAAGTTTTTATAACATAATCGTTTTCTTTCATTCGCCTGTCAAATTCGGTAATGGTTTCATTTTCTTTTGCAGCGCCGTTTATGCCTATTGATGAAAGTACATCTTCCGCATTGCTATCAGGAAATTTTTCAAGGGAAAACTTATAAAAGTTATTTTCGGTTTTCATAAACTTAAAGTCAATTATAATGCCGTCATAACCTTGATTTACTGTGTTTTTTACAGTTGTGTCAATGTCCCAGTTTTCCTCATAAGAGAATGAAATATTTTGTGGATTTTTAAGTTCCGCTTCGGCTATAATTATTTTGCTTTCGGGCAGGTTTCCAGCAAATCCTCTTACATCATCAAATTTAGCGGCAGTCCATACAGCGCCTCTATAATCGGGTCTGAATTTATTAAAATCAGCAGTTGTACCGTGATAAACTGTCATTTTTATCGTATTATCATTTGTATTTTCTGTGTTTTCAAAACTATCCTTATGAAGTGGAAGTATTGGAGTAATTTCCGGTGTGCTGATTTCAAAATCGTTTCTTTCAAGAGTAAAATCGTGAATAAAATATTCCGGTTTATGAGTAGATAAATTATTGATGATGAAATGATACTTCGCTTCCGGATTTTCGGGAACTACTTGCAAACGACCTAAGTTTACATTTAAAAAGGTATATTTGTCTTTTCCTATTGTGATTATATCTCCCTCTTTGATTAGGTCGATTTTTGCCTTGACAAAATTTTTTCTGTTATATTTTTCTCTTTCTTCATCGCTGATATAAGTATTGGAATTTATCAGCTTTTCAATCTCTTTTTCTGCCGTTGACCAAGTAATTGAACCTTTTCTCCCGCCATCTTCATCATTCCAGCCGACTGCTATACCTTTTGATGTAAAATCATAGCTGTTAATTTTTCCAACTTTATTATTTGGCGAAGCCATACCTCCAAATCCATATTCCTTTTTTAACGCTGAAATTCTTTCTTTTTTGTCAGAAATATTTTTATAAATATTCTCAATTCTGAATTTAGAATCTTCAACATTAGAACCTATTTTCATAAGTTCTTCTATAATGTTTTGAGGTATGCCTAAATTATTTTCTGAATTTTTGTTTTCTGTTGATTTTTCAGCCTTTTCATTAGCTTTTTGTTCATTTTCAGCTTTTAATAAGTCATTCCAGTCTTTTGAGTTATATTTCTTAAAATCCTCGTCAAACATATTTAATGGACTTATTCCATATTCTTTTTGCATTTTATCCACAAACTTTCTGCCCGCTTCATCATAATCAGAAGCTATAAAGCAGTTGTTGTAACTTATTCCATAGTCCTCAATAGTTTTCAAAACAACCTTATCTTTAAGTCCCGCCATTGATACAAGTAAAAAATCTTTGGCAGCAATTTTATTCATATCATAAAAACTCATAAGGTCTATGGCGCTTTCAAAAAATACCGCTCGCTTAGGAATTTCATCGCTGGAATAAAAAGAAAAGCCGTTACCGTTTTGCTCTGTTGTTTGTTTATAGCGTTTTTGGGAAGTGCCGCTTATTTCAGCGCCGCTTATATTTCCGTCTTTGTCAAAAATCTTGAATACGGCATTAACTTTTATATCCTGTCCAATTTTATCTTTTATTAGAAAATCGTTTATAGTTTCGTCTGAAATTCCACGTATCTTGTGCAAATACTCTGTCACTCTGTTTTTGTTGTTTGTTAGTTCATTTGGAAAAGGTTTATGTTCATTTTGAACGCTGTTATTTACTGTTATTTCGCTTTCAGACGGCTTTTTAATATCAGACCGCATATTTATCGCTTTGTTGTTTAAATCAATGCTGTGACCGTTAAAATCAAGTAATTCGGCAACAGCACTTTCAAAATCCATATTGTAATATGTCATACAAAAATCAAGAGCGTTGCCGCCTGTATTTTGGCTGTTCCAAAAGAATTTATTTTCTTTTATCCGTATGCTGTCGTGTTCCGGTATTGTATATTCGCTGCCGACACGCTTTAATTGCTGCCCCCGGCTTTTTAAAAAATCAGCAAGATTAGTCCTTCTCACTGTTTCAAGCTGTTCGGCAGTAAAGCTGTTTGTGTTCTGAACATTTTTTATAATATCATCGCATTTATCTTTATCAGCACCGCTGAAAGTCAATGTTATTGTGTTATCGTCATTATATTTTCCGCTGTACTTGATATTTGCCTTTTCAAATTTTTCCGCCGCTTTTAAAGCAGCGTTATTATCAAGTTTTCGGTAAGTCTTTTTTGAAATATATCTAAGAGCCTGTCTAAAATCTTCTAATAAGCACAGAAATAAAAGCCAAAACAGTCATTTGTAAAGAAGTATGGAGTTTTCTTTCACAATTTTTCCAAAGCCGACGATATTTTTCAAGCCATCCA
>CATLIG010000126.1 GCA_949948985.1 uncultured Clostridia bacterium | reverse complement strand
GATGATTCATTTGGAAATATCAGCTTTAAGAAAAAACTTAATAGATATAATTATGATTTCTCTAATCTAAATAATTTGATATTTAATGTGATTTCAAAAAAATTTTAAATTTTATGCGGTTTCCCTGGATAATCGCACCCCAATCTTGACATATCCTTGACAATGACTGTCGCCACGTTTCCGGCTTCAATCTCTGCAATCATGCGGTTAAATTGAGGTCTGTCGAATGCTAAAGTCAGATAAAGATACTTTTGAAAACACTGAAGAATCAAGGTTTTAGGCAACTGATAAGTAAAGTATTGTACTAAAAATTAAATATAACAAAATGTTTTTAAGGACGTTGAATATCAGCGTCCTTTTATATTGCCAAAAAATAAAAAGGAGCGAATATTATGGAATTTAAAAGTGATTATTATTATGGAAAAGAAGCTAACCAATATATATTTTATCGCATACCAAAAATGTTATTTACAGAGCCGTATTTTTGCAAAATGTCTAATGACTCAAAAATATTATATGGCTTAATGCTCGACCGTATGGGTATATCTGGTAAAAACAACTGGCGTGATGAAAACAACAGGATTTTTATTTATTTTACTTTGGAGGATATACAAAAATACTTAAATTGCAGTCACACAAAAGGCGTTAAACTTACCGCTGAGTTAGAGAATATGAATCTAATTGAGAGTGTTAAACAGGGACAAGGAAAACCCACAAGAATTTATATTAAAAAATTTTTTACAAGTGCCAACAAAACTTATCAACAGAAATTCACAGACTATCCACAAAGTTATCCACAAGAAAGTCAAAACTTCACTAAACAAGAAATGCAGACTTGTGAAAATGAAAAATCAGGACTTCCCAAAATCGGAAGTACAGACATTTCAAAAACAGACACTAATAATAATAACTATAATAACAATGAATTTAATAATATTGAGTGTAATAAGTCAAAGTCAATGTCATGTCATAATGAGATAACCGACTATGACTACGACAATGACCTTAAACACAATAATTCAGATAATATTGACGAATACCCATTAAACAAATTTGTCAATAAACACAAAAAACAGCAGCAATTTGAAAACTTTGTAAAAGAACAAATAAATTATAATCTTTTAATTTCAAACAATCCCGAAGAAAAAACAGAAGTTGATTCTTTAGTTTTTATGATAACTGAAACTTTATTGTCAAATTCTCAGACAATCCGTATAAACGGTGAAAATAAGACTTTGTCTATTGTTAAGTCAGTCTTTTCAAAAATTGATTACGGAATTATCAGATATACCATTAACAAATTTAAAGAACAGAAACACAAAATCAAGCATATAAAGTCATATTTATTAACCTGTCTTTATAACGCCAGAGCAGAGAGCGTTTACAACGGTATAAATTATTTAAGCAGTATGGGTTATAATTTGCCGCAAAGCAGTTAAAAGGAATTTTTATGTTAATTCAATATTTTATTTATATACTTATTACTTATTTGAGAGGTTAAACCTCTTTTTTTATGCTGAAAACAGGAGGAATTAGAAATGATTTATGGATATATGAGAGTTTCAACAAAAGAACAGAACGAAGACAGACAGCTTATCGCTATTAAAGAGTGCGGAAGAAAAATCAATAAGATTTTTATGGATAAACAAAGCGGCAAAGATTTTAACAGAGCTGAATATCAAAAAATGATAAAAAGACTTAAAAACGGCGACATTATTGTTATAAAAAGCATTGACAGACTTGGGAGAAATTACAGTGAAATAATTGAGGAGTGGAGAAAAATAACGAAAATAAAAAACGCCGATATTGTTGTACTGGATATGCCCATACTTGACACAACTCAAAATAAAGATTTATTAGGTACTTTTATCAGTGACTTGGTTTTACAGCTTTTAAGTTATGTCGCTGAAAACGAGAGATTAAATATAAGGCAAAGACAGGCTGAGGGAATTGTAGCGGCAAAGAAAAAAGGAATAAGATTCGGGAGAAAACAGCAGTACAATCCAACAGATTATATTAGTATATATGAACAAACATCAAACAAGGAAATAAGCGTAAAACAGGCTGTTGATATTATGAAAGTCAGCGAAAGCACTTATCACAGAATACGAAGAAAATTTGAGAAATTAAGGAAAAATAAAAAACTGTCATAAAGTATACTTTGTGACAGTTCAAAATTCATAAGAATTTTTAGTAAGATTTGTATAAATATATTGACTTTATTTATGAATAATGTTACACTTTATACAATAATTTGTTGTCTATTTTTGTCTGTCACAAAGTATAGTTTACGACAGAAAACTTTTAAAACAAATAAGGAGGATTTTTATGAATTTTAAAAGAATTACTGCTATGATATTGTTTTTTACTATGACAATATCAAGTTTTAGCACAATGGTATTTGCCGACACAAATGCTGAACCGCCTTCTGTTGAAGAAAGCCTTTTTGAAACAGAAACTTCTGCTGTTGAGGAAAACGAAGAAGAAGCAGAAACTATTTTTCATAATGAAACAGAAGAACAACAGACTGAAAATGAGGTTTCTGTGATTGAAACCGAAACTGAGGAAGACCTTTCAGATTTTAACGCTAAAAATGATATATCTGAAAAATCATTGGAAGAATATTCATCTGAAGAAGTTTTGTCCAAAAAAATAACAGAAGAAATATTATCTGAAGAAACAACAGAATCAAGCCCGCAAATTAGTCTTACTCCTGATGAAGCTATGCTTAACAATCCTGTTATGACTCCCGAAAATCAGAAAAAACTTTTAGACTATGAAGCAAGGCTTTTGTCTGAAATGGAACAGGAAGGCTGGAACTTAAATGATTCTGAAAATAACGATATAATGCTTGCGGCAGCTTCAAATATGTCGTTTAATCAATATCTCGCACAGTATAATTATACATATAATAGTTATTCGTTTATGAAAAATGACCTTAAACTGCCTTATAGAAGTTTTGTTGAAACAAAAAAAGATGACCCTGTTTTTCAGGGACTTTTGGCAGCCTGGAAAACAGCAACATTTAATCCAACAGCTTTATATGAATCTGAAACAAAAGAAGCCGGATTTTATGAAACAATTCTTTTTGATTTGCTATATCAAGGTGAAGATGTAGAAGCTATATCAGGTACTATTAATAAAAAAGTTAAGTCTTTTCAAGCGTCAACATTAAAATCTCTTGTAAATTTTACAGCGGGCGAAGAGAAAAACTGGAAACGTAATTTATCTGAATTGACTGAAGAACAATATGCTGACTTAACAAAAGATTTAGAAATGTATGACGGACTAAAAAATGTTTTTGGCGCAATAGGAAGTGTCAGTAAAGCACTTAGCTACGCTAATACTGTTGAGGAACTTGTTTATAAACTCGCAAAAGCACACGTTATAATGCAGAGAACAGACCAAACAGCTAAAATATTAATGAATATGAGAGCTAACGCCAAAAATAATTCTATGCGTATGGCTCTTGATAATATGATTTTAATTTGTTCTGACGAGGTTTCCGAAGAAGCCGTTATTGCCATTTTTACGGCTGAAAAAGGAATAGACGAACTTTTGAAACACACATTTGATTCTATGTGGGGTTCGGTTATGAAAGACTGTAAATTATATGGTCTTGCCATATCAGTCGGACAATCCACAGGCAAAATGTTATCAAACTGGCTGTTTTCAACAGATAAAGACATAGAAAAATATTATGAACTTTGTGCGTTATACGAATTTGAAGATGTTTTAAAAAATGCTATGACAACATATGAAAACAATTATAAAAGCAATAAATCTGAGGAAAATTCAGTTGTTTTTAATGAAGCTTATACATTATTGCTGAATACTCATTTATTGGGAATAAAAGCATCGAGAGAGTATGTTGATATTGAATATAAAGGCGGCAAGCTTTCAAAATTATTGATGGGTCTGTTCGGTAATACAGAAGCAGATTATAACGAGTATATACGGCTTTTAAAAGTTTTTGAAAATAACATAAATGAGTGTATTAAACATATGAGTACAATAGCTTATGACTCTTATATTGATGAATGTGAAGCAGGTATAATTTCTTTTGTTGGTATGAAAAAAACAAATGATATTTATACTAAAGAAGATGAGGAGAAAATAATTATTGCGTTGAACAATTATTCTTTTCAAACTAATAATATGAATATTTCAAAAAATATGAAACTTATAGGTGATGTAACTACTTATAAACTTATAATGAGTGGAGGAACACTTGATTTAAATGGTCATACACTGACAATAAACGGTGATTTACTACAAACAGACGGTAACTTAAAAATAAACGGTGGAAAATTAAAGGTAAATGGTAATTATATAATAGCTTCAAGTATTTCAGAAAGCGATGACGGAACAAAAATATATG
>CATLIG010000125.1 GCA_949948985.1 uncultured Clostridia bacterium | reverse complement strand
TTTGCCTCATGCTATTTATGTTTCTTGCGCCGATATAACTGACAGAAACGGCGCAATACAAACAATTTCTTTAAATTTAGACTCTCTTTCTTGTATTAAAAAATACATAGTCGACGGAGGATATACGAGAGCCAAATTTGCAAGTGAGGTAAAAGAAGTTTGTAAAGCGGAAGTTGAAGTCATAAAAAGAAATAAAGTACACAAGTTTGAAGTTTTGCCTATACGCTGGATTGTAGAACGTTCTTTTGGCTGGCTGGAAAAGTGTAGAAGACTTTGGAAAAATTGCGAAAGAAAACTTCATACGTCTTTACAAATGACTGTTTTGGGTTTTATTTCATTACTTATTAGAAGATTTTAGACAGGCTCTAAAATTTTTTTAGACGGCTTTATACAAAAAATCCTTAAAAAAAATTTTGTTAAATTTTTTAACGAAAGATATGATGAACTTTAATGTGTTAGCCGACTTAAACTCAAATATTTCTGAAAACGATATCAGCGTTCTTGCTAATGGTTCGTTAAAAGGGGATTTAGACGAAAATGGAACGTTAACATATTCTGACTTATCTATATTACAGCAGTATTTAGCCGGAACAAAGCAGTTGAGTGAAAATAAGATGACACTTGCGGATGTAAATTCAGATAACGAAGTCAATGAAAATGACTTATATAGTTTGGCGAACACTTTAAAGCAAATAAAATTTCCTTATTCAAACAAAGTATGGAATGTAAGCGATATGCCTTTGGGAGAAATATATGGATACGATGGGCTTCATATACTTCAGGTTGACAGCACAAATAAAAATAAGGTAAGCGTCGCAAGCAGTAATAAAAAATACGGCAATAAAAGTTTTTCAAAATGTATAAAAACCGGCGGAGACGCACAGGCGGATAATTATGTTCCACGATACAGAGCGCTTAAATTGGATATTGATAAACCTTGCAAAATGACCATTTATTCAATAGCGGGGTCAACAACGGCAAATAATCCCACAATGTTAGTAACAAAGAGAGGAAAAATTATCAATCAGATACCTCTTTCCTCAGAGGCGATAAAAAAAGATGAGGTTAATCTTCTGACTCCGGATACCTATTATATTTATAGCAGTGATGATTCCGGAAGCGCAAATATTTACTGTATAGAACTTAACGAGATAAACGGAGATTTAAGTTTAGACGGTAAAATAACTCAAGACGATGTTTCATTATTACAAGGATATATAGCCGAAACTGTTACTTTAACGGAAACTCAAAAAGGACAAGCTGATGTAAATAAGGATGGTTTAATAAATTCAAATGACTTAAATGCTCTTGAAAACATTTTGAATTCGGAGGTTGTTTTAAAGGAAGACAGCGCGAGCGCTTCTTATGGAGTAACCGCCGGAAAAGATTATACCTTATATTTGACTGTTACAAATATAATTAGCAAATCTGATTATACGTATGAAGTTAAATATGCACCTGATGTTTTACAATTAGCGGAGATAGGTTTGGGAGAAAAGACAAAATTTAATTCATACTCAAATATAAAATATTCCGAGGATATACAAATACTTTCAAATAGTAACGGAACTTTACGGTTCAAAGTAAATTCCATAGGAAAGAATTGGTCGGGGATACTTTCATCCGTAACTTTTAAAGCGTTAAAGACAGGTCAGACATCTATATCATTCGGCGGAAAAGCGGGATATATAAAATAAGAGGTTTATCTTTTATAGCAGACCTCTTTAATATTACAATATCTATAAAACATATTTTAGGAAAGGAGAATGTTCAATGAAAAAATTTAAAAACGTTATATCCATAATTGTCTTGCTGGCAATTTTCGCACAAAATGTAACCGGAAACTTTGAAATTATTTTTGCCGATTCAGAAACGATAAATGAAACTGATAATGATATTTTGGAAGAACCGGCTCTTGAAGTTGATGAAGCCGCCAACGAAAAAACAGCGGACGAGATTTTAAACGATAATAAATCGGAAGAACCGGCAAACGAGATTATAAGTGACGATAAGCAGGAAGAACCGGAAAATGAAATTTTAAACGGCGATAAGCAGGAAAAAACGGAAGAATCCAAGGAACCGACTGAAACAAAAAATGATTTGGATAAAACCAATTCTGATAATTCAGAAGATATAGTTTCTGAGTCTTCTTCTATAGAAAATAACAAAAACTCAGAAAATTCTGCTGAGGAAAATACAGAAGAATCAACTGTAGAAAATGAGGAAGAATCAACAGAAGTAACATCAGAAACAGAACAGCTTCTGCCTTTTGAGGAAATTGAAAAATTTGAGATTGATTTAAGCGATGTTCCTGATGAAATTTCAGCTCTCACTGATAGAAACTACAAAAAACTTAATCAAAGCGAGCAAGCCGCTTTGAAAGCATATTACCACGTTAGAAAAGACACAATGGATGAATGCGCGGCAAAAGGATTTTCCGTAAAAGATTCAATACCTTTAGCGTTGATAATGCAAAGATTGGATATAGATATAAATGAAGCTATAAATATGTCAGTGTCATATCAAAGTGAAAAAAAGGCTCTCAAAGAATCCTTTGACTTTGCGGAATTAAAAGATGACAACCTTGAACTTTTAAATAATGAAAAAGTAAAAGAAGAAATCGTAGACGCTATAGTAGACGGCTGCGGCAGCGAGGAAGTTGTTGAGGCTTATCCTATAGCGTATGCTTTTAATCGTGATTTAAAAGATTTTGTAGACGAAAATATAAATAAAAATGATAACACATCTGATTCTTCAAAAGAAACATCAAATGAAAATAAAATCAGTGCCGCAAATAATATTTCAAATGAAAATGATACATCAAGCGAAAAAAATAATGAAGTTAAAGAAGAAATAAATGTATTAAACACTTTAAATGAAGTAGCCGGAACTATTGAAAAAATATATTCAAGTGAGGATTCCGAAAATTTAAGTAACGATACTAAAAAAGAAAACAAGGAAAGTGACGAATCCCAAAGTCAAAATGAAAATTTAAGCGAAAAAAATAAGCCGGAAAATAAAGCTGTTAATGAAAAAGTCAAAGCTATATCAGAAAAATATCAGCTTGACGCTAACCTTCTTGATACGGCGGTAAACGAGGAAAATATTACTCCTGAAGAAGCGGAGGAAAAAATAAATCAGGCGGAGGAAGAACTCGGAATAAGTTTAGCGTCGTCGTCAGCCGATGATAACGATTCGCTGCCGCAAAAGGCTCCTTGTGATTATGTGCCGGGTATGTTTGAAAATGTCGATATACTTTCCGGCGCGGTGTCTTATCACGATGATATAATAAATCTTGAGGGTCTTAATGGTCTTGATTTAAATTTATTTTATGAATACAATTCAAGAAGAAAAATGTATATGACTGTTATAAACGGTTATGACGCTATAGAAATGGGAGGCTGGACGTTAAATATCCCAAGAATGACAAGCGGATGTTTCTATGATATTGGCAAAGTGCCGTCATTGGATAAAGACGATAAATCTCCAGGCTATATAATGCTTGATGACGGACGGGAATTTAAAGCGTCAATGGAATCAATATACAGTGAAAAAGGCGATACCGGATATCTTTATCTTGACGATTACGCTTACAGCGACGTTAAATGGGCGCAGGAAGCAAAAGTTGTATATGATAAAGACCACGTCGGAGGAAGAAACTCAAAATATACGGTATTGTATCAAGACGGAAAAAAAGATTATTTCAATGAAAGAGGACTTTTATTATTCAGATAAGATTTTCTTGGAAATCAGATAACTTTTGATTACAATAACAGCGGTTCTCTGATAATAAAAGACACTTTAAATCGTGAAGTAAAAGTTACTTTTACAGATGGCTCTTATAGTGAGATAAAGCAAATAATTCTCCCTGACGGCAAAGTTATTTCATATACAAATTCAAATCCAAACATATCATCGGGAAATTATCGCATAACAAAAACCGAGAGCAAAAACGGCAAATCATTAACAACATTTTTTGATATGAATAAAACATCGGGATGTATTGAATCTCATTATGAACAAATAAAAGGAACAGAAGTAAACAACAGCAACAAGGACGAAAGGTTTAATTATGATCTTAAAGAAGAAGTTTACTCAAGCTCATTATTAGTTAAAGTTACAATGCCGACAAATATGTATATAACATATGAATATAAAAATGACGAATACTTTAATCAACAGGAAAGACAAAAAGATGATGATGAAACTTTATATGATTATAAAGTAGCGCCTTACGGACTTGGCTGTTCGGAAAGGATATATAAAATATCTTACTATAAAGACAGCAAAAATTACTATTGGGAAATGTATGATACGTTGGACTATAGCGGTTCACAAAGTAAAAGAAGATTTTTCAGAAGAGTAAAAACAAGCAGAACTCCAAACGCCTATACAGAAATTGATTTCAATCCCCAAGGGCAAAAAACAGCTGAATATTTGGTAATGTCCTAAAGTATTTTAATATAATAGACGATATAATAGTAAAAAAGTAAAAGGAAGGAAGTAAATTATTATGCCGAAAAAAATAATAACAGTAAAATGCCCATTTTGTGGAAGTGAAA
>CATLIG010000124.1 GCA_949948985.1 uncultured Clostridia bacterium | reverse complement strand
ACTTTTTCACTTCCACAAAATAGGCATTTTACTGTTATTATTTTTTTCGGCATAATAATTTACTTCCTTCCTTTTACTTTTTTACTATTATATCGTCTATTATATTAAAATACTTTAGGACATTACCCATTTTCGTCAATTTTTATTTTTCTAACCTCATGAAGATCTGTTTCTTTATGTTCATAAATATGATCCGCCATTTCTGCCTCTTCTCTTACTGTAGGTCTCATTCCATCCAAATCCACAAACGCTACCGGATTACCTCCGCAGTACCCATACCAGTTAAGTCCGTCTCTCACTGGGTCTTCCGTCACAAATCTTCCTGCCTTCGGATTATAATACCTTGCTCTGAGATAAATATTATCCGTTTCATTATCAAAGTACTCTCCGCAATACCTGAAAGGATTTGTATTGTTTCCGTCCTTAGATTCCTCGTTTCCATATGCGTCATACTCATAGGTTTTAAGTAGATTCTTTCCCGAGCCGTTTCCTGTAAGCTGTACTACATCTCCGTGACCATTATATACATAATAATGATTTACACTTTTATTTTTACTGCTGTTTATTCTGCTGATACCATAGCTGTATACATTTGTTCCTCCTTTTCCTTTTTCCACAAGTATCTGACTTCCGTTCCATACAAACTCTGTTTTATTCCCGTCAACTGTTTTTGATAACCTCAGTCCGTCCGGTCTGTACTTGTATTCCGCATTCACGCTTCCTTTTACCTTAATTAATTGATTAAACGCGTCATATTTGCTTTCCTCGGTTTTATACTTTGATTCTTTAAGCTTGTACATCCCCAAAGTAAATAAACATAATTTCCATTTATGTTTATTTTATCATAATATTTACTCAAAAATCTAATTTGTAAAAAATCGTTGTATTTTTGTTAAAATTAATTTTAAATCAATGAAAATATATTTTTTCCTCCAAAATATCACGTAAATTCAAACCTATTATTTCAAACTATAATCATTCATTAAAGAAAAATTACCACAGACTTTTTATAATAAGACAATAAAAAGTCTGTGGACATAATATTTATCCTTCTAATAATTTCTTATCAATATCCAACATATTGTAATATATAGGATTATCTTTTCCCCCTAATATTTGAATATCTCCAACAAATAGCTTACCGTTTTTATTAGGATAATAGCATACAATAATCTTATAGCCATCTATTGTATGATGTATAAAAGATGCCACACCGGAAGCTCCTCCGTCTTCAAAAAATGGATCAAATTTTTTTACATCCTCAAAAAAAGTTCCTTTCTTTACATGATTAGTAAAATCCTTCAAAGTAAACTTTTTTTTGCAATACCACCTATCAATTTCCCAATCCTCATTCTCATCAAAATTATACATATTAAACAAATAATATCCATCTTTTGACTTATTGACTGTATATAAATATTCTTTATTTTGTCTTATACACTCTGCCTTATTATTTTGAAGTCTCATATAGCCATATATGTTTTCTATATCTTCATCAGTATATAAGGTTTTTATAAGACTATCAGCAGCACTGTTATTATCTATAAGTTTATAGATTTTTTCTTTGTATTCCATAAATTCAATCTCCTCATAATATTCAGTCTTTTCATCGATAGGAGTATAATTAATATATACTACCGCTACTATAATAGATATGCCAATAAATTTTAATAAAAACATCAAAAATCCCCCTATTTTAATTTGTTATTGCCATATAAATTATATTACTATTATAATAGTTTTTATACTTTCCTAAATCCCAACTTATATTATCAGGATTTTTTCCTTTCTTATGCTTTATGCTGTTACCTCTAATCCCATGTTTCTCTGCCCAAGTGCCATCGTTATTCTGCTTCATAAAATAATAATCATATTTATTATCTTTTTCATTTACATTAGTTCCAACTCTAATAGCAATCCTACGCTCATTGTTAAGAATTGGTGAATTATAACTATCTATTATTCTAGCAGTTCTTCCCATTTTACCTAAATCTGTTTTAACATAAAACGCTACCGTTTCAACTGAATAAGGTTTTTCATAATTAAATAATACTCCAACTGTAAATCCAGGCTGTGCATTATCATTATAATCTATCGCATAAGCATAACAATTTATCCTATTTTCATTAGATTTAACTTCATTGTATGGTTTAGCCGCACCCATTCCAGTTGTATAAAAATCTCTCATTAAAATAGAATCATCTATACACGCACGATCATTTTTTATTTTGTAATCATCACTTGTATAAGTAACTGTTTTACCACCTAATGTAGTATTAACCTGTTTTAAAAACGCTGAAAATATTCCAAAATCATATTTAACAGGATTTACTTCCCCGCCTCTGCTTTCTATCCAATTTCTAATCCCTACTTCAGCCATACCATATAAATCAATAAAATTAATAGGATCGTTATGGCAGTACCCATACCAGTTAAGTCCGTCTCTCACAGGATCTTCCGTCACAAATCTTCCTGCCCTCGGATTATAATACCTTGCTCTGAGATAAATATTATCCGTTTCATTATCAAAGTACTCTCCTCAGTATCTGAAAGGATTTGTATCGTTTACG
Source organism: uncultured Clostridia bacterium (assembly GCA_949948985.1). GTDB lineage: Bacteria > Bacillota > Clostridia > Lachnospirales > CAG-274 > MGBC114079. The sequence continues at coordinate 2,059 of CATLIG010000124.1, read as the reverse complement.
TCCTTAGATTCCTCGTTTCTGTATGCGTCATACTCATAGGTTTTAAGCAGATTTTTACCCGAGCCGTTTCCTGTAAGCTGTACTACATCTCCGTGACTATTGTATACATAATAATGATTTACACTTTTATTTTTACTGCTGTTTATTCTGCTGATACCATAACTGTATACATTTGTTCCTCCTTTTCCTTTTTCCGCAAGTATCTGACTTCCGTTCCATACAAACTCTGTTTTATTCCCGTCAACTGTTTTTGATAACCTCAGTCCGTCCGGTCTGTACTTGTATTCCGCCGTCACGCTTCCTTTTACCTCAATTAATTGATTAAACGCGTCATATTTGCTTTCCTCGGTTTTATACTTTGATTCTTTAGGGTCATATATTCCCAATATAAGCGTATCGCTTTTTTCTTCGCTTTCATAGCTGTCTGCCTTTTTTATCTGATTTCCGTTATTGTATGTAATTATCATAAATTCACTTCTTTTGAATTCTTAATTATTTGTTTATATACTTTATTAATATAATTATTATATCACATTTTTTTAACTTTAAATTCAATTTACAAAAATCGTCATATTTTTGTAAAAATTAGTTTTAAACAAATAAAAAGTTATTACATTAAATAAAATTATCTTTTTTATAATAGAACCACGCCTAAAAGACGTGGTTCTATTATAAGCAATATTATTTATATATGTCAGGTACATAAAAACCTTCTAAATCTTGATTTTTTACATAATCAAGATAATCCCTGTATCTATACCCTTTTTCATCGGTTTTTTCTTTCCTATAAAAACTATAAGCCCAATCATAATCATAAAATTTAAAATAATACCCCATATGATGATTAAGCATTCTATAAAGTAAAGTACAAAAATCTTCATAATTTATAGTTTTTTCACTTTTTGTCATCATTTCATCTGTATTTTTTATTAACCCATTTTTTTCAGCTAATGATATTACATCTTCTGCTAATGCTTCCTCATTAAGACATTTATTCATAATATGCAAACATTCTTCTAATTCAATATCATCATCAATATAACTATTTTCAGTATCTTTAAAATCTCCTTTTGTAACTATTTTATATGCATTTATAAGCAGTATATATGGATATAGCCCTTTTTCATCTTCATATTTATATAATTCTTCTCGTCCTTCTTTTCTTACTTTATTACTAAAAGCTGTTTTAGAACTATTATACTCTATAGTTACACATTTATCCACGTATTCCGCAAATTCATCAGTAACCCCCATTATCTTTAATACTGCCTTTACAAAATCACCTTTTCTAATTTTTTTATTATATGAAGATTTTTCATCCACTATATTATAGTCTGTAAGAGTTTTTTCAATCAATAATTGATTATATATTTTTATAGTGTCATTAACAGATTCAGTTATACTGTTAAAATAATCTTGTTTTATATCTTTTTCAGATTTTAGGACTTTTGGTTCTTTATCTTGTATACCGCCTGCAAAAGTATAAGATGATATTAAATTTAATATACACAAAAATACTATTATAGCTTTAAATAAATTTTTCATAAAATATTTTTACTCCTTTTAATTGTTTTCAAGTAATAATTTTTTATCAACAGACCTATTCAATAATGAATCCTCGGTCCTATCTTATGTTCCCTCCTCAAAGCATTTTCTGTATATCTGAAACGGGAAGCTTCTACATATCTTCCTGTTCTTGTATTTGTATAAGTAATTCCTGTTGTTTCAAGTTCTTCTATTCTGCCCTCTTCTACATAAGGTATATATCCTATTCCTGTAACATTATTTTCTCTATAAGTATTATATTCACCTAATATAGAATTCTTAGGAATATTATTAATTCTTCTATATGCATGTACTAATTCATGACCTAAAATTATATACATTGGACATTCAAAATAGTCAACTTTACCTGTAAAATAGTCTCTTGACATAAACTGTATTTCGTTTTCAGCATTAACATTAACTTTAACATAATCTAGTAGATTAAGCCCATCGTTTGTATACTTATCATCAGCTTCATTTCCCTCATTTGGATCTTGTATAACTCTAATTAATT
>CATLIG010000123.1 GCA_949948985.1 uncultured Clostridia bacterium | reverse complement strand
ACTATTAATTTTAAAGGACAGGATTTAATTCTTGATTTAATGGCATCAGGAGTTCATTACATAGTTACCGCCAGAGAAACAGATGAAAAAGAAACAATAAAACAGTCTGACGGAACAACGGTAAGCGTTGTGACAGGAAGGAAAATACCCGATGGATTTAAAGGAATGACATACAACGTAAAAACAGAAATACGCATGATGAGAAACGAGGACGGTATTGTATGCGCTCACGTCAAAAAAGACAGAACTCATGTTCATGAGGACAACGTAATACTTGAAGACCCAACGCTGGTAGACTGGCAGGCGGTAATTGATAAGACAGCTGATAAAAAACCGTTTGTTGTAAAAAATGACCTAACAAAAGCGGTAAGCGTGGAACAGGACATATACAGCAGGGAAATTTTAGGAAAAGCCGGTGACCCTGTTTCTGATGATGATGCAAACACAAAAACAAGTGACGACGGAGATTCTGTTGAAGAAATGAAAAAAAAGATTTTTGAGAAAAAGAAAAGTCTTTCGCCGGTAAGAAAAACAGAACTTAAAGAAAAACTTGAAGCCGCCGGACTTCCCACAGCCTTTAAGAATGTTACAGACGCTGAAATATTAAGAAAAGTATTAAGCATATTTGACGAATAAAATAAGTTTTATGTAAGGAAACCTTGGCCGGTAAATCACTTTAGTAAATCAGCCAGGGTTTCTTAAAAAAATAACGGGTGAAAGCTATGAGGTATAACGGGAAATCTGTAATAAAAAGGAAATGCGGCAAATGCGGGGAAACCTTTTACATAGATAAAGACAGTATTAATAAAGCTGTTTATTATGATAAAAAAACTTATCACAGCGAATGTTTTGAGGAAATTTCATATAAACGCGCGAAGTCAAAAAACACTAGGATATATTCTAAGTGGATATGGATTCTGGAAAATATGAATACTATAAAAAAAGAATCATATACACATTTGAAAACAGCCGTTTACAAAGAAGAGGTATATGATTTTATAAAAGACGCTTATGACTTAACGGTAATACCAACGTGCGTATGGCAGAAAATAAGCGATATATACGCCGGCGCTTTTAGAGGAATGACAAAGGGAATACCGCCTGAGTATCTGCTTGATATGTGGAGAAGAAAAATCAATATGCTTAACGGTATAGCGGAAAAAAATTCAGCAAAAGGCAGAGAAATGAATCCTGATAACAGACTTAATTATGATTTGTCTGTTCTGGTAAATAAATATGACAGTTATTTGAAATGGCTTGAAAAACAGAAAATTATACAGGCTGAAATGACTTTGGAAAATAACGAGAATATTGTACAGAAATATATAGGACAAGACATTCCTGAAAATAACGAAAAAGAGGAAAAGGAAGATATTACAGATTTAATAGACGATATTTTCGGATGATTGGCGGTGAATAAATTGACGGAAGAGAACGGTTCTGGATTAAAAACATCAAATATACAAAGTGAGATGTGTTTTGTCGGAAGTTTATATAAATCTCCCGATTTGTTTGTGAGTTATGGAAATTTTATGAGAAGCAAATATGACTTTGCCGACCCGGTTACTAAATTTTTCTACGACAGCTTTGAGATTTATTATCTTACATTTTCACAGACAGTTGATGAAACAAAGTTAAATGTGTTTATGAGTCAGAACGAGGAAAGGCTGAAAACATATAAAAAATATAAAGGCTTTAAAACAATACAAAGCTATATGAATATAGCTGATGAAAAAGACAGCCGTAATTATTTTGATACGGTTAAAAAATACTCGTTGTTAAGAGAGTATGAAAGAAACGGATTTCCCGCGGAAAAAATACTCTCACATAAGAGCTTTGAAAAAATGTCGCCAAACGATATTTACAGAATAATAAGAGCGAAAGCCGACAAAATACATACAGTAATAAACGCGGGAGAAGAAGCCGTTGAACTGACCGATAATAATTCGGAGCAGATAGATAAGTATTTAGAAAAACCAAATTTTGGACTTCCTTTTCCATGGTATATGTATAACGAGTATTTTCTTGGAATGAGAGAAACTAAGTTATTATTCGAAGGATTTCTCTCAAATGAGGGGAAAACAAGAAAACTGGTAATGCTGGCGGCATACACGGCGTTAGTGCAAGGCGAGAATTTCTTTTTAATGAGCAATGAAATGGACGAGAAAGATTTGAGAAGCTGTCTTATTACAACGGTCATTAATAATGAGGAGTTTCAAAAGCTGCATGGAGTTATTTTAAAAAAACCGGAAAAAGAAATCGTACTTGGAGTTTACCACGATAAAAAAGGTGAAATTATAAGAAGAAGCATAGACGATGCCGGCGTTTATACCGAAAGCAACGAAGAATATATCAAAAGAGTGAAAAATGAGTCGGAGGAATATTGGCAGGTAAAAAAAGTAACCGAATGGATTGACAGTTCTGAAAAAAAAGGACGGGTTTTATTTAAAGACGTCGGAGACGACTACAGTCCTGAAAAAATTGAATTTGAACTGCGCAAAGCTAAAATTGTACAAAATATAAAATATTATGGATATGATACTTTAAAAGGATATAATACTGATGAATGGTCGCAGATAAAACAGTTTGCCACAAGACTGAAAGAACTTACAAAAGAACTGAAAATGAGCGGTTACACAGTATTCCAATTAACAGATGATACGGTTTATACAGATATATTCAGTTTAAGCAGCAATAACATCTCAAACGCGAAACAGATTAAACATGTGGCTGATTTTTTAAACATAGGGAAAAGGTTAAAAAAGGAAGATTATCATAATTATCAGATGGCTGAGGAAAATGACGCGTGGGGCGAGCCGGCAGCAAAGGACTTAGATTTAAAAAAGCAGTATTTTTGTATTAAGCCTGACAAAAACAGAGCCGGAGATAAAGACAAGGTTATGCTGTTTGAGATAGACTTAAATCTTAACATATGGAAAAATGTGGGATATATAGTAAAAAGAAGTTAGAAAATTAATATTACTGTAAAAGGAGGTCGGGGTTTGGATGTAAAGGAGTTAAAAAACTACATATATGAAAACGGATATATGGAGGAAATATTAAAGTCAATCGGCTGTCATCATATAAAATACCATACATCGGGAGGTTACTGGACATGCGGGAATTATAACGGCGACAGAAACAACGCTGTAACAGTGTATAACAATGAGTATTTATTATGTATTAACCACACAAGACAAATGATAAAAGGCACAAGAAGCACAGACATAATAGACCTTGTGTGCTACTCAAAAAATCTGTCTTTTCCCAAAGGACTTGAATACATATGCGTGGAAACGGGAATCTCTTATTACCATGATTTTGAGGAAGATATTCCTGAAAGTTTTAAGATTTTAAAAGAGATAGAGAATATGAGTTCCAATACGTTTTCCGAAAAAGAAAAACCGCTTAAACCTGTCAGCGAGAAAATTCTTTCCTATTATAAAAGGTATGTAAACGATTTATTTTATAATGACAACATTGATTATAATACTCAGAAAGAATTTGAAATCGGTTTTGACGTGGAAAGTAACAGATACACAATTCCCATACGCTCGGAGATAGGTCATCTTGTGGGAGTAAAAGGAAGATATTTTTACAAAGAAGTGCCTGAGTGGGAAAATAAATATGTATATTTAGAACCATGCGCTAAATCAAAAATACTGTACGGACTTCATAAAACTATGGATTATATAAAACAGGCAGGCAGAGTTTATGTACTGGAATCTGAAAAAGCCGTTATGCAGCTATGGAGCTATGGATATAAAAACAGCTGCGGTACGGGAGGGAAAGAATTATCAGGACGTCAGATTGATTTGCTTGTAAGACTTGGAAGCGAGATAATTTTGTGTATGGACAAAGATGTGACAAAAAGTGAACTGGAAGAATTGGCTGATAAATTTCCTGACGGTGTTCCTCTTTTATATATGTATGATGAGGATAACATTCTTAATGAAAAAGAGTCTCCTTCTGACAATCCAGAAAAGTGGGAATATATGGTAAAAAACAATATTTATAAATTAAGATAAGAGGTGCGTAATTGAAATATAAATTATATGACAAAGGAAAAAATGATACTTCTGATGTGTTAAAAGAAGTGCTTACAAATAGGGGAATAGATGATTACAAGAAGTATATGAACCTTGATAATAATGTATTGCTTCACTATAGTTATTTGGATAATATAGATAAAGCAATCGAAATGTTTATGAGCCATTTTGACAGAAAAAATAAAATATCCATACTTGTAGACTCAGACCCTGACGGATATTGTTCGGCGGCAATGATGTATATGTACATAAAAGAAATGGATAAAGATTATCCTGTCGAGTATATTATGCACAAAAGAGCGAAAGCTCACGGATTGACGGAGGATATAGTTATACCTGACGATATTAAACTGCTGATTATACCTGACGCGGGTACAAACGACAGTGAGGAATGCAAAAAATTAAAGGATAAGGGGATTGATATACTTATATTAGACCACCACGAAAAGGAAGAAGATAATCCATACGCTGTTATAGTAAATAATCAAATGAGTGAAAGGTATGTGGACTATAGTCAATAAAGTAGACAGAAAAAAAGAAAAAAACAACACCTACTGGGGTCAAGCGTCCATACGCTTGCCGGGGAATTGGGGCGGGAAGCCCCAAGGTCTTTGTCTAATAAATAGT
>CATLIG010000122.1 GCA_949948985.1 uncultured Clostridia bacterium | reverse complement strand
TATGCTTTTTTTGAAATCTTCGTCATATTTTATCTGGGGCATATATAATAACTCCTTTCTTCTGTTTATTTTATTATATTATATGAATTGTTTTTCTGTCCACTTTTTTAGTATAGCACCAATGTATGCTATTAACACATTTGCGGACGCGGTAAGTGATTTTAGCGCTGCGTCAGAAGCAAACAGCAAAGAAGAAAAGAAAGTAAAAGTGGCATCGGGAGCTTTGAAAATAGGAACGACAGCAATAGGCGGTATAGCCGGAGCACTTCTTGGCGGTCCGGCGGGAGCGGCAATAGGTGCTGGGATAGGTTCTGCTATTGGAAATTTAGTGACGTCTGGTATAGAAAAAAGATATGAGGCTAAGAAAGAAAAAGAGTCGGCTGCACTTTTGGCATTGGAACAAAAGAAATATTCTGATGAGTCGTTAAAGAAAGCACTGGCGGATGGTGTTTCAGAAGAAGAATTTCAAAGGAAATTTCAAGAAGTAGTGTTAAAAAGAACAAAAGCCGCTTTTGGCAATATTAATCTTACATTAAACGAAATACAAACTATTGCAAAAAAACTGACATTTGGAAAGGCGGCTGACAGTCTAGAGGCTTTTGCGGCGGCAACGAATGAAGCGGATACAGATTTATTAAATCTTAAAAATACGGCTCTTAGCTTGAAAAAAATAAACTGGAAGGCAGGTCTGGGGGTTAAATGGACTGAAAACGATAATGATGAGTTTATTATGACATCACAAAATATAATAGAACAGTCGAAGAAATTTTTGACAGATACAAATTATGAGGCTGATATGGCTGTAAATTTTATTTTGGGAGAAGATAATGAAGCTGGTAAAAATATAACTGATGGATTAGATAAAGTATTTAAAGATTTACAAAGTCAGATTGAGGAAAAGTCATCAAAAATAAATATTATTTTAAAAAAAGATGGTATTTTATCTCCTGATGAACAAAAGAAAGTGAATAAACTTACAGAAGAGATTACGGAGATAACAAATAAAGTTTCTAAGGCGCGGCTTGACGCGGAAAATCAGGCGCAGCTTGATTTTTTGAGCATAAAATACAACGGTTCTGATTTGGATTATAGAAGCTATAATAAATTACAAGAGGAAATAGCAATGAATAAGGAAAGCTTTGTGGAACGTAATAAAGAGGCTTTTATAGAAGCGAAATCAAAAATCTTGATGAGATTAAAACTTGACCCAGACTTTAATAAGGATGAGGCGAAACAACAAATAGAAGAATTGGAAACCTCATACAAAAAAGCGATTGCGGATATGGAGGATAGACTTTTTCAGTATCAGTTGGATGGTATGGCACACCTTTTTACAAATATGGGTATTGCGGATAAGCTTATACCTGAAAATTTTGAGGGAACAGTGGAAGAACGCTTAAACAAATTAAAAGAAGTTTTAACCATAAAAATCAAGGAAGCACTGACACTTGCGGGTGGAGATTCAAGTAAGTTGACAGGGGATTCGTGGATTAAAATATTTGGATTGGAAAATTCAAAAATAGAAGCATCGCAGCTTGCTGGTATATTAACGCCTATAACAGAATCATTATCAGCGGGTTTTATAGATAAATTTAAACCGGAAACAAAAAGTTTAGCAAAAACAGCGCATAATTTAGTTAAAGACGCACTTAATGAACAATTTAAGACACAACTTGACTTGGGTGTGGATATACACGTATATCCGAATATTACGATAAAAAAAGCCAAAGAGAGTTTAAACGGAAATAATATGAATATTGGGAAGGGTGAATATTCCAGTACGTTTGAACCTTTTGAATATCTGTATCCGAATATTACGACAAAAAAAACAAAAGAGAGTTCAAACAAAAATACAGGTTTCTTAGAAAAAGCTGGAAAATCACTTGAAATATTTAGTGGAAAAAAACACGCTGATGGAGGAATACTGACAAATCCACACATAGGTCTTGTGGCGGAAGACGGACCGGAGGCAATAATTCCATTATCGGAAAAACGCAGAAGCAGAGGCATAAGCCTATGGGAAAGAGCGGGTAAAATTTTAGGCAAACTTCCAAAACACGCAGAGGGCGGTATTTTTGGAAGAAACGAAAATATGAATGAAGAGGAAATCGAAGCCAAAAAACAGGTGAAAGATACAATAAAAGAAAATATACTTTTTTCCGCTCCGATTTCGGTAGATTTGGGAGGTATAAATATTACGATAAATTCTTCTGATATCGAAAACAATAATGATATAATGGAGGTTATACGTAAAAATATTCCCGAAATAACAAACGAGATAACTTCTGAGATAGCGAGAGAATTATTGAAATTATTTGCGAATATGAAAGCAGGAATTATTTGATATAAAATATTAAATACAGGGTTTTCATAATAAGTTTTTTGTGATATAATGTCAAATGAGGTAATTGATACAGAAATATTTTTAGTATAAATGATACGGCTATTGTTTTTTGTAGCTTTGCCGACTTCCTTATTTTTAAAGGGAAGGAGGTGACACTTCTGATTATAGGGGATTTATGGTAAATCCTACTTTAAACGGAAAATAGATTCCGTTTGGTTGGAGGTGATATTATGTCAGACCTCGCTGTTATAGCTTTAATAGCGTTAGTGATGAATACAATGTTCAGTTTTGGAACATTTATTATTGCTTTATTGACATACATAGGTACAAAAAAATAGTAGCCCCCCGTCAATATGTGGCTACTATTTTTAGTACCATATAGTCGGCTAATCATTTATACAGAAACAATTTTCTGTATTGATTACCTTTTCTAATTTAATTATATCAACAGACTTTACATTTGTAAAGTCTTTTTTTATTAAAAAATGGAAGTGATAAAAAGTGAAAATTATTTTGTCAGAATTTGATACAGGGGATTATATGACGTTTCCTATGCTGCCGGAGGCTATAACAGTTGAATGCGGAACAAGATTTCAAAGCTACGATATAATGAATATCGGAGAGATAAAACAGCCTTTGGGAGAAGAACTGACACGATTTTCGTGGAAATGCAAAATACCAGGGAAAAAACGACAGATAAAAAACGAATGGGGATTATTTTTAAATCCGTATATTATAGTTGAAAAAGACCCTCACGCTATGGAGGTATGGTTTTCATATTTAAGAAACAGCAATATTAAATGTAAGCTTCTTATCACTGAAACCCCTGTAAATCATAATGTATATCTTGAAAACTATACAATGACATATTCAGGGGGATATGGAGATTACGACTGCGAAATTTCTTTTATCCACGCAAAAGATTTAAAAGTATATACAGAAGAAAAAGTGTCAGGTAGTACAAAAGCGTCTGTATCACAAGAAAACGCAAGACCCTCAAAGACTTCGGGAGATACGTATACTGTTAAAAAAGGCGATACTCTTTGGGATATTGCTCAAAGGTCGTTGGGTAAAGGAAGCAGGTACAACGAGATTGCGTCCCTTAATAATATTTCAAATCCTAGTATAATAAGTGTAGGGCAGAAATTAATATTGCCAAAGAAATAAAGGAGGGGCTAATTAATGGAAATAGATATATCAAAAACAAAGTACAGAGTTAAAGCGGTATTATCATCAGGTGAAATATTAAATTTAACGGATTTATGTCAAGCGTTGAGTTGGGAGGACCAAAAAGGCTCTATAGCAGGAAGGGCGGATATTACATTAATAAATACCAGAATGGATAAAGGCTACGTAAGCGATAAAATACAGCTTTGTAGCCTTATTTTTATCTATGCCGATAAGTAGCCTTATTTTTATCTATGCCGATAATAGTGAGGTATTCAGAGGTGTTGTTTGGGAATGGGAATATACAAGCTCTTTAAAAAAAGAACTTGATATAACGGCTTATGACAAAATGATTTACGCTACCCAAAGTAAATCCAACAGTTATTTTTCAAGCGGTAAAAGTACGAAAACAATTATTCAGAGTATTTGCGGCGAATGGAAAATACCATTAAATTATATGTGGGAAAGCTGGACTCACGGTAAATTGCTTATTAACAATAAAGCCGTAAGCGAACATATAACAAGCGTACTTGACGAGGCGGAAACAAAACTTAAAAGCAAATATGTAGCCTTAATGGAAAAAGATATATTAGTCATAAAGACAAAAGGACAGAATGAAAATATATTTGTATTTAACACAAGTAATGTTATAAGTACTAAAGACCGTTTAAGTCTGCAAAATCTGGTTACTAAAGTTATAGTAGTGGGAAAATCGGAAGAAAATAAAAGACCTCCCATAGTAAGTACTATAAACGGAAAAACAGAATATGGAATACTACAGGAAATAGTAACCAAGGACACAAATAAATCTTTAGACGACGCTAAGAAAGAAGCTGAAAAAATATTAAAAGAAAAAGGAAAACCGGAGGAAAGTATTGAAGTTTCAACTGTTGATGTTCCTATGATAAGAAAAGGATATAAAGTATTATTGAACGCGGGAAATTTAAAAGGATATTTTATTGTTGACGGAGTATCGCATAATGCCTTTAAAAAAACTATGAATATGGAGCTGTCAAGATATGAGTAATAAGAATGGTATAAATAATTTAGCTATTGTACTAAAAAATGAAATGAATAAAGTATGTGATAAACCTCTTATATGGACTATAGTCAATAAAGTAGACAGAAAAAAAGAAAAAAACAACACCTACTGGGGTCAAGCGTCCATACGCTTGCCGGGGAATTGGGGCGGGAAGCCCCAAGGTCTTTGTCTAATAAATAG
>CATLIG010000121.1 GCA_949948985.1 uncultured Clostridia bacterium | reverse complement strand
TTATAATTTTTCTGTTTCCATTAAAAACAATAAGTTCAACAGTTCCTTCCTGTTCAACAGGAGCGTCATCGGGATAATTTGACATAACCACACCTTTAGATGTATTAGTGTTTTGTGCGTTTGCCCATTCTAAAATAGTTTCTCCCGATTTAAAAGCGGTTCTGTCGCACTGATAAAAGTCATCCGCTTGTTTATTATCCAAAGTATCGGCGTTTCCTCCGTCATTTATCTTCGTCCAGTCATTATACCAAGCATTATTTTCTATTTGTCTTTTGTATACGCCCTGCCCTGATAACCCGTATTGGAAAGCTGCTACCGTACCCCTTGTGCCAAGTCCTTTTAATAACAAGTAATGTACTTCTCTTCCTTGTACAGTATTCGGCGGTTCATCGCTTTTACTTGAAAACCAAGCTATGGCTGATTGATTTTGTGCGTTCGCCCACTCTAAAATTGTACCGTAATTTCCTGCTGTTCTCTGACTCAATACAAAATCCGTTTTAGTTAAATTTCCTAAAGTATCGGCGTTTCCTCCGTTGGCTGGTAAACTTGACGGCTTATTTGCAAGATTATTATAGTTCTGAATTTCAGAAAGTGTTTTTCCTCCTATCGTATCAGCGTTTCCTCCATTGGCTGGTAAACTTGACGGCAAGTCTGTTATTTCGCTCTTTCTATGCGTATGATTTCCTTTAGCGACCGTTTTTTCACTTGTACCTACAGGAAGTCTTGAAAAATCAATGTCCCCGTTTAACAAAACTTCTTTTCCTTTACTCCATCCATTAGTACCAAATTCATCATATAAATAGGCTGTATAAGTATCACGTCTCGCATAACAATTACCGCTTCCATCTCCGTATATTCTTAAATATCTGCGGTATGAAGCATCGGGACCCGTATTATATCCGGCATATAATGATAATCCTAAGCGATTGTCAGAGGCTATTTTAAACATACCTGTTTTATCCGTCTGCTCAAGTTCAGCAAAATTATTAAGGACAAAATATTCAGCAAAATCCGAAGCGTGTTTCCCATCTACCGTATCGGCATTTCCTCCGTCTTTGTTTTTCGCCTCTGTTTCAATCTTTTTCAAAGCCGTATCAATCTTATCTAAATTAGCGTTTACAACTTCAACATCATAAAAATCCTCCGGTGCGTCTTTTCTTAAACCATAATTTTTTGTATTTACCGCCATTAGCCTAACACCTCATCTCTAACGCCCTTATGAGTATATTTTTGTAAAAATTTATGCGTAAATTTTCCTACCGTTATATGCTGATTATACATCAAATCCAAATCTAACATCATATTTAGCGGAATCATTCTTTCAAGCATTGCCCTGACCTCATCAACCATACCTTTACTTTTGAGAGCGATTTTAACAACAAGGTTAAAATTAACAACATCAAGCATAATACTGTATCCGTCCTCACCGCATAACGCCGCAAGCTGTTCTTTTAGCTTTGGAACTGTATAAGGCAGTTTTTCATTAAATCTTACAAACAGTCTAAATCTCCTTACGTCAAGACCTTCCGATTCTCTTGCAGCAATTTTAAGCATATCCTCATATCTTTTTACTCCGTTTTCCGTTGCCGTATTAATAAACTGGTCTTTAAAAACATTTTTTACAGCTAAATTTAAGTTATCATCAAAACCTGTCAGAAAATTTTCCTCAACTGACATTATAACTTTCATTTCTTTAATTTCCTGTATGAACTCAGGCAAATACTCAAGCAGTGACATTTACGTTCCCCCTAACTGGTATGCTGTTTTTGTCAAGTATAATATCCGCTCCCGAATTATTGAGAAGTATACTCTCAACATTTTTTATTCCTCCGACTTTCAGAACCTCCGAACCGGAAACAAACTTATATACAACAATATTCTCATTGTCAGACCATTCTTTTCTTAATTCTTTTAAATAATCTTCCAATACATTTACAACACTTATCTTTATATCGTCAACAGTATATTCAGGCTCTAACACTACTTTAATATCAAAATTGACAACCTCTTCAGAAACTCCTCTAACTGTAACAGAATGACCTATAGGCGCGAATCCCGCCCCGTCACCATGATTAACAATAGGGTCTACTGCTGTCTGAACAAGATTTACAAGATTATCAGATGGTTTCTCGCTGTTGTTATTAGTAAAAAATACATCTACAGTACCGCCGCCGTCAGGGGTTCTATATAATTTTATTCCTCCTATACCGCCGTTGCTGTAAATTTCCTCATTGTCGTTAAGGGCAAGCATTTTTTCCTCATAATCTTTTCTGTTGCCTCCGAACGCCTGTGATTCAAAGCTGTCAAAATATCTTTTCCTAAAATCCTCCGTAGTTTCCTCATCTCTCGCCGATACTTCTATACCAACAATTTCAGCGGTTTCCAGTCCTTTAATATTGTCGATAGGAATAAGCGTACCGTATGTTAAGTTTCCCACTGTTCCACTATTCTCACATTTTAATTTGTATCTTCCATTTTCATCTTGCTCACCCATATAATAATAGTTAAGCTCGTCACAATTAAATCTCGCTCCTTCTGAAAGTGTAAAATCTCCTGTCATTTCAGCCAATACAACAGCATATGCAGCCTCTTTCGGTGATAAACCTCTTTCGGCGGCTCTCATAATAAGATATTTTCGACTTGCCGTATCCGCGAATGTTTCATTAAGAAAAGTATCAAGAGCAATATAAATCTGCGCCAATTCAGCGCAAAAGGGCGCAAGAGCGTCATAAATAACAGAGCCTTGTCTTTTGTCAAAATCCTTTGACACATAAGACAAAGCTCTTTTCATTAAATTTTCAAAAGTATATTCTTTAAACATCAAATGCTGACCTCCTTTTCCGCTTCCACGTTTCCAAATATCGTTTTAACCGTAAACTTAACCGCTAATGTGGTTTTGTCAACATCTGTAAACTCAAAATCCGTGACCTCCTCCACTCTGTCGTCAATTATAAGAGCGTCCTCTATTCTTCGTGGAAGTTCCGCTTTAACAAATTCTTTAGGCTTTCCCAATAAGTCGTCAAGCTCTACTCCGTAATTCCAATCATAGATTTCGAAGCGATATCTGTCCGTCATAAGTGTTTTATAAATCATCTGCTTAACAGCCTCTATGCCGTCAACATTCCTTTCAATCCGTTCTTTTTCAAGTTTCATTTTATAAGACAAAGACGGCTGTTTCTCCACAATTATATTTCCGTTTATGTTTGTCCCGCTTAAAGGTATCATTCCATCTCACCCGCCCTGTCAATTACATAATATTTCTGTCCTCCCGCCGCCCTTGCTAATATAACCTTATCGCCTACTTTTAAACCATTGTAGACAATATATTTTTTTCTTTCGTTATATTTACTTTTGTCTTTAATGTCATTAAAACTATCCTCTACCGCCGTCATATATGTAAAGTGCCTGGTTAAACTTTCCGGAACGACTAACTGACCTTTGCCTAGAATCAACTTTTGAGTAATCTGTATTTTTACGGGTTCTTCGGATATAACATTTCCTATTGTAAAATTTACAGGCTTTTCCGCTTCAATAGTTTGTTTTACAGCCTCTTTAATAACTTCTAACATAAGACCACTCCTAAAAATCAAATAAATCAACTTTAAATGTATGCATATTGTTACTGAAAGTATGAGTACACTTTTCTACTATAAACCAGTTATTTATATTATGTTCCCCGCAATTATCAACTTTAACAAATATTTCACTTCCGCCTCTTATGTCAAGTTCACCGTTTCCCATTCCGACACATTCAACGCTTAAAGACTGTTTGACTTTATTTTTCAAACCCAATAGTTTATCCGTATAATCTCCTATTTGCACATCATTGAAATTATCGGGAGCTTTCTCATAATACTGTAATATTCCCCATTTCATTTGAGTACCGCTGTCCTGTGATATAAACACCTCACGTTTTCCGGTATCCTCGTTGTCCTTGTACATTTTTATACGGTTATAAGTATCGCTGTCAATATCTGTTTTATATGTGAAATCCGTAACTGTTCCGTCATCTGTAACCATTAATAACGGAAGTTTCATATTATCTATATTTTTAAGGGTAAGCTTTCCAAAATCATCATACAGCACAAACCACTTTTTAGCGTTTGACAAAGTAATATCTATACCGTCAAGAATAATATCAAAAAGAGATTTGTTATCCTCAATAAGACTTTCAATAACAAATCCCGTATCCTCTATTTCTCCCGTATTCAGCTTATAATCTTCAGCAATCATTTTCAATATATCAGACGCTTTTTTATAATCATATACATAAGTGTCTTTATTTTTTAAATATCTCATCTGGTCGTATGCCGTAATCTCTATTTCCTGTTCTTTTCCTCTTTTTCTTGTAAAAATAAATCCGTTAAACATCGGGTAATCGTCAACCCAAAATTTAACGTTATCTCCCTCTGAAAAAGCATAGTCTGTATCAAAAGTAACGTTTTTACACACGGTAAAAGTCATTTTTGACGGCGCGTTTTTTATTTCTCTGTCAAGCTTAACCTCGTCCTTGCATAAATTAGATATATCATATACATTATTATTATGAGTTACAATAATTGTTATTTTCAACTATATCACTTCCTCAAGGCAATATTAAAACCGTACCTTCATCAAGACCATACAATATTTTATCAATATCGTTTATGTTATTCAATTTTGCTATTTCCATATACCTTTCACCGTCATTAAGCTGTGGTGCTATACTAAAAAAGTGGACAGAAAAACAATTCATATAATATAATAAAATAAACAGAAGAAAGGAGTTATTATATATGCCCCAGATAAAATATGACGAAGATTTCAAAAAAAGCATAGTT
>CATLIG010000120.1 GCA_949948985.1 uncultured Clostridia bacterium | reverse complement strand
AGCCGTCCGTGTATGAAGGATTTGGTTTACCCCCTCTCGAAGCATTGTATCTTGGTACACAGCCGATAATTTCGGATATTGAAGTATTCAGGGAAATATACTCAGAGTTGCCTGTAATATTTTTCGAAAATGTAAAAGATTTATCGAAAAAAATAATTTTATCACCGGATAAAATTGATTGTTCAAATAATATTAATTTGAAATACAATTATAAACAATTTGCCAACAATATAATTTCTCATATAAAAACGTTTGGAGTCAGATAATAATTCATGAAAAAAAATATAGTATTTTTCATCCAGAATTTTTCGCGTTCTGCGGGAAGTGAAAGAGTTACTTCGATTATAGCTAATTTGTTATCTGAACAAGGTTATAACGTTACTATTTTAAGTATTTGCGGAAACAATACAAGTTTTTATGATATAGAAAAAAATATCAGGTTGGTGACGTTATTCAATAAGGATGAAATCAGCAATAAAAAGTATTTTTTTAAAATATATCGCGCTTTAAAGAAATTTTATTCGGAAAATAAAGTTGATTTGGTTATAGATATATTTGCGGCATTAAGCGTTTACACTTTATTATTAAAGAAAAAATTTAGATTTAAAAATATAACGTGGGAGCATTTTAATTTTAAAGTAAATACAGGTTTTAATAAATTCGGCAGAAGATACGCAGCAAAAAAATCGGATTATATAGTTACACTTACCGAAAAAGATAAGCAATTTTATTTATCTAATCTCCCGAAAATGAAGGCGAAAATTGCTCATATTTATAATCCGTCCCCGTATGAAGATGTTAAAATAAATAACTCTTTACGTGAGAATATTGCTATCAGCGTAGGGCGTTTGACTTTTCAAAAAGGATTTGATGTTTTGTTAAACATCTGGAGCCGAATTGAAAATATTAAGCCTGAATGGAAACTTCAGATTATAGGCTCGGGTGAAGAGTCTTCGGCATTAAAACAAATAGTTGAAAGTTATAAATTGAAAAACGTAGAATTCGTTATGTCCACAAATAAGATTGACGAATATTATCAAAGATCAAAAATTTATTTATCCGCGGCACGTTTTGAAGGTTTGCCGATGACTATGATTGAGGCTCAGTCTTTCGGGTTGCCCATAATATCTTTTGATTATGATACCGGTCCTTCCGACATTATAAAGTCAGGTTATAACGGATATCTTGTAGAAAACGGCAATATAGACAAGTTTTGTTCACAACTTGTCGAACTGATGAATGACGATATGCTTATATCGCAATTATCTGAAAATTCAGTTAATTGCAACGCAAGGTTTAAAAGTTCTAATATATTGGTAAGGTGGCTTGAAATACTTAAAGAAATATTATGATTTATTTGTTCGTATTTTGCATTTCTTCATTAATTATATATTTTGGAGAAACTGCAAAACTGAAAAAGTTAGCGCCAAATAATAATCGCTATTCAAAAAATGATGCGCTCAATTTATTTTGGACGAAAAAGGTATTAATAATTATTGCATTGTTTATACCTATTTTTTTGGCTACTTTCAGGCACGAAACCGTAGGTATAGACGTTTATACTTATATGAAACCTTTATATTTGTGTACGAAGCGTTCATCAGATATAGCGGATTTTTTTGTTCAAATGAAAAATGACGCGGCTTTGCAGTATATGGATTACGGATACGGGTTTATTGCATATGTTGCCTGCAAATTTTTCGGAACCTTGAACGGTTTGTTTTTCGTTAATGAACTGTTGTGTATGCTTCCGGTTTATTTCGGAATAAAAAATATAAACAATCATCTGAGCAGAAATAAAATTGATTTGAATATTCCGGTATGGCTTGGAATGTTCATATGGTATTGTTGTTTCTACAATAATTCTTTAAATCAGGTAAGGCAGTTGATTGTATGCGCAATTTTATTTTATGCGTTTACTTTGTTTTTAAATAAGAGATATATAATTACTGTTTTATTATTTTGTTTTTCTTTAACGTTGCACATTTCTGCGATAATTTTTATTTACATCGTTTTAACTTATTTGATTTGTAAAAGCAAACAGAACTTTTTGCGCTATTTGTTAGCCTTTCTTCTGATAATATTTTTAATATTCAGCATTGATATTTTTTATTTTGGAATGAACATTTTGAAAAATTTGGGGCTTGTACCCGAAAAATATCAAGGCGAGATTTTTGATGTGGAATACGGTGAACGCAATATCAATCTGTCGTGGCTTTTTATAGGCATGGTTATGATATTTTCAAGCGGGTTTTTTTATTATAAAAACAGACAAAACGTATTTGCCCGCTTCTTGTTTTTTATTTCTTTAAGTTTTTTGTCCTTATTTAATATTTCATCTTATTTTTCAAGTTTTGGCAGAATTCAATTATATTTTATGATATATGCAACAGTGGCAATTCCGTCAATGTCAAAAGTTATTAAGGGGAACATTATCAGCAATGTTTCCGCGTCTAGCTTAATAAGCATACTTGTCGTAGTTGCTTATTGGATTGTAGCTGTTTATTTGTTGGATTATACAGGAACTATCCCGTATAAATTTATGTAGCATTTGTAGAGGTTTGTTATGAAAAACTGTTTGCTTGTGGGACTGTATCCCAATGAGGCATGTCCTGTTTTTACAATTGAATTTGCAAAAGCCCTTAAAAATAATGGTTATAATGTTTATGCCGTTTTACCGGATAACGTTATAAATAAAACCAATTGGATTGAACTTCTTACAGAAAGAAATATTTCGTTTATACATTTGAATAGGGGAAAAGGTAAAATTTCAAAAAAAATAAATAAGTACTTTTCGGTTTTAAAATTTCTTTCATCTTACAAAAAGATTTTAAAAAACATTTTAACAGTTAAGTATGAGGTTGTTTTCTATACTTTCTTCCATAGGTGGAACGAATTGGTTATGAGAAAAGTTTGTACTGAAAAGAATATTTTATTTGTTCATGATCCGGTGCCACATTCAGATGAACGTAAAAACAGAAAAAGTTTACAGGCTAAACAAATAAAAAAAATGGACGGAATTGTGGTTCTGTCAAAAAAGTTTATTCCGATCTGCGTTGACCAATATAATTTAGTCAGGGATAAAATTTATTTTATGCCGCACTGTTTAATGAATTACGGCAATCATAACAATACTACAGAATATGTAGAAAATGAAAAAATTAACTTTCTGTTTTTCGGAAGAATAACGAAATATAAAGGAATAGAAGTTCTTTTAAAAGCATTTGCAGAAATTGAAAAATATTTTGAAGGAGCAGTTCTTAATATTGTCGGCGGTGGAGATTTCAGGCAGTACGAAAAAGATTTCAGTAAATTAAAAAACGTAGAGCTGATAAATAAATATATTGAAGATAATGAAATATCTTCATACTTTTTAAAACACAACACTGTTTGCGTTTTGCCTTATCTTGACGCAACGCAATCCGGAGTGATAGCTATAGCCTATGAGTACGGTACTGCAGTAATAGCTTCGGATACCGGCGGATTGAAAGAGCAGCTTTGTGACGGCGAAGTAGGAATTTTTTGTGAACCGAATAACGTTGAAAGTTTAATTAAAGCTATGCAACTGACCATTCAGAATTTTGCTGAATTGAAAAAACAATCTACAAAGATGATACAATATTCAAAATTATTGAACTGGGATAATGCGGTCGGATTGTTGTTAGACGAATTGAAATAAAATTGACGGTTATGATGTAAGCGTATTTATGTGATTATAGTCGAGGGCGCATTCGTTGGATAAGAAAAGAAGTATATTAAATGTAAGTATATCAATAATATTCAAAATTGCTCTTCTTATAGGCAACTTGCTTGTAAGAAGATTTCTTATACGGTATGTCGGTAATGAAATTAACGGCTTAAATTCGCTCTATATAAGTATACTTGATTTTTTGTCAGTAACAGAACTTGGTGTAGGGGCAGCTATTACGTTTTGTATGTACAAACCTATTGTTGACAATGAAAACGATAAGGTTTCTGCGCTTTACAGATTGTTTACAAAACTGTACTTGATAATAAGTGCAATAATAACTTGTTGCGGTTTACTAATAATGCCGCTTTTACCGTATTTGGCTAAGGGATACAATGTAGAGAACGTTAATTTATACGCAACATTTTTTGTGATGCTTGTATCCGTGGTCATTACGTATCTTTTCAGTTCAAAAACGTCGCTTATAAATGCTTATAAAAATAACTATGTAACAACAATAATTTCTTCAAGCGGTCAGCTTATTCAATTGGGGCTGCAAATAATAGTTCTTATTTACACCCAATCCTTCTTTTGGTTTTTAATGTGTCGTATAATATCGGCATTGTTACAATGGTTTGTAACGGAAATACTTATAAGAAGAAAGCATAAAAACATAATTAAAAACAAACAGACCGTTGATTCGGAAACTAAAAAAGAAGTTACTAAAAATATTAAAGCTATGTTTATGCACAAAATAGGTAATGTTCTGGTCAATACTGTTGACAGCATTATTATTTCTGCATTTATCGGTATAGTCATTTTAGGTAAATATTCTAATTATACAACTATAATGTCGGCAATGACGGGTGTAATTACTTTGTTTTTTACTCCGCTTACGTCAATTATAGGACATTTATTTATTGAAAACGATAAAGATTGTGTAAAAAAGTATTTTAATTTTTTTCATTCGTTTAATTTTATAATAGGTTGCATTTTCTTTTTGGGTTATTATGCCGTAATAGACAATCTTGTAACTATTTGTTTCGGTAACGATTTAGAGCTTAATAAAAGTATCTCGTTTATTATTACTTTAAATTATTTTATCCAGTTTATGCGTCAGGCAACTTTACTTTTCAGAGACGCAACGGGAACTTTTTATAAT
>CATLIG010000119.1 GCA_949948985.1 uncultured Clostridia bacterium | reverse complement strand
AGCAGATATTTTATGCCAATTTGCTGAGAAATATCGAAACAGGCATAAAATCAAATACCTTTATAAAAGTCTTAAAACGGCTGGTTAAACAGCAATGTGGTTGTTTTTATAAGTTGTAAAGTAGTGTAAAAAAAGTATATTGTACGACTATGAGGAGGGCAGAATAATGCATGAGAACAATGGAAAAATAGCAGATAATTTCATTGGAATATATCCTGTATCAAAAACCTTGCGTTTTGAACTAAAACCAGTCGGAAAAACACAAGAGTATATTGAGAAACATGGAATATTGGATGAAGACTTAAAACGGGCGGGGGACTATAAGAGCGTAAAAAAAATAATTGACGCTTATCACAAATATTTCATTGATGAGGCATTAAATGGAATTCAATTAGACGGGTTAAAAAATTATTATGAACTGTATGAGAAAAAACGTGACAATAATGAAGAGAAAGAGTTTCAGAAAATACAGATGTCATTGCGTAAACAGATTGTAAAGAGATTTTCTGAACATCCACAATACAAATACTTATTTAAAAAGGAACTGATTAAAAATGTCCTGCCTGAATTTACAAAAGATAATGCAGAAGAGCAGACTCTAGTAAAATCATTTCAGGAGTTTACAACATACTTTGAAGGTTTTCATCAAAATAGAAAAAATATGTATTCTGATGAAGAAAAATCAACAGCTATTGCGTATCGCGTTGTACATCAAAATCTGCCCAAATATATTGATAATATGCGTATATTTTCCATGATATTAAATACGGATATACGGAATCATTTGCCAGAATTATTAAATAACCTGAAAATGAAAATTAATATAACTGCGATAGAAGAATATTTTTCAATTGACGGATTTAATAAAGTAATTACCCAAAGTGGTATTGATACATATAATACAATTTTAGGAGCGTTTAGCACAGATAAGAATACAAAGATAAAAGGTCTTAATGAGTATATAAATTTGTATAACCAAAAGAATAAAACGAAACTGCCAAAGCTTAAAATACTTTTTAAGCAAATTTTGAGTGATAGAGATAAAATATCATTTATTCCGGAACAGTTTCACTCGGATGTGGAAGTATTGGATGCAATTGATTCGTTCTATAATAGATTGTTACAGTTTGTGATTGAGAATAAAGAGCAGCTAAATATAAGAACACTTTTAACGAATATTATGATATATGACCTGAACAAAATATATGTGAAAAACGATACGTCAATATCTGCAATATCAAATTATATATTTTGCGATTGGTCATATATTTCTAAAGCGGTTCAGGGAAATTATGATTTGGAAAGTGTTGATAAAAATAAGCGTACGGCAGCTTATGTGGAAAAAAGAGAGAAAGCGCTTTCAAAAGTTAAGATGTATTCTATGGGAGAGTTGAATTTATTTTTATATAATTATTCATGTGATACATGTCATGTTGAGGAGTATTTTAAACGGAGAATTGTAGAAATTCTGGATAAAATGCATTGCGCATATGAAACATGTGAAAATTTGCATAATAGAGAATTGTTAAATAACATATCATTATGCCAAAACAGGAAAGCGATTTCTGAATTGAAAGTTCTCTTAGATTCCGTAAAAGAACTGCAATGGTTGTTAAAGCCACTTATGATTGGACAGGAGGAGGCTGATAAAGAGGAAGTATTTTACGTGGAGCTTTTACGTATGTGGGAGGAACTTGAGCCGATTACATTGTTATATAATAAGGTGCGCAATTATGTGACGAAAAAACCTTATTCATTGGAAAAAGTTAAATTAAACTTTTATAAATCTACTTTATTGGGCGGATGGGATAAAAACAAAGAAAAGGACAACCTTGGTATTATTTTATTGAAAGACGGGCAATATTACTTGGGAATTATGAATCGGAAGAATAATAAAATAGTAGATAATATACCATCTGCTAAAACGGGTAATATATACAAAAAGATGGAATATAAATTATTAACTAAAGTAAGTGCAAACTTGCCCCGAATATTTCTTAAGGATAAATATAATCCACCAAAAGAGATGTTGGAAAAGTACGAAAAAGGTACACATTTAAAAGGTGAAAACTTTTGCATAGATGATTGCAGAGAATTAATAGATTTTTTTAAGAATGGCATCATGCAATATGAAGATTGGGCGCAATTTGACTTTAAATTTTCGGATACGGAATTATATGATGATATCAGTGCATTTTATAAAGAAGTAGAGCACCAGGGATACAAAATAACATTTAAAGACATTGATGAAACATACATTGACAGATTGGTAAATGAGGGAAAACTTTATCTGTTCAAAATATATAATAAAGATTTTTCACCATATAGTAAAGGAACAAAAAAACTGCATACGCTATACTGGGAAGTGCTGTTTTCACAGAAAAATCTACGGAATATCACATATAAATTAAATGGAAATGCCGAAATATTTTTTAGAAAGGCGAGTATTAAGTCAGAAGATGTTGTCATTCATAAGGCGGGTATACCTATTAAAAACAAAGATCCGCAAAATAATAAAAAAGAAAGTATATTTGAGTATGACTTAATTAAAAATAAACGTTTTACTTGTGATAAATACCAATTTCATGTACCAATTACAATGAATTTTAAAGCGTTGGGCGAAAATCATTTTAATCGCAAGGTAAACCAGTTGATTCACGATGCTGAAAATATGTATATTATAGGAATTGACAGAGGTGAACGAAATCTTTTATATTTGTGTATGATAGACATGAAGGGAAACATTGTAAAGCAGATGTCATTAAATGAAATAATTTCTCATGATAAAAACAAACTTGAGCATAAAAGAGATTATCATCTGTTATTAAAAACAAGGGAAGAGGAAAATAAAAGCGCACGTCGGAGTTGGCAGACCATCAATACAATCAAAGAGTTAAAGGAAGGATATTTAAGTCAGGTAATTCATGTTATAACAAACTTAATTGTGGAATATAATGCGATTGTTGTTTTGGAAGATTTGAATTTGGGCTTTAAACAAGGAAGGCAGAAATTTGAAAGGCAAGTATATCAAAAATTTGAGAAAATGCTAATCGACAAGTTGAATTTTCTTGTAGACAAAACAAAAGGCATAGACGAAAATGGAGGACTGCTTCGTGCATATCAATTTACAGATGAATTTAAGGGCTTTAAGCAGTTGGGAAAACAATCAGGCTTTCTGTATTATGTTCCACCATGGAACACAAGTAAGATGGATCCGACAACAGGGTTTGTCAACTTGTTTATGACAAAGTATGAAACCATTGAAAAGTCAAGAAAATTTATTCAAAATTTTATTTCAATAACGTATAATGAAGACAGAAAATATTTTGAGTTTTTATTTGATTATTCCGTATTTACATCTAAAGCAGATGGAAGCAGATTGAAGTGGACGGTATGTTCTAAAGGAAAGCGAATTGAAACATATAGAAATCCGGAAAAGAATAACGAGTGGGACACGAAAAAAGTAGATTTGTCCTATGAATTAAAAAAACTGCTAAATGATTATGGTGTATCTATATTTAATGGTGATCTGCGAAATCAAATGATAAAAATTGAAGCAGCCGATTTTTATAAAAAATTTATGAAACTGTTTTCTTTGATTGTACAAATGCGAAATAGTGATGCACAAGAGGACAAATTAATATCCCCTGTACTAAACGATCGTGGTGAGTTTTTTGAAACGGGTAAGAATGAAATAACACCTATAGATGCGGATGCGAACGGCGCTTATAATATTGCACGAAAAGGTCTTTGGATAATTGAGAAAATTAAAGATACAGATATTGAACAGTTGGATAAGGTAAAACTTGTCATATCAAATAAAGAATGGTTGCAATATGCACAGGAGCATACATTGTAATAGATGATTTAATTATCATATCAAATTTAAATGATTTTATATAGTATCTTTATATATTTTTGCAGTTTGTATGAGGTATATTAATTGTTCAACTAAAGATTGTAAAGCATTGTTTGAATATGTATAAATGTATAAATAGAAAGGTAACTAAACAATACGAAATATTTATATAAAAATGCAAGACAAAAGGAGCGATAAGACATTATGAATTGACAAAAACGAGTGGTAAGAGTTTGATAATCTTTGACAATTTCTACTGTTGTAGATGAGAATGTTTGTTATTTGGAGATTATCTGTTAACTTATGACACTTTTTATTACTGTAGATAAATGATCATGATTAGCGATTAGGTAACGGGTTTAGTAATGTTTGATAATTTCTACTGTTGTAGATTGAAGAAAGCGAGGATTGAGGAAGAAATTTAGCAACCTTTGATAATTTCTACTATTGTAGATAAAAGTGCTATGAGGAATTGACGAGAGGCTAGTAACTTATAATAATTTCTACTGTTGTAGATGAGTAAAGCCAGCTTTAATTGTTTGCAAGAATATTTTTAGTAATTTATGGTAATTTCTACTGTTGTAGATAGGGCGGTTTCTATGTCGTTGTTCTTTATCTATTGATTTATAATAATTTCTACTATTGTAGATATTGATTTTGAAGTGTTTGAGTTCTTGATTAATAATTTTTGATAATTTCTACTGTTGTAGATAAACGCTGTATTTTGCGATTTAAGGCGCTTTTCACTCTTTTTGATAATTTCTACTGTTGTAGATAAACCTGTAATTCTGCACTGCCAACAGTTTGGTAGCTTATGATAATTTCTACTGTTGTAGATAGCGTGGCGTTGGTGGTTGTGATGAAAGATTGGCTATTTTTAATAATTTAGATTATTGTAACACTACTTTACAACTTATAAAAACAACCACATTGCTGTTTAACCAGCCGTTTTAAGACTTTTATAAAGGTATTTGATTTTATGCCTGTTTCGATATTTCTCAGCAAATTGGCATAAAATATCTG
>CATLIG010000118.1 GCA_949948985.1 uncultured Clostridia bacterium | reverse complement strand
GGATGGCTTGAAAAATATCGTCGGCTTTGGAAAAATTGTGAAAGAAAACTCCATACTTCTTTACAAATGACTGTTTTGGCTTTTATTTCTGTGCTTATTAGAAGATTTTAGACAGGCTCTAAGATTAAATAATTGATAATTACGTTATTTTGTAAAAATAAATTTTATATAAACATAATGTGTTAAATATATAGATAATTTGCGATTTATTATAGTCATATTATAGGCAAATTATAGTAAAATTGTAGTTTATCAAAGTATAATCTCACTTATATATAATTATTGCCATCAGTTGGTGAATATAGTAATTTTTATAAACAGGTGAGAATATTTTGTATGATACAAAAGTTAAAAAGTATTTTGTGAATAAAAGTGCTATAGTCCTTATAGGGATTACGGCACTTTTATTTTCGACAAAAATGCTGATTTATCAATGTATTCTCACAAGATATATCAATAATGTATTTATTTTTTTTGGTATGAAACAAATATGCTTCTGCGAGTGTTTTCGCTGTAGAAGTCCTCCTTCCAAATTGTTTTAAGAATCAAAAAACAATTTGGAGGAATATAAATGAAAAATTATAAAAACAGTGATTACGCAATTAATAAATATTCAGAGAGCATTGTTTACAGAACAGCGAATCAAATTATTGAAATAAGTTTAGCCGATTATTTAAAAGCTAATCCCGACAAAACAGAACAGGACTTTAAGGAATTAAAAGCGTTGTCAGATGAAATTTATTTAGAGCAGGACAGGACAGAAAACAGAATAACACAAAAGACTTTATCTTTGGAAAATACAAGGCAGGTACAAGATGTTACAGCTTTAACTATTGAGGAAAATTACATAGAAAAGTTGGACAGGCAATCTCTTTGGCTTTTAAAGAGTTTTTGAAAGACGGCAGTTTAACGGAAGTTCAGAAACGAAGATTTATGTGTGAGCGCGTCAAACAGCGGGGTAGGATGGCTTCATATATGGAAAGATGACGGCAGTGTTTTGAAATATGGAATTGTAGATTCTACACAGGTTATTCCAGTATGGTCAGATGACCTTAATAATGAATTAGAAGCTGTATTAAGAATATATCCTTATACAGATGAAAAAGGTGATAGATTTAAAGTATGTCAGTATTGGAACAAAGAAGAATGTTATGCATACATTTATGAAATGTCGGATACAGATGAAGCTTTATACGAAACTTTTAAGGAATTTAATATGTTCGCTGTTGTAAATAATGTAAGCGGCTTTGAAGAACGTCAGAATTTTGTCGGTCACGATTTTGGAGAAGTACCGTTTATTCCGTTTTTTAATAATAGTACTTCGTCAAGTGATTTGGATAATATAAAGCCACTTATTGATACATATGACAAAGTATTCAGCGGTTTTGTAGACGATTTGGAAGATATTCAGGAAATTATTTTTGTTTTAAGCGGTTATGGAGGAGAAAGCAAAGAACAGTTTTTACAGGAATTAAAAAAATACAAAACAATAAGTATTGATAATCCTGAAAACGGCAGTGGACTTACAACACTTAATATAGAAATTCCTGTAGAGGCAAGAAAAGAAATGCTGACATTATGCCGCAAAGCGATTTTCGAACAAGGGCAGGGAGTAGACCCCGACCCGCAGAATTTTGGCAATTCATCGGGAGTTGCTTTAAAATTTCTTTATTCTCTTTTGGATTTGAAAGCGGGACTTATGGAAACAGAGTTTAAGCTTGGATTTGGAAGGCTTATAAGAATGATTTGCAGGCAGTGGGGTTCTGAGCCTGAGCAGATTATTCAGACGTGGACAAGAACAGCAGTTACAAACGATTCGGAGCTTGCCGATATTTGTACAAAAAGTTCGGGAGTAATATCTAAATTATCAATACTTAAAAATCACCCATTTGTAGAAAATGCCGAATCAGAATCAGAACAAATAAAAGAGGAAAAGCAAGAGGAAATGGAGGAATTTGGAGAAGGTCTATTTGATAAAAATTTTAATACAGGCGCTTTAGAGGCGGTGAAGTCAGATGAAGAAAGAGAAACTGAAAAGAAAGACAAGCGATAATTACTGGATTAACAGAGCTTTAAAGCGTGAGAAAGAAGCATATCTGACAGGAAATGAACTTAATAAAAAGCTGTTTGAGTTTTACGAGAACGTCTCTAATGACATAAGAAAACAAATAAATGATTTTTACTATAGATACGCTTCTGAAAACGGTCTTACATTTGATGAGGCAATGAGAGAACTTAACAAAAGCGAGTATAAGGAATGGAAAAAGTCTCTTGACGAATATGTAAGAGAATATGAGACAGAGACAGACCCTAAGAGGGCGGCAGAGCTTAAAGCTATAGTAGACGCAAGAGCCTATCAAAGCCGTATTACTAGGCTTGAAGCGGTGAGTACGCAGATAGATGGTGCTGTAAACGGTCTGTATTTCGGAGCGGTAAAGGCAATGAATAAAGACTTAGCCGAAGTATTTAAAAAATCATTTATTGGCAAAGCGGCAGACTTAGCCGAACATTTTGACATAGATATGGGATTTACGAAAAAATATTTCAGTGAAAAAATGATTGAGGATGTTATTTCATACCCGTGGTGCGGTAATCATTTTTCTGACAGACTTTGGAAGAACAAAGAAAACCTTATTTTTAATTTAAGAGATATTTTATCAAGAGGACTTAAAGGCGGTACAAGCCTGCCGCAGATGGCAAAGGAAATGGCTGATAAGACGGGACAGAGCTTTACAGCGGCATATAACCTTGTGGAATCGGAAACCACGCATTTTCACGAGGAGGCTAATTTCAGGGCGTATGAAGCGGCGGGAATAGAACAGTATCAATTCTGGTCAGAACACGAATTATCTGTGTGCAGTACTTGTGCTGGACTGGATATGCAGGTATTTGATGTAAAAGACAGAAAAGAGGGTATAAACGCGCCGCCTATGCACAATCATTGCAGATGTATAACAGTCGAGTACGACCCTCACGAAAAAGAGGATTACATAGCGTCAGGACTTGAACCGCCGGAGGACAGGCAGACGTGGAAACAGTGGTATGACAGGGAAGTTCAAAGACGTGGAAAAGACGCTGTTGAGAATGAAATCAAAATGCATAAAAATAAAGCCTCTGATGAAAAGCAGTTTGGGAAGTATAAAAATATTTTGGGTCAAAAAAATATGCCTAAAAATCTTGAAGATTTTCAGGCTTTGAAGTATAATAAAATTGAAGAATGGGAAGATTTAAAGAAATTTTATAAGTATAAAAATGAAAATCCTAATAGTGATAAAAAGTTTTATGATATAAATAAAAAGATAGATGTACTTAGAAATAATGGTGAAGTAAAAATTAAAGGAACAGCAGTAAAGCCAGATAGGTCTGTAAAAATCAATAAGTACAATGAACATACTTTAATGAGAATGCAGGAAAGAAATATAACTAAGAAAGATATTCAAAATATTAAGAATAACAGTATTGTTGCATTTAAACAAAGAAACGGAAATCAGTATGCTTATTATTCAGAAAATGGTTTTGTTGTAATAGACATTAATGGTATGGTTGGTTCTGTTGGTTGGGTAGATGAAAATGCTAAAAAGTTTATATCAGAGGTGTTAAAAGATGGATAACTATATATATTGTCCTTTGGTAAAAAAAGAAATATCAGAAGGATACTGTTTTGATTTATGTAATGTAGCAACTGATGATATTTTATTAGATTCAGATGTTATTGGTGATTGGGAAAAAGCTCAAGAAATATGCAAAATTTGTGGTCGATATGAAAATTGATTAAAAGACGTTTACAAAAGTAGGCGTTTTTTTTATTTTAAAAACAAGGGAGGAATAAAAAATGAAATGCAGAGAAAAGAAAAGCGAAAAAATATTTTTGAATATCTGATTTTATCAAATGACGGATATATAGAGGTTTGTTGTGAAAATGAATTTAACAGACGCTATGAGGTTGTCGGTACAGACAAGGCTGATATTTCTGCTGAGAAACTTAAAGAAATGAAAGGGTATGTTGAAAATTTTGCTGCTGAAATGAAAAAGCTTACAGACATAATGCCTAAAATTAATGTGACTTTTGGTAATCCAAAGGAAACTTTAAATTTAAGGGAGTTAACGGAGGCTCTTAAAAAGACTT
Organism: uncultured Clostridia bacterium; assembly: GCA_949948985.1. Taxonomy (GTDB): domain Bacteria; phylum Bacillota; class Clostridia; order Lachnospirales; family CAG-274; genus MGBC114079. Next base: position 826 of record CATLIG010000118.1, on the reverse strand, counting down.
TATCAGAGGCTTTTAAAATATAACGTTTTTTATTGCAATAATTGATAAATTATGTTAAAATTCGGATATGAGCAGTTATTTCGCTCATATAGTTTGGGTAATTGTGCAGGGTGTGTGTTAGCCTTTCTCTTATGTCAAAATAAGAGGGAGGTGGTATTTATGAGTACATACGAAGCTTTAATGTTTGCTGTAGCATTCACTGGTTTAGTATTGATAATCATTGATATAAAAAAATAACAACTCCCTGTATTTGGCAGTACCGGAGTTGTTATTAACTCAAGTGTAGGCTAACCACACTTTGTGGCAATTACCCTTTCTAATTAAATTATATCACAAAAAAATATTTTGTAAAGAGAACATCTGAAAAAATTTCAGGTGTTTTTTTGTATGCAAAAATATTTATATATTACTCTTTTTGAGGGGTTGCAGAGAATAAAGAACAACGATACTCCCGACCGGGAGAGCCGGAATAAAAAATCTATGGAGGTATTTATATGGAATGGCTTAAAAAAATTATTGAAAAAGCAGAAATCAAAGACGGTAAAATTGATATTGACGGAATTATGAAAGAAATTAACAGCGAATTTCCGAAAAACGCTGTTCCAAAATCGGAATTCAATTCGGTAAATGAACAGCTGAAGACAGCAAACTCAACTATAAAGGATTTAGAAAAGTCAAACAAAGATAATGAGGATTTACAGTGGACTATAGTCAATAAAGTAGACAGAAAAAAAGAAAAAAACAACACCTACTGGGGTCAAGCGTCCATACGCTTGCCGGGGAATTGGGGCGGGAAGCCCCAAGGTCTTTGTCTAATAAATAGTCA
>CATLIG010000117.1 GCA_949948985.1 uncultured Clostridia bacterium | reverse complement strand
TTGACTATTTATTAGACAAAGACCTTGGGGCTTCCCGCCCCAATTCCCCGGCAAGCGTATGGACGCTTGACCCCAGTAGGTGTTGTTTTTTTCTTTTTTTCTGTCTACTTTATTGACTATAGTCCAGTCAAATTTTGAATTCCGCGGCAAAAACTTATATTTATCCGGATTTCTTTTTATTTCGCTGGTCTGCCGCCTTGTTATAAGACGCTCAATATCAACATCAAATTCTGTTTCAGGCAAACTAAAACTGTCCGTCATGCTTTTTGAGCCTAAATCTTTTACTCTGATAAGATAATTATAGCCGTTTTCAGTTACATGAGCAAAATTATTATAGCTTTCATAACCTCTATCCGCAATAAATATAGTTTTATCCTCTCTTTTATACCTGTCTATCATAGCTGTAAAAGCTGCGTATTCATCAAAATTTCTTCTTGGCTGAATGTAAGCGTCTATATAGGTTCTGTTTAAAAGATCATAACAAGCATTCATATGTATAAGATTATAACCTTTTACTCCTTTTGAAGCCTTAAAATAGCAGTTGGTTTCTTTGGGATTTGCCGCATAAGTTATATCAGAACCGTCAACCGCAATCAATCTGTACCCATTGTAAAGAGTCTTTACCTGTATTTCTTTATTGAATTCTTTAAAAAGAAACTCCAAGGCAGAAACAGGGGTTATGTCCTAAAGTAAATGAAAAGGAAGCGTTCTGCCAAAAAAATGAAAATTTATTACCAGACCAATAACAATTCTATGCATAAGATGTGACTTAGAAAAACGAATAGTTTTTCTAACCAATCTACTACACCAAGTTCGTAATGATAAATGCTTTCGTTCTATATGCTGTGTATTCTTTTTACCGATTATAACTATACTTTCGGTAATATATTTTTTATATGCGTAATTACCATCTGCATAGACAATATTTATTTTAAATGGTTCAAGAAGTTTACATAATTCATCAAAATATTTGTGCTCCCGTGTACCAAAACAGTAAGCTAACGGAATTCCAGTATTGTGATCAATTGCCCACCAAAGCCAATATTGTTGGGATTTATTATGCACAAACGACCACATTTCATCAACTTCCACTTCATTTATCTCAAGTTGTTCAGATGGTACAATTAATATGTTTTCAATTTTTTGATTTTCTTGAATATAATTATAATTTACCTTCCACGCCCAGTTTTCGGTTTTTTTAAAATTGCAGTAACAGTGTCTTTTGAAATGCCGAGAATACGTCCGGTTGCCCTTATTCCAGTACAATCCACAGCCATTTTTAAAACTTGCTGACGTACTTCCGGATTATATGCTTTATATGTGTATTCTTCAACAAAATTATGATGGTTGCATTCTGGATTATTGCAATTATATACTTGTTTTCCTGTTTTGTTATGACCATTCTTAGATACTTTTTCACTTCCACAAAATGGGCATTTTACTGTTATTATTTTTTTCGGCATAATAATTTACTTCCTTCCTTTTACTTTTTTACTATTATATCGTCTATTATATTAAAATACTTTAGGACATTACCCAATTCGTCTTTCAGGATAAACAATAATAGATTTTACAAGAGGAAATATAAATTTATCATCAGTTTTAGATTTGTTTATTTTAGAAATAATTCCTTTTAATTTCTTGTCGATATTCTTTATATCGGTGTTATTTTGATATTCCCGCTCTAACTGAGATAAACATTCCTCTGTTTTTTTACATTCATTACTGTATGAAGCCTTTATGTATTCAAATTCATCAGCGGAAATAAGTTCGCTTTTCAAATCTTCGTACAACTCCGCAATCTTATTGTTTATAATAGTTAATTCCTTGTTTTTTTCCGCAATTTGCTTTTTAAGGCAGTTTGTTTTCTCCTTGTATTTGCTTGAATTATATATCTTTAACGCCAGTTTAGAAATATTAGCATACATTTCTATATATTTATCAAATATTTCTGAAATTGTTGATTTTATTTCATTTTCGTTTATGGCAATATTACACATATCCTTGAATATTCGTGTGTGGCTTGTACAAAAATAACGTGAGTTTTCTCTTTTTCTCTTTGCAAGAAATGTTCCGCATTTTCCGCAGAATATCTTGTTTTTCAAAAGATTAACCTCTGTTGTTTTTTTGACATTTCCCTCCCGGCGTTTCTGTATTAAATCAAATTCTTCCCTTGATACAAGCGGTATATGAGCGTTTTCTCTGATTATCCAATCTTTTTCAGGAAGATAAACTTTTTTATTTCCGTTAAAGATACTTGTACTTGATTTCTTTTGAATAAGTACGCCTGTATAAACCGGATTTTCAAGTATATGCTCAATAGTATTAGCATACCATCGTGCGTTTTCGTGTTTAAGATATTTTGTACCGCCGCTTTGAAGATACAAATATTTAGACGGACTTGGAATTGCGAGAGTATTTAATATTTCGACTATTTTGCATATACGTTTTCCCGATAATATCCACTGAAATATTTTTTTTACAACAGGCGCAGTATTTTCATCGGGTAAAAGCTGCTTATTATCAAATGAACGCTTATAGCCATATGCAATTTTTGACATAATAATATAGCCTGACCTGCGCCTTTCATCAAGAGCGGAAGTTATTTTTTTAGAAATATCTCTCGCATAAAACTCATTCATAAGATTTTTAAAGGCGTTTTCAACCATTGATTTATTGTAATCATTATAATTACTGTCATAGCTATCATTAATTGAAATAAATCTTACGTTCATAAAAGGAAATATTTTTTCAAGGTAATTTCCCGCTTCAATAGAATTTCTGCCAAGTCTTGAAAGGTCTTTTACAGCGATACAATTTATCTTGCCCGACTTTACATCATTTATCAGATTTTCCCAACCGTTACGATTGAAATTTGTACCGCTGAAACCGTTGTCTGAATATGTTTTAACTATATTTATATCCGAAAATCCCGCAAGCGCGTTTTTGATATATTCTATCTGATTATCAAGAGAATCACCGTTTTCAAGTCGGTTATCCGCTATTGAAAGTCTTGCGTAAACAGCCGTTTTATTAATTATCAGCTTGTCCGGCAAATCGTCCGTATATGTCATTGTTGTAATATCAAGGATTTTTCTTCTGCTTTTTCTCGCCATATTATTCAGCCTCCTTTTCTGAAAGGAAAACTGAATTTTTTGCAACGTTATTTATATAATTCCGCATTATCTCATAATCGGATTGAAATTTAAAATCCGCCTCTATTCGCTCTTTGCCAAATACAAATATTCGGTCGATAAATGTAACAATAACTTCTCTTGTCAGCTTTTCAAATCTTCCTTTTTCGGCATATTTGGCATACTCCGAATACCTGTCTGAAGAAATAACGTCTATTTCACGCTTTAGTTTTTCGATTTTTAAATTCAAGCCGTCAATTCTGTCCGAATACATTTGTTTTAAGGATTTATAATCTTTCTCGTTAATTAAATGACTTTTCAAATCCTCATACAGACCCAAAGAATATTTTTTATTTATTTCTATCTGCTCAATATTTTTATCAATTTCTTTATTAAGTCTGTTTATCTGTGTATTATGAAACGGCAGAGATGAGATAGTTTTCATAACCCGCTGAACTTCTGTAAACTGCAAAAAACTTATATTAAGCATTTCAAGTATTGCTTTTTCAAATTTTTTTACCGAAATTGTCACACTGTTATCACAATTTTTTCTGTTTTTGTTATCAGAACAAACATAATAATAAAATTCTCTGCCGCTTGAAACAACTTTTTTCCTTGTCATATTGCAGCCGCATTTTCCGCATTTAAGTATGCCGGAAAGAATATGCAGACTTTCATTTTTAGGAGATACTCTTGTATCCTCATTCATAAGATTCTGAATTATATAAAACAGTTTTTCGTCAATAATAGGCTCGTGACTGTTCTCTGTTACAATCCATTCATCTTTTGGTTTTTCTGTACGCACTTTTATTTTATAGTTGGGCGTTGTGGTTTTATGCTGTTCAAGTACACCTATATAAACCTTATTCCGCAATATTCTTGTGACTGCTTTAGCACTCCATAAAGCCGTAAAGTGAGTTTTTTGAGCCGACTTATAATCTATTCCTATTTCTCTTTTATGTTCCATAGGAGAAGCTATGCCAAGACTATTAAGCCTTTCAGCAATACGCAGAGCGCTCATACCCGCTAATTTCCAGTTAAAAATATCACTGACTGTTTCTTTGACGCTTTCATCAATTATCAGTTTATTTTTATTGTCAGGCGATTTTAAATATCCATAGGGGGCGTAAGCACTTAAAAAATTTCCGTTCCTGCATTTTATATCAAGACTGCTGCGGGTTTTTACAGAAATGTCATTACAGTAAGCGTCATTTATCAAGTTTTTAAAATGTACATAAATAAGCTAGGAATTGTTTTTTTGAATATCCGCCGTATCAAAATTATCGTTAATCACTATGAAACGCACATTAAGAAAAGGAAAAATATTAGTTATGTATTTTCTGGCTTCAATATAATTTCTGCCAAAGCGTGAAAGGTCTTTTACAACAACACAATTTACTTTTCCTGCCTTAATATCGTCAAGCATTTTTATAAAAGACGGTCTTTGAAAAGCTGACGTTAGATAACGATACTTTTGAAAACACTGAAAAATCAAGGTTTTTCGAGCGACGGACAAGCAGGGTATTGTACTAAAAACTGAATACGACGCAGAAGCGGCGTTTCTTACTCTCTATACAGGGAGAACAGGAACGCCGCTTTTTTCATGCCCTTGTTACGCAGTAGGGGCAGAAAAAGCCTTGCTACAAGCGGTTTTGCGGGCGCGTATCCGGCGCGGCAAGGGATTTATACCTTATCCCCCGAAACCGCGCTTCTACTGCGTAACAAATCCACAGCAAAAGGAGTGATTTACTATGGCAGTTTTCCGGGTGGAACGAAACAAGGGCTACACCGTAATGAGCAACCACCACCTACGCAACAAGGAGCTTTCCTTAAA
>CATLIG010000116.1 GCA_949948985.1 uncultured Clostridia bacterium | reverse complement strand
CCGTCAAGAGAGCTTTTCTCATAAATAAGATTTCCTCTTGCGTCATACTTATAGTTTAACTCGGCGTTTCCATAGTTTTCTTTAACTTTAGCGCCGGTTAAAGCGTACTCGGCTGTTTTTTCCAAGTTCCCTGTTTTCTGACTTTTAAGCCTGTTAAGTCCATCATAAGTGTAAGTTATAACATTTCCGTTTCTATCAGTCTTTTGGGATAAGTTTCCATTAACATCGTACTCATATTTTTCAATACAATGTTCAGGGAAAACGGTTATAGCCGCGTCAGGTGTATACTTGGTTTCATTCGGTACAGTTATTAAATAGGTAAGCCTGTTAAGATTATCGTATTTATAAATAGTTTTGCTTAAAGCGTTTCCTGTAGTCATAGAGGTTTTGTTTCCAACCTTGTCGTAGGTATATGTTGTAACATTAGCCTCTTTATTTCCCTGTGCTGTTACCGTCACCGGAAGTCCGATTTCATTATAAGTATATTCTGTAACACTGTTTCCGGCGTTTCCTCCCACAACGGTTTCTTTCAGAACATTTCCCGTTTTGTCGGTTTCATATTCCTTAACCATATTCTGTCCGCTGTCTAATGGAATTGTAACAGATTTAAGCATATCTGTAAAGCCTTTGTAAGTATATTGAGTGAAATAGTTTCCAGCGATTCCTTTTGGAGTGTATTCTTTTACAAGTCTTCCGAGTCCATCATATTCTTTTTTGCTTGTCACTCCGGCGCTGTCGGTTTGACTTACCACATTTCCGGCTGGGTCATATTCATAGGTTATACTATAACCGGCATACGGACTTTCTTTAACCATATTTCCCATAGCATCATATTCATAGGATTTTTTTACTCCGCCGCATTCCTGGCTTATAGTATTTCCATTATAGTCTGTTACTGTTTTTGTAGTTATACTTTGTGTATTTGTTCCATCGCCTTTTACTGTGCTTGTTAAAACAATTCCCGTTGAGTTATATCCAGTAGGAAGTTTTTGTGTATACTGGGGTATATTTTGTAAACTATATGACATTGTCTCGTTATATATCTCTTTTCCGTTTTCAGCTGTGATTTTTGTGAGAGGTCTGCATATAGGGTCGTATGTGTACGACGTTATTGTTTTTCCATCCGGAGAAGTCTCTTTTATCAAACAGAAATTTTTATAATCGTACTCATATTTTTTCAGAGTATTGTTTCCGGCTTTTACTTCCTCTATATTCCCGAAACAGTCATAATCATAAGTTATACTGTTTCCGTTTTCATCAGTCATTGTAATTTTGTTCTCAATATAATCAAAAACAAAACTTTTGCTGTTTCCCTGTGGATTTGTTATTTTTTCCTGATTTCCACGCCAGTCATATTTATAATCAGTTTTGCGTCCTTCTCCGTCTGTCTGGCTTGTCACTCTGCCCATTGCGTCATAAGTGTATCTCGTTTCTATATATTCTCCGTTTGGAAGTTCTGTTTTCACAAGAGTAGGATACACAGTATTGGCATAAGTATATGTTGTTGTCAGACCTTTTGTGTTTTTGTCAACGTAATCAATTTTTTTAGACACTGTTCCGTTTGTATTGTAAAAATAATCTGTTTTGCTCTTGAATATTAAAGCGGTTCCTTTTTCCTCATAGGTTTCTTTTGAGGTAAGGTATTTTTCATTACTGCTGTAATAATTCTTTACAACAATTTTTGAGTTATCATTTATTTTGAAAGTTTCAGCGTTTGGTTTGCCATACTTTGTAAATCTTTTTGTGGAAGATGAAATATAAGAAGGGTTAGCCGAATATTCTGTTTCTTCAGGATAACTTTTTGATGAAATCAGAAGTTTAGTTTCAGTCTGATAATTATAATTATCCTCGTGGTAATATATAGGATTACTTGTACTAATTTTAGTAGCTGGTCTTACGTCTGTATCATCTACAATAGATTTTGCCGTTCCTTTTTTTACAGTTATCTTTGACGGAACATCACTGTATATATCCTCGTGTCCAGCTGGCTTTAAAGCGTATCTTTCATTATAAAGAAAATAGTAGCTCTTATTTCTGTTTGCCTGTCTTGGAATTTCATACTCATATTCTTTCAGTTCAATTTTTTTAACATTATCTGTATCAGTATATACACAATACTCAGCTGTTTTTTGTCCCTGAGGATTAAAGTCAAATTCTGTATAGCCGTTTGGATTTCTGCTTGTCCATACTCTTCTGAAAAACCTTCTTTTACTTTGAGAACCGCTGTAATCTAAATCATCATATGTTTCAAAATAGAAATTTTTATTATCTTTATAGTAAGATATCTTATATATCCTGTCTGAACTGCCTAATCCATAAGGCGCTACTTTATAATCATATAAAAGTTCATCAAGTCCTTTTATATTATCAGGCTGATTAAAATAATTATCATTTGTATATTCATATGTTATATACATTTTTGTCGGCGTTGTTACTTTTATCAGCAAGGTATAACTATGATATTCTGTACAAAGATCATAAATACTTCTGTCATCTTTATTGCTTCCCTCGGTTCCTTTTCTTTGAGTGTAATGTCTTTCAACACTGTTCGCTGTTTTCTTCATATCAAAAACTGTAGTCAGCGATTTTCCGTCTTTATTTTCCGTTTTAGTTATTTTAAAATTTCCCGATGTTATATTTGGATTAGAGTTTGTATAAGTTATAGTAGTATTATCCGGAAGAGTTATTTGTTTTACCTCACTATAAGTAAAATCAGCAAAATTAACTTTTACCTGACGATTAAGAGTATCTTTTATTATTAGTGAGGAATTGGTGTCATTATATTCATATGTTATCTGATTTCCAAGAAAATCTTCTCTTAAAAGCAATAATCCTTTTTCGGTAAAATAATCTTTTTTACCATCTTGATACAATACTGTATATTTGGAATTTCTTCCTCCGGCATGGTCTTTATCCTTTATTACTTTTGCTTCTTGTACCCATTTAACATCACTGTATGCGTAATCGTCAAGATAAAGATAACCCGTATCTCCGTTTTCATTATATATTGACTCCATTGATGCTTTAAACTCGCGCCCGTCATCAAGCATTATATATCCCGGCGATTTATCGTCCTTATCCAGAGAAGTTCCTTTGCCAATATCATAAAAACATTCGCTTACCATTCTCGGAATATTTAATGTCCATCCCCCCATAAACTTATTCCATTCTTCCCTGTTCCATTTATCTTTTCCCGCGAAAGTTTTATACATACTTCTTCTTGAGTTATACTCATAAAATAAGTTTAAATCAAGACCGTTCAAACCTTCAAGATTTATTATATCATCGTGATAAGATACTGCGCCGGAGAGTATATCGACATTTTCAAACATACCAGGAACATAATCACAAGGAGCTTTTTGCGGCAGTGACTCGTTATCGTCGGCTGACGCTGACGATAAACTTATTCCGAGTTCTTCTTCCGCCTGATTTATTTTTTCCTCAGCTTCTTCCGGAGTAATATTTTCCTCGTTTACCGCCATATCAAGCTGATTAGCGTCAAGCTGATATTTTTCTGATATAGCTTTGACTTTTTCATTAACAGCTTTATTTTCCGGCTCATTTTTATTATTTGAGTTTTCATTTTGATTTTGAGATTCAGAGTTTTCTTTTTTTACCTCTTTATCCAAAACTTCATCGCTAAACTTATTTTCAGAATCAGTGTCTGAATAAACATTTACAGCGATTTTAGCTATTTCATTTAACGCGGTAAGAGCGCTTGTTTCTTCTTTTTTATCCTCATTATTTTTTTCACTTGAAGAATTTTCGTTCGAAGCCTTATTTGTACCGCTGTCGTTACTTACATTTGATATATCCTTTGAAGAATCAGATGTATTATCGTTATCATTTTCATCTTTACTGACAAAATCTTTTAAATCACGATTAAAAGCGTACGCTATAGGATAAGCCTCGACAACTTCCTCACTGCCGCAGCCGTCTACTATAGCGTCTACAATTTCTTCTTTTACTTTTTCATTATTTAAAAGTTCAAGGTTGTCATCTTTTAATTCCGCAAAGTCAAAGGATTCTTTGAGAGCTTTTTTTTCACTTTGATATGACACTGACATATTTATAGCTTCATTTAAGTCTATATCCAGTCTTTGCATTATTAACGCTAAAGGTATTGAATCTTTTACGGAAAATCCTTTTGCCGCGCATTCATCCATTGTGTCTTTTCTAACGTGGTAATATGCTTTCAAAGCGGCTTGCTCACTTTGATTAAGTTTTTTGTAGTTTCTATCAGCGAGAGCCGAAATTTCATCAGGAACATCGTTTAAATCAATATCAAATTTCTCAATTTCCTCAAAAGGCAGAAGCTGTTCTGTTTCTGATGTGACTTCAGTTGATTCTTCTTCATTTTCCATAGTTGATTCTTCTGTATTTTCCTCAGCAAAATCTTCTGAGTTTTTGTTATTTTCTATAGAAGAAGACTCGGAAACTATATCTTCTGGATTATCGGAATTGGTTTTATCCAAATCATTTTTTGTTTCAGTTGGTTCTTTGGATTGTTCCAGTTCTTCCTGATTATCGTCGTTTAAAATTTCGTTTGCCGGTTCTTCCGGCTTATTATAGTTTAAAATCTCGTCTGCTATTTTTTCATTGGCGGCTTCGTCAGCTTCAAGTGCCGGTTCTTCCGAAATATCATTATCAGCTTCATTTAATTCATTAATCGTTTCTGAATCGGCAAAAATAATTTCAAAGTTTCCGGTTACATTTTGCGCGAAAATTGCTAGTAAGACAATTATTGATATAACGTTTTTAACTTTTTTCATTGAATATTCTCCTTTCATAAAATATGTTGTATAGATATTGTAATATTAAAGAGAGATATTATAAAAGATAAACCTCTTATTTTATATATCCCGCTTTTCCGCCGAATGATATAGAGGTCTGACCTGTTTTTAACGCTTTAAAAGTTACTGAGGAAAGTATTCCAGACCAATTTTTTCCTATGGAATTTACTTTGAACCGTAAAGTTCCGTTACTATTTGAAAGTATTTGTATATCCTCGGAATATTTTATATTTGAGTATGAATTAAATTTTGTCTTTTCTCCCAAACCTATCTCCGCTA
>CATLIG010000115.1 GCA_949948985.1 uncultured Clostridia bacterium | reverse complement strand
ATAAAGAAAAATTTTTTGCCGCTTAAAACGGTCTTATTTGTATGCAAAAAAGAAGTGCAGATACTACTTTTTGTAATATCTACACTTGATGTTATAATTTCACTAAGCTTAACTTAATGACATTGATACTCAAACCCTATTTTTTCAATTAAAGCTATTACTATACCATATAAAATAGAATCTTTAATATTTCATAAAATCAAGAACAATTTTTTTATCACCGCATTCAGGGCAAATAAAAGTTCCATATAAATAAGGAACAATTTCAGCTTCTTTTTCGGTTGCTAAATCACGTAGAAAATTACTGTACCACGCATATGTATCTTCATAATTTACTCTGTCCCATTGTACAATGGGCGCCGGAGTAATACTTTCAAGAAACTTTCTTTCTGTAAAATCAGCTTCTACATCATATCCGCATTTATCGCAAGTAATATAGCATTCTTCCCAGCCATTCAGAAATAATGTAAAAGCAGCTTCTCTGTCACCTAAAATTGCCATTACTGAGGTAACAAACATTGATTTCAGTTCAGAATCAAGAGCTTTGATTTCATTAAAATATTTTTTAATAAAATCTTTGGTTTTTTGCTGAATTATTGAAACACATTCTTCATAACTGTCATTAATATCTCTGTCTGGTTCATTGTATTTATTATTTGGAATATCGGTAGCAAGACAAATCCCCATATTAGATATAACAGAAAGCTGTCTGTCAAAATTATCCTCGTTTTTTTCAAGGAATTCAAGCATATAAGGAATTACAATATATGTGGCGTCATAAAAACTCATTTGGTGCCAAAGATTTGCCCAAAGATTGTCATACGCTATTTCATAATCATTTTTTTCCTCCAAATCTAATCTTAACAGTTTTGACTGCGGAGGGATATTTTCTATATCTCCTATGACAATCCGTACTTCCTCGCATACATTACCATACGCTCCTCTATATACTTCCCATAGTTCAGAATCAAAAGGTACTAACTTCATTATATAAATCTCCTTTTAAGTATTAATAACATCGCTTTACAACTCTTTTGGGTAAAGCCCCATACGCACTAACTTAAAATAAAACCTTGAGGTTTCACCTCAAACTCCACTTCTTTCTTGAAAGAAAGAAGCAAAGAACTTTTGCGAAAAACTTCGTTTTTCAAGTAATTTATTAAAAATAACAAGCAAAAACATTAGTTTTTGCTTGTTAAAGTTTAGGGTCAAGCCCTTTTTAAAGGGCTTGCGGGATGTGGGACAGCGTCCCGCGGTTTTAACTTAGTGCATATGTAGCAAAACCCACGTTTTTTATATCATTAATTATTAAATTAACTTTGATACACTAAAAGCTTATAATTATCCTTTTCATTTCTGATTACAAAAAGAGATTGTTTTTCATTATCATAGCAACATAAGCAAAATGCGTTTTCACCATATAAGGAAAGATATTTATTCATTTTAGATAAATCTATGTCATTATTTGATAAAAAACTTTTTGTTTCTCTTGAATCAGAGTATTCATAAAAATTCCAGCCCTCTTTTCGCAATAGATTTTTTGCTGTATAATAATTTGCGCAGGAAAGTACATCAAGAATAACCGCCATAATATAATCGGACAACTTATTGTAAATAATTTTCCAATCTGATATAGAGTTGGCTTCGTGCAGCATATAAACAGGAGGATTTTCAAGCTCTAAATCTTTTTCACAAATACCAAATACAACTACATCGGCGGAATAATCACTTCCAATTTGTAAATAATTGAGAACATAATCAGACCATTTCTCTTTTGGAATTTTTGAAAATTTAAAATATTCATCTTCAGCACAATCATCAGGATTTTCTTCCCAATATTCTTTATCATCTTCTATTCTTTCCTCAATATCATCATATGAAAAATATAAGCTAGTCCAAATATCAGCGGTAGCAAACAAAGGATTATTATATACAACACTTAAAAACTCAAATAAATAAGATGAGAGTTTTAAATTATTTTCTTTTTCAAATATTTCTAAATTTTCTTTGCCAATAGGATTTGAATAACCCAATAACTTTAAGATTTCAACAGCCGTCAAATCATATTTTATTGACATATTTATTGCCCCTTTTTAATAATCATAAATTTTATTATACCGTCTATTTAAAAAATTTCACGGGTGCATAGCTCTCTATATTATATACAAAAGATGATTCATAAAATTCACGAAAGACATCAATACAGTCTTCATGAGAAAATATTTTCTCAACAAGCCTTGTATATTCCCCTATCTCAACTCCAAGCTGTATTAAGACTAGTCCTTTTTCCATAACAGCCTGTATATATCTTACTCCGCATTTCATATCGGCAACAGTCAAAATAACAAATTCATTATAATCATCAAATAATTCATACAAATAATCTATAACCTGATGATATGAACAGTCAATAATTATACCGTCTTGATTTTCTAATGTCCTTTCTCCTTGACATTCCGCGTTTTTAAATTTTACATCCGTTGTTAAATTATCTGAATTTTCCATTTTAATTTTCCTCTTAAAGCTTAACTCATATTATTATTCTAAACTAATAAGTATATCCAAATCTTTATATTTAGAAACTCTTTCAGAAATATCTTTCCAATCAATATTAGAGCGAACAAACTCATAGTCTGATAAAATACGTTCTATTTCTTTTTGAATTTTTGGATTCTGACTTAAAACCCCGTTATCTGTTAAGAGATAATAGTCCGGTAAAAGAGCACAGGGAACAATGTCCGCTTCTGACATACCTTCTTCTTCTGTTTCACTAAGAAATATATCAAGATAAATATTTAACTCTGTTAAAACTAAAAAACCGTTTAAATCAAAAATTTGAATAGGAGGATTCTCAGGAATTTCCACCTGTCTGAATATATTTGAGAAATCTTTGCTGTCTTGTAATTCATAAAGCTGATTACAAATATTAAAAATAAAATCAACTTCTGTTTCTGTAATATCCTCTTGTATAGCGGATTTAAGTATTAAATCCACAACTTTATCCAGCTTCCCTAATACATCACATCCCGGCAGAACAGAAAGACGGTCAAAAACCTTAACAAGGCGGGCTATAGTCATTAAACCCCAAAGTCTGATTTGATTATCATCTAAATTTTCCGATAACTTGTCAATATATTCTCTGATTTGATTTGTTAAAATAGGAGAACTTTCTAATTTTCTGATACGCTCAGAGCAGTCTTCTATGATATTCTCTCCTACAGCCTTATAAACGTTATCATCAGAACTAAAAATTGTATCTGAACGACTAAGATATACCATCGCACGGTCATAATCACCATTCTTCATATAAGTAATGCCAATATTATAGTAAGCTTTAGATAATTTAACTAAATCCCTGTCTGCCTGAGCTTGAAAAAGCTGACTTTCCAGTTTTTCAAGTTTTTTCGCCATAGGAATTTTTTTAAAAAAACCTAATAATTCTGAGATTTTATAAAACATTGAGTTCATAATAACTACCTCGCATAAAATTATTTTTAAATCCTGTTATTAATTCTTGACAATAATTGTTTATATACCTAAAAATATTATTTTTTATTTCCGCAACCTTTATAAAGCCGTTTTCATTGTCATAAAAATAGCTTTATCACAATAAGGCAGAATATCTTTTAAATTCTCAAATATTTTTCATATAAAATATTCAAAAATAATTTATCTAACTCTTCATAGAATTTTTCTTTTTCATTTGGCAACTGTTCCGCTATATTCTCTAATATTATAAACTGTGTTTCTATATATTCATTTATAACATCAATTTTAGGAATTAATTCAGTTTCATTAGAATTTCGTTTCATATCAATTAAATTAAATACAATAGTCTTTAATTCCTCGTCAAGCTGAGAATCAACAAGTTTTTCAAATTCCATAGGCGGCGGAGATTCTTTTTGTACAACCCACTTACAAGCAAGTATAGGACGCAAAACATAAAAATATTTTTTAAATTTAACCATATCATTTTTTAAATATAACCTGTAATTACTTTTTGCCATATTCAAATAATGCCAAAAACTCGGTCTGACTGAAAAATAATCATTTATTTTTTCTTTTATTTTTTCCCACTGCTCACTTGTTCTATATATAATAGGAGAGTTAGCCCATTCAAAAAAAGTAGGGTTGGATTTATATAAAAGACATAAGGCCTTTTTTAAATCCCAGCCATTTATGTCTAATGTTTCGTCAAGCTGCCATTCTATAACATCTCTTGTTTTTTCCAGTTTCAAATAAAATTCAAGATTTCTCAAATAAATAAATCTGATGTCATAGTCACTGTCAACGGAATCAAAACCCCAAGCACGGCTTCCGGATTCTACGGCAAATATAACTTTTACATTCTCTTTTTCCTCAATTTCATTTAGTTTTTGAATAATTATATCTCTCATCTAATTCCACCTTTTAATAAAATATAATACATAAATTTTATAAGTAAAAAATTATCCAATATTTGTTATAAAATTCTTCTCAAACTCTTTTATCCACTCAGGACAATAACCGTTTATATATCTGAAAGTATTGTTTTTTATTTCAGCAACCTTTACAAATCCATTTTCATTATCATAAAAAACAGCCTCGTCACAGTAATCCAAAATAACTTTTAACGCCTCAAATCTTTTTGAAAACCTGCGTTTAACAGCGTCTGACGGTATATAATGCCCACCTTTTTTAACTCTGTTATCTATTCTTAATATACTTTCCTCGCTTGAGTTAAGTCCGATATAGTATAATATTATATAGTATCCCTGTTTTCGGGCTTGTCTTATGGTATTGAGAACAGTTTTTCCCGAAAGAGTTGTTTCCTGTGTAAATGTTATATTTTTGCTTAAACAATCTCTGATTTCATTAACCGCCGCTTTTCCAGCGAGAAAGTTATTACCGTTATTTTTTTTTGCTATTTCATCAGGGTCTATTATGTGCCCAAGATTAGCGCCCTGTCCGTCTAAAACACCTCTGAAGCTTGACTTTCCTGTTCCGTTTACCCCCGCTATAATTACGTATGTATTTATAATCACTACCCCCTAATTATGTCACGGAAATCAATTTTATGAATATTTATTCATTTTTTGCATAATATTATTTATTTAAACTATTTTTTTAAGAGATTTTAAGTAAATTTCTTTAAAAGATTATATGTTTTGCATATTTATACACAAA
>CATLIG010000114.1 GCA_949948985.1 uncultured Clostridia bacterium | reverse complement strand
ACAGATGAATTTATTAAGTTATCGGCTGAAGCAGTTGTAAAGGGAATTTGTGAATATCTGGGCATTGAATTTAAAACAGAAAATAAAATTGAGGAAAAGAGGGAAACTGCTGTTAAAAAAGTTATTGATGTTGTTGTAAACGGAGAAAAGGATTTTACGCAGGGCTACTTTATTGACGGTAAAAATCTTTTTACGGCTGATTTTATAAGACAGTTGGGTTTTGATGTCGGATATGATGAAGATACCAAACAGGTAATTATAAATCCTAAAGAACTGAAATTGAATGTTGACGGTAAGGAAACAAGCGTTGAGGCGGTTAATATTAATGGATTTAATTTCTGTCCGGTCAGAAGTTTGGCAAGTGCTGTAGGACTTGATGTAATGGGAAGTGAAAAAGGAAAGATTTATTTAAAAACTACTTAATTAATAAAAAAATTATATATGCCTAACCGTAACAAAATAGTAACAAAAATTTTTAAAAACAAAAAAACATAAAAAAATATAAGTAATAAATAGATAAAAAATACCTGAAAATACTACAAAATATAATGTAATAAAAAATTCTTATAGAGCTGGGATAGAAAATACCCTGCTTTTCTTTTGCCTAAAATCACGTAAAAGATAATACAAATAATTCAAAAGTAAAAACTTCAGCGGAAAGGAGTTGATTTAATTGAAACTTACTAAAATTTTAAAGAGTATTGGGGGTATAAAATGCAGGAGCAGATAAACGAGAAATCCGTATCTTTAATTATCAGAGGAACAAAATTAACAGGTACAATGCTTGCTAAGTCAATTAATAAAATCTTACTTGAGAGAAAAAAACAAAAACAGACTAAATTGTATCAGGGAAAACAAAGCGTTAAAAATCTTATTAAACAAGGAGCCGGAGTTTCAAATATTGAGATAACGGACAGTAATATAAAATCTTTTGAGATAACAGCGAGAAAATACGGCGTTGATTTCGCTCTGAAAAAAGATAAAACAGTAAGTCCTCCAAAATGGCTTGTATTTTTTAAAGCTCGTGACGTTGACGCTTTAACGGCTGCTTTTAAAGAGTATTCAGCTAAAACTTTGAAAAAATCGGCTCGAAAATCAAGACCGTCTGTATTGAATTTAATTAAGAAAATGAAAACTCTTTCTCAATCTCTTTACGCTGATAAAGTCAAAAACAAAAATAAGGAGCGGGAAAGATGAAAATATCACCAAAAATGAAAAAAATACTTTTGCTCAACTTTCCGTATATAATAGTATTTTTTGCTTTTTGGAAGATATATTCTTTATATCCTTTTTTGCCTTATAACAGTATGGGCGTAGCTTTTGTAGGTACTGTAATTATCAGGCTTGTTGTTTATATGAACGGCAAAGACGCAAAAAAATATCGTAAAAATGTTGAGTATGGTTCAGCAAGGTGGGAAAATTCCGAGGATATAGAGCCATACACTGACTCAAAATTTGAAAACAATGTAATTCTTACGGAAACAGAGAGTATAACAATGAACAGCAGACCGTCAAACCCTAAATACGCAAGGAATAAAAATGTTTTGATAATAGGCGGCTCCGGTTCGGGTAAAACTCGTTTTTGGCTGAAACCTAACCTTATGCAGCTTCACAGCTCATACGTTATTACCGATCCGAAAGGCACAATCATTTTGGAGTGTGGTAAATTATTACAGAGGGGAGCGCCTAAGACTAAAGCAAAACTTGATAAAAAAGGTAAACCAATAAAAGATAAGAAAGGAAATATTATAACGGAAATTGTGAGAGATAAAAAAGGAAAAATTGTTTACGAGTCTTATAAAATAAAGGTTCTTAATACTATTGATTTTAAAAAATCTATGAAATACAATCCATTTGCCTATATCAGAAATGAAAAGGATATTTTGAAATTAGTAACGGCTTTAATAGCGAATACAAAAGGCGAAGGCAAAAGCGGAGATGATTTTTGGGAAAAATCGGAAATTTTGCTTTATACGGCATTAATAGGGTATATATTTTATGAAGCGCCGGAGGAAGAACAGAATATGAATACTTTAGTTGAAATGATTAACGCAATGGAAGTCAGAGAAGATGATGAAACATTTAAAAATCCTATTGATTTAATGTTTGACGCTCTTGAGGAAAAAAATCCTGAGCATTTTGCTGTTCGTCAATATAAAAAGTATAAACTTGCAGCCGGAAAGACGGCAAAAAGTATTTTAATAAGCTGCGGAGCGAGATTAGCTCCATTTGATATTAAAGAACTACGAGAATTGATGCCTTATGACGAACTGGAACTTGATAAGGTTGGAGATAGAAAAACGGCTTTATTTGTTATCATAAGCGATACAGACGATAGTTTTAATTTTATAGCCGCTTTGATGTACAGTCAGTTGTTTAATTTACTTTGTGATAAAGCTGATAATGAGTACGGCGGGCGTTTGCCGGTACACGTCAGGTGCTTGCTTGATGAGTTTGCGAATATCGGCAAAATACCAAAATTTGACAAATTGATAGCTACTATACGAAGCAGAGAAATATCCGCTTGTATTATATTACAGGCACAAAGCCAGTTAAAAGCTATTTATAAAGATAATGCGGAAACCGTGGCCGGCAACTGTGATACCACCCTTTTTTTGGGAGGTAAGGAAAAAACTACCTTAAAAGAAATTTCGGAAAATCTCGGCAAGGAAACAATAGATATGTATAACAATAGTATTACAAAAGGCAATTCGCCGTCTTACGGACAAAATTTTCAGAAATTAGGCAAAGAGCTTATGTCTGTTGATGAGTTAAGCGTTATGGACGGAAGTAAATGTATTCTTCAGCTTAGGGGTGTAAGACCGTTTTTCTCAAACAAATATGATATTACAAAACACCCTAATTATAAATATCTTTCTGATTATGATAAAAAGAACACATTTGATATTGAGCGTTATTTAAGTACGAATCTAAAAGTTAAAGATGATGATGTATTTGAGGTTTACGAAGATGACAGTATTGAGGAAGAATAATATTGAAATCAAAAAGTTATTGCTTCATATTTAAGCGATAACTTTTTTATATAAATAATTATTTTGATTATAAGGGAGGATTTTTATGTTTTTAATATTTATGAAAAGAAGCGTTTATCTCAATGGTGAGCCGCCTTAGAAATACTGTAACATTAAGTTTAAAATCTTAGAAATCATAGGAGGTACGCTGTATGGAATTTTTAACAAAAGAAGTGGCTGATATTCTTGAAATTCTTATTATAGCTTTAAACGGCGGTCTTGTAGTTTGGGAAATTATTTATTTATTTAAAATTTACAGAAACGACAATCAAGGCGCTGAGATTTATCTCAGTGGTGAGCCGCCATAGAAATATTGTAATATCAAGGGTTAAAATTATAAAGGAGGTATGTTTCTGAAAAATGGTGTAAATGTGGTTTCTTTGTTTGACGGAATATCCTGCGGAAGATTGGCATTTGAGAAAGCGGGAATCAAAGTTGGTGCATACAGTGCTTTTGAGATAGATAAATATGCAAAAGCTGTAAGCTGTTATAATTATCCTGATATAAAACATTATGGTGATGTTCTTGAAGCTGATTTCAGCCAATTTACAGACGTTGATTTTGTAATAGGCGGTTCACCCTGCACATTTTGGTCGATTGCTAAAAATAATAGAGAAACAGATAAAAATGGTATAGGCTGGAAGTTGTTTATGAAATTTATCGAGGCTGTTAAAATAATCAAACCGAAATATTTTTTATATGAAAATGTGGCTTCTATGCCTGAAAATATTAAGGAGTATATTACAGAAGAATTTCAAACTGAGCCGATAATGATAAATTCAGCGTTAGTATCGGCTCAGCAAAGAAAACGGCTGTATTGGACTAATATCAGAAATGTTATTCAACCAGATGATAAAGGAATATTTTTAAAAGATATAATCGAAAGCGGTATAACAGTAAGAGAAAAGTCACTTTGTATAGACACTTATAAAGGAATTAATTATTCCTCATTTAACAAACAAAGAGCAAAAAGAGGTATGGTATATGAACCGATTGGGGCGGCTTTAAGAACCCGTGAGGACAAAACGGGCAAATTTAAACGTCTTGAGGTAAGAAAAGACGATAAATTAAATTCATTGACTACGGTTTTAACAGACAGTATGGTTTGTCAGCCAATCAGAGTGGGAACAGTCGGAAAAGGCGGTCAGGGAGAACGAGTGTACAGTGTTTTTGGAAAAACAGTATGTTTAGCGGCTAACGGGGGCGGCAGAGGAGCGCAGACAGGATTATATAAAATTGATTTGCCTGACGGAGATTATATAGTTAGAAAATTAACGCCTGCTGAAGCGGAAAGATGTCAGACCTTACCTGATAATTATACCTGTTTTGGAATAGATGATATGGGCAGAAAAATAAAAATTAGTAATACTCAAAGATATAAATGTATCGGAAACGGCTGGACTGCCGACGTTATAGCCCATATTTTAAGTTTTACAAAAAATAACGTAAATTTATTGGATACAGAGCCGAACGGCTCTTTTTTAGTGCAACGAAACGCTGACTGACTCAAAATTAAATTATTTTTTGCGGTTTAAAATCAGTGTTTCTTTAAATAGATAAGGAGGAATGTTGTATGGAGTTTTTCACACAAGCAGTTAATATCCTTAAAATTCTTGTTATCGCTTTAGGCGCTGGACTTGGAGTTTGGGGACTTATTAATTTACTTGAAGGATATGGAAATGACAATCCCGGTGCGAATGCTCATGTACGGTAAAGAAGCAAGCAACCGAAAACAAGAGATAGACCGCCAGCACCACACTATTCCGAACCAAAGAAAACAAAAAACAAAAGACAAGCACCGTGGAAATGTGTATAACTTGCTATTCCGTCATGGAAAAGTCCGTTCACAGAACATGGAAAAGCTAAAGGGCAGCTTTCCCACATTCTGCAAATAGACTTTCCCACAACTCCATAAGATAGCAAGTTATGCACATTCCCACAGTGCCGACTGCTACGGAATCCCTTTCATTCCTCATATCATTTTATGCAGCACTAGCAGAATATGGAAAATTCAAGTAACAGCCCCTATTACCGAAAAATGAAGATATTTTACAAGACTTTTGAAAATCTTTGATTTACAATGGTTTTTGGCAAGGAGGGAATTTGAATGAAGAAAGAAATCAGAACCGTTGTTTATGATGAATCATTGCGGATTGAAGCCTACCGCTTTGAGGGAATCGTCCAGCCGTTCCCAAACCATTTCCATGAGC
>CATLIG010000113.1 GCA_949948985.1 uncultured Clostridia bacterium | reverse complement strand
CTCTGCCACAGGGATTTTATACCCTTTTGACAGGTTAATTGAGTGATGTTATGTCTGCATGGATAAATTTTTAGATTCATGGCACAGTTATCAGTTCAGATACTGTTCCGTGAATAATTCAGGTTTAAGGATATTGAAAGCTCGAAGATATCTATAAATAAGACACAAAGCAAAAAAGATGGAGGATACGATGGAATTATTATTATTTCTACTGAGTCTGGGCATACACCGTACAAAATCTTATCTGAATCAAAATTGAGAGCCAAATCATCGAAAGATCTTCCCTTATCTGATTTTTCTAAAACATTGGTAATTGCAATCAATATGTTTGCATGCGAAGTATATATTTTTACAAATCTTCATTTTTCTAAAGAGACTCAAAAGCGAATTGCCAATTTCTCTAAAACAACAAATATCAACGTGAAATTGATGGATATATTTCATGTTATAGAAAATATAAATAATTTATCATTAGATACAAAGCAAAAATATACAACTCTAATACAGGAACTTAATAACTCTGCCAATAAACATCCCATAGATCGCAAAACTAGTTTTTATGGTTTCAAGACGGCTCCAATAATACCCAAGCTTATTGGAACACAGAGAAATATGCTTTTGCAAACGACAATCTCTTTTTTAAAAAATGCATCTGGAATACTTGTTATATCAGGAAGTCAGGGTTCTGGGAAATCACTTTTTATACAGCATCTTATCAATTCGCTTTGTGTTGAAAAATCCGAGTCATTTTCATACATAGATATGTTGCAATTCTCAAATATTAATGATTTTTTTATTACCTTACTGTCTGTTATATGGCAAGTTGATATTTTGGATATAGCCTCCTTTGACAAAAAAGATATTGAAGAAATAGTGTATTATATATCAGATGCAGAAATGAGTGAAAAAGCAAAACAGGTCTTGTTTGACATAATTATTTCTGGCGCAGAGTCCTATTTTTCAAGCAAGGACTTAATGTATTTCTGCCTCATGGAATATTTACATAAAATTTATTCTCCAATGTTGAGGTTTAAAAAACAATATTTAATATTTCATAATATTGACTATGCATCAGATGTCTCTATAGAGATTTTATTTATGTTTTTAAAACATTTTTATAAAGACAACATTGTTATTATCCTAGAACTACGCAATGAAACCGTCGGTACTAAAAAGTTTCTTCGTCGATGTACGGCAGAGGTTCCTGTTTTAGACGAAATCAAATTGAATGATCTAAGTACAACAGAAGTATCTGATTACTTGAATAAGAAATATGCAGATGTTTTTAAGAAGCAAGAATTAAAGGTTCTTAAGCAGATATGTCCACACACACCTTTGATAATAGATCAGATGGTTCAAATGTTTTCAGAGAATGCAATTAATCGCAATTTATTGGATGATTCATTAAAGTCATTAAGTAAACTATATAAAAACCCCAAATATTTCTCTGCAATAAACAAAAATTATGTAAACCATGTTTTAACAGAATATGAAGATGAAGTAAAAATATGTGCGGCGAGCATTGCGTTTATGGACGGGTGCATGGAATTGAATTGTATTGCAAAGTTGTGTAAAAATTTAAATGAAGTCGTGGAACAATTAATAGATACACATTTATTTCAATATAATAATAATTGTTTAAAAGTTTACCACGCATCAATCTTAGAACCTTTGAAAGAGATGTTATATATAAATAGCTATTTTGTTCGCAACAAAATGTATCAACAATTATATGATGAGATTGATTCATTCAACATTCTTCAAAAGAGAAAGTTAATAAAAAAATTATATTTAGCAATCAAACTTAATGAACATATCTATATCATCGATAAATGGGAAAATGTTTGTGACAATTTGATAAAAGAACAAGATTATGAGGTTGCGTTAAACCTTTTGAAAGATATAGAAGAAAATAACATTTTTAGCGAATTTGATAATACTATGAAATTTTCGCTTCAAGCTTGGATTTTTCAATGTTCTATGATTGAAAACATATATAACAAAGATGAAATGGAGACATATATTCAAGATTTAGATGAACTTTTCATGGAGGAGACAAATGACATACCCCAGACAAGAAAGAATGAATATTTGTTTTGGAAGTTTAAATTTTATTTAGCGATCGGAAAATATCAGGAAATGCTTGACGAAATTGGTCAGTATAATGATGTTACTCCTGAACTGTGTTATATTAGGGCATTGGCAATTAAGCATATTTGGGGTATCGATGCATGTATTGAAAGTTTAAAAGAAAGCATTCAAATTTTTCCAACCCATAAGTATTTAATATATTCTTATTACGATCATATGTTATCAAAAGCATTTAAATATGACCTTTTAGATGCAAAAAAATATATAAATAAAATGAAGCCATATATAGGAATCTTATCTCTGGAAGACACTATCCATTTTAAATATAACGAACAAGTTGCCTTGTTCTATAATGGAGAATTAGATGATTCTGATGCACTAAAGAAATTAATGAGAGAATCATTTCAGAATAATCTCCTTGTAGAGCAAAGCAGAATCTGCAACCTCATGGGTCAATATTATTGGGACAAAAATGATATTAATTTAGGCATAGAATATTTAGATAAAGCAGCAGAATTGCAATCATATACAAATCATCAGACATATTGGTGGATATCGCGCACAAATCTGGCATTATTATATTATGAACTTCAAGATGAGGAAAAATGTATACAACAAATAAACAAGATTTTTGATGTATATACAATAACATCTTGGAAAAAAATTGTGACCTTTTTTTCTGCGGAAAGTGTTTCAACAAGCAAAATAATTTTTGATAAAGAAATAACATCCTTTTTATTACTGCTTTCAATTTTGCATAGGTTTGATACCGAGCAGACAAAAGTAATTTTAAATAATTTAATGTATGACAATAAAATATTATTAAAAGAAAAATGGTTTACAAAAGAGTATTTATTAATGGAGTTAGCTCAAGCAATAAAACAAACTAGTTACTACTTTAACAATCATTATATGATTAAGTGTTAATGTATGTTTCAACAGTTTCTTTAATTATTTCCAATTTTATTGTACAGTTCTGCAATAAAACTTTTGCTTTAATATATTTTTCTATTAGCAAACAACAAATCCATATGATCGAATTCGTATCTTGTTCTATGGAAGGAAAATTGTTAAAAATACTTTCATCACCATAGTATTCCAAATAGGTGATGGCGGCATCAAAACCAATTTCTCCCCAGTATACTTCGCAAGAGGGAAGGAGATATATATTTGAATTCCAAACAACGGTATGACTGATCAGGCTTTTACCATAGTTGAGCGCAAAAGCAGGTTTTGTTTTAGCTCTTTTTAATTCAGAAAAGATTTTACAGATAAGCGTATACTCTTTTGATGAAAATAGAACAGTGTTTTTTTTAACTACTTGTGTTAATTCATCCATAAACATATGGAGTGTGTAGTATTTATGCTGTGCCTGAATATTTTTTAAAGAATTCAAACTCTTAGAGGATTCTTTTTGAAATTGTTTTAATATTGTAGGCATTTGTAGTAAACACTCTTTTGGAGATAAAACTGTTGCTTTTGGCATTGAATATGTAAAAAGCGTATCTGATTTTTTGCATATTGGTAAAATAGGAAAAAATTCACTTGATGAAACAGCTGTTTGATATAAATCAGTCAGACAAATAACCTTACAAGTATCTTTTGAATTCCACAGTTGTTGAAAATTGATCCGATGGAAATACTGTTTAATTATCATAATATCGGCATCCCACAGGTAGCTATGGAAAGAATCGATAACTTTAATTTTGGAATTAGAAATCGCAAATTCTAATTCAATATTCTCAATAGAATTTTTAATATCACAATATGGAAACGCATCTACCAACCCAGTTTTTTTTACAGAAATGTTTGCTGCTTTTTTATTTGTCACTGATTTATTTCCAAGATAAATATTTTCCATCTGAGAAAAATACTTCCATGTGTTTTCAATATCTTGATACATATGCAGGGCATTTGTACCCAAGGTGTTTGATAAATATTCATTCTTTATAAAAAAATCCATATATTGAACCAGATGGAAAATATCTTGATAGGCAACCTGAAAACCATTATACCAATCTTGTACATAATCTTTTGCAAAACCAAATGGTGTGGAAATAATTGGTTTTCCCATTGCCAATGCTTCCAATATTACTCGACCGCCGGGTTCAAAACCTGAATGCATAATAAGCACATTGCATTTTAATAAAATATTGGAAATACCCTCTGAACTTGCATATCCCCACCAATAAACTTTATGATTTTTTTCATATGTCGGTAAATCAGGCACAAGTTTAATGACATCATCTCGATATGTAGCTATATCTGAACAATTTCCTCCTATTATCCATAATGGTGCCATTCTGCTTTGATACCTTTTGTAAAGAATTTCCCACGCCTGAATAATTTCTTTTATTCCTTTATAGTCTACAATTCTTCCAATATAGCAAAATGCACCCTGTATCCACCATTCATTATATTGATGAGCTAGAGGCATATTGTGAAGTAGCGCTAATTTTGCCTCCGTTTTTAAGTTGCCAGATGCTAAATGCGCAGGTTGCTGAAAGCAATTAGCAGCAATTCGCCCTACGATTTGAATTTTATCAGGGGGTATACGATATTCTTTTTGCAAAATATCCAGTTCCGCATTTGTAATAGAAAGTATTAAAGTGGCATTGTTAAAAGCAATATCTTCAGCAATACGCTGATACTTGGAGCGTGGCGGAAAACCATGAGATTTCTTTTCATAAGAAGTACTTATAGGAGAATGTATCTGGGATATATGATATTTTTTGCTGACTTTCTCACCTATTAAGCCAGAAATCCAATATGTGGTATGTATTAATGAAATAGAATTTTTTTCTCTTTTAATTATTTTTTCAATTTGGGTAAATAAATAATCTCTGTGTATATAAAGCTGATCTTGTTCCTTTTCCCATAATTCCGGAATGCCGATTTCATAGTAATTGATATTCTCAGACAATTGTTGAAACGTGAGATTATCAATATTATTTTTAGTAGTAATAATTGTAAACTTAAACTCCATACGATACCTAAAATATTCAATGATTTCATAAATAGTTCTTTGATGTCCGCCTTGAATAAGTTCATATGGATTCCCTAAAATACATAAAAGTAAAATATGTGGTTTCATTCATATACCTTCCTACTAGAGTGCAAATATTACTGATGTGTTTAAATAGTACTCAGATTATTGCTAGGGAACCGCTGATTAATTAGTTTTATTTTCAGCATTATCCCGTTTTGTCAGGTTTTTTAGAATGCCAGCGGAAATATCATTGGATATTTCCAGGTTATAACCCTTTATTTGATGGTTGCTTTC
>CATLIG010000112.1 GCA_949948985.1 uncultured Clostridia bacterium | reverse complement strand
GATAATTAAAAGTTATCCATCGGTTTTTGAATATTAATTTAGTCGATGTTTAATCGCATTAGCAATATTTGAACTTTAGCAGGAAGGTGTATGAATGAAACCGCATATTTTACTTTTATGTTTTTTAGGGAATCCATATGAACTGATTCAAGGAGGACACCAAAGGACTATTTACGAAATCATTGAATATTTTAAGTATCGTATGGAGCTTATGTTTACGATTATTACCACTAAAATTAATATTAACGATTTCATACATCAACAGTTATCTGAAAATATTGATTACTTTGAAATCGGCATTCCAGAATTATGGGAAAAGGAACAAGACCAGCTTTATCTGCACAGAGATTATCTATTTAATCAAGTTGAAAAAATAATTCAAGGAAAAAATACACCTATTACATTAATACATACCACATATTGGATATCTGGACTTATTGGAGAGAAAATCAGCAAAAAATATCATGTATCCCAAATACATTCTCCTATAAGTACTTCTTATGAAAAAAAGTCTCATGGTTTTCTGCCACGTTCCAAGTATCAACGCATGGCAGAAGATATCGCTTTTAAAAATGCCAATTTAATACTTTCTATCACAAATGCGGAACGGGATATTTTGCAAAAAGAATATCATATTACCCCTGATAAAATTCAAATTGTGGGACGAATTGTTGCCCACTGCTTTCAGCAACCTTCACATTCAGCATCTGGTGATTTAAAAATGAATGCAAAAATAACTTTGCTTCATGATATGCCACTAACTCATCAGTATAATGAATGGTGGATGCAGGGTGCATTTTGCTATATCGGGAGAATTGTAGACTATAAAGGCATAAAGGAAATCATTCAGGCATGGGAAATTCTTTACAAACGGTATCAAAACAGAATGACGCCATTATGGATAATTGGCGGAAACTGTGCAGACATATCATTGTATAGACACAATATTATCCAGACTGTGCCTGAATTGCCAACATATGAACAGAATCACAAAATTTATTGGTGGGGATATGTAAGTTCTGAGGGTATTTCTAATATTCTATTAAAATGCAGTGTACTTATTATGCATTCAGGCTTTGAGCCTGGAGGCCGAGTGGTATTGGAAGCGCTGGCAATGGGAAAATCAATTATTTCCACACCATTTGGCTTTGCAAAGGATTATGTACAAAATGGGTATAATGGATTTCAAGTGGCATACCAAGATATTTTCCATCTAGTTCATTGTATGGATTTTTTTATAAAAAATGAATATTTATCAAATGCCTTAGGTATAAATGCAAAACATATATATCATGACATCGAACATGCATGGGAGTATTTTTCCCAAATGGAAAGAATTTATTTTGGGAAAAAATCATTAACAAATAAAACAACTGCAAATATTTCTGTTATAAAAACAGGATTGGTAGATGCATTTCCATATTGTGACATTAAAAACTCTATAGAAGATATTAAATTAGAATTTACAATTTCTAATTCTAAAATTAAAGCTATTGATTCTTTTCATAGCTATCTTTGGGATGCAGAAACCATGATAATTAAACAGTATTTCCATCGAATTAATCTTCAGCAATTATGGAATCCGAAAGAAACTTGTAAAGTTGTCTGTCTCACCGATTTGTATCAAACAACTATTTCGTCAAGCGATTTTTTTTCTATTTTGCCAATATGTAAAAAATCAGATACGCTTTTTACGTATATAATGCCAAAAGCAGAAGTTTTATCTCCAAAAGAGTGTTTATTATGGATGCCTGCGATATTAAGGCAATTTCAGGAAGAAACCTCCAAGTGTTTAAACTCTCTAAAAAATATTCAGGCACAGCATAAATACTATACACTCCAAATACTCATTGACGAATTAACACAAGTCATTAAAAAAAATGAAGTTTTATTTTCGCTAAAGGAGAGTACTGTTATTTGTAAAATCTTTTCTAAATTAAAAAAATATCAGCCAAAGCCTGCTTTTGCTCTCAATTATGGCAAAAGTCTGATTCATCATACCGTTGTTTGGAATTCCAATATATATCTGCTTCCTTCCAGTGAAGTATACTGGGGAGAAATTGGTTTTGATACCGCCATCACATATTTGGAATATTACGGCGATGAAAGCATTTTTTATAGTTTGTCCTCCATAGTTCCAGATACGAATGCAATCATATGGATTTGTTGTTTATTAACAGAAAAATATATTAAAGCCAAAATTTTGATGCAAAACTCTACCATTAAACTTGAAATGATTCAGCAAGCTGTTGAAACATACATTAACACTTAATCATATAATGATTCTTAAAATAATAACTGGTTTGTTTTATAGCTGTAGTTAATTCCGTCAATAAGTACTCCTTTGTAAACCATTTTTCCTTTAAAATTATTTTATTG
This sequence comes from uncultured Clostridia bacterium, assembly GCA_949948985.1. Classification (GTDB taxonomy): domain Bacteria; phylum Bacillota; class Clostridia; order Lachnospirales; family CAG-274; genus MGBC114079. The sequence goes on along the minus strand of CATLIG010000112.1, from coordinate 3,006 downwards.
TCACACTCTATTTCTTTTACAATCGCTTTTGGCTGGTCAGTATCGAGCCTATACAAAATTGCAAACAATAATAAAAAAGATGTTATTTCCTTGTCATAAATTATTTTGTTTGTTGAAACATCTTCCATAGAAAAGAAGTCTACAATTTTTTCCCAAGACTTTGCTGCATAAACATTAAAAATCTTGTTTATTTGTTGTATGCATTTTACATTTTCTTTAAGTTCATAATATAGTAATGCCAGATTTGTATCTGCTATCCACCAATAAGTCTGATGATTCGTGTACGCCTGCAATTCTGCTGCTTTATTTAAATATTCTATTCCTAAATTAATATCATTTTTACACCAATAATATTGCCCCATAAGATTGCAGATTCTGCTTTGCTCTACAGGAAGATTGTTCTGAAATGACTCCCTTATTAATTTGTTGAGCTCATGTGAGGAATCTAACTCACCATTATAAAATAAGGTGACCTGTTCGTTATATTTAAAATGGATAATATCCTCAAGTGATAATATATCTATATATGGTTTCATTTTATTTATATATTTTTTTGCTTTGAAAAGATCATATTTAAATACTTTTGAGAGTATATGATCGTAATAAGAATATATCAAATGTTTATTACTAGGAAAAATTTGAATACTGCTTTTTAAACTTTTAATACATGCATCAATATCATAAATATGTTTAATTGCCAATGCCCTAATATAGCATAGCTCAGGAGTAATATCGTTATACTGATTTATACTATCGATTATTTCATGGTACTTTCCAACTGCTAAATAATACTTGAACTTCCAAAGTAGATATTCATCCTTTCTTGTTTGAGCTATGCCGATAGCTTCCTCCATGAATAATTCATCTAAATCCTGAACATAAGTTTCTATCTCATTTTGATTATACATGTTTTCAACCACATAACATTGTAAAATCCAGGCTTGAAGTGAAAATTTCATAGCATTGTTAAATTTATCAAAAATACTATTTTCCTCTATCTCTTTCAAAAGGTTTAGCGCCACTTCATAATCCTCTTCTTTTATCAAATCGGAGCAAACCCCTTCCCATTTATCAATAAAATAAATATGTTCATTAAGTTTAAGTGCTAAATATATTTTTTTTATTAACTTTTTCTTTTGCAGAATGTTTAAGGAATCAATTTCGTCATATAATTGCTGATACATTTTGTTGCGAATAAAAAGATCATCTATATATAGCATCTCTTTCAAAGGTTCTAAGATAGATGCATGATAAACTTTTAAACAACTGTTACTATATTGAAATAAATGTGTATCTATTAGTTTATTCACTACATTACTTAGATTTTTACACAGCTTAGCAATACAATTTAATTCCAGGCAGCCATCCATAAACGCAATGCTTGCCGCACATATTTTTATTTCATCTTCATATCCTGCCAGAACATGATTTACATAGTTACTATTTATTGCAAAAAGATATTTTTGATTTTTATACAGTTTACATAATGACTTTAATGAGTCATCTAGTAAGTTGCGATTAATTGCATTTCCTGAAAACATCTGAACCATCTGATCTATCATCAAAGGTGTGCGTGGACATATCTGTTTGAGAATCTTTAATTCCTGTTTTTTAAAAACATCTGCATATTTATTATTCAAGTAATCAGATACTTCTGTTGTGCTTAAGTCATTCAATTTAATTTCATCTAAAACAGGAACTTCTGCCATACATCGTTGAAGGAATTTCTTAGTAGCGGCGGTTTCATTTCTCACTTCTAAAATGATTACGATATTATCTTTATAAAAATGCTTTAAAAACATTAATAAAATCTCTTTAGAAACATCTGTTGCATAATCAATATTATGAAATATTAAATATTGTTTTTTGAATTTCAAGATTGGGGAATAAATTGTATGTAAATATTCCATGAGGCAGAAATACATTAAATCCTTACTTGAAAAACAGGATTCTGTACCAGAAATAATTATATCAAACAAGACCTGTTTTGCTTTTTTACTCAATTCCAAATCTGATATATAATACACTATTTCTTCAATATCTTTCTTATCAAAGGACGCTATATCCAAAATATCAACCCGCCATATAATAGACAATAACGTAAGAAAAAAATGATTAATATTTGACAACTGCAACATATCAATATATGAAAATGAATCAGAATTTTCAGAACAAAGTGAATTGATAAGATGCTGTATAAAAAGCGATTTTCCAGAGCCCTGACTACCTGATATGACAAGTATTCCAGATGTATTTTGTAAAAGAAAAATTTCTTTTTTTAAAAGCGAATTTCGGTGCTTTCCAATAAGCTTTTGTATTACGGGAGGCGTTTTAAAAACTTGAGAATCAGTTTTACGGTCTATGGGATGCTTACTTGAAGAATTATTAAGTTCCTGTATTAAAACTGCATACTTTTGTTTTATATCAAAAGGCAAATTATTTATATTTTCTATAACATGAAATATATCCATTAATTTTACATTAATGTTTGTCGCTTTAGTAAAATTGGTAATTCGCTTTTGTGTTTCTTTAGAAAAATGAAGATTTGTAAAAATATATACTTCACATGCATACATGTTGACTGCAATTACCAGTGTTTTAGAAAAATCAGATAATGGAAGATCTTTCGATGATATGGATCTTAATTTTGATTCAGATAAAATTTTATATGGCGTATGTTTCGAATCAGAAGAAATAAAAATAATTCCGTCATATCCACCATCTTTTTGGTTTTGTGTTCTATTTATAGATATCTTCGTGCTTTCAATGTTTTTAAAATATGATTTTAAAAGGTCTATTGATAATTTTTCAAATTCCTCCCAAAAATCATGTGCAAAACTCATTATATTGCATTCCTTTCTAAAATCTCAAACGCTATTTATTCAAAAACCGATGGATAACTTTTAATTATCTATCAACAAAGACTAAATACCACACCAATAAATTCCTAGAATATAAAATTGAAATTTGTGCATATTTCTAATTATATACAAAGCAGAAAGAGAC
>CATLIG010000111.1 GCA_949948985.1 uncultured Clostridia bacterium | reverse complement strand
AGCCGTCCGTGTATGAAGGATTTGGTTTACCCCCTCTCGAAGCATTGTATCTTGGTACACAGCCGATAATTTCGGATATTGAAGTATTCAGGGAAATATACTCAGAGTTGCCTGTAATATTTTTCGAGAATGTAAAAGATTTAACAAATAAATTAAAATTTCAGCCGATAGCTATAAACTGTTCTGATATAATAAACGGAAAGTTTAATTTTTCGGATTTTGCATGCAAGCTAATAAAAATAGCGACAGATAGCATTTGAGTTGTCAATAATTTTTTGCGGATCATTATTGATTTATAAAGGTTTAACTAATGTCGGATATTAATCTTTTAAATATATATACAATAGGTATGGCATTCACGTTGCTTATCATTGTACTATTTCCCGCGAGATTGCCTGCACACGGTATAATTGGCAAAAAATTTAAAAATTTTAGTAATAAAAAACTAATTGTTTGTCTTTTCATTTTGTTTTGGGGGCTAATTTCCGCTTTAAGAAATGTATCTGTAGGAACGGATACTTTTCATTATACTGAAATTTTTTCCAGAATTGCATCCACTGCATGGGGTGATTTAAAAGCAGATGTAGAGTTTAGTAAATTTCCTCTTTATATTATTTATAATAAAATAATTAGCATATTTTTTACCGATCCCAATGCTGTAACATTTTTTAACTCTGCAATTTTTATTGTTGGAGTCACACTGTTTTTATACCACAATTCAAAAAATCTTGGCATTTCTGTATTCTTATTTTTAAGTTTACACTATTATTTTTTATCGTTAAATATAGCGCGCGCATCGTTGGCAATAATGATTACTTTATGGGCATATCATTTTGCCAAAAGAAACAAACTTATAAGGGCGCTGGTTTTAAATATTTGTGCAATATTCGTTCATAAAACAGCTGCTTTGGGTTTGGTTGTTTTTTTCATAGTTCTTTTTTGTAATAATTCTAAAAGAGTTATCGTTTTTGCAATATTTTGTACTATAGGTATAATATTTTTCAAGCAAATCATAATTTTTGCAGTAGAATTATTTCCGCAATATAAAGATTATGTTTATACCGACGATTCATTTTCTATATTTAACAATTCAAGTGACGGAAAAAGAAAATATATCGCTTTATTTTTATTAGCAGTATTATTATTTTGTTGGTTCTATCCTAAAGCGAAAAATATCAAAGTAAAAAAAGATAAAGAATATTGGATATTTGTAGCCCTTGCAATAATTTCAATTGAATTAATGATAATTCAAAACAAGAATGAGATTATGGCACGTCTTGAATTATTTTTTACGTATTATTTTATGGTTAGTATACCTTATTTTATAGAGAAAAATTTACCTAAAAAATTGAAGTCTGTTATATATTTGTTGACGATATTTGTTTTGATGGTTCCGTTTTGTTTGAAATTAGGCGATTACTTGCCATATACTACAATTTTTGCAGGTGTAAAATAATGAAAATTTCTATGTTAATGGCAACTTTGAACCGTAAGGATTTGATGCTTAAAGCAATTGATTCGATTCTTAAGCAATCTTATCAGGATTTTGAAATAATAGTAATTGACCAAAGCGATATAGAAAATGCTGAAATCGTTCAAATCGATAAAAGAATTAAGTATATACATTTAACTCAAAAAGGTCTGTCCCATGCAAGAAATATTGGCTTGAGATATGTGGAAGGCGAAATTGTGGGACTTATGGACGATGATGCGTTTTATACTGAAGATGTTTTAAAAAAAATAAATACATTGTTTGAACAAGATAGCAATTTAGGTCTTGTGTCCGGCGCGGTAGTGGATCATACTACAAACCGGATTTCGCTTAGAGGCATGAATAGTAAGCGTAAAGCAATAACAAGAAAAAATATTTTTAAATGCTGTATCAGTCCATCAATGTTTATAAAGAAAGAAATTTTTGATTCTGAAATTTTTGACGAGCAATTAGGACTCGGTAATTTCTGGGGTAGCGCAGAAGAAACCGATATTGCTCTTAAAATTTTATATGCCGGTTATAATGCGATTTTCTGTCCCGAAGTGATTGTTTATCATCCCAGTTGCAATAAAAGTGATTTGCCGTTCGCTAAATTAGAAAGTTACAGCCGTGGGTTTGGCGCCGTTTGTGCAAAACATAAGCATAAGTTTGGTAACAAAACAATGGGATACTTATACTTTCGGGCTTTATTTAGGGCTTTAGGCGGATATGTTTTAAATATATTAAAGATGTCTTCACATATGCGCTCTTATTATAAAATATCGATACGGGCAAAACGAGAGGGATACAAAACATACTTAGAAAAAACAGGAGAAGAATTTGATTCCTAAAATTATTCACTATTGCTGGTTAAGCAATGATCCTATTCCGGATAATCTGAATTTTTATATGAAATCGTGGAAAGAAAAACTTCCGGACTATGAATTTATAAAATGGGATTTTGGCAGGTTTGAAAAAAATAGTTCCAAATGGGTTTCTGATGCTTACGATAACAAGAAATATGCTTTTGCTGCGGATTTTATAAGACTTTATGCCATAAATACTATGGGTGGTATTTATTTGGATATGGATGTTGAAGTTTTAAAACCGTTTGACGATTTATTGTCTGAATCATATATGTTGGCGTATGAAAGCGATAAAAGAAAAGGTATTGAAGCTGGAGTTTTTGGGGCTGAAAAAGGTAACTTATATATTAAAGCCTGTTTGGATTCTTATCAAAATAAAAGTTTTATTAAAAACGACGGCTCTTTTGACTTGACTCCGCTGCCGCAGATTATGCAGACAGTTTTAGATAACTTTGAAGAAAAATTGAACATTCATGATTGTTCGTATTTTACTGCAAAATCTTTTGAAACAGGTGAAGAATTTCCGAATGAAAATACTTACACTGTACATCATTTTGCCGGTTCCTGGAAGACGGATGAAGAAAAAGAACTAATAGAAGAGTCGCAACGCTTAAGTAAAAAATACGGGAAGCTGATAGGCAGGAATTTAGCAGAGTATAGATTTGCAATAAAAAAACATGGATTTTGCGCAGTGTTTTCTTTGACATGGCAAAAAATAAAACGTAAATTTAAGAGAAAATAATATGAAACATATAGCTTTTTACATTGCAAATTTTAATCATAGGGCAGGAACTGAGCGATGCGTTTCAATAATCGCTTCTCAACTGGCAGAAGAATATAAAGTATCAATTATAAGTTTCAACGAAGGATTAAATCCAGGGTTTCCCATCAATGAAAATATTAATTTATATTCTTTGGAAGGGGAAAAAATTAAAAGACACAAGACGATTCCTATCGTAAGACGTTTATTAAAGTTATATAAAAAGATTAAATTTGACTGTATTATTGTTGTAGATATTTGCATTTTTCTTCCGGTTTATTTTTTAAAAAAAGTTACCCACATAAAATCCATTGCGTGGGAACATTTCAATTGTGTAAATCAAAGATCAAAAGTGGATGAGTTTTCACGAAAATTAGCAGTTAAATATGCAGATAAAGTTATTGTTTTGGGTCAGCACGATCTTAACAATTATAAAACTAAATTCCCTAAATTAAAAAAAATAGACTATATTTATAATCCTATTGCTTTCGATATTGATAACAATTTTGAAATCAAAAATAAAAAAATTATTGCCGCAGGACGTCTTGAATATCAAAAGGGTTTTGATTTACTGATAAAAGCATGGGAAATATTAGAACAAGAAAGTATAGATTGGGAGCTTGAAATTTACGGTGAAGGCAGTTTGAAAGATGAATTGCAAAAACAAATTAGTTCTTTGGGACTTAAAAGAATTTCCTTGAAAGGGAATACTGAAAATTTGAAAAATGAAATGAATCAAGCGGGAATGTTTGTATTTTCTTCAAGATATGAAGGGTTTGGTTTGGTTTTGTTGGAGGCGCAGGCGCAGGGATTGCCGATAGTTAGTTTTAATTGTAAAGAAGGTCCTTCGGAAATTATAGACGATGGTGTTAACGGCTTTCTTGTTGAGTCGGAAAATTATGAAATGTTAGCAAAAAAAATGGATGAATTAATGAAAAACGACGCATTGCGTTTGTCTTTTAGTTTAAATAGTCAGAAAGATTTAAGCAGGTTTAATTTAAACAGTATTATTCAGAAATGGAAAACTGTTTTAAATGAATTGCAAATATAGGATGTAAATTTTTTCACGAAAGTTGTTGTCTAACAATTTTGATTTTACAGCATTTTATTAATAAATTTAGTTGAATTGACAAATAAACTGCTAAGATTTACAAAGTAATCCAAAATAATAGTTAAATATGGATAAAAAGAAAGGGCTTTTAAACGTTTGCATTTCAATCGCGTTTAAACTAATTCTTCTTTTCGGAGCTATTCTTGTAAGAAGATTTCTAATTAAATATTCCGGTAACGAGGTGAATGGACTTAACTCGTTATATATAAGTATTATAGGCTTTTTATCGGTTGCGGAACTTGGAGTAGGAAGCGCTATAACTTTTTGTATGTATAAGCCCATAGTGGAAGGCAATAAGGATAAAGTTTCAGCTCTGTATCATCTATTTACAAAATTATATTTAATAATAGGTGCAATTATATTGGTTGCCGGTTGTGTTTTAATTCCGCTGTTGCCCTATCTGGCGGCTGATTATCAAGGCGTAAACCAGAACTTATATTTGACGTTTTTTCTGATGCTCGTATCGGTTGTTATAACTTATCTTTTTAGTTCGAAAACATCGCTTGTAAATGCTTATAAAAATAATTATATTACTACAACTATTGCTTCTTGCGGAATGATTTTGCAATATGGTTTGCAAATCTGCGTTTTGATATTTACTCATTCATTTACATGGTATTTGGTTTGTGCAATAATTTCAGCTGTTGCGCAATGGGGCGTAACAGAAATATTTGCGCGCAAAAAGTATAAAGAAATAATTAAGAACAGGCAGAAAGTAGATAGCGAAACTAAGAAAGAAGTAACAAAAAATGTTAAGGCAATGTTTATGCACAAAATTGGCGGAGTGCTAGTAAACACTGTAGATAGCATTATTATTTCTACATTTATAGGTGTTGTAATTTTAGGCAAATATTCGAATTACACAACTATTATGGTTTCAATGACAGGTGTTTTAACTTTGTTTTTTGCTCCGCTTACTTCTGTTATCGGTCATATGTGTGTAGAACAAGATACACAAGCCATTAAAAAGTATCTGAATTTTTTTCATTCGTTTAATTTTATAATAGGTTGCATTTTCTTTTTGGGTTATTATGCCGTAATAGACAATCTTGTAATTATTTGTTTCGGTAACGATTTAGAGCTTAATAAAAGTATCTCGTTTATTATTACTTTAAATTATTTTATCCAGTTTATGCGTCAGGCAACTTTACTTTTCAGAGACGCAACGGGAACTTTTTATAAT
>CATLIG010000110.1 GCA_949948985.1 uncultured Clostridia bacterium | reverse complement strand
ATCATTGTCAGCGTCCAATATATCATAATCTTTCATACTGCCGTTTTCAAAGGAATTAATGTATTTTTGATTCCACAGATTCAGGCACTGTAAATATTGAAAATTCATTCGGGCATATTTATTAAGATGTTTAATATGATGACTATACTTGCTGACGCCTAATTTAAACTGATATTTAATTATTGTATTCATATATTCATTCCACGCGTCATTTCTGTATTGTGAATAAAAAAGCTTATGACCTTTGAACATTGAGGTGTTCCATATACAGTCAATATTATCCGCATGATGTTTCTTGCCGTATATATCAGTAATATATTCAATTCCCCATTCTTTGAATATTTTTTTAAATGGCATATATACAGAGAAACCTTTTATAAAAGGCATCCGTATTTGTACTCCGACTGCCTGATAATCTAATCCCAGCTGTTCGTTTATTTTATCTGTAAACTCTTTTTCATGACATCCGCAGCCGTCAAACGGAGATAATTTAATATCTTTATATCCTTCTTCAATTTCTTTTATTGTATATTTCTTTTTTAAATGGGTATTTTTATCCTCAAATTCTTTTTCACTTTCAACGGCGTATCTGATCAGCTGTTTCGGTATTATTTTTTCATATTCGCCAATAATTACAATATTAGGCATATATCCTTTGATTAAAGTGCAGGAACTGAATAAAAGGCATCTCTGAGACTCATATTTAGATATAACACATTCGTCCACTTCAATGTCCATTTGGGTAGCTGCATACAATTTGTCAAAAACAGAGTCGCATACAAAGGCGGTAATACCTTCTTTGCCCTGAGATGCTGATTTACCGAAACGTGAATAATGAATTCCGTTATAAGTAAAGCCATTATTTAAAATATAGCGAAGTTCTTGTTCTTGTTTTGGATTTTTTTTAGCGACAACAAGAATTAACTCATTAATGTGTTTTGAAAATGACCCTCTCAATCTTTCAATCTGGTCAATTAAAAGAGAATTTTCCTGAGCGATCAAGTATTCATCAACAAGTTCTTTCTTGCTGAATTTTACATTATAATTATTTTTAATTAATACTGCTATAGGAATTTTTAAAAGTGTATACTGAATGTTATTCATTTGTATCATACCCTTTCTTTTTCTGATATTAAATTTTTATAGCTTATGACTGCATTATTTTGTTTTATATTTTCTGTGTATCAAGATTTGCCGATTTTGACAAACCTTGATACACAAAACAAAAGCTGATTAATTTAATGAGTCATTGTTTATTTTTATAAAAACGATACATTTTTACCATTATTTGTTGAGTTTAAAAATCCTGTCAGCGCTCTGCATTTTTCAGGCCGTAAAATTCCATTATCCCTTTTTTCTATTAATTCTTTCAAACAGCGTTTAAAATATTTATACTCAGGTCTCCAATTATCTCTGATTTCTTTTGCTGTTTCATATGTACTGTCAGGGTTTTCATAATTTTCCATAGACATATCATCCCAGTTTCCAAGTTCTAACTGATAAGCTATATCAGCGTAAATTCCTTTAAAGAAATAAGCTGAAAATAATATGTATTCGGGAGCGGCTTTATCATTTCCAAGAAGAAATCTTACTCTTGAAGCGGCTTTTTTACGAAACTTATTTCTTCTCTTATGATGAATAGGAGCGCATAGTACATTTGTTTCCTGTTTCAGTCTGTCAATTTCATCTTTGTTTTCTTCCTGTGTTTTTTCAATAATACCAAGTTTTACATTAAACTTTTCCTGATTGTTTTTTACTTCCGCTAACTGATTTGTAATTTCAGCCATATCACGCTCATTGAGCTGATTTCTGAGATAGTCCCTTTCTGTTTTTGTCATTTCATTCATTGATTTGTTTAATAAAACAGTTTTATCCATAGTAATTCATTCTCCTTTACTGTATACTTACAACATTATTATATTTGTTTCCTAAAATGGTTTTCATTTCATCAGACCATTTATCAACTTTGTCTAAAATCTCAATCATATTTTTAACCGCAATTTCGCTGGAATCTAACTCCTCTATACATCTTTTGAATTTAATGGGAGCTAAATCTTTTTCAAGGACGTCTTGCAGCGATACTGCCAATCCCGCTAATTCTGTTGCTGAGTCAACTTTCCGGCTCAAATCCGATTTCTGTTTTGTAAGAAACGCGATTTCTGATTTTAATTTCGCAAATTCATCGGCGTCTCTCTGATTTAATTCCGCTTTTAATTCCAATTTTGATTTGTCTGATTCTAATTTTGTTATTTTTTCTTTAAGCAGTTTTATTTTTTCACTGTCAGTATTATCTTTAACTTTTGAATAGTCTTTTTCAAGCTGTTTTACTTTTTCTTCAAGGGTCTCTTTTTCTTTTTTGATTTTATTAAAAGCCTTATTAGTGGATAATCTGCCTTCATCCCAGTCGGCAAAGTCTTTCGGTGTGAGAGAAGTTTTGTTTTCAACTATATATTTTTCTTTTTCATATTGTTTTCCCGAACCAATATCAAGTTTAGACGCGACAATATCCCTTGTAGAGCCACTTGGAAAAATTTCCTCAGGGATTTTAACTCCCGCTTTCATTCTTTTTTCAGCTTTAACCCTTTCAATTCTTTCAAGCTGTCTGGCGTAATTAATACGTTCAGATTTGGTAAATTCTTTACGTGCTTCATTTTCTGAAATTTCAAGATTTAACTGATGTTCAGCGTTTTTTACCGGCATAGATCTTACCTCGATTTGTTTATATCCAAGAAGTTTCATTGCGCGAAGTCTGCGTTCTCCCGCTATTAACTCATATGTATCACAAGTTACCACAGGCAGATTTATTAATCCGTTTTCTTTTATGTCATCCGCAAGCTCCTGTAAATTACCGTAGTCTTTTCTTATTCTGTCTGAAATTTTAATCTCGTTAATATTAATCAGCATTTTTCATCTTTCCTTTCGCTATTGTTTTTTTATTTTAATTTTTATCACTTGTGCATCTTTATATTTTTATTTAAGGCGGGATACCGGCTTTTAAAATTACATTTATATTTTTCATACAAAACCTCCAATCAAATTTATTTATGTTTTTATTTTCCCTTTTAATCAAAAAGCGTGTCGTTTTATATTCTTAATAAAAATTCAGCAAGTTCCTTTTGAACATTTCTTTTAACCATTAATTTTTAACAGCTTCTGAGATAACATTTTTTGGATTTCAACAAAACTCTCGGAATATGTAAAAATGTTATATTCTTTTTTTATTTTTTCTTTATCAAGTGCATCAGGTTCACCCCATATTTTATCTTCTTTAATCCATTTATCAGTTGCCTCTTTATATACAGCCTCAAATTTTTCATTCTGGGAATCGTTTATATTTTCAGCGTGTTTATCAACAGCATCAATAACACGTTCATTCAGCAATAATTTTTTTAAAAGAATTTCATTTTCATTTAAAGCCCTCTTTAAATATTTTTTGTCAAGAAAAATTATTTTATATCTTTTATACACCTTGTCCCATCCATATTCTTTGTATAAAAAGTTATTTACGTTTTTATAAAACTCGTTTAGTTTAAAACAAGACGCGGCGTGAATTTTACTGTATAAGCCCATTTTATCCAAAGTAATTTTTTCCGCTTCAAGGATAATCTTTTTTTCCTCATCATCAGCTATGTATGTCGTACTATCTTTTTTAAATACAATGACATATTGTTCTTCGTATTTAATCAGGCTGCGGTTTTGAAGACTGTTTAAAGCAGAGAACAAAATAGACGTTAGTTTCTGGTCGCATCTCTGGTAAAATTTGTTTATTTCCCAGTAAGTTACTTGCGAGTTGATTTTCATAAGATTGTCAACAGGAATGTTTTTATATAATTGGTTTATCATTCCTAACATCTGCCATAATTGCTTTTTTGTAAAATATCCTGTACTGTCTTCCAGTTTAAACAAATAGGTTAAAAGTATGCTCTCTATATATGTCACATAAATCTTTCTATTGCCGTCTTTCCTTTTGTCATTTTTTGGTAACGGTGTATCATATATATCCAGTATTAAAAATTTATGCCCGTGTTTTTCGTATTGAAAGTATCTTTCAAATTCTTTGAGCTGTGATTTTTTTGAATTGCCTTCTTTAACTTCTTCGCAAAGCAAATCGCAAAGTTCTTTGTAGTTGCTGATAATATCTCCTGCTTTAAGTCTTTTTGTATTCATTTTTTTAGCTCCTTTTTTATTAATTTTAAAATTTTAGTATTTTTGAACATTTGGAGAAAATATTTACTTTATCAGATTTAATAGATTAATTACATTTTTGAACATTCGGAGAAAATATTTATTATTATTAATTAATAAATTTAAAGAATTAAAAATTTGAACAATTAAAAATGCATATATAAATTATATTAATATATATAATTATTATAAGTTTTAAATGTTCAAATTTTTAATTCTTCCCTGATTAATCATATTTTTAACACATAACCTAATCAAATCAAAATTAAAGCAAAAAAAACAGATAAAACGTCAGGGGGTTTGGGGGACGGGCGTAAAAAAGTTATAATTTTATATTAGTTGAACTTAACAAATTGCGACCATAGGGAGTAATTTGTTTAGTGAAACTTATATAAAATATAACTTTATAAGTCCCCCAATAATTTAAATAATTTTTAATTAGTAATTTTAATTATTATTTATAAATTTAATTAATTAAAATTTGAACAATTAAAAATGCATATAAATATTATTAATAATATTTATAAGTATTATTATACGTTTTAAATGTTCAAATTTTTAATTTTTCCCTGATTAATCATATTTTTTAATTATTTAATCCGTTAAGTTCAAAATTAAAAAAAATATAACTCTGCAAGTCCTCCTATAATTGATACTATTACTTATTTGACTCATTTCTCTTCAATTCAATAATTTTATTAATCATATTGTTTATTATTGACTCCATTTTAGTTCTTATTTCCGGTGTATATGCAACCATATCCATAGTACTGCATTTTTTACAGTTATTTTGATAACAGAATTCTTCTAATGCATCAGATAATATATTTATTCCGTATGTACAGTTAAACTCAAAAAATATTTTTGCATATGTATTTTTATAACCTTTATCTTCCGAAAAATAATAATTTTTTATTATACTGAATTTTGGCATCATCTTACTTATCCATTCAGGAAAATCATTATGTTTAAATTTTTCTTTTTTTGTGTTATTTTCTATTAATTTAATAAGCAGTTCATTTGTTTGGGCTGTCTGAATCTGCATAGCGGTTATGGAATTCTGCATTGTTTGTATTATGTCAGAAAAAACTTTGTAATTTTCATTCATTGCATTAATAAAATCTTTTTCAAAATAATTTGTATTTAATGTTTTATTACGATATTTCTCTATAATATCCCAACACCAGTCCATAAATTGATTTGATTTTTTTTGCCTTGACCATCTGCATATTTCCATAATTCCTCTTTCAGTGTAATAAATAGTTTCTACAGGAATACCTTTACCT
>CATLIG010000109.1 GCA_949948985.1 uncultured Clostridia bacterium | reverse complement strand
AATTTCAAATTCTTCACGGCTTATATCACTTGGATAATTGTGCATTTTATATTACCTTCTTTAAATATTTTCTTTAAATTATAACATAATTTTTAAGATTTCAAAAGTTTTTAGACAGGCTCTAAGAGCTACGGTATTGGCTTTTCAATATGGACTATCAGGGCAGGGAATATACAAAAGACAAATAGAAAATAACGTTTGGTATAATGACTGGACTAAAATAAATGACAGTGGAAATGCCGATACACTGGATAACAAACACGCAAACGACTTTTATCAGTGCGACAGGACCGCTTTTAAATCAGGAGAAACTATTTTAGAGTGGGCAAACGCACAAAACACTAATACATCTAAAGGTGTGGTTATGTCAAATTATCCCGATGACGCTCCTGTTGAACAGGAAGGAACTGTTGAACTTATTGTTTTTAATGGAAACAGAAAAATTATAAGGTTTACATCATATTCGACAAAAACAACTTATGTAAGGAGTATTTTTAGGAGTGAATGGCTTACAGCGTGGAAAAAAACAGAGGACGGAGGAAATGCCTCAACTTTAGGAGGCAAGTCTCTTTCGGAAATTCAAAATGCCGTAAGCATAAATAAAAAAGTAAAGACATTTAATGTTCAGACGGGAAGCTGGTTCAGACTGGCAAGAAATAATAAAGATTCCTGCGGAGGTATATTTGTACTTACTGTAGGAAGTGGCAGCGCGTCAAGTACAACGGTTTTTTCAGCAGCACAGCAATATTCGTCAGTGACCAATAATGAGTTGAAACTTAAATGTTTATCTCATTCCAGTTTTAATAGCTGCGTAACAAAACTAAGAGCTGTAAACCAGTCTGGAAGCAGTTATGAGCAGTATATTGACTTTTATGTGGCAGGAGGTACTAACGGCTCGTCAGGCGATGTGGAAGTACAGTTTTTCGGCAAGGGTTGGAGTGTTTATGACAGTATTGTAAGCGCAAATATAGCAAGCGGATATACTACAACTGAAATTTCATTACAATAAAAATTTTAAATTAATGGAGGGTTATTTTATGAAAAAATATTATGTAAGCAATGGAAAGATTGTTATTAATAAGTATTGCGTTAAATATACGTATACAGTTAATAGCGGCAGTTCGGAAACTACGTCAGAGGTTATTCAGTATTGTCGTAATGATAATGAACTTAACGCTCTTGTGACGGAATTAGAGCAGAAAGATATTGAATATACACTATCGGAACTTGATGTTTCTGATATTTTAATGTTTGACGGACTGCCTGTTTCAAATAATGAAGAGGCAAGAAAGCTGATAGAGCCTGCTATTGATGAGGTAAAAGCCGATAAACTTAAAGAAATTTCTGATATTTGTGAACAGACAATTTATAAAGGTATTGATGTTACTTTATCAGACGGAAACACAAAGCATTTCAGCCTGAAAACAGAAGACCAGATTAATTTAAACGGTCTTTTAAGTCAGATTAATTTAGGAAATATAAAACCTGAAAACGGAGTGCCTTATCACGCTGACGGTGAGATGTGTTCGTTATTTTCTATTGCTGATTTTACTCTTATTGCTAATAACGCTATGACTTTTATTTTACAGCAGACTACATATTGCAATCATTTGATGAGCTATGTTAAGAGTTTGGAAAATATAAACGATGTTCGTACTGTTGTGTATGGTCAAGTGCTTACAGGTGAGTTTTTAGAAAGTTATAATTTAATAATTGGCGGTGATGTGGTTGAATAAAGTTTTAAAGGTATTGGCAATTTGGTTTTTAATGGGTATGATATATTTTGTTATTGAAGGTATTTGGAGAATACCAAAAGGCGGGTATGCTAATATATCAATGTTTGCTGTAGGCGGTCTTTGCGGACTGCTTATAGGAAGTATTAACCAGATACCGAAGTTTTATAATATGTCGGTATGGAGACAGTCTGTAATCGGTACGGTTATTGTACTGGTAGTCGAGTACATAGCAGGATATATACTTAATATAAAAATGGGTTTGGATATATGGGATTACTCGGATATGGTTTTTAATATTAATGGACAGATTTGTCTTGAATTTGGATTATTGTGGTTTTTGCTTATGCCTGCCGCTATATGGCTTGAAGATTTTATAAGGTTTAAGTTTTGGGGTGAAGGTGATAAATATGGATTAAAAGATGTTTATTTGGAATTTTTAGGAATTAAATGATTTTATTGAGCCGGTCTCTATCGGCTTTTTTTATTACAAAAAATAATTTAAGAGGTGATTTTTATGTTTGATGGAACAGTGGAATCAATAAAACTTTTTATCAGCGGAATTATTTCAGGCGGAGCTGCATTAATCGGAGGAAGTTTCAAATATATAGCCGTTCTTGCTGCACTTATGATAATTGATTCAATTTTCGGATGGGTTAAAGCTAAAAAGCAGAAAAAGTGGAAATCAGGAGCGGCAAGGTGGGGATTTATAGGAAAGATTATTGAGTTAATGCTTATAGGTGTTTTATATATGCTTGACGCTGCTTTTGAAATAACATTCCTTGAATATATGGGTATCTTTTATTTTGGAGCCTGTGAGCTGGCAAGCATTGTTGAAAACTATGCTGAAATTAACGGCAATCTGCCGGAGGGAATGCTGGAACTTATCAAGAAGTTTCAGTTTAGTATAGGAACGGCAGTTGTGAAAAAGGTAAAAGATGTTTTTAACAGTTTAATCGGAAATGATGAGGGGGATAATAAAAATGAGTAAATTAATTTGTATAGACGCAGGACACGGCAGAGATGATTCAGGCGCATCCGGCAACGGAATTTTGGAAAAGAACATTACATTGAAAGTTGCAAAAGAAATAGGGCAGATGTTAGAAAAACAAGGAATATCTGTAATATATACAAGAACAGCCGATAAAGATGTATCGCTGAAACAAAGATGTAAAACCGCCAATAATGGAAACGCAGATTTATTTGTGAGCATACATATCAATTCATCAGAAAATAAAGAGGCAAGGGGAACGGAAACCCTTTGCTACAGCAGCAACAGACTTGCGGAACTGATACAAAAATATTTGTTAAGAAATCTGAAACTAAAGGACAGAGGTGTTAAAGAAAGAAAAGATTTGGCGGTTTTAAATGGAACAAAAATGATAGCGGTTTTGTGTGAGCTTGCCTTTTTAAGTAACAAAGAGGAAGCGGAATTTATAAAAACAGATGAATTTATTAAGTTATCGGCAGAAGCGGTTGTAAAGGGAATTTGTGAATATCTGAATATTGAATTTAAAACAGAAAATAAAATTGAGGAAAAGAGGGAAATCGCTGTTGAAAAGACTATTAATGTTGTAGTAAACGGAGAAAAGGATTTTACGCAGGGATACTTTGTTGACGGTAAAAATCTTTTTACGGCTGATTTTATAAGACAGTTGGGTTTTGATGTCGGATATGATGAAGATACCAAACAGGTAATTATAAATCCTAAAGAACTGAAATTGAATGTTGACGGTAAGGAAACAAGCGTTGAGGCGGTTAATATTAATGGATTTAATTTCTGTCCGGTCAGAAGTTTGGCAAGCGCTGTAGGTTTTGATGTGATGGGTGGGGAAAAAGGGAAAGTTTATATAAAAGCTAAATAAAATGTATTGACAAATGATGTGATTATTGTTATATTAATATTGTTGATTTCATATAGATATGGGAAAGCTCTTATCAGGATTTATTCCGATAGGAGCTTTTTTATTTTTTAAAAAATAAAAGAACATTTGTTTCTAAAAATGTAATATGTGAAAAAATATTTGTTTCGATAAATTAAAAAATATGGGAGGAAAATTTACATATGAATAGCTTTTTATCGTGGGTTGGAGGAAAAAATTATCTTAAAAAGGAAATTGTAAAAAGATTTCCCAAAGAATATGACAAGTATATTGAAGTGTTCGGCGGTGCCGCATGGGTATTGTTCTATAAAGACAAAAGAGGTTATGAAGTATATAATGATTTAAACAGTGATTTGGTTAATTTGTTTAAGTGTGTTAAATTTCATTTGCCGGAGCTTAAAAGAGAATTAAGCGGTATATTAAATTCTCGTCAGTTATTTAATGAAATGAAAGAAAGCTGTAATTTTATAGGATTGACGGATATTCAAAGGGCGGCAAGGTTTTTTATGATTATAAAAACAAGCTATGGAAGTAAAGGTCAGCATTTTGGTTGTGTTAAAAAAGACATAAATATTATGATTGATTATTTGTACAGGATACAAGAAAGACTTTCCAATGTTATAATTGAGAATATGAGATTTGAAAAAATAATTGAAAGATATGACAAGAAGAATGTGCTTTTCTATTTAGACCCTCCGTATTATGGAACTGAAAAATATTATCAGGTGCAATTTTCTAAAGAAGAACATATAAAATTAGCGGAAATATTAAAAAATATTGAAGGTAAATTTATATTGAGTTATAACGAGTGTGATTATGTAAGGGGATTGTATTCTGAATTTAATATTGAATCAGTGCAGAGGCTTAATAATTTGACAGCAAGATATGAAAAAGATGATAGAAGGTATAGAGAATTGATTATCAGGAATTATAAATAATAAGAGTAAAAAACAGAGATTTATATTTTATTTTTGTTGATATAAGCCTCTGTTTTTTTTACGTATTTTTTAATTATATAAAATTTTATTTCCCACATTTTTCCCACGAAAGTTTTGCATAGTTTAGCCACGTTTGGCTATGTTTTTGATAAAAATATGATTTTTGTGCGGTTTTGGTAATGTTTGGATTAGTTTGAATAAGTTTTAAACAAAGATATTATTTCTTTTTAAAAAATTCATAAAGCCGCGCACAAGAACAGAAGAGTCTATAAAATTACCTATACGATTTGTAAAAACAAAATTATCATCAGAAAAATTTATTTTATTTTTTAAGCATTTTTGTTTTTCCTTTAATTTATGTCGTTTAAGTTTTGGTATTAAAACATTCGGAATAGGCACGGTTCTCAGACTTTCTTTTGTTTTTGGTGTATAAATCTTTGTTGTAAATTTTCTTTTTCCGTCTCGTGTTATTTCAGTAACCCTTTTAATTGTATGTTTTACAGTGATAATTTTTTTATTAAGGTCAACATATTTCCATTTTAAGCCTAATAATTCACCTTGGCGCAGTCCTGTACCTAGAGCTAATAAAATAAGCATACCATATTGATAATTTTCAGCGTTATTTTTTATTATTTCTATTTCATCAGGTGAAAATGTTTCAACTTCTTTTTTCTTTTTTTCTGATAAACCGGGTATTGTAATTTTTTTCTTTTCTGTAGGATTTTTCGTCATATATCCCTGATTAACTGCATATTCGAAAAAAGAATTTAATTTTAAATGCATAGTATGGATAACATTTGAGGATTTACCTTCTTCAAATAATGTGTTATAATACTTTTGTATTGTAATTGACTTTATGTCATTTAGTTTGCTATAAGCAAACGGGGCGGTTTTAATATAGTTTCTGAAAATGGATTCGTACCT
>CATLIG010000108.1 GCA_949948985.1 uncultured Clostridia bacterium | reverse complement strand
CGCAAGCGTTTCAAGGCGTTACCCTATCATTCCACTTGTCGGATTATCAGTTCTCCTAAATTTCTGTTTCTTCTTTAAGAAACTTCGACTTAGTGCGTAATCTTTTCAATTACGAACGTGTCGCACTCTTTCCCCATTCTAAAGAAATTTCTTTTGTTTCCGTATATAAATCATAACCGTCAGGCGGCATAAATTCTTCCGCTTTATAAATTGCTTCATCTAAATTCTCAATAATTATTTCACCGGATTCATCTGTTATATACTCATTGACCGTTTTATCCTCCACTTTTGATACTCTAAATTCAGCGTTTTTCAATGGTTCGCCCGTTACAGCGTCAACCTATTGTATCGCTGCACGAACCTTTAAACACGGCATTTTATGCCCGCTTCAAAAATTATAAAGTCATTACTCAAACACCGGAAACGGTGGTTTGCGTTATTCCTTCGGGTATCATATTAGCCGGAGCACTTTAAAGCAGCCCCAGACTCTCATATTCGAGTTTTAAAGTAAAGGTCTGTAATTTATAAACCTAACACTTTAAAACTTCGTATGAAGTCATTTTATCTTCCATTTATTACAGCTGGTCTTCCAATCTCTTTTCCTGTTTTAAATTCAATGCCAGCCTCTTCCTTCAACGTTTCCTTAAGGTCATCAAATGTAATATATCCCTTGTCAAAGCTTTCGTATAAGTCAAGTACGTAGTCAGAAAAGACTTCAAGCCTCTTTTTACCAAAGCCATACTTGTCCCGTAATACCATAAGAGGTATCGTTATCATCATAACAAAAGCCGTGTCGGCCGCTTGGCTGACGGCATTTTCCTTTATTTTGGAAATATCGGAAACTTTTACGTTAAGTACAGGTTCCTTATTTTTTATCCCTCTCCGGCGTCGCTCTGCTCTGTTCATAAAATCACCCCCTCTCAAAATCCGTTTCGATATGAAGTCCTTATATTTTAATCTCTGCCCGTCGTAATAAAGTGAAGATAGTCGGAAGGGTGTTCTTCAATAAAAATAACAAGCTCGTAAAAGTCTCTCTCATTCGCAAAATATTGTACAGCTTTGGTGTCAAACATATTAGCCTTGCCAGAATCTCTAATAGCCATAATTTGTTCTTTTATTTTATCAGTCATTTCTTTCACCTCTTAAAAATTTCTTTACATTTTCAGCTTTCTGAGTTATAATGAAAACATACAACCGAGAGAAACGGTAAGACTCGCATTCTCAAGGTCGGATGTTTTCTTTAAGATAGTTGCCAGATTGTCACGTCGTAGCCAACTATCTTATTTTTTATTTGCTGGTCGCTAAGGCTTCAAGCTCTTTGACGAACTCATTAAGAGTTTTACCTGCTTTTTCAGCTTCAAGAGCTTTTATGTAAATCTCTTTTTTCAAATCAGCCTTAGCGTACTCAACAGCAATTTCTGTCGGCGTCATATTCTTCATAACCTCACTTCCTTTCTTAACAAACATTATCTGTTTGTATCTTACATATATTATTATGCCGTGTTTCTCGGCTTTTGTATGCCGACATACTGCACAGAGTTCAAGCAATTTTGCTATGCGGTTTTAAAAATAGACTTCTTTAGTCTTCCTAAGTTTTATTCATACTTTAATGCTTCATACTCGATAAGTTGTATTGAAAAACAGTCATTTAATATATCTTCTGTTCCGTACCTCTTTATAACTAATTTTTTAAAAGATTCTATACTTTGATTCGACATACCTGTAAAAGTTAAATAAAAAGGCAATTTACAATCTACTATTACATCAAAATTTCTCCAAAATAATTCCGCATTCAATTCTACCCCTGTATTCTTTTTAAATTCGATAGCATCTCCGCCTTTTATACTAACAGCATACAAAGAATTATTGTAACGAGCTAAATTCTCTATTACACTACTTGAGTATTCTTTTTCTAATAGCAGCAAATCACTATGAAATACAAATTGTGGGTCTAACTGCTCCAATATTTCCTTCCAGTAATCAATATATAGAGCAGGCGCGCCACCCATAAGATGTAATACAGCTAAATTGGAAGCATTAAAATCTTTAATAAGTTGTTTGGTGGACACCAGACTATACTTTCCTCTATGTACACCGTCCTCTGTAACATAACAATAATGACACTTTAAAGGGCAGCCTTTTAATTGGACAACAAATTGCTCATTAAATTTATTAATTTGCCCTGTTCTATTTTGATATATAGCCGGAAACTTATCATAACCACCGCCTCCTTTATATGTATTACATTTTCTATATAAGCCATTATTTAAAATATCATCAGAGTTTATATCTCTCAGTTGTTTATCACACAAGTGCATTACCTTCCAATAATACATATTATTTTTCACTCCTTTATCTAAACTTGTTTTCTTAATCTTTTTTTTTACCTTAATTCATTAATATTTCTCTGAATTGACGCATTGAATTTTTTAATATCAAGCCCGTTATCAAAATAACCCTGCCTGCATACTTCCAGATATGCCTCCGACGGTCTGCCGACTTTCGCCTCGTCAAACATAATATAAGCCATTGCATAAAATCTGCGTCCGTCTTCTGAAGTTACGTACAAGTGTTTTTTATAGTAAAATGTCGGATAACCCTCGTAAGCGTCAAGACGGTGCTCGTGCTCAGCGTTTATTTCCCAGACAACCACAGGAACGACTTTTCCTGTTTGCGGAATAATGGTTGCGTATGCTCCGGTTTTAGAACCGCGGTATACAAGAGTATAGTTTTTTATTCTTCCCTTGCATATTATTTTAGCTCCCGGACATCTGTACGCCATTTGCTTCAAATTCAGATTGCTTCCATAAGCAATATATAAGCTCATTATTCTTTCCTCCCATATTAAAGATTATTTGCGGACGGCTTTGACCGCCCGCGTTCAGAATTACATTATGTATCTGCCCTCATGGGTGAGGCTTCCTGTAAGGTGCTTGGTAAGATGGTCTCTTACAACCTTAAATTCCTCGCCCTTAATACCTATTCTGCAAAGCATTTCATACATAGAATACTTATCGTTGAATTGATTTTTACGGCTTCTTCTGATTGATTTTTTCTCTAATGCAAACTGACTCATTGCCAAGCAAAAGCAAACATAACTTCTGATTTCGCCTGCGTGAAGCGTACCGTTAAATAATCTGAATTCAACCGTACCTTTTGAAAATACGCTGTGAAGGTTTAAACCGTGGTATCTTGTCTGACTGTAGTGACGGTATTTATCGTTTTCGTTTCCTTTACCGTACCAAGCACTCTCGCCCTTTGCAAAAGTATCAAGTCCTTTTTGATTAAAGTTGTCAATAAGTACCGGTTCTAATTTTCTGCACCATTGCTCACGCTGAGGAGCAATTTTAAGTGCTCTGTAAATTAAGCCCTGATATGAACTCATATAATTCACAAGATTCTTAAGAGTTTTAATAGTATGCTCTCCTGCACCGATATGAATATGTATTCCGCACTGCTTGTCAGGGCTTGACTTCGCGCCGTTTCTTCTTAAAATTCTTACAATCTCCTGAAGGTCGCTCATATCATCATAAGTAAGAATAGGACTTACAACCTCGCATTTTAAGTTTTTGTTTGGTGCAACGATTGATGAATCGTATACGCAGGACCATTTACGACCTTGACTGTCTTCTGCTGTATATTTATCGTAAGTACAGCCCTCGTAGCTTGCCTCTGTTCCAAAGTATTCAGCGATAATTTCCGCTGCTCTCTGTCTCGTAATACCGCTTGTCTCAATTTCAATACCAAATGTTTGATTTTTCATAATTTTTTCCTCCTGTGAAAATTTGTTTTGTTTCATTTGATATATTAATTATGCCGTGTTTTTCGGCTTTCGTATGCCGACGTAATACACAGAGTTTAAGCAATTTTGCTATGCGGTTTTCACAGGTTCTTATCAGTTCTAAACTTAACACCCGCCTCATCTTTAAGGGACTTTTTCAAATCGTTAAATATAACTCAATATCGCGTCCATAAATTATCAGCATTTATGCCTTTAACAGCTTTTGCGAAAAACAAATAAATCTCATAAACAAATTTTTATAATTTTTTCTTATGGTATTGAAAAATTTTTCAACCTATGATAAAATTACTTATAATTACGAAAGAAGTGATTTCATGCCTGTTTGGTTGGAATATATAAGTTTTGCAATAACCATCTTAAGTTTTTTTATTTCTATATTTACACTTGTAAATACACAAAGCGTCAAAAAACAAATTGTGCAAAAAGCTGAAATTGCTTTATTTAAATCGGAAATTTCACAGAAAATTGAAGAAATCGAAGGTTTTATCAATTCAATAAATGAGAATGAAATTTATAAATTTGATAATAAACAAAATTTTAAAAAATCATTATCTACGTTTTTGACTGATGTTATGTCACGATATACCTTTATTTCCAAACGTTCTGTAAAGTCTATCAAAAATTTGTTAAAAAGTTTGGATGAACCAAGCCTTTCCAATAATCAATGGGATAACATTGCAAAACAACTTGTCATTTTAAAAAATACACTATTAAAGGAGAGTGTGTATTATGGATGAAGATAAAATAACAAGATTTATTAAACAACTTTCAAAAGATACACTTTCAAAAAAAATCAGTTGGAGAAGGCTTACTGATTATGGAAATATGCAACCAGATTCTAATGAATTAATTTCTGCTATGCTTTTTGAAAATGAATTTCATCATATAAATTTTTTCGTGTCGTATTATTCAATTGTTGCTAATGGTACGATTTATATACTTTATGAGATTAACGAATCTGGTCGCGATGGTACTATTACTGACGGATATAATATTTATCTGCATGATGAAAACAAAAATAAAGTTATCCCTTTATCTTGCCCAATTAGTACAATTTATCAGCTTACAAACTCTATTCAGCTATTCCTTGCGGACGAAGAATCAGATGCTGAATCTTTTATTGACGATTATTTTTCTCAGAGTTAGCCATATAATTATCAATAAACTCTTCTGCCCACTCGGGAAGTTCTGATATAGATTCTTCTTTTTCCAACTGCAATCGTTCTATATTCTTTTTTATTTCTTTTTCTCTATCTTTACGAAGACACAGATTGATTTCAATTTGTGTCTTTAATGTTAATATCTGTGTAATTATTATTCCTATATACATAATAAATGTTATAACGTCTATGACATTTTATCTCCTTTCTATCTCACGCACTATTTTTTTTTTCGTATTCCTTTTCATTATAATATTATTTCACATAATTTTTATGCAAAGTAAGTTTTTTTTTCGCAAACCGGGCAAAACTTGAATTGCTCATTTTCTGGTATGACATTAATAAATGAAAAAGATTTATTTTCGATTACTCCTGTTTTTCGGTCTTAAACAGTTCCTGAGCTATTCTCGTTTTAGCAGTAAAAATTCGGTTTTGGGTATATCTTTCGTTCTTCCTTACCTCTCCCAATAATTTTTCAAGTCCTTTTATAACAGTTTTATTTTCTTCTGTCCAATTAAT
>CATLIG010000107.1 GCA_949948985.1 uncultured Clostridia bacterium | reverse complement strand
CATCAGAATTCAGAACAATCAGACCAAAATAATCTGTTCCCGCCGGAGGCTTATTTGCCGTTACCTCTTTCATTGTGTAAACACCCGGTATTGTCATACTGTTAAAATCTCCTGATGAAACAAATTTATAAGGCACAAAATCTTCTGCGTGCTTTCCGTCTACCGTATCGGCATTTCCTCCATTTTTGTTTTTTGCCTCTATTTCAATTTCTTTTAACACCCTATCTATTTTATCCATATTCTCATTAATCGGACTTATGTCTGCAAGATCTTCATAATTAGGCTTATTTAACTCCAAATTCTCTGTTTTAAGCATTATTCCGCCTCCATATCAAATTGACTGAGAGTAAATATTTCTGTTTCTCCGCAAACAATATTTATATAACCGTCATTAATCTTAAAATCTGTTATATCGCTTACTCCATCACTTCCCAAAGCTATATTCAAAAGCTTCGCATAGCTTACCTCTGTTTTTCTGAAATTTATTGTTCGTATATACGATAACAAAGCTTTCTTTATATTTTCAATAACAGTTTCCTCAGAAACAGTATTATCAAGCTCTATCTTTCCGCTTATGTCAATATTCTTGATGCCTGCGCAGAATACCTCGCAGATTGCCCCAACCGGAGCAGCTCCCGAACCGTCTCCATTTATATTAGGGTCAATATGCTTCTGTACTAAATCTACTGTATCGCTGTTAGCGGTTTCTCCGTTATCTCCGCATATATATACATTTACTTTATTTTTAATCTTCGTATCTCTTGCCGCCTTAGCTCCTCCAACTCCTATACACTCAGTTGCCCATAAAATATAGTGTGCTTTATTTCCGCTTGTGGCAGGCATTGACAGTCTTATGTGATAACGTTCCCTCAAAGCAGCGTCTGTTTCCTCATCAGCGCCGCCATCTATCGGACTTGGATTATTAATACTTTTTATATTTGAATTTGACGTTACCAAAGACGTTACCGTATTAGCAGCCGTATTTCCGGCTGTACCTGTTTCAACGGCAATAACCGGAACAGAAACCGTACCGTTTACAATAGCATCTTTTACAGTTTCATACTGCATACCGCCGGAAGAAACCAGAGTACCCGAATATAAAATACCGTTTCCTGTTACCTCTATATATCCCTCTGCTCTTTGCGCCTTTTTTCTTTTTATATCAGTCCATTGTCTTACATAAGCGTCCAATTCATCACCCTGAAGATTTTCAATACTAAGCTTGTCGGCTGTATCGGTTAAAAGTCTCAAAAGTTCGTGAATTTTTATAGCGAAACATTTCATCATTTCCCATAGCCAAATTCCTTTGACCTTAGAATATGTATCCGGCATTTTCTCAAGCAGATCAGAGTGTATATCTGATATTTTCTCATCATAATTCACTTTCACGCCTCCTCTATTTCATTATTATATTTTTATTTTCAGCATCCCATTTAATCTCTCTGCCTGTTTCTTCCGCTAAATCCCTGACAAAACAATAAGCGCTTCCATTATAAAGTTCCGTATGAATATCTAAAAGTTTTCCATCGGCAATAACCCTTTTCTTTTCAGCGTTCCACTCAACATCTTTTCCGATAAGCTGCAGTATATCTCTCGCTCTGACAAGATTATATCCTTCAATATTTATTCCGCTTATTGCCGTTCTGTGATTTTTTATATGAGCAGTCACTGTATTAAATTTAATAACATCTTCTTTATCTTCAGCCTTTGGATTTGTAAGAAAAATATATTCTTTAAAACTAACGCCGCATCTGATATTTTCAGCCCTGTCAAAATAATATTTAAAACTGCTTACAGACACCGCTATATTCAAAAGCTCGTTAAGTCCGTCTGTAACCACAACTCTCATAGGTATCTTTTTATCCGCCACATAACCTAAAAGATTAATAACCTCTGTACCTGTATCTTTAGCGAAGTCATATGGCTTTGTCGGTAAAAACAAATCCAAAGAAAAACTCCTTGGTTTTTTATTTCCAAGGAGTGTCAATGTTTTTGTATGTGTAATAAATTCCTCGTTCTGAAGCTCCTGCACTATTTCCGGCAGCTTATCGGGTATAACGGGAACCTCAACCACTTTTTCATTATTATTATAGCTTAAAAACATTTTTACCGGCGTCATTCAAAACCCTCCGTCATATCCTTTCTCTATAGTTCCCTCAACGCTTTTGACAACATCGTTCCAAGTGTAATTTTTCATTTTACCCCAAGTAACTTTTTTAGGTTCTTCCCACTTAATGTGCTTATATGTAATATCAAAATCAAGATGATACGGAATTATCCCGGCTAATGTGTTTTTTGAAAATGTAATCAGCTTATTGTTTTCCGCTTCTATAAAGTCCATAAGTATCATCATATTTTTAAAACTTATATCAACCTTGACCCCTGATACCGAATTTATTGTACTTTCAAGCATTTCCTTTGTAGCCGTTCCGACTCCTAAAAGTCTTGTTTTTACATAGTTTTTTCGTTCTGTTATGCTCTCTGATTTTTTAACCGCAGACATTTCTTTTTCTTTGATTTCTAAATACCAGTCCGCATAATCAAGAAATATTTGTTTGTATAAATCTCCTATTTTATTTTCAGAGGATACAAATTTTGCCGTCAGAGCGTTTACCAAATCAATAGTTACTTTATCTTTTCTATAAAGCTTGTGTATTAATTTAAGCATAGGCTCACCTCATTTTTGGAAATATCATACCGCTTCTGTTTTCTTATCATCAATTTCTTTATCAGCCTCCTCTTTTTCCGAATCCTCCTCATAATAAAACTCAAATCTGTCAGTCTCGTCAAAAACAGCCTCAGCCATATCTTTAAAACTCATTCTGTGTATATAGCTCATTCTTCTTTTTTCTTTATCAACACAAGTAATATTACACTTGCCGCTGTGTATATTTTCACCTAGTTCTCCAAATAGCCCAAGAGATGAATATTTTGAAATATCAATATATTTTCTCATGCAAAAACCTCCTTACAAATTTTCTAACGTACAGCTCATAGTATGGTTACAGCCGTTTATCTTATGGTTTACCGACTTTATTCTGTAATTCCCGTCAATACCAAGATAATCGTCAATAATATGCATAACTCGTCCCGCTCTCGCTTTATCGTGACCTATAAAATCTATTGAAAGTTCTTTTCTTAACTTATTTTTTTCTTTCAGTCTGTTCTTAGCAAGCTCCTGTATATTATTCGCCTTATCGGAATTCACATTGTAGTTTTCGGCAAGCAGACCATATTTCTTTATACTTTTCTCATCTTTTTCTATAAATTGCCTTTGCGGCATTTCCCCGTTTGTTTTTGAGTTAACCTCTGCTGCAACAGAGTTTTTCATATCCTCAATAGAATGAGTATATTTACCTCTGCCATGAGCGTTTTTGTCCGTAACATCAAACCGGGCAACATTTACTGCCGGTTTAAAAATATAGCTCATCGGCTCTTCCGTAAGTTTAAATACATATATCTTTTCCGCTCTG
Organism: uncultured Clostridia bacterium; assembly: GCA_949948985.1. GTDB lineage: Bacteria > Bacillota > Clostridia > Lachnospirales > CAG-274 > MGBC114079. The sequence continues at coordinate 2,109 of CATLIG010000107.1, read as the reverse complement.
AGTTCATAATGGTATTTCTTTCCATCGTTATCCTGCTGTATTTTTATAAGTTCTTTTATTATCTCATTCACATTTTTTATATATACACCTTTTACGTTCGCCGGCATATCGCATACGCTTCCTATTGTCACACCAACCCGCCTAAAAAGCTGCTTTATACATTCCGACACACTTTTATTTTTAAATTGAATAACAATATCATTCTTATTGAGATAAAATCCAAAATCATTTGCTTTAACAACTCTTTTCGGATAATCTCTGCTGACATTTACAGCTATTGCCCTTATCATTTCCCCATCGTCATTAAATATCTGAATAATATCTCCCGCCGTGATATTTAAATGCGGAATATATTTTTCTTTCCCGTCAGGTACAGAAAAAGAGAGTGAAAGTCCTGTTGTATCAAGGCTTTCACTCCAGCTCATTTCAGAAATAAGGTTTGTAATATCCCCACTCTGACCGTCTTTGTTAAGTATAATCTTATACATCAATACCACCCGCCGTATGAGACATTTCCATTACAGAACCGTCTGTTAAAACAACTGTAAATTCCACATTAAGCCCTCTTTTTTCTCTCCTGCCTTTCCAATCTTTAATTTCCGAAATTAAAGGGTGCTTTAACAAATGCTCCGTAACTTCTCTTTTAAGTTCACTGTTAATATAGCCCATAGGCAAACTTCTTTGACCTAGATAATTATATATACTTAATCCAAAGGATTCTGTTTCGCCTTTTATATAATCCTTATATAAGTTTGCCGGTGTTCTTAAAACATTCTCAATATACTGTTTTACTTTCCTTAAATCCTCGCATTTTACTAAAGCCGAGCCTTTCATAATGTGCTGTCTGGTTTCATAGTCAAATAAAAAGTCAACGCCTGTATCAATTACTTTATTTTCTGATGCCTCTGTTACCGGCTCGACAAAAACACTTGGAAACATACACAACCTCACCTCTCATTATTTCACGTTTACAACAACTTTTTACACTGCCTCCTATGTTTGGCGGCGATGTGCGACAAGGATATTTCGGTTGATAGCCTTGCTTTTTCATATTCATCACTCCAAATAAATGTACAACTCATTTATACTTTCGAGCTTCCCAATAACATATAAACTCTGATTATCATTTCCCGCTATACATATAAATTTATCTCCAACCTTTACAGGATATTCTGAAACATAAAGTTTCTCAGATGTTGCTCCTGTATTCCCATTTATTAAACCTTCCACATTAAAAAACTCGTCAAAATTAAGCGGTTCTCTGTTATAATAAATCCGTATGGTCACGGGAGTGAGGCTTGCAACCTCACCCACACATACACCAATTTGCTTTTTGTTATTCCTCTTATATATTTCCTTTGCCAGTTTAATATATCCATCCATAATCTGCGGTTCCTAATCAATAGTGGACAATATTTTAATACCTGTAAAAGTAAAAGGCATACTTCTTGTTATCAGCTTCTTTGATTCCCATTCAACCGGTGTAATTTCCGTAAATTGTACTCCTGTTATCATATATTTCTCAGTAGCCCCCGTATTTGGATTTTTAAGGTCTGCATAAATTTTTAAATCTGGAGTAGTACCTTTTTGATACGCTTCTATCAATTCTGAATCAATTCCCGTATTGACTCTTACACCTTCTAAAGTTCCCTGTCCGTCATATCCCACATATACATGATGAGAACAATAATCTCCCACGGGTGCAAAATCCTCAAACTGACCTGTCAGTTTAATACTAACTTTATTTATTTCCGCGAGGAATGTATTATTTATAAACACCTGCCCGCTTGTTCCTTTTAAAAATTTGTTATCATCAAACATATTTTTTAGCCCCCTTTATTCCATTGTTACTGTAAATCTCAAATTTTCCATACAATTCAAAATCTTAATATCACAGGCTACAAAAACGCTTCTTTTAAAAGACATCCTTTTGACCATGTCGTCCGACCAATCCTCAGCCTCGATTTTTCCCGCTTTCATCCACGCTGGGTAATGTCCTAAAGTATTTTAATATAATAGACGATATAATAGTAAAAAAGTAAAAGGAAGGAAGTAAATTATTATGCCGAAAAAAATAATAACAGTAAAATGCCCATTTTGTGGAAGTGA
>CATLIG010000106.1 GCA_949948985.1 uncultured Clostridia bacterium | reverse complement strand
GCGCTGTCCCCACATTCCCATCTCGTATTCTTCCTCCTCGTCCGGCTCCAGCATCGGAAGATACAGAAATGTCATTTCGTCCAGTGCGTATGTCAGACCATTCTCTTCCATAAACTTCGGAAATTCCTCGCCCTCCGGTGACTTTATCATCAGACTGTAATCTATCTGAATTTTGCCTGTCTTTATGTCCTCCATTGTCTGCTGTAATCTCTCGTCCATTGCCTCCTGTGAGTATATGTCTTTCATAATTACCGCTCCTTTCCGTTTCTTTATCAATAGTTTTGACTTCTCTCTCAATTTCTCTCAATATCGTTTCGCTTATCTCACTTACGGCTTTTCCAAGTTGGGTGATTGTTTCATTTGAGTTAAACTTATCTATGTCTTTGAAATAATTTTCTCTAAAACCTACATCAAAACCACATCTTATAGCCATAATATATCTGGTACTGTATTTTACGATATTTTTAAACATAACATCAATATCTGAATCGTTAAATTCTTCTAAAGGCGTACCTTTTTTATGGTTTATAATATCGTTGACATACTTATTGCTTTTATCATTTAAAAGTGTATCTATTCTTGTCTTAATAACATTTATAAAATTCACTTCGTTAGTTGAATTGTTATTTTCAGCATTTTTATTTATAATAGTATCAAAATTTATATCGTTTTTTTCAGCGATATTTTTGCTTATCACACTCAAATAGTCACTTTTTGGCTCCCAAACTTTTATATCCCTTGCTTTTGCGGATTTTTCTGTTGAGGAAATATCGAAAACGTGACGAAGCTTCTTTTTTCCGTTTTCCTCATAAAGCAATGAAATACCTTTCTCTCCCTGACGTATATTTCTGTTAAAGTTGTTTTGCCACATTTTATATTCAGCACATAACGTTGCGTTTGGACTTTGAGCGGATATGAGAATTTGGTCTGTAAAACTGTATTTATAAAACTTTGAGACAGTATTGAGATGGTTATGCCAGTTTGATATACTATTTGTAAGTTTCTTTGTTTCGGAATTAAGCGTTTCACTGATTCGCTTAATTTTTTGTTCTTTTGTTTCTTCCATAAAGCCGTAACCTCCTTTTCTTGTTGTTTTCTCTGTTATCGGCTTTTGGATATAGTAAGCCTTATCGGCTCTTTTTTCCATAAAGCCGATAAGGCTGTCTGATTATTTATTTTTTGCCCAGTCATCAAGAAGTTTGTATATCACATCTTCTATTTGCTTCTGAGTATATTCTTTTGGAAAATACTTTTTAAGGCTTTTTCCTGTAAGATAAATTTTTATAGGCGTTTCTGTTTCTTCCGTTATAATAGCGTCTATCACATTTTTGTCAAGTTTTTTTTCTTTGCTGAAATTTTTAAGTCTTGCCGCTTGTTTCATTGACGGAATTGTTCCATATTTATTTATAGCGTTATATAAAATTTCCTGTTCGTTTTCTTTCAGATACGATAATTCAACGGCGGTGTTAAAAGGGATTTTCTTTGTGTCAACCATTTCAAGCAAGTTTTTATTAAGATTTGTAAGTCTTATAAATCTCTGTATTTGTTTTCTACTTTCATCCGCTTCTTCGGCTAATATGTCGATAGAACGCTTACCTTTTAAATTGTGGTCAACTCGACCACAATTATTTTTCGGTCTGCCAGCCTGCCTTTTCATAGCTTCAAGTTTCATTTTATAAGCAAAGGCTCTTTCAGAGGTCAAAATTTCTTCTCTTTGAATATTAGAGTCTATCATAAGAATTGTGGCTTCATCATTGTTCAATTCTTTGATAATAGCCGGAATTTTTGTTATATTCAGTTTTTCGCAGGCGAATTTTCTTCTGTGTCCTGAGATTATCTCATATTTATCGTCTTTCGCTCTTACCATAATAGGCGTAAGCACTCCGTACTCTTTTATACTTTCAATCATATCAGCCATTTTCTCATCGTCAATGATTTTAAAAGGGTGGTCTTTAAAATCAATTAACGCTGAAATAAGCACCTCTGTTATTCCGTTTGGATTGTCCTTTCCAAAAAGACTGTCAAGAGAATTGAGTTTTATATTGTTTGCTATTCCCATTTTTTATACCTCCCCGACAATTTCCGAAACAAACGCTTCATAACTTTTAGCGACCTTGCTGTTTTTAGCGTATTTATAAATACTGTTTCCGCTGACTGCCGTTTCATCCTGTTTTATGCTTCGAGGAATAAAGTTCTCAAATATTTTTATTGTATTTCCATATTCGCTTTTTAAAAGCTGTATAATTTCTTTAGCGTAATTTGTACGCCCGTCAACCATTGTTATCAAAATGCCCTCAATATTGAGTTTAGGATTAAGCTGTCTTTTGATTTTCATAATCGTTTTTATGAGCATTTGTAAGCCTTTTAATGGTAAATATGAGGCTTGCACGGGAATAATCACACTGTCGGCACAGGTAAGAGCGTTTATGGTAATCATACCTAAGTTTGGAGAACAATCAATGATTATATAATCATAATCGTATTTTATCTGTTCAATATATTGTTTTAAAATCGTTTCTCTGCCGATTGTATTAATAAGCTGCACTTCCATATCAGATAAATCAATATTTGCCGGAATAAAGTCAATTCCTTCCTCGTGATGAAGAATACCTTTTCTCCCAACGTCAACCTCATTAATTGTATCCCTTAAAATATCGGCAAGAGTATAATTAAGACTGTCCGGCTCCGCTATTCCCAGTGATACCGACAAATTGCCCTGACTATCTGCGTCCACACAAAATACCTTATTTCCGAGTTTCGCAAGACCAATTCCAAGATTGACCGCACTACTGGTCTTTCCTACACCTCCTTTTTGATTTCCCACACAAAAAACTTTGCACATTTTATTTTCCTCCTATCTTAGTTCCTCAAATATTATTGCCGTAAGAACTTTAGCAATTCTTTTATTTTTAAGCAATTTGACGAGATTTTTTTCCTTTTCTCCAATACTGTCGGTATTTGTTTCAAAACTTATTTCCCAATTTGGGATTACACAAAAATCTGTGTTTCTAAAGCCGTTTACTCCCAAAATAATAAGATAATTAAAACCATTAAAATCAACACTGATTTCTTTTGTATATTGAAGTTCTGTAAAATCTGTTTTTTCATAATTAGCAATTGTATTTACTAAAAGTTTTACGTTTTCTTTGCCTCTGATAATTTTAGAAAATCTTTCGGTATTAAAAAATTTGTCTGAATAATGGCTTAATTCACAACTTTTATTCTTATTAAGCACTCCGCAGAAACCGCCGTTTATATGTTCCCCAAATACTATGTTAAATGTTTTATCAGAATTTGTTGAAATATTTAACGCTTTTACATTAGGATTCTGTTCTAATAAACGGTATTTAATTATTTTGCTGTCCGTTTCAATTAATTTTTCAGTAATTTTAGGTACTAAATTTTTGAGCGAGTTTATTTCTGTAAAGTTTTTTTCCATTAATAAAACCTTCCTTTCTTTTTGTATAGCTGATATAGTAGTTTTGTATATTAATCTCATTAAAAAATAAGATACATATAGGGTAGGGGAAACAAAAAATTTATTTTAGGAAACACCACACAAAGAATATTAAAAATAATTTATTAAAGTTACTTTCGTTTGAATTTTAGTGTATTAAATTTATAAAAAGTTTTTTGTTCTTCTTATTATTTTATCCAATATTTAAAATTTAGATTAAGTATTACACTAAAAATTATTTTATAATTTTACTTATTTTCTGCAAGCCTCAAACTCCATATTATATTCATCAAGCTGTTTCCCTCCGGCTTTCCATTTGTCATTTATGCAATGTATCATTTCTGTATAGCCTGCCTGACGCATTTCTTTTTCGCTTTCAAAAGTTTCATCAATATAAACTCTTAAAAACATTGATGTTGATATGGGTTCTCCTGCTTTAATTTCCAACTCAACTTCTTTTTTAGTTTGCCATTGTACCATATAAGCGACCATACTTCCAAATTTGCCGCAAAATAATCTGCCGTTTACCTGTTTTGCAAATTTTTTTGCCGCTTCTCTGTCACTTCCAAACTTTCTTTTATTTTTTACTCAAATCACTTCAATTATATTTTTCTTACATCTATATTATACTATATATATATCCATATAGCAACAATAAAAACAGAAAAAAATTTAATAAATTTTTTTTAATATTATTTCTGTTTTTATGCAATTTACTATATGGATATATATATTAAAATATGTTATAATAATAAATATAATATGGAGGTAAAAATTTATGGCTTCTCATACATCATCGAAAGAGGCAAGGAACAGAGCTGTTTCCAAATATGTAAAAGAAAACTATGACACTGTACTTTTACGATTTACAAAAGAAAGCAATGACAAACAGCTTATCGCTGAACACGCTAAAAATAATAATGAAACTATCGCGGGCTTTATAAAAAGAGCTATTAAAGAAACTATTGAAAATGATAATAAAAAAACGTAGTAGTTTTGCCGGTTGGCGAATATTCGGGCATAAAAAAACCGATTTGCAAAATAATAGCTACCTGCAAATCGGCATAGTTTTTAAAATAATTAATCTAATGGTGTCAATATAAAATTAAACAAATAAAAATCAAATTTTAATTTCCCATAATTTATTTAATAAAACATTCATTTCTTTGCGAATTTTAAAAACATTAGGTTGAAAATCATTTCTTAATCTTTCACCTGCTTCGACTGAATCATTGTTAAATAATAATAAGTGTCCATTAAAAGCATGAACATACAAAGGTGTTAGGTATTCAAGAAGATTATTTAATGTAGTAAGAATTTCTTTTTTTAATGATTCTATGTTTTGATTATTAAATTGATATTTTTTGTTTTCCCATTTTGGTAATATTCTCTCACTTATTACAGTGGGTAAATTTATATCAAATGGTACAGATGTAAAATCAGTATTTTTAATATATTCCATTATATAAGTTACATCATTTTTAAATTCGCATAATAATTTATCATCATCAGAAAACGGAAGATAATTTTCATATACGTATCTTAAATCATCTATTGTCCATATATCAACTGGAAAGTCTTTTTTAAAATTTGAAATTAAATTTAGAACTGTTGAAGTAATTCCAGAACGCTCTCTTTTAACAACAAAAATATATTTTTCAATTTCTACCCAACAACCTTTATTTTTATAAAAAAGAAATCCGTTAAAATCTTCCTTCAATTTTTTAATTGTTTTATTATCATTATAAGTCTCAGGTGCATAAACTGCAAATGCAGTTGAATGTAAAACACCGTCAACCTTAAAATCACCATTATTTCCACTTGTGCTTGTAGGCTTATAAGCTAAACCATACCTTTGCATCATTAACTCAGAAAATAAATCTTGAAAGTGATTTCCATATGCATTTTTTAGTTCATCAAATACAATCATAACATTTATATCTCCTTAGTATTTAAAGAAACTAATATTATCAAATTTCAATAACAATAATTACATCTCCACCAACAAAATAATCTGATCCCGTTGTTTTAGGAATAGCTGTAACTGATACTACTTCACCACCTTTTGCTAAAATTGAATTTATTTCAGATATTTCAGATATTACTTCTCTATCTTCTCCATTTAAATCTACTACATATATTTTTTGCACTAATATCACCTCATTAAAGAATATTTTATTTT
>CATLIG010000105.1 GCA_949948985.1 uncultured Clostridia bacterium | reverse complement strand
GCAACTATGCTTTTTTTGAAATCTTCGTCATATTTTATCTGGGGCATATATAATAACTCCTTTCTTCTGTTTATTTTATTATATTATATGAATTGTTTTTCTGTCCACTTTTTTAGTATAGCACCAAACAATGCTATAAAATAATACAACAGCAAAAACTATATTATGTTGTTGACATTGATATTAAAGGTTTCTTTGATAATGTCAATCATAATAAGCTCATAAAACAAATGTGGAGAATGGGAATAAGAGATAAACAACTTATATGTATAATAAAGCAAATGCTTAAAGCACCCGTTGTTATGCCAAACGGAGATATTGTACAACATGTTTGTGGAACACCGCAAGGAGGTATTTTATCGCCATTATTGTCGAATATAGTGCTTAATGAACTGGATTGGTGGATTACTTCGCAATGGGAAAACATTCCAACGCATAAGAAGTACAAAGAAACCTATGATAATAGGCAGCACAAAGGTGATAAATACAGAGCTTTACGAAATACAAACTTAAAGGAAATGTATATAGTTCGTTATGCAGACGATTTTAAAATTTTTTGCAGGAAAAAGAGTGATACCGAAAAGGTATTTACAGCAGTAAAACAATGGCTGCAAGATAGACTCAAACTTCAAATTTCCGAAGAAAAAAGTAAAATTGTTAATCTTAAGAAACATTATTCCGAATTTTTAGGTTTTAAACTCAAGGCAGTTAAGAAAGGCAATAAATATGTTATTCGCTCACATATGAGTGATAAATCCACAGAAAAAGTAACTAAAAAACTGTCGGAGCAAATCAAGAAAATTCAAACTCCGCAAAATAAAAACCAATCGGTATTTGAAATCTTAAAATACAATCAAATGGTTGAGGGAATACAGAATTATTACAGATTTGCAACTCATATAAATAAAGACTGCGATAAAATCCAAAGGATGATTTCAACAATAACCCAAAACAGACTAAAAGGAAGAATAAGTAAAAAAGGAATTTTACAGAATAAGCATATCGAAGAAAGGTATGGACATAGTCAACAACTGCGATATATTGATGGAAAACCCTTTATACCAATCGGATATGTTCAAACTAAAAATCCTATGTATAAAAAGAAAAGTATCTGTAAATATACAAAAAGTGGACGAGAAGAAATACATAAATATTTGAAATTTGATGAATATGTATTAAGGATAATGGGGCAAATGCTCTATGATTACAAAAATACAGACAGCATTGAATATACAGATAATCGTATATCACTCTATTGTGCACAGCGTGGAAAGTGTGCCATTCTTAATATTGTACTTGATACTGAAAATATAAACTGTCATCATAAATTACCCAAATCTATGGGAGGAAAAGATGATTATAAAAATCTTATCATAGTACACAAGAATATTCACAAACTAATCCACGCAACCAATACAGAAACAATAAACAAATACTTATCTATATTCGACCTTAAAAGCAAACAAAAACAAAAAATAAACAGTTTAAGAAAAATGGAAGATAACCAACCTATCTGAAACAATAATTAAAAGTAATCTAAAAGTTTTGAAATTCTTGTTAATCTAACAAAAATCATATATTGAGGGAACGCCGTGTGCGGCGAAAGTCGCATGCACGGTGTGGAGCGAGGGAAAAGGTGGAGATAACATCAAAGCTTTACCTATCGCTATATCAAACAAAAATGCGTTTCGCTAAATTTGTTAATTTGCCGGAACTTATAAATATGTTTAAGGAAATGGCAGATATAAAAATAGCGGAAAGCCTTAATTTGCCCGTTCCAAAAGCAAACTATCATACAATAGCGGCAGAGGCAAGTGATTTTCAAAAAGAAATGGTTGACGGACTTGCGGAAAGAGCGGATAAGATAAGAAAAAAACAAGTATCACCGGAAGCTGACAATATGCTTGCGGTGACGAATGATGGACGTAAACTTGCGTTAGACCAACGGCTTATGAATGATATGCTGCCCGACGACCCAAACAGCAAAGTGAATGAATGTGTTAAAAATGTCTATAAAATATGGGAAGATACAATGCCGGAAAAGAGTACCCAGCTGATTTTCTGCGACCGTGAAGCGATGTGTTGCTGTAAATAAACTTTAAGTGGGAGAAGTCCTGCAAAGAGGTAAAAACAGCGGGGAAACAGAGTTTTCCCTAACTGATATTTCAAAGAGTGGAATGATGGAGTAACATCCTGAAACGCTCACCTAATACTACGTTGGAGAGGATAGAGTGTAATATCTTGAACCGACACAGCACGTTGAAGTCGGCTGAAAACTGCCCAAACAGAGTTTTATACTGCTGTGGAAAACTATCCGGAGGCGGGTGGCGCAGTCTATAGGTCGGGGTTCTATAAAATGCCTATGGTGAGAATGTGACTAAATGTCACTGACGAAAATCTGAATGAAAGAGTCGAGAAGAAAGAATGGCAGAAATGTCATTGCCGTGTAAACGGTGTATGTGAGGTAAAGTAAAATGGTCGCTCTGAAATACCTTACAGCGTTACAGGCGCTGTCAAGCATACCGGCTTATAGGACAGCCTAAGGGCAAATGAACAGATAGGAATATCGGAACACAGAAAGCCTTAAATGTGGAGTGATTACACACGATGAAGCATTGAAAAGGAAAATTGTATCGTCTGTTACAAAAGGAAGGTATGGTATAACTTTTCTTAATCTAAGGGGAAGGAGCAGTCGTGGTACCGTGTTTGGTTAGCGATAATCAAATTTAGAAACCGCAAATAAAGTAAGCGGCGGAGGGCCGGGCTGTAGTCAAGAATATGCAAAAAAACAAATGATAATAACACTCCTAACAAATAATTATATGTTCAAGTAAGACTAAGAAAGGCTAAAAACCATATTATAAATGAGGTGAGTAAGCCGACTATGACAACAGAACAAACGAAGAAAAAGTCAAAATTGCGCTATTCCGAATATTATGATTTTCAATGTATTCAAGATATATTCCATTCAAATTTTCTCTGAATAAATGTAATTAGTTGTTCTTCAGAGAGTTTTTCCAAATCATTTATTGTTTTACCGTCTGTACCTGCTGTAAGACTTCCTTTGTTTTTCTTAATATTTCTGTATGCAAGGCATATATTTTCAGGCATAACAATTAATTCAATAAGTTTATTGAATTTTTTTCCCTTGCCGCTGTCCGCATATAATATTCCGCAAAGTGTAAGAAGAGTTGAGATTTTAAAGGACAACGGAAAAACACGTCCTCTTGGAATACCGACTATAGTTGACAGACTAATACAGCAATGTATATTGCAGGTCTTAGAACTAATATGTGAAGCAAAATTTCACGAACACAGTTACGGTTTCAGAACTAACCGAAGCCAGCAGCACGCTATTGCCTGTGTACATAAAAATATGCAGTTAAGTTATCTGCATTATGCGGTTGATATTGACATAAAAAGATTTTTCGATAATGTCAATCACGGAAAACTGCTAAAACAGCTATGGACAATGGGAATACGGGATAAAAAGCTGATAAGTATTATTTCGGCAATGCTTAAAGCCGAAGTTGCAGGAATCGGATTTCCCGATAAAGGCACTCCGCAGGGCGGTATTATGTCACCGCTGCTGTCGAATGTAGTGTTAAATGAGTTGGATTGGTGGCTCGCAAGTCAATGGGAAGAAATACCCACAAAGTACCGATTCAATATAAATTTAAACTCAAACGGAAGTCCCCGCAAAGGAAACAAATATGCAGCGCTTAGGAGAAGTAATCTTAAAGAAATAGCATTTGTAAGATATGCAGATGATTTTAAAATATTTACAACAAGCTACCAAAATGCTGTAAAACTGTTTCACGCAACAAAGAATTGGCTGAAAGAAAGATTAGGTTTAGACATAAGTCCTGAAAAATCAAAGGTAATTAACCTTAAAGAAAAGTATTCGGAATTTTTGGGATTTAAACTGAAAGTTGTAAAACGTGGAAAATGTTTGAGAGGAAAAAATAAAGGGAAGCCAAAATATGTTGTTGAAAGTCATATTAGAGAGAAATCTATAAAGAAGATAAAAACAAAACTTGATAAGTTGATTTATGCAATAGAATATCCCAAAGGGAACAACGAATATAAAGCAATAAGCAATTATAATTCATTTGTAATCGGTATTCACGAATACTATTGTATGGCAACAAAGGCAAGTTTGGACTTTAGAAAATTAGCCTTTTCAAGTCATAAGAGCCTGAAAACAAGACTACGCAAACGAATTAAAAGTGCTAAAGAGGTTAAGAAAAACAAAATACAGCTTCATATTACAAATGTAATTAAAGAACGCTATGGAAAAAGCGAACAATTAAAATATGTAAGAGGAATTGCACTTGCGCCAATAGGATATATAAAACATAAATATCCTATGGCAAAGAAAAGAGTTATAAATTCGTATACCAAAGCAGGAAGAGCGGAAATTCATAAAAATCTTGAAAAAGTGGATATGAAAATACTGCACTATCTGATGAGAAATCCTATAGCACACAAAACCATAGAGTATAATGATAATAGATTGTCACTATATTCGGCACAAATGGGAAAGTGTGCCGTAACAGGCAAAGTTATGGAAATTGGTGATATACATTGCCATCATAAAGGTCCCAAATGCCGTGGCGGTACAGACAAGTATCAAAATCTTGTACTGGTATGCGAAAAAGTACACAGACTGATACACGCAACAAATTCCGAAACAATAAATAAGTTGCTTGCAGAATTAAATCTTAATCTCAAACAGTTAAAAACACTTGAAAAGTTAAAAAATCTTGTTCTTGTTGAAAGTTGTTAGAATGTAAATCAACATATTTTTGATGGCAAGCCGTGTAAGCTGAAAGGTTTATGCATGGTTTAGGGCGGGGGAAAAGGAAGAGATAATATCAAATCCTTACCTATCGCTACAGTCAACACCAAAAAATGCATACCAATTTCTAAAATAAGCTGTAAATGTGGGGAAAAATAGGGATTTTTTAGGTTGTTAAAAATTAATTCCCGATTTTTTCCCACATTAGTAATTATATGAAAAGTTTATTTAGTTTATTGGCGGTTTCCTCTTTTTGGTCCTCTGAAACGTGAGTATATATTTTTGTTGTTTCAAGATTTGTATGACCTAATAATTTTGAAACTGTTAAAAGGTCTGCACCGGCTTTAAATAATTCGGTGGCATATGTATGACGTAGAGTATGAAACTTTTTTATAGTTATATTATTTATTTTTAAAAAGTTATGAAAACTACGTATAAGAACAGAGGAATCTATAAAATTACCTATATTATTTGTGAAAACAAAATTATCATCAGAAAATTTTATTTTGTTTTTCAGACATTTTTCTTTTTCTGATAATCTGTGATGTTTTAGCTTTGGTATTAAGGCATTAGGGATAGGAACAGAACGCAGACTTTCTTTTGTTTTTGGAGTATAAATTTTCGTAGTACCTTTTCTTTCTCCGTTACGTGTTATTTCAGTAACTCTTTTAATTGTATGCTTAACTGTTACTATTTTTTTATCAAGGTCTAGGTATTTCCACTTCACGGAAACAGCATTTACTTTTTGGAGTTAAAAAGGATATTTAACAATACGTCAGGATTTAAAGCAGCTTTAAACATCATTTTTTTCTTGCTAATGCGACCACTTTTTGCCTGATTAATCAAAGAT
>CATLIG010000104.1 GCA_949948985.1 uncultured Clostridia bacterium | reverse complement strand
AATTAATTTCAATATATTCTTTTGTCATAATAAGACAATAATATTTAATTTCTTTTAAATATACCTCACCAAAACTATCTTTCCAGTCAAATGGAATATAACATCCCTCAATAATAAGATTTTGACAATTTTCAATAGCTGTTTTTATAATTTCTTTTACAACAGGCCATAAATAATCAATAAGCTCATTATCTTTTTCCGGAGATAATAATGTATTTCCGCTTCGTATTAAACCCATTTTTAAATGGTCAATAGATAAGTATGGATATTTATATTTTTCTAATAACCTTTGAGCCAATAAAGTTTTACCTGTATGAGAGGCTCCGGCAATTAAAATAATCATAATTTTAGCAAATACTGATTTTAAAAATCAAACAGTACTTATCAACCCTCCTAAAATTTATAAATATTATACTTAAAAATAATAACTTCTGTTTTTTAATTTATACTAGCGCCAAAAATTTTAAAAGTAACTCTTTCTCATAAAATTTCACTTACATATATAGTCAATCGACTTAAGAATATTTAAAAGGAGGCGAGATAAAAATTATTTTCGCAAGACGAAAGAGGAAAAGCATAGCCTTGTCCTATGCCGACCGACGACAACACAGTGAAAAGAATTTTTAGCCGCCGAACTTGTTCATTTTTCAAGTTGATTGACTATAATATTTTTCTGTCAAAACACATTATAATTCTCCAAAATTTTTTAAAATCTGAAGTCCGACATCTCCGCTTTTTTCAGGATGAAACTGAGTTGCGTAAATATTATCTTTTTGAACAGCAACTTGTATTTCCTTTCCATAAAAAGTTGTTGCTGATACAACCGGAGCATCTGTTTCAAGGTGATATGAATGAACAAAATAAACATAAGGGCTTTCACCTATATTTTTAAAGAGAGGTTCCTGTTTGTATATTTTTAAATTATTCCATCCAATATGCGGTATTTTGACATTTCCTTGAAACTTTTTGACAACTCCCGAAATTAATCCAAGTCCCTCGTGTTCTCCATTTTCATAGCTAATATCAAAAATCATCTGCATACCTAGACAAATACCAAGAAGAGGTTTTCCATTATTAATTTGTTCTTTAATAACTTTATCAAAACCTTTATTTTTAACTGTAGCTATAGCGTCAGCGAAAGCTCCCACTCCTGGAAGAATAATTTTATCGGCCTTTTCAATAAAATCTGTATTATTACTAATTTGAGCGTCAAATCCCAAAAACTGAAAAGCCTTTTCAACACTTCTCAAATTACCCATACCATAATCAATTATACCTATCATCATTCAAGCATTCCTTTCGTAGACAATACGCCATCAATTCTGTCGTCAATAGAAGTTGCCATATCTAAAGCTCGTCCAAACGCCTTAAAAATACCTTCCGCGATATGATGATTATTTTTTCCTGTTAAAACTTTTATATGTAAATTCATACCGCAATTTGAAGATATAGCTCTAAAAAATTCCTCAACCATTTCTGTATCAAAATCACCTATAGACGCTACAGTAAAATCAGCATCAAAACAAAGTAAAGCACGTCCTGATATATCTATAGCACAGAGTACAAGAGTTTCATCCATAGGCACAATTGAGTGACCATATCTCTTTATGCCCTTTTTCCCTCCAAGAGCCTTAGATATACATTTTCCAAACACAATTCCAACATCCTCAACTGTATGATGACAATCTACTTCCAAATCTCCTCTGGCCTCAACATTCAAATCAAAAAATCCGTGTTTTGATATATGCGTAAGCATATGGTCAAAAAATCCAATTCCGGTGTTAATGAGATTATGACCTGTACCATCAATGTTAAGTTCCATTTTTATTTTTGTTTCAAAAGTATCTCTTTCAATTTTAGATTTGCGCTCCATAAATAAAATCCTCCTATCGTCTTACTTTAATAGAATTTGCGTGTGCCGTAAGTCCCTCTGCTTCCGCAAATTTAATAACATCATCGCTAAGTTTCTCAAAAGCTTCTTTAGAAAAAGCAAGTACGCTTGATTTTTTAATAAAATCATCAACTGAAAGAGGTGAAAAGAATTTAGCTGTTCCACTTGTAGGCAAAACATGATTAGGACCAGCCATATAATCTCCCAAAGGCTCAGGAGTATAATTTCCAAGAAAAACAGCACCTGCGTTTTTAATTTTGGGAAGAACAAAAAACGGTTCTTCCGTACATATTTCCATATGCTCAGGAGCTATTTCATTACAAAGTTCAACAGCGGAATCAATGTTGTCAACAATTATAATCGCCCCATAATTATTAAGAGATTTTTTAATAATTTCTTTTCTTTCAAGCGATTCCGTTTGTTTTTCAACTTCATATTTAACTTTATTAGCGAATTCAGCGCTTGTTGTAAGTAAAACCGCAGACGCAAGCTCGTCGTGTTCAGCCTGCGAAAGCAAATCAGCAGCTACATAAGCCGGATTAGCCGATTTATCAGCAATAACAAGAATTTCACTCGGACCGGCTACAGAATCAAGTCCTACATAACCAAATACACATCTTTTGGCAAGAGCAACATAAATATTTCCCGGTCCTACAATTTTATCAACCTTAGGTATACTTTCAGTTCCAAACGCCAAAGCGGCTATCGCCTGAGCGCCCCCACCTTTATAAATATGCGTAACCCCTGCCTCAACTGCTGCTACAATAGTATTAGGAGTAATTTTTCCATCTTTTCCGGGAGGTGTGATCATAACAATTTTTTCAACTCCCGCAACTTTTGCCGGAATAACATTCATCAAAACAGAAGATGGATATGCCGCCTTTCCGCCGGGAACATAAACGCCTGTAGATTTCAATGGCAAAATAAGCTGTCCGAGAAGTTCTCCGCTTTTTTCCGGTTCAAGCCAGCTTATTCTCTTTTGTTTTTCGTGAAAAACTCTAATTCTCTGAGCAGAACGTTTCATAACCTCAATAAGTTCAGAATCAACTAAATCATAAGCCTCGTCAATTTCTTCTTTTGTAACCTGAACAGTATCTTTATCAATTTGAACTTTATCAAAATTCTTTGTATATCTAAAAAAAGCCTCATCCCCATTATTTTTAACGTCATCTACAATTTTTTCCACTATTGCTGGTATATCACCGTAATCAAATTTTGAACGACTGAGAATTTTATTGATTACTTCACTACTTTCATTTACCTTATATTTGACAATATTCAATTTATACCCTCCAATCAAAAGTATAACAATTTACAAAACCTTAAAAATAAAATAATACATAGAATATATTAAATTTTATCAAAATCTGTTATAGCAGACCTATTTGATAACCTCCATCATACTACTTGGCAAAGCTTTTTCCTCCATACTTTGCCTGATTTCCTTGAAACACAATTCCATGTATTACTGCAAAAATCAGACTTCATCTGACAAAAAAATCTCTTGTCAATCACTATTACTTAGATTATCGAACCAATCTAATATTATTTTATCATTTCACTGTATTTTTTTCAGTCACTTTTGAAAGACCTTTAATAATTTCAATTATTTTCTCACTTTGAAGTTTCATACTAACAGGGTTAACAACCATTCTAGCTGAAACAGGGCAAATTTCCTCAAGAACTTTAAGACCATTTTCTTTAAGTGTAGAACCTGTTTCGACAATATCAACAATAACATCCGCAAGACCCACAATAGGTCCAAGTTCAACAGAACCATTAAGTTTAATAATTTCAACCGTTTGATGTTTTTTATGATAAAAATATTCTTTGGCAATATTAGGATATTTTGTAGCCACTCGCAAATCATTTGATTTTTCAAGTTTCTCTCTTATTTCTTCTTTTCCCGCAACAGCAAAACGGCATTTGCCAAATTCAAGATCAAGAACTTCACATAAATTTTTTTTCTCTTCAAGTAATGTATCCTTTCCAATAATACCTATGTCAGCCGCTCCATATTCAACGTAAGTCGGAACATCTGTAGCTTTTGCCAAAAAGAATTTAAGTTTAAGTTTTTCGTTTGTAAAAATAAGCTTTCTTGACTTTTCTTTCATCTCATCACAAGTAATACCTATTTTCTCAAGCAGTTCCATAGTTTTATCGGCAAGTCTGCCCTTAGCAAGAGCAAATGTTAAATACTCCATAAATCATGCCTCTCCTTTCAAAAGCTCAGATATTTTAACATCAGAAACCGTGTCTTTTTCAAGATTAATAATTCTGACGTCCTCGGAATTTAAAAAATATAAAATACCACCCATACATTTCGACTTGGCATATCTTTTGTTTTTATCTAAGTCATCGCCAAAAAGGCTATTTTCAATATTAAGACCTTGGCTTCTGAGTTCATCAGAAGCGTTTAAAGCAGTAGATCTTCCATCTTTCGTATACATAAGAAGAGTATCCGGTTTTTCACCGTGTACAATAACATTCTGTTTTTCAAGAGCCATAATAAGATTATTAATTTTTATGGCAAAACCAACCGCAGGATAATCAGCCCCATAATTTTGAAGAAGTTTATCATATCTTCCGCCATTTAAAATAGAAAATCCCGTTCCATTAGCATATCCTCTAAAAATAATTCCTGTATAATAGTAGAGACCTACCGTACTCAAGTCAAAAGAAATAAATTTATCTATTTTGTACTCTGAAAGAATTTTATAAATATTTTCAAGAGTATCAAGCGCGTCAAGTGCCTTTTTAGAATTAACAAGTTCTCTGCCTCTTTCAATAACTTTTTTTCCTCCTATAAGAAGAGGAAACTCTTTAAAAAGGATTTTAATATTATCTGGAGCATTTGAGTTTTCAGTAATTTTTTGAGCGGCAATATAATCTTTTTCTATAATATGCTGTCTTATTTTTTTACAAATTTCTTTGTCAAAACCGCCTTCTTCAAGAACTCCATAAAAAAACTGAACTTGCCCTATACATATTTTAAAATCTTTAAGACCACACCCCAAAAGACTGTTTACAGATACCGCAATAACTTCAGCATCAGCATCGTCTGAATTGATGCCTATAAGTTCAACACCGGCTTGGTTTGATTCTCTCAATTTTCCCTGATAATGCTCGTTATATCTAAAAACATTTTCAAAATAATAAAATCTTAACGGAATATCTTTTTCTTCATAAGCTGTAGCTGCAATTCTGGCTATAGCAGGAGTCATATCAGCTCTTAACGCAAGCAGAGAACTATCTCTGTCTATAAATTTATACATTTGTTTTGGATTTAAACCACCGTTTCCATCAAAAACTTCCATATATTCAAATGTAGGACTGCTGACAGGCAAAAATCCATATCTGTAAAAAACCGTTTCAATATTTCTTTCAATTTCTGTCTTAAAAGCCGCTTCATATGGCAAATAATCTTTTACACCTTCAGGTGTATGTAATTTCGCATCCATTTATAATTCACCTCATAATATATCATTCACTTTATTGTAGTAGAGCGATAAACTAATAGAATTATATCATATTATATATATTTGTCAAGGGAATCTCCGTGAAAAACCACGGAAACAGCATTTACTTTTTGGAGTTAAAAAGAATATTTAACAATACATCAGGATTTAAAGCAGCTTTAAACATCATTTTTTTCTTGCTTATGCGGTCGCTCTTTGCCTGATTAACCAAAGATAAAGCTATTTTTCTAAGAATATTCATATTCAGCGGAGAATTATCTTTTTTTGCTCTCGAACTATCTTCACGGAAAATCACATCTAAACACCAATGTAATTG
>CATLIG010000103.1 GCA_949948985.1 uncultured Clostridia bacterium | reverse complement strand
GCAACTATGCTTTTTTTGAAATCTTCGTCATATTTTATCTGGGGCATATATAATAACTCCTTTCTTCTGTTTATTTTATTATATTATATGAATTGTTTTTCTGTCCACTTTTTTAGTATAGCACCATACCGAAAATGCTACGAGGATATATGCAATGAACTTATAAAAAAGTGATTAAAAGTAAACAATGTAACGGTGTTTATGACAAGCATTATGATATGACTATTTATGAAGGTAGTTGTGGTTATGCGGAGCCTATAAATGATATTGAATTATAGAAAGGGAGGTTGATTAGTATGATTGATTTATATACAGCTTTTAAATTAGCTGATGTAAAAGATAATGATATAGTTTATTTATGTGATAAGGGAACAAACAGATTTGATTCGGAAATTATTTCAGTTAAAGATGTGAAGAAAAAATATGATATGCGAAAGATAAAAGTCATTCATATTAAACCGCGGCTTTATGATTACAGTGAATATGACGGTGGAATTGAGTTTGAAATTTTAAGATAAAAATATGGAGGATTGATTATTATGACTAATGAAAATATTTTAAAATTATTAAATGAAATGAATGTTGAGGATTTTGATTATATTACACGCAAGACCTATGACGAGTTAGTTAATGGAGTAAAAGATAATATAAGGACAGCTACAAATAAAGCTGCTGGTAAAAATACTCTTGCTAAAAGTGCTAATGCTATTATTAAAAACGCTGTAAAAGTAAGTTGTAATCAAGCACTTCACGGTGCGTGGATAGCTGAAAATGGTAAACAGTATGTTTGTGACGGTTTTAGAATTTTGGAGATAAATGAACCTATTGAGTTGCCGACTATACCCAAGGAGATAGAAAGCAAGGACTATTTTAAGGCATATAAAATAATTAAAGGAGCAAAACAAAAAGAAACTTACGACCTTGAAATTCTTTCTGTACAGGAGTTAAAAGCTGAGATAAAAATTTTAAGAAGTCAAATGACTGCAAAAGAAAAAAGAACAGAGAAAGTTGCGGTTACTCTTATAGATAAAGGATTAACTATTGATGCTCAGTATCTTTTGGAAATATCAGAGGCATTAGGCGGTATAAAAACAATAAAAGTGCCTGTAAATTCTAAAGGTAATGAGCCTGTATATGCTGAAAATGACATAGGTACAGGACTTATACTTCCTGTTAGAAATACTAATAAACGATTAAAAGGATACTGGTATTAGATGATAGATTTAACTGAGGATATATTTATCATTTAGTGTTTTCAGTTATTTAATCTTAAAGATTTAGAAGAATTTGAAAGTATGAATAGAGAACAATTTTACATTACATACTGAAAAATTTTAATATCAGCGGAGAAGCCGGAAGATTAATAGATAACATATTACAGTTTGCAGAAGCTAATTATACAGAAGAAAACGAACAGTATAATGCTTTGTGTAATCTTTTAGATGGAACAATAGGACTTACGGATAATGAGATCAAGAAAGTATATATGTAGCGGGAAGTAATTTGATTTGTCACAAAGCAATTTGCAAATACAGATAAAAGCAAGACTTTATTCAGGAAAATGAAAGGTAAAGGTGAATGATATGAAAGCAACTTGTATTAAGTGGGATACTGATGCAGATAGAGAACTGCACAAGCAATTACCAACAGAAATTGAACTGCCGGAAGGTATGACAGATGAAGATGATATTTCTGATTATTTATCAGATGTAACAGGATTTTGTCACTGCGGATTTGAGTTAATTAATTAGTAGCTGAAGAAAGAGGATTATATGTTTTTAGAATAGATAAAAAAATAAGAAAAAAACTTTGAACATATTGAAAACTTCAAAATTGAAGAAAGACTAAAAAAAGAGGAAGTGAAAATATTATGAAAACTTTAGAGGATATTTTAAACGTTTTAGGAAGTAAAAAACCGTTTTTAAAAGAAATTAAAATTTATGATGACGGAACAAGAGAACCGTTTACAAAAAGCGGAGGGAAAGCGTACAGTAAATTAACTGATATTCTTTATGCAATAGGAGATTTGACGGAAATGAGTAATGAAATAGCAGAAATTGTTGAAATACTTGATGATATTGCTTCGGGATATGATTATTAAATATGTTTAACTATAGACAAAAAGGGGCGGTTATTATGTTGAATTTAAAGAATGGATTTGAACTTATAGAAAACGATTCTATGCTGTGCTGTAAATACATAGGGAAGAGAAAATACTGCTTTATTCAGGCGATTTGGCTTGATACCTGTAAAGGTGATGAAAAAGCGGATAACGCAAAAGATGATACGGATAATTTTGTAGTCGTATCTGATACAATAGATATTTCTGAAATGTCGGAAAGTGATATTGAAATTGCTGTAAGTGATTTATATGACAGTATTTCAGATATGAAAAGTCAGGGTTTAAGTGAATTGGAATCAGACTGGATTATTGCAGAATGTGCTTTTAGCAATAAAACGGATGAGTCGGAATATGAATATGTAAGCGAAATTGTGTCGTGGAAAGACGCTGAAAAAATTATACAGTCGTTTATAGATTGTAACGGAAATATTGTAAAAGTTTGTTAAATTACAAAACATAAAAGAATGGAGGAATAAATATGAGTAAATCAGATTTTACAAAAAATTATCCATATTTATCAGAAATTAAAGACGGTGACAGAATTATTTCGGCAATGACCTCGGAATACTCAAAGGAACTGGACGAAACAATAAAAAAATTTGATTGTATGCCGGATGATGATTTTTGGAAATTAGCGAACGCAAATGAAATCCCGGTAATTTATGCGGTTTATACAGGATTAATAACAGCGGATGATTATTTAAGAAATATTGCGTAAAGGATTAAGAAAGGCGGAATGATTATGTTAAAAAATATTTGGAGATACAGTGTAAACGAGGGAGACGCCGGAGGAATTGTTATTGTGGAAAACAAAAACGAGGCGTACAGAAAAATATTCAATAAATACAAAGATTTTAATGGAAGTGAAAAAGCTGAAATAACTGTATGGAAAGCTACAGATGATGATTATTATGATAAAGACTATGAGGATGTAATAGAGTGTTACGGACTTTGAGAAAGGAGCGGAATTAATATGAAAGGAAACAAAGGAGAAGCTGCGGACTGGATAATGTGGGGAATAGTTCTTACATTACCAATGACGGCTGTCGGAGGATTAGCGGGATTTATAGCTTGCTGGCTGTTTTTTGGGAGAATGGCTTATTTATCTGAAAAGAAATACAGATTGAGCGGTTCTTACATAGGAAAGCAGGTAAGCAAAGGTACATACAAAGGCGATAGAAAAGGAAAATTAGTTACGATTGACGATTATCCTGAATTAAAAAAGGCTGTTGACGAGGAAAATTATGAGGAAGAGCTTATAAAGGAGGTTGCCATAAGAAACGCAATAGCTCATTTGCCGCCGGAGAAACGTGCAGAGCCAAATTGTAAACTTGCGGTGATAAAAAGTATTTTTCCTTATATGAAAGGGTGCGGAGCCGACAGTAAAGGAGCGTATAGGATAGTAGTCAGAAGAGCGACACAGGAAGAATATGAAAAGGCAAAAGGTAATATGGGATATATTTCCGAATGTGTTGAAAGAATTGATAAAACAGTGAGAACAACAATTTATTATTAAAACAATCAGAGAATACTTAAAGAAGAAATATACGCAAGGGGTGATATTATGGAATTTAAGAGTGATTATTATTACGGAAACGAGGGTTCACAGTACACATTTTACCGAATACCTAAAATTTTATTTACAGAGCCTAAATTTAAAGGAATATCCAATGATGCGAGAGTTTTGTACGGTTTAATGCTTGACCGTATGGGATTATCTGTGAAGAATGAATGGCGTGATGATAATAACCGAATTTACATATATTTTACGTTAGACGATATTCAAAATTACATGAACTGCGGACATACAAAGGGAGGTAAAATTATATCGGAACTGGAAAATATAAATCTCATAGAACGTGTAAGGCAAGGGCAGGGGAAGCCCGCAAGGATTTATATTAAAAAGTTTTTTACAGTTGAAGACAGTAATTGTGAAGAAAGTAACAATAATTTTTCGGAAAATTGTGAAAACGGTAATTCAGATTTCTCAAAACAAGAAAATGAGAGTACCGTAAACGAGAAGTCTAGACTACCGCAAAATGGAAGTCTAGACTACCGTAAAATGGAAGTCCAGACTACCGCAAATGAGAAGTCTGGACTACCGCAAAATGGAAGTCTAGACTACCGCAAAACAGCAGCTAATAATAATAAATATAATAATACTGAGTTTAGTAATAATGAGTCAGTGTCAAAGTCAATGTCATGTCTTTTTGGTAATACTGAAAATGACAGTGACTATGACGGTGACAGTGACGCTGACAGTGACTATGACTGTGACTCTTACTGCGATAGTGGTATTACTGATAACCCTGAAACTACTCAAAATGCCATAAATACCCTTACTGACACATACGAAAAACAGAAACAGATTGAGAATTACATAAAACGACAGGTGAACTATGCCCGTTTGATTTCCGGCGGACTGGCTGAAAAGGACGAAGTGGATTCACTGGTCTTTATAATCACGGAAACGCTGTTGTCAGATTTACCGGCAATCAAAATAGGCGGTGAGGATAAGCCTGCGTCTGTCGTTAAATCAGTGCTTTCAAAAGTTGATTACGGAATGATTGTGTATACCATAGGCAAGTTTAAAGAGCAGAAACATCAGATTGTTCGGAAAAAGGCATATTTACTGACCTGCTTGTATAATGCCCGAATTGAGGGAGTTTACAACGGAATAAACTACCTGAATAGCTTGGAATATGGGTAATTGCGGGGAATAAATAAGGCTTTTGCGCGCTGATATGAAGCGTGCGGCGTGTTCTATGCTTTTCACGTCAAAAGAAGCAGTTTAAAGATATTTGCGTTTTTTTGTGCTGCGGAAAATTTAATGGGAGGTTGATGAAAATGAAAGAGAGAGACCGAAATACAGCGGAAAAATTTAAAATTTTAGATAAAGTTCAGAAATTTGAGTCTGAACTTTTGAAAATTGACGGAGTTACGGAAGTTGATTTTGACCTCAGCGGCTTTTATGACAATATGAATTATGTGATATTTCTTACAAAATACAGTATTCCGATAAATGTTGAAGCCTATTTTGAAAAGAGAAAGAAACTGATAAGAGATGTTGTTGAAACTGCCAAAAATAATGGGTTAAAAATGACGTAAGATAGTATCGAGGATTACGGAGAGCATTTTTATTTTGCTACGGAATGTGATGATAGTTGGAAACAGGTGTAGGGGATAAATGGCAGTAAGTGTGGGTTTATAGGTTAAAGAAGGGTAGAATGGAGGTGATGAAAATTATGGAAAATAGACTTAATACCAAATCAGCAGAACACGATGTAATCAAAGAGGAATTTAATATTACAGAAAATTTACCGTTATGGTTACAAAAAATGTATTATAAAAATCGTTTTTGTAAAATTATATATCATATTTTAATTTTTTTGAGGTGAGTGTGATAAAGGGAAATATATTTATGCAGACAACTAAAAATAAAAGAAGAATTGACACAAGAGTTTCAGTGGGTTTCTGAGCTTGAAACGGAAACAATAAATATAATAGCAATTAGCCGTAAAAATTTGTGCGCAAATAAAGGTAATACTATAAAAAGTGCTTCATTAAATAAACCTTTTTATTTAGTCAAATGATAGTGGGTGTGAATTGGGAACTTCACAAATATTGTTATCAAATATATTTATTTTTATAATAAATTTGTTTACTTTTATTTCTAAAAATGTTATAATATTCAAATAAGAAACAATATTATTTCTTATTTGAATATTACAGGCTTTTATTTATGTATATGAGGTATGCTACAATCATATACTTAGAAAAGTATATGATTGTACTATTTTGAAAGATATTAATGATAATTTTAATTAAAGTATATTTGGAAGA
>CATLIG010000102.1 GCA_949948985.1 uncultured Clostridia bacterium | reverse complement strand
CGTATAATAACAACAAGCCAAATATAATATTGCCACTTTCTGCTGATTCTGTTTTTTAAAAAATGCTTAAATATAAAAATTAATAAAATAAACAAGGAACCGGTAAAAGACATAGAAAGGAATATTTTCATAAATATATTCATTTTTTTGTATTTCCTTTCTCCAGCAGTGCCTTCAATTCCTCATATTCGTTGTTTTCCAGCAAATCACCTGAAATCAAATTTGAAACAAGCCCTGTTACACTTCCCTCATAAATCTTTTCCAAAAAATTTTGAGTTTGTGCTGTTTGATAGTCAATTTCAGATACAAGAGGAGTATATTCATTTTGACGTCCAATTTTGTTTGCTTTTAAAAAACCTTTATTGATAAGACGTCTTAAAAGCGTAATGAGCGTATTTTTTTGCCACGATTTTCCTTTATCCTCTAATTTATTCATCAAATAAGGAAATAGAGTTGTCTTTTCTTCGTTTGCCCAAACAATTTTCATAATTTCAAATTCGGCATCAGATATTTTTTGCATTATAGTACCTCCTTTTTAATGTACGACATAGTGTTGTTTGTTAAATAATATAACACCCTGTTGTACTTTTGTCAAGACATTTTTTTATAAAATATCTCATTTTTTAATAAATAAACCGCCCTTTACTATTTATTGGACGGTTAAATGATATAAAAATTATTAATTTCTATTTATTAATTTATATACTCCTATTATGCTGTTTCATACTTTTTTTAATATCCTCTGATTTTATTTCATTTAAAATTATCATATCAATTTTATCTCTTCCTATATATTGTCTTACAAACTCTAAATCGTCTGCTTTTTCTTGTAATTGTTTTATTTTTTCCTCCTGTTGTTTAATTTTACCTTTCATAAATTTTATATTTTCTTCCTGGCTTTTTACTTTATCTGTTAAGTACCTATCCTGTTCCATAAGATTTACACATTTGACTGTAAGATTTTTTGCAACTTCTTTGAACCTAATTATTAAAGGTTCTGTTTTATTACGATAAGACTTGGCACTCATAAAAGTACCTGCTTCAGGAAGCTGCCATTGCGGTTCTTCGTCATAAGCTCTTACATTACGTTCCATAACTTTCTTTGAGTTTACCATTTTTTCCAGTTGTATCTGTAATTTTTCCTGTTCTTTTCCTAATCTTTGATTGTTATCTTGTAATTTTTTCTTTTCATCTTCTAAATTATCATTTTGAGCTTTTAAAAATATATTTTCTTCAGAAAGTTTGTTATTTGTCTGTTGGATTGCCTCGCCCTTGTATATTATCTGTTTTATATTTTCCTCTGCTTTTTCTTGTTTAAATATAACATCTTCAAGTTCCTTATGACCGCTGGCTATTTCTTTTTCTAAAACAGCAACTTCCTTTTCTCTTTCCCGTTTTTCAAAATCAAGTACAGACAAATGTTTGTTATGTGTTCCCAACTGTTTCCATTTTACTCCATACCGTTCCATAATTTTTGAAAGTTCCTGTTTTTCAGATTCTATCCACTGATTCCATTCAGTCGCTCCTCTTGCTCCTCCTTTGAAACCTTGTTCTCCTAAAGCTCCTTTAAGTGAAACTCTGGTATCAAGTCCACGTCTGCTGTTGCAAATAAAAGGAACAAAATCAATATGCAGATGAGGAGTTTCCTCGTCCATATGAAGATGTGCTGAAAATACATACAAGTTAGAATTTCTGTTCTGAAACTGTTCCATAAATTCACATAAAATTTTTTTCGCTAACTTTCCATAATCTGTTTTTGCATTCATATCATCTTTATTTCCTATTTGAAAAATAACTTCATAAAATAGCTTTTCTTGTTTGCCTTGTCTTATTTTTTCATAATAATTATCAATTTTTCGGTCGTTTCGTTTTTGTTTAGCGTTATATCTTTCTAATGCTTCATCAAACAATTTATGATATACTTGTTTTATATCATAATTGCAAAATTCCAAATTATACTTACTTCGCTCTTTGTCAACATTTTTTGCTGTAAAAGTTCTTGTGTTATGATTAACAGAACCTTTTCCCATCATACCGCTGATTGTTCTTTCCAAATAAATTATTCCTCCCTTTTAGTAAATTTTATTTTATTCCAACATAGTAAGCTTTGTTACTTTCGCCGAAAGTAACGCAAAAGCACTTTTGACAGTTCCTATCAAAAGCGCCTTTGCGCTCTTCCGAGGGCTTACCTGTCCACAGATATATTTATTTGCTCGTGTAAAAAATTTTATCTCTTAATTATTTATACAGGAGCGTGCCACGCTCCTGTTATATATGTTAAACAGAAATTACCATCTAAAATCTTTAGGCACTCCTCTTTCATCAAGATATTTTATGCGTGCCGCTTCACGCTCCTGTTCAGTTTCAGCGGTTTTATAAGCTGTATAATATTCACGTATTGCCATTTTATCAAGTTTAATTTGAATTTCTCTCCGGATTTCCTTTTCAAGTTCAATTATTTCTTTTTCATCAAGTTCAAACATATCACTGAAATGATACTTAAAAAGTTTAAAAAACAATTCTTCTGTTATTTGTAAATTTTTCATATGTTATCACTTCCTTTCAAGATGGCAAGATGCCCCTTTTTATATAATAGGGCATCTTGCCATCTTCATTTATAGAATTATAATTTCCAATACCATTGGTTTCCGACTTTTTTTGACTTTATATCTAACGTTTCTTTTGCATTTCTCAATGTTTTTTGTGATATATCATTTTCTTCAGCTAATTTCATTATTTCTGTTTGAGCTACCTGACCGTCTGCAAGCAGATTTTCAAGAAAATCAACAGCGGCTTTTTTCTTTGCACCTTTTGAAGAACCAGACAGCAAATCGTCAGCCGTAATATTATATTCTCCAATCCACTCAAATCCGCAGTTTTTACTTAACCTGAAAGCAATAGACTTTGCTTCGGGAGCAAGTGAATTTTTAACCTGACATACAGCCCTTATTTCGGGTTCATCTTTAATTCTTCCTACAATCAAAACACTTCTTGCTGCCGCCTGAAAATCAATAGAGCCTAAACCTCTATATGTGGATTTGCTTAAACTGCATTTATTCATATGTCCGATTAAGATAACGGCACAGCGATATTTTTCCGCAAGCTCTGATATATGCTTCATAACAGGACGGATTTCATTTGCTCTGTGCATATCAATATTAGGACCCAAAAAACCTTGTATAGGGTCTAAAACTACAAGTCTTGCCTTTGTTTCCGCAACAGCTTTTTCAAGTCTTTTGTCAAGCATTGTAAGCGGAGTATCTTTATCATCAATTACAGTTATTTTTGAACAATCAGCACCTGCTGAAATAAGTCTTGGTTTTATTGTATCTCCTAAGCCGTCTTCTGCTGTCTGATAAATTACATTTATAGCCTCGGTAACTTCATTTTCTTGATTTTCTATTACATTTTCACCTTTTGTAAGTTTTGAAATAATTTGAAGTACAAGTGTTGTTTTTCCCTCGCCGGGGTCGCCTTGAATTATCGTAATTTTTCCGTATGGAATATAAGGATATATAAGCCATTCAACTTCCTCAACTTTTATATCCTGCATATTTATCAGTTTTAATTTTGTCATAATATTAATCCTCCTATTGAAAATTCAACAGGAATGTGGTAAAATATAATTATTAAGTTATGTGGTATTTTACCACATTCCCTGTCCCAAAATGTTTTCCAGGCGCTTTGGGACTTTTTTATTTTTCTTCCAAACCGTTATAGGTCTTAGCGACAATCTTTATTGTTTCAAGCAGTTCTTCACTGATGTTAGTGCCATTTTCAATTCTTTTTAATTCCTCCAAAATTTCAGTCATTTTATTTCTCAACGCTTTGAAAACTCTTGTATTGCCTTGAACAACTATGTCACGTTCTGATAAACGTTTCATAATATAATCCTGTTTTGTAAGTCCTGAAAGTTTAACACGATTATTCAAGTCCTCATTTTCTTCCTGAGATACTCTGAACGCAACAGTTATATTACGCCATCTTCCCTTTTTATCTAACGCTTTCAGCATTTGAATCATTCCTTTCGTCATCAAGTTTATTAGCCATATCAATTTGCTTTGACGGAAACAGATGAGCATATCTGTACGTAATATCTATACTTTCGTGTCCTACTCTGTCCGCTATCGCAACCGCTGAAAATCCTAAATCTATTAAATGGCTTATATGACTATGACGAAGTCCGTGAATTTTAATTCTCTTTACTCCCGCCGCCGCTGCTCCTCGTGTCATTTCGTGGTGAAGATAACTTTTTGTTACAGCAAACATTCTGTCGTTTGACTTAATACCATAAAGTGTTTTAAGATATTCCGCTATTTCCTCGCATAAAAATTTTGGCATTTTGATTATTCGGTTACTTTTCTTTGTTTTCGGTTCTGTGATTACATCTCTTTTACCAATACGCTGATATGATTTATTAATACGAAGCAATCCTTTCTCTAAATCAAAATCTTCTGGAGTTAAAGCAAGAAGTTCACCTACACGAATACCACACCAATACAAGACCTCAAATGAATAAAATGATAAAGGCTTATCAAGCATTTCATCAGAGAATTTTGTATATTCTTCTTTAGTCCAAAAAAGCATTTCGGCTCCTTCTTTTTCACCCATATGACCTGCTTTTGCGGCGGGATTAGACTTTAAATCATAATAACGTACAGCGTGATTGAATATAGCGCTAAGCTGATTATGAATTATCTTTAAATACGTTGGCGAATATCCTTTACCGTTTTCATCACGATAAGCCATAATTTGATTCTGCCACTTAATTACATCTTTTGCGGTTATAGCATTTATTTTTTTATCTTTAAAGAACGGAAGTATCTTTTTATAAATTATATTTTCCTTTGTAATAAAAGTATTTTCTTTTAATCTTTGTTTGAGATCGGAAACATATAATCCCACAAAAGTTTCAAATTTCATATCAAGATCTGCTTTTGATTCTCTCAAAAATTCTCTTTCCCACTCAAGAGCCGCTTTTTTGGTTTGAAAGCCACGCTTCATTTTCTTTTCACGAACTCCGTTCCAGTTTGAAAAATAAAATGAAGCATACCATTTTCCTGTTTTTTTATCCTTATACGCAGGCATTTATCACATCTCCTTTACATAATTTTCTTATAAACTTTTTCAAAAAAATACTCACGATTAAGTCTGCCGTTAATTGTAAGATAGCCTTTCGCTTTTAACTCTCCGTTAAGTTTTTTGATTAATTTATAAGCATAAGCCTTAGAAACTCCAAGTTCTTTGGCTACTTCATCAGCACGCATAAATAAATTGTTTTCCATAAATAAAATCCTCCTTTAAATTTTTTCTAAACTTATTTGCTTAGTTTATAATTATATTATACTAAACTTATTTGCTTATGTAAAGAGGTTTTTATAAAAAATTATTAAACAATTTCGCTTAATTTATATTGCATTTCGCCAAATTATATGATATACTAAATAAAAAAGTTTAATATATGAGGTGCATAATTATGGCTATTGGTCAAAGAATTAAATTTTTTCGTAATCTTAGAAATCTAACTCAAAAAGAGTTGGGACAGAATATAGGCTTTTCAGAACGTGCCGCCGATGTACGCATTGCTCAGTACGAATCCGAAAAAAGAATACCAAAAGAAGATTTAACTAAATCTCTTGCTTCTATTCTTGATATTTCACCTGCCGCCCTTAATGTTCCTGATATTGATACTTATACAGGCTTAATGCATACTCTTTTTGCGCTTGAAGATATTTACGGCTTAAAAATAAATAAAATCGACGGTGAACTTTGTATATCTTTAAATAAACATCATAAATGTTATTCATCTATGTTTGAAATGCTTAACTCCTGGCAGGAAGAAAAACAAAAACTAATAGATGATGAAATAACACAAGAACAATATGACCAATGGCGTTATACTTATCCAAAATCAGAAATAAAACGTTTTAAACGTGATACTGATAAATTTAATTCAGACAAAGAAAAATCTTGATAAACGCAAAAATACCACTGAAAACTTTGTCGTTTTCAGTGGTATTTTTATAACTGATATTATTTTATCTGCCGTAACAATAAACAGTATCAAATTAGTATCAGCACAGCATTTAATACCTTAAAAAGCCTTAATCTATGCAGGTTTTGGCATTTTGGGGTATCATTCCCACTC
>CATLIG010000101.1 GCA_949948985.1 uncultured Clostridia bacterium | reverse complement strand
ATATTTACTTACAATAGACGTCATATCATTTTTTGCGTACCAACTGTCAAAAAGAAGTATTACTTGGTTTATATTCGAAAGGACAGGCATTATTTGTGAAACCATATCTGCCGCTAATGCCATTTTATATCAATTCGCAAAATTTTTAATGCAAACCAACAAAAAAATTCTTTGATATATCAAGTTTTTTGAAGTTTGCCTGTTTATTTTTTTATTGGTTTGCTTATAGATTTTTCTTTTTGCCACATTTTATATCCAAGAGGTATAGATAGATAGTGTATTTTTCCGTTTCTTGAGACAGGAATACATATAGTTAAACTTACAAAACAATGTCCATTCAAAAACTTTGCCCCTGTATGAGATGAATGGTCAAAAAATTTAGATACACTTTCAAATTTACAGCCAAATTTAGGAACAATAGTATCATCAATTAAAAGAAAAACAGGTTCGTCGGCATAAAAATCTGAAATTAAACTTATGGCAATTTTTGCGGTAATGTTCATAAATTTTGAATAGTCAAGTTTAGCATAAGAACAGGTATAATAAAAAGCAGTCAAAGATTTTCGGCTTATACCTTTTAAAAAGTGTGTATACAAAAATCTTATAGAATTTGCGAATTCTAACGCAATTACAGAAAGTACAAACATAAAAAGATTTTCGGCTGTACCGACAGGAAAACTTTCAAAATATAAATAAAAATAATTTTTAAGTATTCCAATCAATGAGTTTTTGTTGTATAATAAGTTTGGCATATGAGGTTACTTCCTTTCTATAATTTGTTGGCAAATTTATTATACTATAGGAAGTACCTTTATGCTTTTTTATTTTAAAAATCTGTAAAGTGGTGTAAAGTAAAATATCTATCTTTTAGTCAAGATAATAACACAAAAAATCACATAATAAGAAATTATAAAAAAGTCCCTGCAAAGCAAGGGCGCAACTATACACCACTTTCGTGGTGCGTTGCGCTCTGCCGAGGGCTTCTCTCAGAAAACTGATGATTTTTGCAATTTTAGAATTATAAAAAATCATAACAAAGGAATCTATGCTTCCCCTGCACTGACTATTCTCAGCTACCCTTTTTGTAGAATACAAATTTAAAAATTCTTAAGAATAAAAACTTATAAAAATAACATAATTAGAAATACTGTTTATAGATAACTATAAATGAATTTTCACTCAATTTTTATTTAGAAAATTAAGTTAATCTATCTTAGTATTAAGCAAATTATGTCTTAAATGGTTTATAACATAAAATCAGGGTATCAAAAAAATGTCAACTTTCTGATTTATGAAAATTGACATTTACTTTAGTTTATTATAAATTTATAAGTAATAACTTTATTATTAATAATTCATATTATGAAAAATGAAATTTTAACAGTCATTATATATTTTTTTTGCTCATAATAAAACTGCCTATTAATATAAATGCAATAATATATACGATACAAATAAACATAAATAAGATATATCCGCTTTCAATAATTTTCTGTGGTGAATTTGAATTCATACCATATGCCATAAGAGAATAAGGCCATATATGTCCAAAATTTTTAGCAAGAAAAGCAAGTCCGGAAATTCCGCCTACAAGAGCAATTCCAACAGGTATAGCGAAACTTTTTATATATAATGAAAACGTAAGCTGAACAGCCGCCATTACTATTCCGCCAAGAGTTCCAAACAAACACCATATCAGTATTGATTTTAAAGGCAGTACAGCCTGTATATCTACGATTATACCAGATATTATAAACAGAATACATATCCATATTTCACTTATTAAAATTATTGATGAAGATGTAATGAGCTTAGATATAAATATCATCATTCTATTAACTGGCATAGTAAATACTTTGTTCCAATTATGATTATTATATTCAATTCTCATTATATATGCACAATAAATTCCTATCATAATCGGCAAAAAGAAATAACATGTAAAAAGTGTATGTTGCGTCCATAAACTATACCATTCACTTTTCAATAATTCAATATTTGCGCTATAATTTAATGTTCCTAAAATTGCCGGAATAATAGGCATAATTAAAAACGCAAGCCATATAGGAGAACGCTTTAATTTTAATCTTTCAGCCTTTAATAATTTAATAAGCATAATTCAAACCTCTTTTCCGCAAAATAATTTTTTCCCAATTACATACATAACAATACATATTGCAATAAGAATAGTAAAGAATATCCAATCAATATCCATTATCTCAAAATATGCGTTTAAATATCTTTCTTCTTTTGTCCATCCGAACAGACCCACAAATTGCAGTACACCATAATAACCCCATATAAATGATTTGCGCAGTATTGGAATCTGAGGAAGAAACATTGAAAATAATCCGCAAAAAGTCCCTATAACTCCGGCAAAAAATGTGATTGCCTGATTTTTAAAAAGCAGTGATATTGTATGTTGAAAAATATATACCGCAAATGTCGGGACAACAGTAAACAGCAGATAAAGTAAATAAAGTATTATAGGCACATCTCCGCTGAAACCTTTTATATATCCGAAAATTATTGTTACGCACCAATTTAAAATATTGCAAAAAAATATAATTGAAAAACCATAAATTAGTTTAGCGTCATAAATTTTACCTTTTTCTGCAATTACTAAAATTTTTCTGAACATTGAACCTTTATGCTCCATATCGCATAAACGTGAGGACACGATAATCGACAATAATGGCATAAATATAGCGTTTACAAGAGGAAGCTGATATAAAAACATCATCCATCCGTTTTTGATTGAAAACTCTGTATAATTACCATAAAGTGCCCAGCATAACTGTATTATTGTTATTAAAAGAGCGGTAAAAAGTATATATTTTCTGCGTGTTTTTTTGTATTCACATTTTAACAATTTTATCATAAGCTTGACTCCTTTCCTGTCAGATTTAGAAAAATCTCTTCAAGATTTTTTGTATTATCTGTTTCGTGGAGCAAATTCAAAGGTCCTTGATACATCATTTTTCCATTCGCTATAATTCCTATATCATCTGCCATTTGGTCAATTTCTGAAAGCAGATGGCTCGAAACAATTACAGTCATTCCATACTTCTCAGGCAATGAGCGTATTAACTCACGCATTTCCTGAATACCGGCAGGGTCAAGACCATTTGTAGGTTCGTCAAGTATAAGAAGTTTAGGAAATGACAATAACGCTCCCGCAAGTCCTAAACGCTGTTTCATTCCCAAAGAATAAGAGGATACCCTTTTACTATGCTGACGGTCTAACCTTACGATATGAAGCACTTCATTAATATTACTTGGAGAAACATCTAAAAGAATTTGTAAAATTCTCAAATTTTCAGCAGCTGTAAGATGTCCGTAATATGAAGGTGACTCAATAAGAGAACCAATGTTGGCAAGAATTTCTATTCGTGTTTTTGAATTTAATCGTTTACCAAAAATATCTATTTCACCAGCAGTAGGTTTTACTAAGTCCAAAAGCATTTTTAAAGTTGTAGACTTTCCCGCACCGTTAGGGCCTAGAAACCCGTATATATGCCCTTCTTTAACATTCATATCAAGACTATTTACCGAAAGAACATCTTTATATCTTTTAGAGAGTCCGTTTGTTTTTACAATTTCTTTCATTTTCACTGCTTCCTTTCTATATATAAGTGTATTATAAGATTAGAAATAATTTAACAGACGAATCTGTCATTAAACTTAATTTAACCTTACATAAACCTTAAATTTTTTTTATTCTTTATAATTGATGTATTTTATGATAAAATATATTTAAAGAATTTACTATAGGTGATAAAAATGCAGGAAGTAAAAAACAAGAAAATTTTAATAGTTGATGATGAACCGGATTTATTATTAATGCTCTCGGATATTTTATATAATGATGGCTTTTATAATGTATATACAGCAAAAAACTGCTCTGAAGCTATAAAAATAGTACAAAAACAGTCCATATCATTATTTTTACTTGATATAAATTTACCTGACGGAGATGGTTTTTCTCTATTTGAAGACCTACACAAATTCTCAAAATCTCCTGTTATATTTTTGACAGCACGGGGTGAAGCTGATGATAGAATTAAAGGATTAGGACTTGGGGCAGACGATTATATTGCAAAACCTTTTTTGCCAAAAGAGCTTATTTTGAGAATAAATGCGGTAATGAAAAGAGTATATAAAATAAACGTTAACCAAAAAACTTTTGAGTTATCAGGAAAAATTATAGATTTTGAAACAGCGTCAATAAAAAATGGAAACAAATATATACAATTTACAGCAAAAGAATTTATATTATTGAAAAAATTATGGGAAAATAAAAACCGTATAGTAACAAATGATACACTTTGTATGACAGCTTGGGGAGAAGATTATTATGGCTATGAAAACACACTTATGGTACACATACGCAGGCTCAGAAAAAAAATTGAGACAGAACCATCAAAACCAAAACATCTGATAACGGTAAAAGGATTGGGATATAAACTGGTGACAGAAAATGAATAAAACAATTTTTAAAATATTTATATACTTTACATTTACAGCGGCAATTATAGCAACAATTCTTCTTATAATAAATTTTATTGGAACAGCTATTATCGGCAGTGATAATATGTATAAGTACGAAAATTCACCTCATAAAATACTTGACAGTGTATCAAATTCATTGTCAAAAACAGAAAAAGGTTTTGAATTAAATGACAAAAAAATCGTTCCTTATAATTGCTGGTGTATTCTTATAGACGAAAACGGCAATGTTATATGGAGTAAAAATAAACCTGATGATATTCCCTCAAAATATTCAATAAATGATATTGCTAGAATGACTCGTTGGTTTTTAAATGATTATCCTGTTTATGTAAATACAGAAGATTTTGGTCTTCTGGTACTGGGTTATCCTAAAAACGCTGTAGGTAAGTATAACATTGAGTATTCAATGGAATGGTTCGATACTCTTCCGCAAAGACTACTTGGAATACTGTCTATTAATTTATGTCTTGCGACAATTCTAGCATTTTTTTTTGGAATAACATTATATCGTCGCATCTATATATTAATCAAAGGTATAGATGATTTAAGACAGGAAAAAAATGTTAATTTAAAAGAAAGAGGAATATTTAAAGATATTTCTGAAAGTATAAACAAAACAGCCGCCACGATAGAAAGAAAAAATGCCATTTTATTAAAGCGTGACAATGCACGTTTAAATTGGATTGCTGGGATATCCCACGATATAAGAACTCCTTTATCTTTGATTATAGGAAATTCTGAGTTTCTCTCTGAAAGCCACGAACTATCAAACGAAAATAAAGATAAAGTAAAGACTATAACTAATCAGGGAATAAAAATAAAAAAACTGATAGAGGATTTAAACTTGATATCTTCACTTGAATATGATATGCAACCATCAAAAAAAATTAATGTTCGTATTTGCCCATTACTTAGAAAAATTGTAACAGATATTATAAACAGTGGGTTATCGGATCGTTTTAAAATAGAACTTGAATTGTATGACGAAAAAGCAACTGTGTTATCAGACAAAAATCTAATAGAAAGGGCAGTATTTAATCTTATAAATAATAGCATTACTCATAATAAAAATGGTTGTTCAATTACTATTATAGAATACAGCGACAACAAAACAGTTTATTTAAATATATGTGATAATGGAAATGGAGTTTCAACCGAAGTAATAAAACGCATTTCAGAAATTCCAAAAACCTCTCATGGTCTTGGACTACCTATGGCATACAAAATTATTAGCGTACATGATGGCAAATTTCAAGCAATAAATAATAATGGATTTACAGTTAAAATTGAATTGCCGAAAATTAAAAATCACTAATTCCATAAATTTATCGATCTTTACATAAAGTTACAGATAATAAAAGAGTTGTCTTTGTCATAAGAACGCCCATCAGAGCACTGTAACTATGGTTATATACTGAATTTAATATCAATACCGTTTTCGTCTGAAACGTAGACAACATCAACTTTAAATTTATTCCAGCTCTCAACAAGCTCTGCCGCAATCTTATGTGCCTCATCTGGAGAAATATTTTCATCTGGAGAAAAACTTTGAATAAAATGCTTATATTGTCTGATTTTCCAAACTGGAAATTGGTTTACTATTATTTCACAGTGTGGTCCAAAAAAGATGATAACGGTGTAAGTTTACTTGATAAGGTTTTAAAAAAAATTAACAGGTATGGTAAGAAATGATGA
>CATLIG010000100.1 GCA_949948985.1 uncultured Clostridia bacterium | reverse complement strand
ATAAACAAAAAGACTTCTGTATTTTACAATCTTGCTTGGGGATTATATATAGAAGTCTTTTTTATTTTATAATAAATATCGCAGGACTGCCTGTTCATATATAGGAGGGATTTTAATTTATGATATATGGATATATTAGAGTTTCCACAAAGGAACAGAACGAGGACAGACAGCTTATTGCTTTAAATGAGTATAATGTTCCTGAAAAAAACATCTATATGGATAAACAAAGCGGAAAAGATTTTGACAGAAAACAATATAAAAGAATGCTTAAAGCTGTAAAAGAAAATGACTTAATAATAATCAAAAGTATTGACAGGCTTGGAAGAAACTACGCTGAAATTCTTGAACAATGGAGAATGATAACAAAAATAAAAAAAGCTGATATTTTCGTTATTGATATGCCTGTACTTGACACAAGACGGGGAAAAGACTTAATGGGAACCTTTTTAAGTGACATTGTATTGCAGGTTTTAAGTTTTGTCGCTGAAAGTGAAAGAGATAATATAAAACAAAGACAAGCTGAGGGAATAGCCGCCGCAAAGGCTAAAGGCGTTAAATTCGGCAGACCGCCTAAAGAACTGCCGCCTAATTTTATGTCCGTCTATAAAAAATGGGTAAACAAAGAATTGTCTGTTAAAGAAGCCGCTGAGGCTTGTAATATGCCTATGACTACTTTTTTTTACAGAGCAAAAAAATTCAAAAACACCTAATTTCTAAATTATTCCATTTTTTCAATATTGTACAATTTATTGAAAAAAATTGAAGATTTAAAAAACCCACCTTTATTATACATAATATTATATAAATATGCAAGAACATTATATAAAATTTAAATATTTTGTACAATCCTCTCTATTAATAAATCCCTTTTAAAAAGGCGTACTTTATAAAATAGATTTTCTCATTTTGTTGATTTTTTAATTGATTAAGGAATAAATGAAAATCTTAATCCCCCAGCTAAGCTGGGGAGAACGGAATAAACAGTAGTGGGTGTACGGGTAAAAAGCCTCCTATGCTATAATGAAAATGGTATCACAAGCCATATTCAAGCATAGGAGGCAGTAATGAACAATTTAAGTTTATCACATACAAAGTGGAAATGCCAATACCATATAGTTTTTATTCCAAAATATCGAAGAAAAGTTATATATGGACGGCTGAAAAAAGATATAAGAGAAATCTTAAGAAAATTATGCGAGTACAAAAAAGTAGAAATTATAGAAGGAGCAGTATGTTCAAATCATATACATATGTGTGTATCAATACCGCCAAAGTTAAGTGTATCTGAATTCTTAGGATATCTGAAAGGGAAAAGTGCCTTGATGATATTTGATAAACATCCCGAATTGGGAAGTAAGTGGGACAGAACATTTTGGGCAAGAGGATATTATGTATCAACAGTTGGAAATATAACAGAAGAAGCAATTAAAAAGTATATATCTGAACAGAAAGAGGAATCAAAAAAAGAGTAAAAAAGTAATCGCTTTAGCGATTGATAGTAAAATGCTTGTGATACCGCCTTCTAGGCGCGCAAGTACAAAGCCCTTATAGGGCTAATATCAAACCACCACTTGAAGTGGTGGTTGCTGACTTAAATTTCAATAAATCTGATATTAAAATAACGTGGAATAATAACTTATAAAAAAAGAGGTAACCCTATGAAAATTCAGTCAAATATTTAAAAAAAAGTAATAGATAAAATTAAATTAAAAATCAAATTAACAAGAATGGATTTAGAATGGAAACTTATGGGCGGACTATGTTTCGGTCTGTTTCCTCCATCATTTTATTATACTCATACAGATGAGGAAATTAAACTCATCATAGAGGAACTTAGAGAATTTTTGACGCAGTTTGAACAAGAAGATGAATAAAATAATGCAAAAAATAAATGCTGCAACAATGACAACATTTATTTTTACAATCATAATTAAATAAAAAATTGTTAATGAGGACATTTTTCGTGTGTTTCTGTATCGTACTTTGTTCCTACAATAGTAACACCGCATTTTGTGCATTTTTGTGCGTGATAATACTCCATTTTACAACCGCCTGTACTATTTAACATATGTTTTAAATGGGTAACAGGTTTATAAGTATGATTACACGGCGCTTTTTCTTTATTTCTGCTAATTTTGTTTATAGTACCGTCCTCATCAATAGTATAATAAGAAACAAATTCATTTTTATTTAAATCAGGCAATTTATATTCTGTACTATCAAATTCTCCAGATACAGAATATTCATATGTCTCTATAAAATCAACATTAGAAGTATCTTGATTTTTATATACTACAACAACAGGCTCTTGGTAAGCGAAAACAGTCAATGAACTCACAAAAACAGTAGATACTACTATAACAGATTGAATAATTTTTTCAAATTTTCCTCTTTTATTAAATTTTTTCACAATAATTAACCTCTCTTTCATAATTTTTCTATTAGAGTTTCCAAGGGCACTCATTACTTTGTTAAGACGGTTTTTATTTGTTTTACCCGAAAAGTCTAATATGGTATTACCATAAATTAGCCTTTCTTCTTTACTTAAATTTTTGACAATACTTTCATCACAGTTAAGCTCACTGAAATTATATAACCGCTTAAAAAGCAGATATACAAAAGGATTAAACCAATGCAGTGCAACGGCGATAATACATAATAAATTATAGATGTAATCACAATTATGTATGTGCGTCAGTTCGTGTCTTAAAATCCATGTCATCTGTTCTTCGGTTATTTTTGTTGTTGGAATTAATATAACAGTATGAACAAAACCAGTTGTTACCGGCGTTTTAATACCCACGGAATATCTTACCGATATTTTTCTTTTAATTTTAAGTTTTGCTTTTTCCTTATCCAAAATTGATATTATATCTTTATCGTGAATTTCAATAGAATATCTGCGTATTTTCCATTTTAAAATAAAAAATAATATGATTTGCCAGGCAAGCGCTATTATAACAATCAAATAAACAATAAGCAATGCTATAATAATAATTGTAAAAGCAAAGGAAAAATTAAAATTTCCGGATTCAGAGTTTAACGCCACATCTGTGACATAAATTTTGTCTTGCGGCAGACTAAACATACTGCCGTTTAAGTTCCTAAATAAGTCTATATAGTAATTTTTAATTAAAGGTAATGGCAGCAAATAAAAAACTGTTGATATTTTTAATAAAAAATATTTAGCTTTCGCGGACATTATCTTTTTAAAAATTATACTTGTAATTATTTGCAGAATTAATACTGCTGTTCCTGATAAAGACATAACAAGTAAAATACTTTTTATCATAAATTATCCTTCATCATTGTTTAAAAACTCTTTTAGTTCAGTTACAGTTTTTTCGTCTAAGCCGTTTCCGCCGCTTAAAGTGGAGAGAAATTTTTTTATCGAACCGTCAAAGGTTTCATCTAAAAAATTTTTAGTCCATTTCCGCATATATTCGTCTTTAGTTATTTTTAAAAAATACAAATACATATTGCCTTTTTTCTCATTTACTAAAGCGCCTTTTTGTATAAGATGAGTTATATAAGTTTGCAGAGTTTGTTTTTTCCATGTTTTATTTTTTTCTTTTGTAAAATAGTCATAAATTTCTCCAAAAGCAAATTTACCTTCATTGTTCCAAAAAAATTCCATAACTTCATTTTCTGTTTCCGTCAAACTGAATTTTCCCATTTTACACCCCCTCGTATAATAAGTTTATAACCAATAAATTGCCTTGGCAAAGCAATAAATGAATAATAAATTTTAATATATTAAAAAAATTTTTTATTGGTTTGCAGCAAAAATTTTACGAATTATTATAATATACACCACTTTACAGATTCACCACTATGCCGATTTTGAAAAAATACGCTCTTTAAGCAGTTCTAATACATCTTTTGATTTATTATCGGTTTCGACAAAATTAACGAAACCGATAATAAATATTTGTTCCTTTATTGCCTTGCTGAGACAGAAACGAAATTCCTGTACACTTTCATTTCTATGATCGTTAAAGAAGCTGTCTTTATATGGAAGTATTTTCATACTGCAATAAGCAATATTTATAAGATTAACGACTAATTCTATTGCTCTTTTGCTTCTTACCATATAACTGAATAATGACCAAAATGTTTTTTGCTCATAATAACCAACCTCTATATTCCATCTGAATGAATACAAAAACAGAGGTATATAACACATCCATTCTTTACCCGTTTGATTAAGAGGAGCTTTTTCCTGCCATGCACAGGAAATATGTATATCTGCCGGATTGATTGTACTCAAAAAAAGCCTTCTGCCGCTGCCGGTTTTATTTGAAGCGGTAACATAAGCCATTATTGTGAGGTCTGAAAATATATTTGATATTACTTTGCGATAACCAATAAAATAATTGCCTATTTTGCCGTCGGAAAGTTCAAAATCATCATATATTGAAAGTTTTTTTCCATGTTTAGCCGGTCTTCCTCTTTTGCCTGTTTTTTCAGGCGGCAAATCATAAAGTACAGAGTCACATCTTGCACTGCAAATTATGTCTAAATTAGAATATTTGCTTACAAGAGAAGTTATATCATTTTTTGCGTACCAACTGTCAAAAAGAAGTATTACTTGGTTTATATTGGAAAGGACAGGCATTATTTGTGAAACCATATCTGCCGCCAATGCCATTTTAGATTTTTCTTTCTGCCACATTTTATATCCAAGAGGAATAGTCATATAGTGTATATTTCTGTTTTTTGAAACAGGAATACAGATACTTAAACTTACAAAACAATGTCCGTTTAAAAACTTTGAACCTGTATGATACGAATGGTCAAAAAGTTTGGATACACCTTCAAATTTGCAGCCGGATTTGGGCACAATAGTGTCGTCAATTAAAAGAAAAACAGGTTCGTCGGCATAAAAATCTGAAATTAAGCTTATGGCAATTTTTGCAGTAATACCCATGAATCTTGAATAATCAAGTTTAGCATAAGAACAGGTATAGTAAAAAGCATTCAAAGATTTTCGGCTTATGCCTTTTAAAAAGTGTGTATACAAAAATCTTATAGAATTTGCAGATTCTAATGCAATTACTGAAAGTACAAACATAAAAAGATTTTCTGCTGTACCGACAGGAAAACTTTCAAAATATAAATAAAAATAATTTTTAAGTATTCCAATCAATGAGTTTTTGTTGTATAATAAGTTCGGCATATGAGGTTACTTCCTTTCTATAATTTGTTGGCAAATTTATTATACAACAGGAAGTGCCTTTATGCTTTTTTTATTTTAAAAATCTGTAAAGTGGTGATAATATATTAAACCAGCTTTTTACGGCTTCATACTAAAAATGTCAAATAAAATATCTTTATTATTCTCTGCTTTTTCCGTGATAGATGTAAGGAATTTATTTTTATAAAGTCTTTATATAACTATTTGCCATCTTATAAATTCATTATAGCACATAAAAATAACATTTCAAGAATAAAATTTATTTTAATACAACTTTCAACAATAAATTTTATAAAAAATTATAAATATTTAAAAAATATTGTTGATTTTGTCATTTTATGTAGTATAATATACTAAAGATAATAATATAGTATAATTATATTTTTAAAATAGTTATTATATTTATAAAAAATAAGTTATCAACTTGTTAAATATAGCATTAACACTATTTTAAATAGAAATATAATTTTTCTATATCGTTATAGCTGTAGGATATAAGGAGGTGTTATTTAAATTTAATAAAAATTTTTGTATAGAAGCTATTTTTTCGGAATTTGTCTAAAATTTTTTAGACAGGCTTTATACAAAAAATACTTAAAAAAATTTTGTTAAATTTTTTAACGAAAGAAAGGAGCAGTTTAAATGTTAAAGAATACTATTAAAAAAACAGTTTTGCGGTTATTTACTTTTTCGTCCGCACTTTTTATGATGAACTTTAATGTGTTAGCCGACTTAAACTCAAATATTTCTGAAAACGAAATCAGCGTTCTTGCCGATGGTT
This sequence comes from uncultured Clostridia bacterium, assembly GCA_949948985.1. GTDB lineage: Bacteria > Bacillota > Clostridia > Lachnospirales > CAG-274 > MGBC114079. The sequence continues at coordinate 294 of CATLIG010000100.1, read as the reverse complement.
CGTTAAAAGGAGATTTAGACGAAAATGGAACGTTAACATATTCTGACTTATCTATATTACAGCAGTATTTAGCCGGAACAAAGCAGTTAAGCGCGAATCAGCTGACGCTTGCGGATGTAAATTCAGATAACGAAGTCAATGAAAAGGATTTATATAGCTTAGCGAATACTTTAAAGCAAATAAAATTTCCTTATTCAAACAAAGTATGGAATGTAAGCGATATGCCTTTGGGAGAAATATATGGATACGATGGGCTTCATATACTTCAGGTTGACAGCACAAATAAAAATAAGG
>CATLIG010000099.1 GCA_949948985.1 uncultured Clostridia bacterium | reverse complement strand
AGGTTATTGTATTAAAATAAATAAGAGAAAATTTTAAATTTTCTTGAAATTATAATTTTTGGGGTTGTTTTTATTGGGAAAAAATGTTATTTTGAAAATTGAGAAAGGAAGTATCGCAGAAGAGTTAGGAATTGAACCCGGCGATATTCTTGTTTCTATAAATGATAAAGATGTAAAAGATGTTTTCGATTATAGATATTTTATTCAAGATGAATATATTGAAGTTGGAATTGAAAAGGCTGATGGAGAAGAATGGCTTCTTGAAATTGAAAAAGAAGAATATGAAGACCTTGGCATTATTTTTGAAAAAGGGCTTATGGATAAAGCTAGGAGCTGTTCTAATAAATGTATATTTTGTTTTATAGATCAGCTTCCAAAAGGTATGCGAGATACTCTTTATTTTAAAGACGATGATACAAGACTTTCTTTTTTGCAAGGTAATTATGTGAGCCTTACGAATATGAAAGATGATGATATAGACAGGATTATTTTTTATCATTTATCACCGATTAATATATCTGTTCATACAACAGATATGGAGCTTAGAAAATTTATGCTTAAAAATCCCGCTTCTGTAAAAATTATGAAATACATAAAGCGTTTTTTTGACGCTGGTATTGAAATGAACTTTCAGATTGTTTTATGCAAGGGAATAAATGACGGAAAATATCTTGAAAAGTCTATTCGGGATTTAAGTGAATTTATACCAAGAGGAGTAAGCTTATCAGTTGTTCCTTTTGGTATGACAAAATTTCGTGATAAGCTTCAAAAAATTGAGTTATTTGACAAAAAGGATTGCTGTGATATAATTGATATGGTAGAAAAAATTCAAAAAGAATTTTTTGAACAATTTGGTACGAAATTTGTTTTTTTATCTGACGAATTTTACATAAAGGCAGAAAGAAATCTGCATAGTGCTGAATTTTATGAGGGATTCTTTCAGCTTGAAAATGGAGTCGGTATGCTTAGTCTTATGGAGAAAGAATTCTTTGAGCGATTTAGAGTATTGAAAGGCGATAATAAAAAACGTCATATATCTATAGCCACAGGTTCAGCGGCGTATAAATTTATCTTAAATTTAACTTATGAATTGACTAAAAAATTTAAATATACTAAAATAGATGTATATGAAATAAAAAATGATTTTTTTGGAAATGAAATTACTGTTTCCGGTCTTTTGACGGGCGGTGATATTATAAAACAGCTTTACGGAAAAAATTTGGGTGATTTGCTCCTTATACCTGATAACGCTTTCAGAACAGGAGATACGGTTATGATTGATGACGTAGACATTAAGGATATTGAAAAAGAACTAAAATGTAAAATAAAGCCGTCAAGCTGTGAGGGTGGGAAATTTATTGATGATATTTTATTTTAATGCTATTTTTATATAAATTTGTATTTTTGAAAGAATAAACCTTTGGGAGCTAACCAAACTTGTCCGTTTTTTTGAAAAAAAAGCGCGGCAAAAAATTTTAAATTTGAAGATATGAAAAAAACGGTAAAATTTAGATTTGAAAAACAATGTTTTTTGCAGGGTGTGGAACAGGCCCTGCGGTTTTAAATTATTACATATGGAACAAAGTCCTATGTTTTAAAAATTTTGATTTCCACGCAAAATACAGGAGGAAAAAATAATGGCAAAACCTATAGTAGCTGTTGTCGGCAGACCAAATGTTGGAAAATCCACTCTTTTTAATAAAATATCAGGCGAAAGGATTTCTATTGTTGAAGATACACCGGGAGTTACAAGAGATAGAATTTATGTTGAGGCGGAATGGCTTGACTACAGATTTACACTTATTGATACAGGCGGTTTGGAGCCTGAGTCAAATGATACTATTTTAAAACAAATGTACGCACAGGCTGAAATAGCTATGGAAATGGCGGATGTCATTTTATTTGTTGTTGATGTAAAAACAGGCGTAACAGATACGGATATGCAAGTTGCCAATATTTTAAGAAAAACTAAAAAACCTATTGTTGTAGCTGTAAATAAGGTTGATGATTTAAAAAAATATGGCATGGATATTTATGAATTTTATTCCCTCGGACTTGGAGAACCCTGGGGTGTATCCGCAGGACAAAGTCTTGGTCTTGGAGATTTGCTTGATGAGATTGTTAAGCATTTTCCTGAAGAAAAAGGAGATATGGAAGATGATGATACTATTAAAGTTGCAATAATAGGCAAACCAAATGTTGGGAAGTCTTCTCTTATAAATAAAATTCTCGGCGAAAATAGAGTAATTGTAAGCGATGTGGCCGGAACAACAAGGGATGCTATTGATTCTTATTACGAAAAAGACGGTCAGAAATATATTTTTATTGATACAGCAGGAATGAGAAGAAAGAGCAAAATTAAGGAAAACATTGAAAAGTATAGTATTATTAGAGCTGTAGCTGCTGTTGAAAGGGCTGATGTATGTATTCTGATGATTAATGCAGAAGATGGAATTACAGACCAAGATACAAAGATTGCCGGAATTGCTCACGAAAACGGCAAAGCTTGTATAATTGTTGTTAATAAATGGGACTTGATTGAAAAAGATAATAGTACAATGAATAAATTTATAAAAAATATTGAAACAGAACTTAAATATATGCCATATGCACCTATTTTATTTATTTCAGCTCTTACAGGACAGCGTATACACAAGCTTTTTGGAATAATAAAAACAGTAAATGAAAATAACTCAAGAAGAATTTCAACCGGTCTTTTAAATGATGTTCTTATTGAGGCTATGAATCTTAATCAGCCTCCAGCGGAAAAAGGACGTCCTTTGAAAATTTATTATATTACCCAAGTTTCTGTTAAACCGCCAACATTTGTATTGTTTGTAAATGATTCAGAACTTCTTCATTTTTCATACAAGAGATATATTGAAAACCAGTTAAGACAAGCTTTTGGATTTGATGGAACTCCTATTCATTTTATTGCCAGAAATAGAAAGGAATAGATATTTATAAAAATATATCTATATAAAAAGGAGAATTACATTATGTCATAATTTTTGAAAGGAAGTGACCATTGATGGATTTAACTGTGCAAAGAATTATTTGTCTTGCTATAGGATATATAATAGGCTGTGTTCAGACGGCTTTTATAGTAGGAAAGCTTATGGGAAAAATAGATATTCGTGATTTTGGAAGCGGAAACGCAGGAACAACAAATGTTACAAGAGTTCTTGGGGCAAAAGCAGGGGTTATTGTTTTTGTTTCTGATATTTTAAAAGCTGTAATCGCTTATTGTATATGTACTATTTTATTCAAAGGCGGAGGAACTTTTTTGGGAGATGGAAGTGTACTTTGGGGTATATATGCGGGAGTTGGAGTTATTTTAGGTCATGATTTTCCTTTTTATCTTAAATTTAAGGGTGGAAAAGGTATAGCATCAACTCTTGGGCTTATTTTATGTATTGATTGGCGTGTAGCTTTAACTACTTATATTTTTGGACTGGTTGTTGTTGTTGCCAAAAAATATATATCCTTGTGTTCTCTCGTTATGGTTGTTGTCGCTCCAGTATCTATGGTTATTTTCAGTATTAATTCAGGCGATAAAATAAACTACGAGGCCGTCGCTCTTATGTCGGCGATTGGTCTTTTAGCTTTTTATCAGCATATACCTAATATAAAAAGACTTATTAAAGGCGAAGAAAATAAATTTAGTGTAAAAAAGAATAAATAGTGATGTTTGAAAATCGTTAAAATGACGGTTATAAGTTGTTATTGTTTTTACTTTAATAATTTTTCGGAGCGCTTAATTTATAGGGGGTATAGTTATATGAGTAAAATTTCTGTTATTGGTTCAGGAAGCTGGGGAACAGCTTTGGCGGTTCTTTTAAGTAAAAACGGACATAATGTTATTTTATGGTCAAGGGTAAAAGAAAAAGCCAAGAAAATTGCGGAAGACAAAGAAAACAAAGAGTATTTGCCAGGTATTATTCTTTCTGATAATATAAATGTTACTTATAGGGACAGTGATATTTTAAAATCTAATATGATTATTTTAGCTGTTCCATCTAAAGCGGTGAGAGAGACTACTAAAAAATTCTTGCCGTATTTATTAGAAAATCAGATTATTGTAAATGTGGCAAAGGGAATTGAGGAAGGTTCTTTACTTAGGCTTTCACAGGTCATAAAGGAAACAGCTCCTTTTTGCAGGGTAGGTGTTTTATCAGGTCCAAGTCACGCAGAAGAAGTTGGAAAAGGAATGGTAGCTGCATGTGTGGCTGCTTCAGAAAGTATTGAGGTTGCTGAGGAAATTCAAAGGATGTTTATGAATCCTACTTTTAGGGTTTATACAAATACAGATATTATCGGAGTTGAAATAGGAGGAGCTCTTAAAAATCTTATCGCTCTTGCCGCCGGCATCTCAGATGGGGTTGGTTTTGGGGATAATTCAAAAGCTGCTCTTATGACAAGAGGAATTGTGGAAATTTCCAGACTTGGTGTTGCTATGGGAGGGAAAGCGGAAACTTTTTCAGGGCTTTCAGGAATAGGTGACCTTATTGTAACTTGCACAAGCAAGCATAGCAGAAATAGAATGGCAGGTATACTTCTTGGAAAAGGGATGTCACTTGAAGAAACACTTAAAGAGGTTCATATGGTTGTCGAAGGTGTGAATACAGCGAAGGCAGCTTATGATTTGTCTGTTAAATATAACGTAAATATGCCTATTACAAAGGAAATTTATGATGTTTTATTTTTCGGACAGGATACAAAACAGGCGGTTGTTAATCTTATGACAAGAGATAAAACCGCTGAGTATAAAGTTGAGGACGCAATTAAAATTATTAAATGATTGGGAGGTAATTATCAATGTACAAAGATGTTAAAGGAAAATGGGTGGCTGACCTTGGAAACGGAAATTATAAAAATCCGATTTTATTTGCTGATTATTCTGATCCTGACGTTATACGCGTTGGAGATGATTTTTTTATGGTTTCTTCTTCTTTTACATATTTTCCGGGTATGCCTGTTTTACATTCAAAAGACCTTGTAAATTGGAAAGTTATAAGTCATGCGGTTGAAAAAATGCCTTTTGAACGTTATGACAAGCCTCAGCATGGAAAAGGTATTTGGGCTCCTAGTATTAGATTTCATAATGGAAAATATTATGTTTATTTTGGCGATCCTGACCTTGGTATTTTTATGGCTAATACTGATGACCCATTTGGAAAATGGAATGATGTTGTATGTGTAAAAGATGCCTATGGCTGGATTGATCCTTGTCCTATATGGGATGATGATGGAAGAGCTTATCTTGTCCATGCTTTTGCTAAAAGCCGATGCGGATTTAAAAGCCGTCTTGCTTTAAGTGAAATGGCTCCTGACGGGACTAAACTTATTGGCGAAGATACTATGATTTTTGATGGAAGAATTAATCATCCTACTATTGAGGGTCCTAAATTTTATAAAAAAGCCGGATTATATTATATTCTCGCACCGGCGGGCGGTGTAAGAACAGGTTGGCAGATGGCAGCTCGCTCTGAAAATATTTATGGACCTTATGAACATAAAATAATTATGCATCAAGGAAATTCTCCTATTAACGGACCTCATCAAGGTGGTCTTGTTGACCTTGAAAACGGAGAAAGTTGGTTTATTCATTTTCAGGATATAAATGCCTATGGTCGTGTTGCTCATTTACAGCCGGCTAAATGGGTTGACGGATGGCCTATGATTGGTATTGATACAAACAATGATTTTATTGGCGAACCTGTTCTTGAATATAAAAAGCCGACAATAAATAGTGAATCAGAAATTTGTACCCCTGATACTTCCGATGATTTTAGTGGAAAAGAACTGGGTCTTCAATGGCAGTGGCAAGCTCACGAAAATAAAAAATTTTATGAGCTTGAAAATAATAATCTAAAACTATTTGCTATGCCTGTTATTGATGAAAACGGAAATGAGGGATTTGTTTCTGACGCCGCTAATCTACTTTCACAGCTTATTCAAGCTCCTAATTTTGAGGCTGTTACAAAAGTAAAATTAAATCTTTTGGAGGATGGAGATACAGCGGGTCTTACTATTACAGGAGGAAATTATTATTGTATAAGAGTTGAAAACTGTGATGGAAAATTTGTTATTAAACAAACAAATTATGAGCATAGTTATCCAGAACACAATGAAAAAATTACAGAAACAAAAGAAATTGAAAATGTTTCTGAAATTTATTTTAAAGCTGTTATGGAATATGATGCACAAATAGATTTTTATTATAGTTTTGACGGTGTTAAGTATGAAAAGCTTGGAGAAAGGGTAGAATATATTGTATCTAGAAAAAGTTGGGTTGGAGGAAGAATAGGTCTGTTTT
>CATLIG010000098.1 GCA_949948985.1 uncultured Clostridia bacterium | reverse complement strand
GAATACATAATATAGAAATTTTTATCTCAATCAAAAATAATGACTATATTTTATTATCATTCATCAGCCTTTTTCTTATTAATATTATTTTTATATTCTAATTTTCTAACCCTATACTGAATATCCTCAATAATTTTTCTGTTAGCAGCGATATTATCAGCCTGAAGACCGGCAATTATAGTCTGATAACCCATAATAATAAATATAGCCGCCAAAATCAAAGACTGAGTATGTCCTCCTCCCGTTCCGCAAAATAAAAAATATAAAAACCTTATACCTATACCACCTCCGATAATAAGCATAATAATTCCCAAAATACTGAAAAATTTAAGTGGCTTGTACATCATAAAAGAACGCATAATAACCGAAGCAGAACGTTTCATATATCCCCACATACTTTTAAAAAGCCTTGATTCTCTGAGTTCCGGATTTGTTGATATAGGAACAGAGGTAATAGCCATTCTGTTGCTGCCTGCCTGAATAATAGTTTCAAGAGTATAGGTATACTTATTTACAACATTAATTCTTAAAGCTGCTTCTCTTGAATACGCTCTGAACCCACTTGGAGCGTCTGGTATATCTGTATCTGATGTCATTCGCACAACCCAGCTTCCAAGATGCTGAAACTTCTTCTTTTTCCAAGAGAAATGCTCGGTATCATCAATAGGACGTTCACCAATAACAATATCCGCTTTATTTTCAAGTATAGGTTTTACAATTTTAGCTATATCAGCTCCGCAATATTGATTATCAGCATCTGTGTTAACAATAATATCAGCTCCCAGGCGCAGGCAGGCATCAAGACCCGCCATAAAACCATAGGCAAGACCTTTGTTTCTTTTTTGATTAACAATATGATGTACTCCAAGTTCTCTTGCCACTTCAACCGTTCTATCTGTACTTCCATCGTCAATAATCAAATATTCAATCTCATCAATGCCGTCAATGCTTTTAGGTAAATCTTTAATAGTAACTCCAAGATTTTCTTCCTCATTATAACAAGGAATTTGTATTATAAGCTTCATTATTCTCCCTCCGTTCTCATCAAATACAAATTCTACAGAACTAACTTTAACAATCGTGTTTTCATTAACAAAACCCCTTATTTATACTTTAATCAAAATTCAGTATATATGGATAAATCTTAAAAATAGAATCCTCTGTTGCTTCAATTTTAAATTCGATATTTTCTGTATACTTATCTATATGAAACGGTATGTAGAGATAAGTATTACCATTATCTTTATGCAAAAAGTTTTCTACAGGCGTCTTTCCCATAATTGATGCATCACCCTCTGATACATTTCCGATATAGCAGTTTCCCAGAGATTTTTTCGACTGAGAATCAATTTCAATTCGTGCTCTCAAATAGTAATCGCCTTCCGCTAAATTACAATATGGTCCATATATCACCAATCCTGGTATTCCTGTTGAAATAATATAATCATCTTTCCGTTCGCCATTTATAACACCAATAGAATACATGTCTGCAGAAATTTTTTTATATTCATATAAAACTAGTTCACGTATCTCAGCAGGGTAATTTAATGGAAAATATTCAGCTACTGTCGGTCGCACTGATTGATATATATATTTATCCCGATAAGTTATTTCAAATTTGTTTTTATCAAACAATGTTTCAATTGATGAAGAATTATCTGAAAGATAATAGATATTTCTATAGTGTCGGCGTAACAGCTGAATTTCATACTTCGTATCCTCCATTACAGGAAAAACTGCTTCCCCACTAATCGCTCTTACATCAGGACCTAAAAGACGCTGTACACTTGGGTCTAAAATAATTGCCGAATCATCTTGAATAGATGTATCCAAATCCTGTAAACTTTCCCATTCTAGCATTGTCTGATCATTTTGTGTAAGAAGGGGCACATCAAAGACTGTCATGCACACAACAGATAAGGTAAGTACTGCCCAAAGAGTGCGTTTTTTTATATTTTTGAACATGATTGCAAAAGCAAAGCATATAATCGGCACATAAAACACCATATACCGACTATAATAGTAATAATAGTGTACTTCTTTTCGTATAAATGCCGATTGAAACAAAACACAATACATAAACAAAAAATAAATAGCAATCTCATATGAAGTTGTACAAATATTTTTGCGGTATCTTATCATATACCATAGAATACACGGCAAAATAAATATACCCGTCGCCATAGCAAACGCAAAAATACTTGAATGTAAAAATGACCTAAATAAGCCAGTCCCATAATAATGACAAAGAAATTGAATCTTTCCATCCTCGGGCGTACTAAAATATGCAATTAAAACGATATTGAAAATAATTACCAAAAGCATAACAAAAATAAAACCTGAACCAAGCCTCTGAAACTTAAAAATTCTTTTGTAAACGGAAGTTAAATCCTTAATTTTTATCATAAGCAGTGAAAATATGCTTATCAAAATACTTCCAAGGCAAATCCAATAGAGAAAATTCTCGGCTGTTATTATATTCTTGAAATAAAGAAGGGATACATTATCAAAAAAGTAACGTGGTCCAACATAAGCCATCATAAAATACCCTATTATTAATCCTATTGAGGCTATTACATTAACATATAGATACTCCCTTTGTTTATTTTTTAAATATAATAATATGTTAATCAATACAAATACTGGTAAAATCTGTAAAAAAGAAACATGCACAAAAGAAAATGCAACCAATGGAAGTGATATGAGATATCTCTTTATTTTAGTATCAGATTCTGTTTGTAAAAATAGGTAAAATGATATGCATAAGGTCAAAATCATTTCAGTAAAAGCAGTTTTGGATATCCACAATGCCAATGGAGATAGTAAAAAAATCATCAATGCTCCTAAACGCTTATTTCTTGATATGCTAATGTTGCAAAAGGAAAAATAAAGCAACATAACAGAGCAGACGAAAAAAATTGTTTGAACCTGCATCATGTTTTCCAAACCAAATAATTTGCCTCCTAAAGCCATAATTGCAGGAAAAGTTTGTATGCCATGATACATACCGGATACATCGCTTAACCGTTCCGTATCATCATACGTAATTCTGCGGTAAGTAGACCATGGATAAGCCCCTTTATAATCAGACAAAGGATAATATCCGCCAAAACCGCTGGTTAACATCTTTTTATATGCTTCCTTATCTTGTTCGCGTTCTAATATTTTATACTCTTCAAAATCATGCTCTACCTCATAGTTGTCCATATAAAGCTCTATAGCCTCTACTTGATAAAGTCCTTGATCTTGTCCGCTTTCGTACAACTCAAAATTTTGTATAGAAAGAAAAATTGCCGCAACAATTAAAACTATTTCAAAAATTGATACTCTGCAAGTATTAAATAGCTGTTTTACATCAAATTGACCTTTGTGTATCGTATAAAATATTAATAGTACTGCTAAAATCAACATAGTTACAAGCACTCGAACAAAACTAAATGCATCGAACCAAAAAAATAACCCACTTATAATAACATATAACAAACTAAACACCGATACTGCCAAAACGCCAACTTTTACTAAATTATCCCAACAGAATATACGTACAAGCAGAATAAAAAGACAAAAAAGATTTAATATTGTTAATATAAATATCATATACTTCACCTCTTATTGGTTTTATGAGAATATTTTAGACATTACTGCTTTGATTTTTTGTATAGATATATTTATATCTCAATACAAAATCATAATAATCCTCTACATATACTGCATAACATAAAATATCTATATTTTTAAGTCCCCTTGATTTAAATCTCTCAAAAATCATTTTGGAAGTACCTCCCTAATACTCTCAACAAACCGTTTTTTAACTTTATCGTATTCAAAATCTCTAAGTCTTTCTCTTTGATTTTTAATAATTACATCTTTAAGTTTTTCATCGTTTAATATTAAGTTCATTATCTCCCCTATTTTAGCGAAATTCTTATTTTTAAACACAATTCCTCCCTTTCCTAAAGTTTCCGGAACAGCGGCTGCGTTATAGGCTATTACAGGCACGTCAAAATACATAGCCTCTAAAAGAGGCACACAAAATCCTTCATGTTCGCTCATACATAAAAATAAATCCGCCGATTTATAAAATCCCAGAATTTCATCAAATTTTATATGACCCGGACGAATTATATCACCTGTTCCAAGATTATTTATAAGCTCTTCAAGCTTTTCCGTATATGATGGAACAGAATCAGAGCCTATTAAAATTAATCTGCAATTATTATTAATATTTTTTTTATAATAATCAAAAGCGATTATTATATCCTCAATTTTTTTATTTGGTGCAGATCTTCCAACAAATAAAATATTTTTTTTATCATCATTATATCTTTTAATAATTTCTTCAGACGGTTTTTGTCTATAATCATCAAATTTAATAATAACAGGTATAGAACTGGTGTTTTTAAAACCACAGTCAATAAGTTCCTGTCTATTATATTCTGAATCACATATTGCGAAATCAACATTGCCTGCAAGTTCAAAAACACTTTGCCTGCCAAATCTGGTAATTTCAATAAGTTTATCATTATAACCATAAAAAAATTCAGGTGGAGTAATATTATGATATCTGAGAATTTTAATACAATTAAGCTTTTTAAACCAATCTGTAATTTCAGTCCCTATACATAAATGATAAATAACAGCATCTTCAGATGAAATTTTATTATATATACTATTAATAGGCTTAATCTTTTTTTTAATTCTTTTATCACTATAAAATCCGGCGTATATTTCTGTATCATATCCATATTCTTTCAGCACATCGTCTACAGCAAAAACGTCATTACTTACAGCATCTCCATAACTCAAATCAGAAACTATTTGAAATATTTTCATAATTTTTCCGCATTCCTCTCAAGTACCTCAATTCTTTTTTCCAACTCTTTTAAAACCGCAAGAGTTTCATTATTATATTTGTTTTGGTCTGATACAATAGGTTCAATATACCACTTTATAAGTTTTCTTATAATTCTTCTTAAAAAAAATCTTATTTTCCCATATCTTTCGCCAAAAGGTATAAGCTGTCTTACCGTCCGTATATCAGCGTTATTTGACATTTCAGTCAACATATCCTTTATATTTTTAATTTCCGTAACAGCATCTTTCCGCATATTAAAATCTTTTGACATATTATCCCATTTTTCTGAAATATTTTCCTTATTAATATACTTTTTTTTAATTTTCTTTTCAATAATCTCAGCCGCTTCATTATTTATAAGTAAAAAATCATTCATATAATACCTCTCATATCATATTGACTCAACATCATAATTTTTACTGTATGCTAAAGTTTTTGACAAATCATAAATTTCATTATCAGAGTATTTTTGTTTTTTAATATGTTCATTATATAATTTATAAAGTATATCCGATGACAGTCCATTTTTTTCATTTTCATTAATATAATCAGCATACTTTTTACCGATTATTTTTAAATCAAGGTTTTCCTCAGCGTATTTTCTAGCGTTTTCAGAGTAATTTTTTCTTTCATTTTCGTCCATAAGCATTTCCATAACATGGTATATTTTATCAACTTCTTCCTTTTCGCTCATATCTTTTACGTCAGGAAGTTTAATACAAATTTTATCAGAAATTTCTCCAAAACTTCCTATATTATTTATTACTATACATTTGCCTTTAGCAAGCAAACGCATAAGACTTCCGCTTGTTTCTCCATTATATGGATATCTTAAATTAAAACATATATCAGAAGCGTCCATATAGTCTAAAAACTTATCAAGTTCAGTATATCCCGTTACAATGACACATCCTCTTAAATTATTTTTACTTACATAATCATTAAAATCTTTTTTTATAGCAGCATCAAGCTTCCCTACAAAAATATATTTTACATTATCATATTTTTCCGTAATTCTTTTAAAAGCGTATAAAATAGGCATAATCCTCTTCGAACTGTGTACAAATCCAAAAGATGCCATAATAACACATTTTTTATCAAAGCCAAGATTTTCTTTTTTTTCTTCTGAATTAATAAGCTTTTCAATTTTAGCATAATGTTGAATTGTTTTTACATTTAAACCTACATTCTTTCTTAAAAGCTTTTCTCTTACCTCATTACTGTGGACAATTATTTTTTTTGCATAATTAACAACAATCCCATTAGTCTCCATATCATATATTCTAAAACCGCTTTTGCCATTTTTTAACTTATCTGTATACTCCTTCACTTCTTTTTCAGAATAGTCTTCAAGTAAAGAATTTTCATAATCATTGTATTTATTTTTTCTTAAATTGAAATTATAATGACATATAACCAAATGCATATTATAATCATGCAAAACAACTATACCCCTATATTTTTTTATATACTCCCACATATAAATATGATACTCTGAATGATGTTATCAGCAGTATTAACATCGGTAAAAATGGCAT
>CATLIG010000097.1 GCA_949948985.1 uncultured Clostridia bacterium | reverse complement strand
AATAAAACATAAATATAATAAAATCTGATAATTTAGGCAAATTATTGTTTTATTTTAAAGAATTTGTGGATTATTATAAGCAATATTTTACAGTATCGTTTTTTATTATTTTTATAAGAATGAAAGGAATTTAGCTTATGATTATAGAGGCGTTTTCTCCCGAAGATACAAAGCAAGCAGGTTTTATGATTGGCACGGAGGCTAAAAAGAAAGATATATTTTGTCTTACAGGTGATTTAGGTGTTGGAAAAACTGTGTTTTCAAAAGGATTCGCTGAAGGTCTTCTTTTGAAAGAAGATATTACAAGTCCTACATTTACTATTATAAATGAATATCATGAGGGAAGATTTCCTTTCTATCATTTTGATGTATACAGGCTTAAAAATCCTGATGAAGTTTACGAGCTTGGATTTGATGAATACTTTTTTGGTGATGGAGTTTGTCTTATTGAATGGGCGGAAATTATTAAAGAAACAATTCCGAAAAGTGCTATATGGATTAAAATTGAAAAAGATTTGTCAAAAAATGAAAATTACAGGATTATCAAAATTGATGAATAATAGACCTGCTCAATAATCTTTGTAACACCGCTTGATAAATATTTTGATTTTATATTTTGCAGGATTCGTATGACAAAAAAATCTTTTGTCAATTTCTATTATTACTTAGGTTATTGAATAAGTCTAATCAAAGAGGTGTTTTTATGAAAGTTCTTGCTATTGATACAACTTCTCTTGCCGCAAGTGTCGCACTTGTAGATGAGATGAAGGTTATTGCCGAATTTACCACAAATTATAAAAAAACTCATTCACAAACAATCATGCCTATGATTGATTATCTTAAAAATATCGTTAATCTTGATTTAAAATCTATTGATTATATAGCGTGTTCAAGTGGTCCCGGGTCTTTTACAGGACTTAGAATAGGAGCTTCCATAGCAAAAGGTCTTGCTTTTGCTTTGGATAAAAAGATTGTTCCTGTTCCTACTCTTGATGCTCTCGCATATAATATCTTTATGAATGAAAATATTATTGTTCCTATTATGGATGCAAGAAGAAATCAGGTATATACCGCTTTTTATATATGGGAAAACAGTGAATTTAAGCGAATAAGTGATTATATGGCGGACGACATTAATATTGTGCTCGAAAAGCTTGAAAATTTTAAGATGAACGCATTGTTTCTTGGAGATGGAACAGACGTCTATAAAAATATAATTAATGATTTTAATGAAAATTATATTTTTGCTTTGCCTAACTTAAATATGCAAAGAGCCGCAACGGTAGGGATACTTGCAATATCTTATGCAAAAGGCGGTCTTGATGTTGATGCTAAGGATTTTGAACTGATGTATTTAAGGAAATCTCAGGCTGAACGGGAATATGATGAAAGGAAAAAAATAAATGATAGTCTTTTTTAAAGCCGATAAAAAGTGTGTAGACGGTATTTATCAAATTGAAAAGGAATGTTTTTCAGAGCCTTGGTCAAAGGCTTCTCTTGAAAAAGATATAAAAACAAATAAGTTTGCGATATATATTGTTGCTGTTGACAATGAAACAAATGGGATTATTGGATATGGCGGTATGTGGCACATTGTAAATGAGGGGCATATTACAAATATCGCTGTTTCTCCAAAGTACAGACGACAAGGTATAGGTGAAAAAATTATTGAAAAGCTTATACAGGTATGTGAGAAAAAGCAAATGATAGGTATGACTCTTGAGGTTAAACGTGGAAATCAATCCGCCATAAGTTTATACAGAAAAAAAGGTTTTAAAATATCGGGAATACGACCTGAATATTATAGTGATACAAGGGAAGATGCAATTATTATGTGGAAATATTTTATTCCTGAAGAAATGATAGATAATGTTTTTTGACTAATTTAAATTATTATAAAACTGATGATTTTTTGACGGTTGATGAAATTTTTTTTAAGGGGTGAAAAAATAGTGTATGAGCTTAAATATGATAAATTAAAAAATTTTTGCAATGCTGAAGAGCTTGGATTTGAATTTATAAGTGAAATAGACGCATCTTCGGACATTATCGGTCAGAATGTCGCGTCAGAGGCTTTGGAATTTGGCTTGAAAATAAAATCTAAGGGATATAATATTTTTATTTCAGGTATTCCCGGAACAGGAAAGACTACTTTTGCGAAAAAATATGCCAAAGAAATAGCAAGAACAGAGCCGACTCCAGATGATTTATGCTATGTATATAATTTTGAAAATCCCAAAAATCCTAAATTACTTTCATTTCCGGCAGGAATAGGAAAAAAATTTAAAGAGGATTTTGATGAAGTCATTAATGTATTAAATATTGAAATACCTAAAGCTTTTGTTTCAGAGGATTATGAAAATGAAAAAGACAGAATAATTAAAAATTATCAGAATAAACGTGATGATATTATTAAAAAAATGACAGAGGAAGCAAAAGAATATGAATTTGGAGTAAAAATGACAAATTCGGGAATGTATTTTTTGCCTGTTGTTGATGGGCAGACTATATCGGAAGAGGATTTTGATACGCTTACAGATGAACAGAAAGATAAAATTTCTGAAAAATCTGAAATTGTCCAGGAAAAAGCGGCTGAAATTATGCAAGTTATAAAGGAGTATGAAAAAAGTACTAAAAGTGAAATTGATGATATAGAGTATGCGACGGGTATTCTTATTGTAGGTCGTTTTTTTGGAATACTTCAGGAAACATATACTTTTAATGATGATATTATTAAATACTTGCAGAATGTTAAAGAAGACATTCTTGAAAATATAAGCTGTTTTATTGAAGATGAGTCTGAAGAAGATGAATCTATGCAGATTATAGCACCTTGGATTAGCAAAAAAAATAATGAGGACATTTTGTCAAAGTATAAAATAAATCTTATTGTTGATAACTCTGAAAAAAAAGGTGCTCCTGTAATTGAAATTTATAATCCTACTTATGCAAATTTGATTGGAGATATTGAATATGACAATGAATATGGAAATTTTACAACAGATTATATGAAAATAAAACCAGGAGCTATACATGAAGCGAATGGGGGATACCTTATTTTATCAGTTGTTGATTTATTGTCAAATATGTATTCGTGGGAAGCTCTTAAAAGAGTCATTAAAACAGGTGAGATTGTAATTGAACCGTTAAAAGAATATCAGCTTGGCGGAATATCTGTTTCTACTATTAAACCTGAGAAAGTAAAAGTTAATGTTAAGATAATTCTTATAGGAAATTCTTATTATTATGATTTATTAAGCGAAAATGACGATGAATTTTCAAAATATTTTAAAATATGCTCAATGTTTGACTATGAAATGGATAAAACAAAGGAAAATCAATTAGCTATATGCCGTTTTATAAAAAATTTTGTTGACAGAGGAAGCATTCTTGATTTTGATGTTTCCGCTATATGTAAAATTATTGAATATTCTTCAAGAATTGCGGAAAGACAGGACAAATATACAACACGATTTAATCAGCTTAATGAAATTCTTGAAGAAGCAAGCGTATGGGCTCAAATTGATAATTTTGATAAAGTTTCAGAAAAATATGTTACAAAAGCTATTAATAAAAAAATTGAAAGAATGGGTCTGTATGAAAATAAATTAACAGATATGATTCTTGAAAATGATATTATGATTGATACAACAGGAAAGATTGTAGGTCAGATAAATGGTTTGGCTGTTATGGATATGGGAGGATATACTTTTGGAAAACCTACTAAAATTACAGCTACTGCTTATATGGGCAAATCCGGTATTGTGAATATTGAAAAAGAAGCGGAAATGAGTGGTAATATTCATGATAAAGGTATTCAAGTAATAGTTGGTTTTCTTGGTGAAAATTTCGCACAGGAATTTCCTCTATCATTATCTTGCAGAATTTGCTTTGAACAAAATTATAATGGCATTGACGGTGACAGTGCCTCAAGCACTGAATTATACTGTATTTTGTCAAGTCTTTCAAATTTACCTATTAACCAGGAAATCGCTGTTACAGGAAGTGTTAATCAAAAAGGAGAAATTCAGCCTATAGGTGGAGTAACTTATAAAATAGAAGGCTTTTTTGAAATTTGCAAAAAACGAGGGCTGACAGGAAGTCAAGGCGTTATTATTCCTGTACAAAATATAAAAGACCTTGTTCTTAAAGATGATGTTATAGAAGCGGTTAAAAATGGGAAATTTCATATTTATCCTATTTCTTGTATTTCAGAGGGAATTGAGATTTTAACAGGAGTAAAAGCAGGTAAAAAAAGTTCAAGAGGTAAGTATCCTCAAGGTACAGTTTATGGAAAAGTTTATAAAAAATTGAAGAAATATCATGAGGAGTCTTTGGAAAGCACAGATTGATATAATTAAGTGTGACTATCTTATATTTTTATGGTTTACGAACAAGTTTAAATTGTCAGAACTTTTGATTTACAAAAGTTCTGACAATTTTTATATAGTAAACCTGTTCAATAAATCTAATTTTGAAATCTTATTTTTTAGGAGGAAGTTTATGAGAATACTTCATACAGGAGATTGGCATTTGGGAAAAAATCTTGAGGGATACAGCAGAATTTATGAACAAAAATTGTTTTTGGATGAATTATGTGAAATATGTGACGAAAATGAAGTTGAAATTATTATTATTGCTGGAGATATTTATGATACATCTAATCCTTCAGCGGAAGCGGAAAGGCTTTTTTATTCTTATATAAAAAAATTGTCACAGAATGGAAGAAGGGCAATTATAATTATATCGGGAAATCATGATAGCGCAGGCAGACTTACTAGCAGCAGTCCTCTTGCCGAGGAATTTTGTATAATTATGGAAGGAACTCCTAAAACAATTATTAATACAGGAGAATATGGTGAATTTAAAATAACCCGTGCGTTTGAGGGTGGGTTTGAAATAGAGAAAGGCAGTGAAAAAGCTGTTTTTATAACAATGCCGTATCCAAGTGAAAAAAGTATAAATGAGATTATTTCAGATGAAATAGAAGAAACTGAATTTCAAAAAAGTTATTCAGATAAAATAAGAAGTATTTTTAAAGAACGTGAAAAAGAATTTTCAGATGACACAATAAATATTGTTGTGGGACATTTTTTTATAAATAACGGTTTAAGTACGGAATCTGAAAGAAATATACAGCTTGGGGGAAGTTATGCTGTAGATAATGATGTTTTTCCTAAAAAGACACAATATGTGGCAATGGGTCATTTGCATAGACCACAGAGTATAAAAACCAATATTCCATGTTCTTATTACGCAGGTTCACCTATTCAATATAGTAAAAGTGAAACAGGATACGCAAAAAGTGTTTTTATTATTGAAATAAGTCCTTATTTAAATGGTACAGAACCTATTATAAATAAAATTTATTTAAAAAATTATAAACCTATTGAAATATGGAAGTCTGAAAGTATTGAAGAAGCATTAGAGTTATGTGAAAAGCGTAAAGATGATAATTGTTTTGTGTTTTTTGAAATTAAGACAGACAGAGTTTTTTTGCAGTCTGAAATAAAAACAATGAAAACATTAAAAAAAGATATTGTTGAAATCCAGCCTATTTTATATAATAATACTCAGGAAGAGTTTTATTATGAATTAGAAGAAAAGAGTATTATTGAACAATTTAATGAATTTTATAAAATTACAAATGGCGTTGAGGCAGACAATGAGGTATCGGAATTATTTTTAAGTATTATTGAGAACATTGAAGGAGATGAGAATAAAATTGAAAATGATTAGACTAAAAATTAAAGGATTTAACAGTTTTTTTGAAGAACAAATTATTGATTTTGATGGACTGACAAATGTTGGGATTTTTGGAATTTTTGGTCCTACAGGAAGTGGAAAATCTTCAATTATTGATGCTGTTACATTTGCTCTTTATGGTAATGTAGCAAGGTATGAAAATGAGGAAAGACGAGCTTTTATAAACAGTAATTCAAAAAGCGCTTCTGTTGTCTTTGAATTTGCTCTATCGTTGGTTGCCGGTAAAATGATTTTTTATGAGGTTTCACGGGAAATTAAAAAAAATAAAAGCGGAAGCATTTCTCATAACGCAAGGCTTGTTAAAAAAAATGATGGAAATATTGAGATTGTTTCTGAAAAAGCAAAAAATGTTACAGAGAATATTATTAAGATTATTGGTCTTGATTATAAGGATTTTATTCGTTCGGTTGTTTTACCTCAGGGAAAGTTTAGTGAATTTCTGATGCTTAAAAATATAGAAAGGAGAAATATGCTTGAACGAATTTTTGGACTTGAAAAATATGGTACATATTTAAATGAGGCTATAAATGAAAAACGTAAAAATCAAATAAAGATTGTTGATGATATTAATAGTAAACTTGAGGTTTTTGTGGATATATCAGAGGAATTTCTTAATAGGCTGAAAAAGGAAATGGAAGAAAAAAATTCTGTGATTGAGAAATACAGGAGAGAACTTAATGAAAAAAGAGATATTTTTGAAAAATATAAGACTTTT
>CATLIG010000096.1 GCA_949948985.1 uncultured Clostridia bacterium | reverse complement strand
TTTTATCGGGTTCATTGTTTTTACTTTTATCTATGATTTCGTCAAAGTAATTTTTGTTATTTTGCAGGTTAAATATTTCATCAATTACAATTTTATCTAAATCGTCAACAAAGTAAGTTTTATTTTTGCAAGTTGGGTCAATTACCATTTTTTTATTTGTTTTTCCCCTTGAATAGCAAGTATAATATCCTCTTGGAGCGATTTTATCAGGATTTTTTGAGGTATTTCTTTTACAATAATATCTTGCGCCGCAATTTCCGCAGAAAAGCAGTCCGGATAGCAGGGTTGTAGCTTGATATGGAGTTTTTTGTGAACCACGTATTTGAAAGGCGCGAGATTGACTTTTGTAAATTTTCTGTGCTTTATTCCATGTTTCTAAATCTATAATTGGTTGATGTTTGCCGTCATAAAGACTGCCGCCGTAAGAAATTTTACCTATATACAATGGTAGATTTAAGCAGCTGTTTACAGTTGAGGCATATTTCCAACTTCCATATTTTGTTTTGTAACCCTTATCAAATAAAATTAACGATATTTGGTTTATCGTATATCCACTGATGAATAAATTAAAAATTTCTCGTACTTGCATAGCTTCATAATCATTTATGATTAATTTACCGTTAATATAATCATATCCAACAGGGTCAAAGCCGCCGCCGTGCCAATAGCCGTTTTTTGCCCTTTCCATTCTTCCCATAGAAGTACGTTCTTTTATCTGCTCACGTTCTAACTGCGCAAATACAGAAAGAATACCTATCATTGCTCTGCCGAAAGCAGATGATGTATCAAAGTTTTCATTCATAGAGACAAAGTCAACTTCGTTTTTTAGAAAAATATCCTCAATCAAATATAATGTATCTTTTTGAGAGCGTGACAGACGGTCTAATTTATAAACAACGACAATGTCTATTTTTTTATTTTTCACATCAGAAATAAGTTTTTGGATAGCTGGTCGGTTTATGTTGGAACCACTGTATCCGGGGTCAATGTATTTATAATAAATATTCCAGTCTTTAGCCTTGCAGTAGTTTGTTAAGCGCTCTGTCTGCGCTTCTATGGAATAACCTTCCTGAGCCTGTTCCTGTGTTGATACTCGTATGTAAATTCCGGCTTTCATAAAAATTCCTCCTTACATAATAAAAAGTAACAGTTTTATTGAAATTTAAAAACTGTTACTTGACTTTTTTGTATAAAAGTGTTATTATAATGGCACAAAGGCAGTCAACTCCACAGGAGTGGCTTCCACTCTATAATGGTTTATACAAAAATAACCACCACAGCTTGGCGGCAGGGGTGGTTATTTTTTTGTGCCTATGTAGATTGTCACTACAAGTGTCACAAAGGATATTGCTACAGCAGAATAATCTGCCGTTAAAGACAAAATCTCGTATGTACTCATAGCGCCACCTCCTTTTGGAAGTGGAAACCTTTCCCCCGCAGACCGACTGCCCAATTTAATTATAACAGTTTTTATTTAGTTGTCAATTATTTCTAAAAAATTATTTCTTTTTTGGTTTTATGCGTTTTTTATATTTTGTAAAGCTGATAACTCTTCCACTTGTTTCTTTTCTAAAAGATTTTCTATCATATTTGATTGTTTTAATAATTCTTCTACAGACATATTTGTGTATTCTGAAGGGATTTCTTTTTCTTCTGTAACTGAAATTTCATTAGCTATATTTTCAGAAGATTGAACGTTCGCAAATTCTTCTTCATATACTTTGTTTAAAAAAGAATTTACAGCATTTCTTTGTTGTTCGGTGAGTTCTAAATATTTCTTCAATAGTTTTTTGACAAAACCATCAAGTTTATATTCAGCTGATAATTTTTCTATTAGTGAATCATCTTCTGAATAATTAAACATTTCTCCCTGCCCAGTACGTAACCATTCTTCATTGACATTAAATTCACGGCAAATAGAAATTAAAACTTGTCGTGTAATATTTCTTTCTCCTTTTTCATATCTGCTTATTGCTACGTCAGTAAGACCTATTTTTTTGCCAAATTCGGATTGAGTTAAATGTAAATGATTTTTTCTTAATTTTTTTAGTCTATTATTCAATTAATACACCTCCTAAAATAACAATAACAAAAAAAACTACCATTGTCAATAATTTTTATAAAAACACTTGACAAAATTACCGAAGGTTGATATAATACAACCATAGTCAATAAAAGAGGTGATTTTATGAATACAGAAAAAGATTTAGTAAGAATCTTGACAAAAATTTTAAAACTGCCTAAGGAGAAGCAAGCTCTTGTAGTAGGCTTTGTCGAGGGTGTTCAATATAAAGAAGTAGAAAAGCCAAAAGAGCCAGTCAAGGCAGAAACAGTGGCAGCAGTAACAATGGAGTAAAAATATTACGCTATTATGAATTATGTATAAAAAATGACTTGTTTTTTATACAATTCGACAAAATACATCATAAAATGCAAATTATACTTGCGATGTGTCGAAAGATGTATCATTTCAACGATACATCAGAAAGATGTAGTATATTGTAATTGTGGATAGTAAATATCAAATTGAGGTTAAGGAAAATGAATGCAAATAAAATAAAAAACTCCCCGAAGGGAGTTGAAAAAATCAGATAGATATTTTTGTTTTATAGCCATGTTCATTTAACATATATAAAAGATTTGAACCATCAATTAAAGAAATAGGTTTATCTTTAGTAAAGTTATATGTATCAGGACCAAAATGACTAGTTGTTACTAATATACCTTTGGAAGCACCCTCATTAATCATTGTTCCATATAAATCACGTGCGGCTGATACAGGAACAACTTTTGAATATCGTTTAGCTTGAATTACAAATTTTCCTCCACGAATAGGGTCAGGGTCAAATGCTACAGCATCTACACCACCGTCTTTACTGGCTTGTGTTATTTTGACTTCTGCTCCATCCTGAGAAAAAATTTTAGCAAACAATTCTCTTACCAAATATTCAAAATCTTCCCAAGGCATATCAATTAAGTTGGTTTCTTCATCAAGGGTATCAAGAATATCTTTTGATTCAATAAATCGACTATCTGAACGATTGAGATTTAAAATTGGTTTAACGGGTGTGAGTGTTGCTAATGAAGGCGCTGAGATAGCTTTTAAACCTCTTAAACATTCTTTTGGGTCAACTTGTGAAAGATTAAGATTTTTAAATGTTGCTTCGTCTACAAGTACAGATATTATACAGGCATCAAAATTGTTGCCGGTAGATTTATCTATGCTGTGTATCCAACCATTAAAAGCAACACATTGTATATTTTGGCTATAATCGTTTGTAAAAATTTCATTAATTATAAATAAAGTTAATTGATAAATGGTTTCATTATAAAATGATTCAAGTTCTTTTGGTTTCATTGCAATAGGCTCAATAGTTTTTTTGCTTGCCACATATTTATATCCGGAGTTTTGGATTATATCATAAATTGAAGGTAAATCAAAATAGATAATTAACGTTTTTGAATCTTCATCATAAGATAGTTCGAAATTATTTTCTATACTTTCAGGAAGATGTATTAAAGACAAAATCATAGTCAAAAATTTTTCAACAGCTTCAGTTTTTCCAGAAAGATAGTCGGATTTCCATTTTTCAATACTTTTATTATAATTTAATTTCTTTTCCTCGAATTCGCTACGTTCTTGATTATAGTAATTAAAGGCATATTGTTTTTCTTTTTCAAAATCTGCCATGTCTTTATTAAAAGCCTTAGTAGCTTTATCTTCAAGAAAAATTCTTTCGTTTTTTGGAATGTCAAGAAAAGTTTGTTTTTGAATATTAAAAAGTTTTTTTATAAATTCAAAAATTTTTTCAAGAAAAGTTTTTTGAGGAACAGAAAATTTATCAAAATATTTATCTTTGATAGGTACTTCTCTAACAAATACAAATTCTTCATATGTAGAGGAATCTTTTAGGGAATTCCAATTGAACGTTTTTTTAGCTTGAGAGGAATTATTTAATATATTTTTATAGCTGTCAATTAATTTTTTTATACTCTCGTCCATATATATGGCTTTTCCCTTTAAGTCATTTATATGGTCACGTTCACGCTGTTTTGCCTCTTGTTGAGCCCATATATTTTGTTGGTCACGTATTTTAGTTTCCAATTCAAAGGCTGTGTAGGCTTTTATAGTTTTTGATTTGTTTAAATAATTATTTGAAATTGTTTGTTGATATGGCATTTGAGAAGCCAAAGTGAACACTCCTTTGTAATTATTTTTATTAACAACAATATTGTAGCATAAAATACCAAATTATGCCACAAAAAAATAAAATTTATAGAAAAGAGATGGAGAAATGGAAAAAGAGCATGAAACAATCCGTCTGCCGACAGAGGCAAGAGAGTTTATAAAGTTTTTGAAAAGTCTTGATGAGAAAGAGCAGATAGGATTGAATTTGACTATAGAGGGATTGAGATTATTAGCGGAGAAACAAAAAAGCGGCTTAAAAACCGCTAATCATTGACTGACTCTTCCTGAACCTCTTTGACAGATTTATGAAGAAATTCCATTAAGTCAGTTCTCATATTTTTGGGAAGAGAAAGATAATTGTCAAGTATTTTCTTTTCAAGAGCAGTCATATTGAATTCACTTGCTAATTGGTCGATGGTTTCGGGTTCTCCTGTTTCACGTCCGAGCAAGTAGTCGGTAGTGACATTAAAAAAATCAGCAATAGCGCATAAAGTTTCAAATTTAGGTTCTCTAATACCTTGTTCATATGTCTGCCAAGCTCTAAGAGTTACGCCAATTGCGTTAGCACATTCTTGTTGTGTACAACCGATTTTCTCACGTGCTGTTTTTAGGGTATTCATTTTTTTCACGCTCCTTTTATTAAATTATACCACAAGCTGTGATAGCTGAAAATAGATAAAATTCACAAAAAGAGGTATCGCAATTTGTGAAAAAATATATTTATTATAGCTTGACATATAACACAGTGAGTGATATACTGTAATTACAGAGGAACACAAAGTGTGATACTGAATAAGACGGCAAGTGTCAGAAAGGAGAACAAAATGGACGAAATGACGGATTTGCAATTTAAGACACTGATTAACGCAATTATTCAAATCATAAAAGACAATAACAGCAAGGAAGAAATGATTAAAAAAATAGAAGCCTTAGTCAATAAAAACTAAGACTTCACACAGAAAAATCAAAAGCGGACGGTGACTTGCCCACCGTTTGCGATTGATAAAAATATTATAGCACTTTACAAGCAAAAAGGCAAGAAAAAGTTTAAAACGGAGACGGATAATATGGAGGTAAAAGAAGCAGACGAAAAAGAACTTTGCGAATTTATAGAACTTTTACGAAAATTTGATTTAAATCAACAAACAGGAGTTCGTTTAACCGCAGAAGGACTAAAATTAATATGCGCAAGGAAGAAAAAACGATAGCAGGTGAATAAATTATTTATCGTTAGGAGTAGGAGTTTTATTAGATTCACTTTCTACAGCTTCTACCATACTTTTAAGATATTTAATTAGTTCTTTGCGTGCATCAGGCGGTAGTGTACTATAAGTTTTTAATATATCTTTTTCAAGTTCAGTGAGATTATATTGAACTGAAAGAATATTAAATACATCATTTTCAGATACTTCCTTGCCAAGTAAATAATCAATAGTTACATTATAATAATCGGATATTCTGTTAAGAACATCTAATGATGGAGTTACACTATTTTTTTCTCGTTCATATTTTTGATAAGAGCTTAAACTAACATTTAAAATTTTAGATAGTTCATTTTGACTTAGCTTTTTAGCGGTTCTTAGTTGTTTAAGTTTTTCGTTAATTTTCATATTATCACCTCTCAAATATATAATAGCATAATTATTGCTATATGTCAATGAGAAAAACTTAAAATAATAATATATTTAGCAATACTGTTGCAATATGCACAAATATTAATAGCAAATTTTATGCAATATTTTAGCGTATATATTGCTAATAATTGTTGACAATAAGCAATTATATTGCTATGATATAATTACAGAAACGAACAAAAGCGTTTTTGAATAAGACGGCAAGTGTCAGAAAGGAGAACATTATGGAAAATATGAGCACATTTGAACTTGAAACCTTTTTGAAAATGGTACTTGAAATCCTTAACGGGTGTAAAGACATTGAAGAAGCCAGAGAAAAAATAAAAGCCCTGCTTGAAAGATAAGCAGAGCCTCACACAAAATCAAAAGCAGACGGTGACTTGCCCGCCGTTTGCGATTGATAAAAATATTATAGCACTTTACAAGCAAAAAGGCAAGAAAAAGTTTAAAAAGTGAGGTGATGATAATGGACAGGAAAGAAGCATCTGAATTTATTAATGAGCTGCGTAAATTGCCAAGGGAATGGCATAAGGGGATTTATTTTATGATTAAAGGCACTCAATTTATTGCGGAGTGGACTATAGTCAATAAAGTAGACAGAAAAAAAGAAAAAAACAACACCTACTGGGGTCAAGCGTCCATACGCTTGCCGGGGAATTGGGGCGGGAAGCCCCAAGGTCTTTGTCTAATAAATAGT
>CATLIG010000095.1 GCA_949948985.1 uncultured Clostridia bacterium | reverse complement strand
TTTTCACTTCCACAAAATGGGCATTTTACTGTTATTATTTTTTTCGGCATAATAATTTACTTCCTTCCTTTTACTTTTTTACTATTATATCGTCTATTATATTAAAATACTTTAGGACATTACCCAAGATCTGAAAACTCTTTTTGTTTTTCATCACGCAAAAATGAAAACTGAGCCTTAAAGCTGTCTATATTCCCAAATATGTAATTGTCAATAAATGAAATAAGTCCGAAAAGTTCAAGCAGTGAATTTTGCAGAGGGGTAGCTGTCAAAAGAAGTTTAAAACAATCTTTTAGAGATGAGCGGATTGAGCGTGCCATAACATTATCTTTTTTATAAACATTACGCATTTTATGTGCTTCGTCAAGTACGGCTATATCCCAGTCAATCTCCTTTATATATTCCGCTTTTGAATAGGCAAAATTATATGACGTTATTATTATACAATTCTGTAAAAACGGATTTTCCTGTATTTTCTCAAAATCAGCAAAAGTTTCACCGTCCATAATAACAGATTCCAAATAAAATTTTTCTTCAAGTTCCGTCTGCCACTGACGGCGTAAATTAGCCGGTACAATGATAAGTATTCTTTGTTTCATCTCTGCCCACTTCTGAGCTATTATAAGTCCGGCCACAATAGTTTTTCCAAGTCCTACCTCATCAGCCTCTATTATTCCACGGCTAAAGGGAGAACGCAGAGCAAAAAGCGCCGCCTCAACCTGATGAGGGTTTAAGTCTAATTTGCTGTCCTGCAAAGTCGCTATAAGCATATTCTCAGCGTTTGTCTGTGTTAAAAGATGAGAATAATACGCCGCGTGAAAATTTGTAATATCCATAATATCATAACCTTTAAAAATTCTTAGTCTATGGCATATTATAACAGATTTTTAGACACGGTTCAACATTAACAAAATATTGTTTTACACAATAAAAAAATAACAAGATATTATACAATTATTAGATCTTGTTATATAGTGTTATATAGAATTGACTTAGACATTATATATATTCATAAATTATTTATAGCTTATTTTTATAATTGATAAATGACATTAACATTTTATAAAATACCTCTATCTGTTTATCAGAGAAAACATTCAACTCCTCAACAATATTATCTATTTCACTTATATTGCTTTCATCAATGGGTTTAGTTTGTAATTTAATCAGACTATCACATAATAAGTCATCAATTTCAACATTTAAAGCGTCCGCAATTTTAGACAATTTAATCAAATTAACAGATTTTCCAATACCTGACTCAATATTTGAAATGTAACCTGAAGATACTCCGCTAAGTTCAGCAAGTTGTTTTTGTGATAAATTTTTTAATTCTCTGTATCTGGAAATTTTAAGACCTAATGCTTTTTGATTATAACTCATTACTCAACCTCATTTAAAATATTTATACATTTCATAATCTCTGAAAGATACTCTAAATCATCAGCTGTTAAATTCAGTAACTGTTTGCGAATCATTTCAATATATAGCTTTTTAGTAGTAACCTCACTGTTTAAAAATTCTTTAAACGATATATTCAAATTATTTAATATTCTAACCATAGTCTTTGTTGTTGGTATTTCAACACCTTTTTCAATCTTGCTCAAATACGTATAATCCAAATCTATGGCAATAGCAAAATTATATGTACTTAAACCAAGAGCCAGCCTGTATTTTTTTAAATTTTCTCCTATTTCAGTTTTATTAAACATAATTTACACCTCTTATAAAATAAGCTTATCTGTTTCAAAATAATAATAAATGAGCTATACAATGTATTATAGTGGCAAATATCATTGATTTATTTTAAATATATTGTTATAATTATTAAATAAGTATGATTATACTTTGAAAAATAAGGATTGCTAATAAAGTAAAGTCTATATAAATAAATATTATTTCAATTCAAATATTGAGAAATAATATAAAAACAAAAATATTTTATTACAATTATATGATAATAGTTTATACAAAATTGTTATCTAAAATTTAAGGAGGACAAAATGAGTAATAAATTAAAGGTTTATTTGTCAATTATATTGATAACTTTTTTAAGCGGTTATGCTTTTAATGACTTTGTTACTAATTATAAAGAAGATATTAACGAATATTCTTTAGAAACTACATATTACAGTGATTTAGAAGTAACCAGCGATTTTGAAATAACCAGTGATTTTGAAACTTATGAAATAGAAAATACTTACTTTGAGGAAACCTCAACCGAAATAATAACTGAAATTCTTACGAACGCAAATTTAGAGGTAAATTTTATTGACGTTGGACAGGCGGACGCTTGTTTGCTTGAATCAGACGGGCATTTTATGATGATTGACGCGGGGAATAATGATGATTCTGATTTAATTTTAAATTATCTCAACTCAAAAAATGTGAAAACTATCGACTATATGATAGGCACGCACCCTCACGAAGATCATATTGGAAGTATGGACACGGTTATAAATAATTTTGACGTTGATAATGTATATTTGCCTAAAATACTTCATACAACTAAAACATTTGAGGATGTTCTGACAGCTGTTGAGAATAAAAATTTGAAGATTGACGAACCTGTTGCGGGCAATGAATTTTATTTTAACGGAATGACTGTAGAAATACTCGCTCCAATAAGAGAATACAGTGACTTAAACGACAATTCCATAGTTTTAAAAATAACTGACGGTGATGTTGATTTTCTTTTTACGGGAGATATTGAAAAAGAAGCCGAATACGATATTATTCAAAGCGGTGAGAATTTATCCGCCGATGTTTTAAAAGTCGCTCATCACGGTTCTGATACTTCGAGTTCAGAAGATTTTATAAAAAAAGTATCACCGGAATACGCTGTTATTTCTGTCGGCAAAGACAACAGCTACGGACACCCGGAAGAATCCACGCTTGATTTGTTTAACCGTTTAAATATAGAAACTTACAGAACAGACCAAAGCGGAACAATAACTTTTAAAACTGACGGGGAAAATATAGACATAATTAACGAAAATAATAATTCTAATAATTCAGATATAAATATTTTACAAAATAAAGAAGAACCAGTCAATAATAAAGAAGATGAAAAAAGTTATTATCCTTCATCAGATGAAAAAGATAATTCACAGCCGCCCGTTCAGACTAATACAGAAAAATATTACATAGGAAATAAGAATACAAAAAAATTTCATCTGCCAAGTTGTAATACCCTGCCTAAACAAGAAAATCAAGTAAGATTAAACAGTTGGGAACAAGCGGTAAACGGAGGGTACATACCTTGCAAGAAATGCAAGCCAGCTAAGTAAATTTATAAAATTTAAAAAATATCGGTTTGTATATTTCAACAAACCGATATTTTTTATTTATTATTTTTTGCCCAATCTTCAAGAAGTTTATATATTACATCTTCCATTTGCTCAATAGTATATTCCTTTGGAAAATAATTTTTAAGATTATCGCTTATAAAACTTATTTTTTTGGACACACTTGTCTTTTTCGATATAACCTCGTTAATTTTATTTTCATCAAGTTTTTCTTCTTTACTTAACGCTTTAAGCTGTGTTGCCTGTTTTATTGAGGGAATAATTCCACATTCCGAAATTGAATTATGTAAAAGCTGCTGTTCATTTTCCCTTAAATACGACAATTCAACTGCCGTATTAAAAGGAATTTTCTTTGTGTCAGCCATTTCAAGCAAATCTTTGTTAAGGTTTGTAAGCCTTATAAATCTTTGTATTTGATTGCGGCTTTCGCCTGTTTCTTCTGCTAAAATTTCAACGCTTTTCTTTCCCTCATAATTGTACCCAACTTGGGTACAATTATTTTTAGGTCTGCCAGCCTGCCTTTTCATAGCTTCCAGTTTCATCTTATATGCAAAGGCTTTTTCTGACGGTAATATTTCCTCACGCTGAATATTGCTGTCTATCATAAGTATTGTTGCTTCATCATCATTCAAATCTTTAATAATTGAGGGAATTTTTGTTATGCCTAACTGTTTACAGGCGAATTTTCTTCTATGCCCTGATATAACCTCATAATTATTATCTTTATGTCTGACAATTATTGGAGTAAGTACACCGTATTCTTTTATGCTCTCAATCATATCAGCCATTTTTTCATCATTCTTTACCTTAAAAGGGTGATTTTTAAAATCTATTAACGCTAAAACTGATATTTCTGTAATTCCGTTGGGATTATCATTTCCAAAAAGACTGTCAAAAGAACTGAGTTTTATGTTGTTTGCTATTCCCATTTTCATACCTCCCCGATAATTTCTGAAACAAACGCTTCATAGCTTTTAGCGGCTTTACTGTTTTTTGCGTATTTATAAATACTGTTTCCCTCCGCCGCTGTTTCATCTTGCTTTATACTTCGTGGAATAATACTTTTAAACACTTTTACAGCATTGCCGTATTCATTATTTAAAAGTTCTATAATCTCTTTTGCGTAATTTGTGCGGCTGTCAACCATTGTAATTAAAATGCCCTCAATGCTTAATTTTGGATTGAGCTGTCTTTTTACTTTAGCTATTGTTTTAATAAGCTGCTGCAAGCCTTTAATAGGCAAATAAGAGGCCTGCACGGGTATAAGCACTGTATCGGCACAAGTAAGGGCGTTTATCGTAATCATACCTAAATTTGGGGAACAATCAATAATTATGTAATCATAATAAGCCTTTATCTGTTCAAGGTATTGTCTTAAAATTGTTTCTCTGCCGATTGTATTAATGAGCCGCAATTCCATATCGGATAAATCAATATTTGCCGGAATAAAATCAATTCCCTCATCGTGACTAAGAATACCTTTTCCACCGACTTCAACCTCATTAATTGTATCCCTCAAAATATCGGCAAGAGTATAATTGAGATTATCCGGTTCCGCTATGCCCAAAGAAACAGATAAATTTCCTTGACTGTCTGCGTCAATAATTAAGACTTCTTTACCAAATTTAGCAAGACCTGTTCCAAGATTTACCGCTGTACTTGTCTTTCCCACACCTCCTTTCTGATTTGTAACTGCCATTATTTTACACATTTTATTATTCATAATATCAATTCCTTTCTTTTTTTATTTTCCTGTTAAATATATTATACGCCAACGGCGCATAATATGTCAAGGCCTGTTTTTAATTTTTTTATAGTATTGACAGCCAACGGCGTATATTATAAAATTAGATTAAGGAGCTGATATATTATGACAATAAAAGAGATAAGAACTTTAACAGGTTTATCACAAAAAAAATTTGCAGACCAATACCATATAAATTTTCGTACCTTGCAGCATTGGGAGGCAAACCCAAATACACAATCATACAGAGAGTGTCCGGAATATTATCTGTTTCTTTTGGAAAGAGTTGTAAAAGAAGATTATAACATTAAATAAACAAAAAAATAAAAGTCTGCCGCAAAACGGGATTTTGTTAATCTCCGTAATGCGGGCAGTCTATTTTTATTTAATGTTTTACAATAACTCACTTTGACATTGATAACACAAATATTATTGTTTTATAAAAAATCACTGTTCTTTTTTACTTTTTTCGATAAGAGGAAGTATTCTGTCAGCCTTCAAAAGTTCATAAATGAATAATCTTCCTGACTGAGTCCAATATGTGTGAACCTTTGAATGTGTATTTCCGTCCAAACCGTCATAAATATGTGTTTTGGTGCTTGTATAGCCGTTTTCCGCATATTTTTGGTACAGAAGCCATATATCGCTTTGCTTATACTGAACACCTTTTTCGTGAAGATAGCTGTTAAGCCTTGCTGCGCTCCAACCAAAATCTTTTGCGATTGTACTTATTGGCAAAAGGTCTTTGCAGTTTAAGACAATATCATAATAACTTGCTTTTGGCCGCAATTCCGCAATCTGTTGCTGCTGAGCCGCATTTTCAATCATAAGCGTTTCAATATTGCCGTTTGCAATCTGTAAGGCTCTTTTCATAATCATTTCGGGAGAGTTCCACATTTCCTCAATAGCAATAAAATATTGTCTGAATTTTTTTCCTTTTTCATTACGCTGAAGCATACAAATTTCCTTTGCCATAGATATAGTGAGTTGGTGATCAGCCTTGTTCTGTCCTCCGTGTAACTTGCTTCCCAAATTTGAGAAGCAAGTTTTGAAGTCCGTTTCCTCGTTAAAACCATATTCACACATTCTTTTGAACCAGTCGGAATACTTTGTTTTTACTTCAAGTGCTTCGTGAAGTTCTCTGCCTGAAACCATAGATTTTTCGTTGTTAAAGTCAACAGTAATTAAATCATACATAAAATTTTCCTCCTTGTATTATATAGTTGTAGTGATTAGAGTCCCTCATCAAGGACTTATGCTATAATGTATAAGGTGCTGTGGATTAGTTTTATCCTCCTTTTTTAATAAAAAAAACACTTTTCGATTGAAAAGTGTTTGATTAATAGTTTATTTTTTTATCCTTAAATGCTGATTTTGTCTGCTGTCATATTTTCAAAAGCCTGTCTAAAATCGTTTTTGAAGTTTCCAGCAGTTCATTATAATTTGCCTGTAACTCTTGTATATCGTCTTTATAAATATTATTTGATATATTTACTCTTTTAGCAATCTGATTAATATTATTCGCCGCGTTGCCAAGCAGTACAATCACTTTTCGTAAATCGGAAAAATCCACGTTTAATATATATCCGCATAACACCATTTTTCTAAGAGCCTGTCTAAAAACTTTTGAAATCTTAAAAATTATGTTATAATTTAAAGAAAATATTTAAAGAAGGTAATATAAAATGCACAATTATCCAAGTGATATAAGCCGTAAAGAATTTGAAATTAT
>CATLIG010000094.1 GCA_949948985.1 uncultured Clostridia bacterium | reverse complement strand
TCCGCTTTTCCGATTCGGTTTCAACTTATCACGATTTTCGTTATATATGCATTTCCACTCCTGAATCATTTCAATAGTTGGCTCTGTTGTAAGCATATTAAAATCTCCGCTAAATTACTGTTTATCGCACAATTTGAGTAAATTTATTATAGCACATATAATACGATTTTTCAACCGTATAAAGCCGTCAAAAGTAAAATGGCACTGCGGCGGGTCCTTGAATAAATGAATAAACGAGCGCGCAACTTTCAATGCTGTGCGGGAATTTGCGCATACGCGCAAAGCGTCGCTGCGCTCGCGCGAACCGCGCAGTTTCTCGCAACCGTTAAGTTGCACAAAATAAAGACAGTAGCTTTGCTACTGCCTTTATTTTGGTGACCCGTATTCAGTCTTATTCGAATTTAAAAATTATAAAACTCTGTCCATTATATTGTAAATTATATCATCATTTAATCCCATTCTCTTTAACATACTGATATAAATTAATAACTTCATAGCATAAGAAAAATTTGCATTTTCCTGCGTTATCGGTGGTCTATTCCCGTGTACAATTAAATTTCTTAATTTTACAAACTTATTTATGTTATCTTCATTAACTATCACTTTCATATCGACTAAATTTGGAGTATTCAATAATTTATCCAAAATATCTTTGTTATAATTATAAAGGCACATATATTGTTCAGTTGCTGGCAATGACCAAGTGGCGATATTGCTATTAATATAACTAAAAAATCTTTCAGATAACTCTGTATGCAAGTTTTTAAATGCTTGCACTTCTTTTTTTACAAGAGTAGATAGCTCATTTATCAATTCATTTTTATTAATATTTAAATACGCCTTATTAGCTTGAAATTCAAATTCAAGAGCAGTGCAAATGTTTTTTACTAAATCATAGTCAACCATATTGACATCGTTATTATTGCTTGGAAGGAAATTAGTAGAAAATTCCTCATTCATTATCACATTAATAAATTTATCAAAGCAATTATCGAAAACACGAAAAGGTATTACGCAGGACGAAGACTTGTTTACATAATTCTCTGGGGTACACTCAAATATAGACACATCTGAAATCTTCTTAAAGGTATTGCGTTCATCTTTTTGGTAAGTTGAAATACTATCTATTTTTATATTGCTTTGCATTGTTAAAATGGATAGTATTTTATGTACGAGGCGGTAACACTCAACAAGAATATCAGGTGATTGAGTTTCTGTAAATCTAAATGACAAATTGGTATTTACTTCACCTAATTTATTATTTTTGCTATCAGTATGCCTTACATTATAAGCAAAAGTTAGGTTCAATTTAACGTCCACATTTTTAATTTTAATGTTGTATTCTTGTGAAACTTCTTTTAAAGGTTTAATTTTTAAAACAGTTCCATTTTGTGGAATTAGATTTTTCCAATCATTATCATCAAACAAAATACTTTGCTCATAAATACTATTTATCGTTCCGCCAATAAAATCAATTCTATCTATTCTTTTTAAATCATAATGTATAAAATTTGCTTTTGCAATAAATATACAGGAATAAAAAGTTGAGTGTATCTCGCAATATTTCTTGCTTCGCCTGTCGTTTTGAATAAGATTTCGTAGTTTGTATCTGTTACGCCATAGAGATAATCAGGCACATCAGTTTTTTCACTGAAAATATTAAAATTTTTGTCGTTAAAAATCTTAATTCTGAAATCATCTAAATCAAAAGCGCATTTTTGATTTTCAAAATTCACATATCCATTTATACTCATAAATTTTTTTCCATACTCTAATTCAAGTTGTAATTTAATCAATACATATTACAACTAATTAACCAAATTTCTTTCGCATTTTGGTTACAATATCATCTTTATATGTTCGCATATCCTGCAAATTGTGCTTACATTGTGTAATATCGACAAAGCCATCTATGTTATATGTTTTCATAAAGCAATTATCTTCATCATTTATAATCATATTGATTATAGCATTATGATAAAATTCTTCCGTATCGGGATGAACAATAGGGGCAACGAAAGACAAATATTTTAAAGGTTTATCGGCTTGCTTCAAATGCCGTATACAGTCGGCTGTTTCCGCATTGTATTGTTGTGTTTTGTTTCTGATTAAAGTTACTTCAACAAGCCAATTAACAGATTTTGAAGTTATATTTATGTCGCCAATGTTGCCCGGTGCGTGTTGATACGGAATTCCCTTATCGTCGGCTTTGTAGTTGGGCTTAACGACATATTCGCTACCATATTTAAGATAAATCAGAATAGAGATAAAGAATTCTAATTTTAAAGGTTTTTGTATATACCAAAATAGCTTTTCTTTGCTGTCGTTGGATATAGATTTAATCAAATCAATAATTTTGGTTTCGGTTATGCCATAATCGCTAATAACCTTATTTAATACAGCGTTATAATTAGCCAAAACAAGGCTTTCAGTTTCTCTATAAGAAATTACTTCATTTTTAAGATTTTCAGATAGGCAACCCAATTCTTCGAAATAAAGTTCTTCGCTCTCTTTTGCTTCTTCCGAAATCGTAAATTCTTTATCCAACAGAAAACGTAAAAATACTTTGCGGTTTTCATTTATCGATAAAAGCAAAACGCCCGACTTATTTTCAACGGAAATTAAGCCAGTTAGTTGCAAAACCCTGAAAACGGTATTGCCGTAATCATTGACAACGGTTTGCTGTTTATTTACTTTCGGGTGCAATTCGTCTATACAGCTATAATTTTCAACTATGTAATCATACATTTTGTCAATGTCATTACCAAGTTTAATCGTCTGAATATCTTTAATAAACTCATCAACATTGGCGTTATCATTGAAAAGGGATAATATGAATTGCGGATATGAAAGACTTTCATTATCTTCATTTAACTTTAAAAGTACTTTTAATATAAAGGCAAAATAATTAAAGTCATTTAAGACCCGTCTGTAAGGTGATTTGCGCCAAAAGCGCAAACATTGCAAGGCAAAGGCTTCGGCAACTTCAATTTCGTTATTCAATAAGGCTTTCGCAACATCTGAAATTCCGATAACGTCATTATATTGCGTATAAATGAAACCGAGTTCTGAAAGTGTTTTTAAATAACGTGTAAATGCAGCTTGATAGCCAGTGGGGAAGCCCCATTCATTATTGTGTTTTAAATACACTTTAATAAATTTTCTGATATCTTCTTCCGTAGAATTATCAACGTCAAGATAATCGCTTTCAATGGCTCTATAAACAAACAGGTCTTTGTATATTTCTAAAATACACTTATCATCAAGGACTTTGCCTTCATATTTTGCAAATACGGATAAAATCGCAGGATATCTTTCGGGGTTGCGAACTGCAACTTCCATAGCCATTTGCTTATATAGTCTTTTTCCGTGTCTTACTTTAATTCTCATAAGTATATCCTATCACTTTTTATAATTTGTTACAAGGACTTCTCTATGAATTCCTTTGGGGGTATTGTTATGATAATTCAAATAATTGCTTGAAACTTCGTAAATATTATATTTTTCTGCCCATTTCTCAAAGATATCGTTCCTTTTGCCCTTATCTTCAATTAAATTTGATATTGCAAACTTAATATTTTTAGAATTGAGTTCATCCAATATTGAAAGTAAATCTCGCTCATCGTTTTCAGACCACAATTTGTTATATTCCGAATTTGAAATTAAATAAGGTGGGTCTAAATAGATAAAATCGTTGCTTTTGAAGTTCCACATTTTAAAGTAGTTTCTAAAATCTAATGTATAGAACAAAACTTCTTTTGAATTGCAAAATTCAAAATAATGTTTCAATGCTTTTATAACATTCTGATTTAAATCTACGTTGCCGACAGGCAAATTAAAATCACCGTTGGAGTTAAAGCGCAACATTCTATTAAAGCCATAGATAAGTAGCAAATACAGTAATTCAATATTTTCCTTATCATTATTAAAATCATTTCTCATTCGCTCAAATCCGTTTTTATTGAATTTCGCAAAATAAGTTTTTACATATTGTATTTTTAATTCTTGCGGAATAATATCTTGCCTATATGAAGCACTTAAACCATAACTATTTTCAATTTCTATAATTTTATCAAAGAATTTTTGCGGTTTTAGGGCGTATCCGTTAAGCATATTATGAAGTTTAATCATATAGCTATCGACATCGCCCAAAACATATTTGGAAGCATTTACATTCAAAAAAGAACTGCCGCCACCACAAAACGGCTCAAAGTAAGTTTCAATATTATCGGGGAACAACGGCAATAATTGTTTCATCAATTTATGCTTATCCCCTACATAAAAGAAAGGTGAGCGCACAATATCGGATTGAAATTTGATTTTTTCAAATTTGCCAACTTCGGTAATAAATATGAATTCTTTATGATTTTGAATATCTGTTTTTCCTGCGTTGAAAGCACGGAACGGCATTTCAAATTTTTGCGTTTTGCCCTTTTTGCTTAAAATGTTTTCAATATCTTCCAATGTCATTTTGTTTTCGGAAGAAGAACTTTTTGAATTGTAAGTGTTATTATATGAAACAACGATAAATTTACAAGATAATTTTTCAATTAAGTCCGAAAAAGCCGTCTTTGCCGAACTTGAACAATATGCACTCATATTTTCGGCAGGGGGTTTTAAAGCCGTACCGTAAAGTTGCGGTTTTTCCCATTTTGTTATGTTTTCCAAAACGTGATAAAATCTGCTGTACTGTCTTGAAGAATAAGGTGGGTCAATATATACAATATCTGCGTTTATATCAGATGATAAAACATTAGCGTCCTGACGATAAATTTTAAAGTTTTTATTTAACTTCAATGTATCATAGGGTGTTATGAGTTCAAATAAAAAACTACGCTTTATTTCTTTATCTTTAAAATACGCTTCATAATGTCCAACGGTATTAGCGCACTTATCAAAAGAGTATAACAAAGAAGCTATTAGGATATTGTATTCTCTTTCGTTTAATTCGTACTTGTTATCTTCAATATCTTGTCTGATATATCCAATCGCTTTCGCATCGCCGTTTTCAAAATACTTTCCGCCAAAATTAGTTGAAACGTAATTATCTGTTAAATCGTCATAATCTAAATTATCGTATTTTAATTTAAAAGACAAAAGTTTATGTAAATCAAATTCTTCATTCATAAAAAATGCCTTATAAATCACTTCATTTGAAAAAAGAAAATCATTTACAATAAAGATATTGTATTCGTTTAACAATGTATCGGTAATAACGCCAGTTCCAGCAAATATATCGCATATTGATGAACAATTAGGGCAATTAGAAGTTATTAGTTCTTTTATCCAATCTTTCAACTTTAATTTACTGCCAGTATAACGCCTGTTACCTATTTTAAATTTGGTTGTAGGTTCTTCATCTTTTAAGCCAAGCAAATAATCAGCAGATATTTGAAATCTGATACAAATATCCCTTAACGCTTCAAAACTCGGTTTGCTTTTACCTGATATCCAATCACTAACCTGCGACTGATTGACCTTTACAGCATTAGCAAAAGTAAGTTGATTAAGGCTGTTGCTTTCAATTAAATTTGTTATTGTCTTTGCGAAATTAACGTTTGACATACTCATACCTACCTATGATATATGTATTATAACATATATTTCCCTTGTTTTGCACTAAAATTATGGGAATTTCCATAATTTTTTATGAAAAATTTTGGAATTTTGACATTTCATTAATAGATTTTAATGTGATAATATTTAAATTATAATTTTTAGGATTTTTAATAAACTTTACTTTCTATATTTATATAGATATGCTAAAATAGGTACATAAAATTTAGGATTAAAAATATGATTCAAAATATTTTAAACGACTTTTATATTATTGACAAAATGAAAAAGGATTATTATCTTATGCCTATTGCTATAATTCCTTTTGGTTCAGGCAAAAACACTTTGGAAAATCGCCAAAAACAAGCTAGAGCAGAAGCTAAAATGCAAAAAGCATTTACAAACGCTTTGAGAGCAATGCAAGAAGTGTATAAAATAACTTATTCCTTTAATGACTCTTCAGATTTAAAAACTGGAGACAAACATTTTGATGTATTATTAAAAAAATTTAAATTAATTAGTTCGTTTGAAGTTCTTTCTTATAAAGTTTTAGTTTTTGTACATAACTCAGATGAATTAACTTTTGTAGTTAGGAAAAAAATACCATATATAAGCGATGATTTTAAGCAGTTATATGTGAATTGGATTAAAAACAAATATAATTATATCACCAAAAAACTTAAAAAAATTTTGGAATTTTTTTATAGAACGTATAAGTTTAATTTTTATAGTGTAGTTACAGAAAAAAAATATTTTAATGTCCAGTATGATTATTCATTTTTTATTGTATACAGTAACGCTGCTTCCGAAATTAAAAGTAATAATTATATAAATGCTATATTAGACCCTACGCAAGTTATATATAGCTATGATGAAATTAGAGGAATTAAAAACTCAATTATTGACCATAGGATACAAAATATTAAAACTAATAATGATACGAGATACGACATTGAAAAAAGAAGCGATTATAAAGTTTTTTTTAGTTGGTCAACTGGATTGATTTTGGGGAAATTTAGTTTGCAAGAATTTTTCGAATACATATTAATAGAGTGCGATTTGCAGAACAAGTGGAATGGTATAAATAGACTTACTAATAAATATAGAGAAAAAAATAATAGACTCACTTTATTAACCGAACTAAATTTGGCTAAATTAGAAATTTTTAAAGTTAATTTAAATAGTTTGAATGACGCAGGAGATTCTGAAAGAATTTTAATTATAAAAGATAAAATTATTCAATCTAGTAGAATTTATAATATAATTGCTGAATTAAAAAATCTACTATCTTTAAATCAGCAGTTAAATTCAAAATATATAAGTTTAATAGCTGTTGGGATTTCTTTTATATCACTAATCATTGCGATTATTTTAAGTTAATATTTTAATTTGTAATTAGCGTATAATAAATAAATCAAAATGGCAGATAGGCGTGAGATTGTCTTGACAAGCGCGCGGCTGCGCCGCGCGCTTGTCAAGACAATCTCACGCCCAAACTGAAAGAAAGCAAATAAAAAAAGATAATTTGAAACGCCGAGCGTGGCGGGCGTTCGCCGCTGAACCGCTTGGCGAATCGCCCTTTTCCACGCTCGGCGGCGTTATTCAAATTGTTACCTGTTTTAACTTTTGCTTTGCCCCTTTTCAGTCGTTGGCGGCTTTTCCCTTTTCGGCAATACTTGCAATTATTCCATATATACCGTCATAATTTTCTTTATTGCTTGCGTTACAATGTCCTTGCAAGTGCATAACTGAAAATTTTTTTAAAAATCTTAAAAATAATGTAA
>CATLIG010000093.1 GCA_949948985.1 uncultured Clostridia bacterium | reverse complement strand
ATGTCTAATATTTCCATAGCTTACTCGTCTTGGTTCTGTTATATTTTTTATTTCTTCTTTTAATTTATTTATTTCCATAATTTTATTTTACTCATATTTTTTTAAAAAGTAAATGCTGTTGCCCTGTTTAAACAGACACTTTAACATGTTGCACTAAATAATAAATCACAGCTAATTGACAAACAAATTCAAAAAATATATAATATTAATTAATATATCATAACAGGAGGTTTTATTTATGGATAAAAATAGCGATTCATCATTATCACATACAAAAAATTGCCGTATGTGCGGAAAAATATTTTCCCATCCACACAATACTATATGCCATGAATGTTTAATAAAAGATGAAGAAGATTTTCAAAAAGTTAGATTATTCTTAAAAGAATTTCCGGGTTCTAAAGCCAATACAGTTGAAAAATACACAGGAGTTTCACGAAAGAAAATATTGAAATATCTTAGAGAAGAACGACTTGAGATTACTGAAAATTCAACTGATTTCGCTGATTTTCTTAAATGTGCAAAATGCGGTAAACCTATACCAACCGGTGTTTACTGTTCAGAATGTTATTTAGCGTTTACAAAAGAGATAAATACACTTTTTTCTAATGAAAAAGACAACGTTACCCCAAAAATGCACATAAAAATAAACAGGAAAAATAATATTTAATAATATACATCAATAAAGGATTTTATTATGCCAAACTCAAAACTTTCAAACGAATTAAAAATTGAATTAAAAAAACCCAAACTATATGCAGTGATAATGCATAATGATGATTACACAACAATGCAGTTCGTCGTTGAAGTATTGATTAAAATTTTTAATAAATCATCTGTCGAAGCATCTGAATTAATGATGCTTATTCACACAGCCGGAAACGCCAGAATAGGTGTATATACCTATGATATAGCCGTAACAAAAAAACTTCTTGCGGATAAAATGGCAGAAAAAATGGAATTTCCTTTAAAAATAACAATAGATGAGGAGTAATGATGAAATTAGACAATATAACAAATCAAATTTATATTATTGCGTTTAATGAGGCAAAACTAAGAAGGCATGAGTTTGTTACACCTGAACATTTTTTATATGCCGCTCTATTATTCGACTCCGGAAAAGAAATATTGGAAAATAGCGGCGCCGAAGTATCATATATACTTAACGACCTTTCTGATTTTTTTGATAATAATCTTGAAAAAACACAACATAAAGAGCCTATGGAATCTTTTTCGTTTATATCATTAATTGAAGCTGCGAATTCAAAAGCAAAAAATAAAGATAAAGAAATTATTTCATTAAATGATGTATTAGTTTCTTTTTTTGATTTAAACGAATCATTCGCGGTGTATATTCTTAATAAAAACGGTGTAACAAAAACATCTCTCTTACGATATATTTCTCATGGAATTTCAAAAAAAACACATACAACAATTTCTTTTAATGAAAAAGAAAATATACGAACAGAAAAAGAAGAGGAATATTTAAATAAATTTACAACTGAACTTACTGAAAAAGCAATGTCAGGTTATCTTGACCCGCTTATAGGAAGAAAAGATGTAATTGAACGTACAATTCAAATATTATCAAGAAGAATAAAAAATAATCCTGTTCACGTAGGAGACCCCGGAGTCGGAAAAACTTCTGTCGTTGAGGGAATCGCTCAAAAAATTGCAGACGGGGCTGTTCCCGAAATAATAAAACATTCTAAAATTTATTATGTTGACATAGCATCTCTTGTTGCCGGTACAAAATATCGTGGTGATTTTGAAGAACGTTTTCTTAAACTTATAGAAATAATTTCAAAAGATAAAAACCCTATAATATATATTGACGAAATTCATTCCATAATAGGAACAGGAAGCGTTTCCGGCTCATTAGATGCCGCGGGGATTTTAAAACCTTATTTGTTAAAAGGAAATTTAAAAATTATAGGCTCTACAACTTATGAGGAATATAAAAAATATTTTGAAAAAGACAGAGCCCTTTCAAGAAGATTTCAAAAAATTGAAATATCAGAGCCTACCGTTTCTCAATGCATAGATATACTAAACGGTATAAAATCAAAATATGAAAAATATCATAAAGTAAAATACACAAAATCAGCAATAGAACTGGCTTGTACCCTTTCCTCAAAATATATAAAAGATAAATGTCTCCCTGACAAAGCAATTGACGTGATTGACGAATCCGGAGCTTATGTAAGGCTTTCCGCAAAAAATAATTCTATAATTACAGTAAAAGATTCAATAATAAGAAAAGTTGTTTCTATGATTTCAAAAATCCCCACTGAAAATTTAAATTCAAGTGAAATTTCCATACTTAAAAATCTTGGATTATCTTTGAAAAAAGAAATTTTTGGACAGGATACAGCAATAGAAACTGTGGTTGATGCAATAAAATTTTCCAAATCAGGTCTTAAAAATGAGGAAAAACCAATAGCATCTTTTATGTTTGTTGGTCCTACTGGAGTAGGAAAAACAGAAATAGCTAAAAAACTTGCTGAAAAACTTGGAATTGAACTTGTACGTTTTGATATGAGTGAATATCAGGAAAAACATTCTGTGTCTAATTTAATCGGTGCTCCTCCCGGATATGTTGGTTATGAGGAAGGAGGTCTTTTAACTGACGCTATAAATAAAACACCCCATTGCATACTTCTTCTTGATGAAATCGAAAAAGCTCATAGAGATATTTTAAATGTGCTTCTCCAAGTTATGGACTATGGAACTCTTACCGATAATACAGGAAAAAAAACAAATTTCAGAAATATAATATTAATTATGACCTCAAATGCCGGTGCGTCTGAAATAAATAAAAACACAATAGGCTTTGACAGCAGGAAGTACAGTTCTGACGCTATAAATACAGAAATAAAAAAATTATTTTCACCTGAATTTATAAATCGTCTTGATGAAATTGTAGTTTTCAACACTCTAAATAAAGATATGGCATTAATGATTGCGAAAAAAGCAATAAAAAATCTTAATTCACAGCTTAAATGCAAAAATGTAAAAATAAATCTGACAAAAAAATCATACAGCCATATAATAAAAAAAGGTTTTTCTGAAGAGTACGGGGCCAGAGAAATAAATAGGGTAATAGACAAAGAGCTGAAAAAACTTCTAATAGACGAGTTGATTTTTGGTAAACTCGCTATAGGCGGAAACGCCACTATAGACGTAATCAACGAAAAATTAGAAATATCTAAAATTTCACCGGCAAAATAAACAATATAAATGCAATACAAATTTAAAAAAATTTTGTATATTTTTTTAAATTTGTATTTACTATTTAAAATAAAATTGTTATAATGTATATATAAAATATTTTGCTTTGATTTATACAGCATAATATTTATTTTATTAAGGCGGATTTTCCGCAATAAACATATTCTTTTTAAGGGGGAATTTTTAAATGTCTAAGGTTATGAAAACCATGGACGGTAACCAAGCTGCCGCAGAAATTTCTTATGCTTTCACAGAGGTTGCCGGTATCTATCCTATTACTCCATCATCTCCGATGGCTGAACATGTTGATGAATGGGCCGCAAAAGGAAAGAAAAATCTTTTTGGACAAACTGTAAACGTTGTTGAAATGCAGTCTGAGGCGGGTGCTGCCGGTACTGTACACGGTTCTTTAGCCGCAGGCGCTTTGACAACTACTTATACTGCGTCTCAAGGTCTGCTTCTTATGATTCCTAATATGTATAAAATAGCGGGCGAATTGCTCCCTTGTGTTCTTCATGTAAGCGCACGTTGTCTTGCAAGCCACGCTCTTAATATTTTCGGTGATCATTCAGATGTTATGGCATGTCGCCAGACAGGTTTTGCCATGCTTGCCTCATCAAGCGTTCAGGAAGTTATGGATTTAGGTGCTGTTTCTCACCTTTCAACAATTAAATCAAGAGTTCCTTTCCTTCATTTCTTTGATGGTTTCCGTACTTCTCACGAAATTCAAAAAATTGAAGTTCTTGACTATGAAGACCTCAGAAAAATCGTTGACTGGGACGCTGTAAAAGCATTCAAGAAAAATGCTCTTAATCCAGAACAGCCTGTTACAAGAGGTACTTGCCAAGGTTATGATGTATTTTTCCAGGCTCGTGAAGCATGTAATCCTTTCTACGATGAAGTTCCTGGTGTTGTTGAAAACTATATGAATGAAATTAACAAAATTACAGGAAGAGATTACAAATTATTTAATTACTACGGCGCTCCTGATGCTGATAGAGTCATTATCGCTATGGGTTCTGTTTGTGATGCTATTACAGAAACTATTGATTATTTGACAGCAAAAGGAGAAAAAGTAGGTCTTGTAAATGTTCATTTATTCAGACCTTTTGTTCAGGATAAATTCTTAGAGACAATTCCTGCAACAGCTAAGAAAATTGCTGTTCTTGACAGAACTAAAGAACCGGGATGTTTGGGAGAACCTTTATATCAGGATGTATGTACCGCGTTCTTTAATAAAAATGATCAGCGTACAATTGTCGGAGGACGTTATGGTCTTGGTTCAAAAGATACTACTCCCGCAAATATCGTTGCCGTTTATGAAAACCTTAACACTCCT
Organism: uncultured Clostridia bacterium; assembly: GCA_949948985.1. GTDB lineage: Bacteria > Bacillota > Clostridia > Lachnospirales > CAG-274 > MGBC114079. Next base: position 2,829 of record CATLIG010000093.1, on the reverse strand, counting down.
GAACCTAAGAACGGATTTACAATTGGTATAGTAGACGATGTAACAAACCTTTCACTTCCTACAGGAAATGAAATTGATGTTACTCCTGAGGGTACCGTAAGCTGTAAATTCTGGGGTCTTGGTTCAGACGGTACTGTAGGCGCAAATAAAAACTCTATTAAAATCATCGGTGACCATACAGATATGTACGCACAAGCATATTTTGCTTATGACTCTAAAAAATCCGGTGGTGTTACTACCTCTCATTTACGTTTCGGAAAGAATCCAATTCGCTCTCCTTATCTTGTTAAAACAGCTGACTTTGTTGCTTGTCATCAGCAGGCATATATTAATAAGTATGACATTGTTTCTGACCTTAAAGACGGCGGAAACTTCTTATTAAACTGTCAGTGGACAGCTGAGGAATTAGATACCCATCTTCCCGCAAAAGTAAAACAATATATTGCTAAACATAAAATCAACCTTTATACAATCAATGCCGTACAAATCGCTAAGGAAATTGGTCTTGGCGGTCGTTTTAACGCTGTATTACAGGCTGCTTTCTTTAAAATCGCAAACATCATTCCTATTGATGATGCCGTTAAATATATGAAAGAAGCTATCGTAAAATCTTACGGCAAAAAAGGCGAAAAAGTTGTTAATATGAATTATGCAGCTGTTGACCAAGGTGTACAGCACGTAGTTAAAATTGATATCCCCGCTTCATGGGCTGACGCTTCTGAAAACGAGGCTGCCGCAACTGCTGACAGACCTGAATTCATCAGAAAAGTTGTTGATCCTATGAATGCTCAAAAAGGTGATGACCTTCCTGTATCAGCATTTAAAGGTATTGAGGACGGTACATTTATTCCTGGTACATCAGCGTACGAAAAACGTGGCGTTGCTATTACTGTTCCAAATTGGAATGCTGATTCTTGTATTCAATGTAATCAATGTTCGTTTGTCTGCCCTCACGCTGCAATCAGACCTATCCTTCTTACAGCCGATGAAGCCGCAAACGCTCCTGAAGGTTTTGTTGTAAAAGATGGTATGAAAGGCTATGACCAGTATAAATTCAGAATTCAGGTTGATGTTATGGACTGTACAGGTTGTGGAAACTGTGTTCAGTCTTGTCCTGCAAATGCTAAAGCTGAAACTCTTGTTATGAAACCTCTTGAAAGCCAGATGAATCAAGTTCCTAACTGGGATTACGCAATGACGGTTTCTTACAAAGAAAATCCTGTTGGAAAAACTTCTGTTAAAGGAAGTCAGTTTGAACAGCCTCTTCTTGAATTCTCAGGTTCTTGTGCCGGCTGTGCCGAAACAGCTTACGCAAAACTTCTTACTCAGTTATTCGGTGACAGAATGTATGTAGCAAACGCTACAGGATGTTCTTCAATTTGGGGTGCTTCTGCTCCTGCTACTCCTTATACTACTAACCATAAGGGACAAGGTCCTGCTTGGGCTAACTCATTATTTGAGGATAATGCCGAATATGGTTTAGGTATGTATATGGGTGTTAAACAACAAAGAGAGCTTTTGAAAGAAAATGTAGAAGCTCTTATGGCTGACGCAAAATCAGACGATGTTAAATCAGCTTGTCAGGCTTGGATTGATACAATGTTTGACGGTGAGGCTTCAAAAGCTACTTCCGCTAAACTTGTAGAAGTTATTGAAGCTTGTGACTGTGATAACCCAAATAAAAAATTCATTCTTGATAATAAAGAACATCTTGTTAAAAAATCTCAATGGATTTTAGGTGGTGACGGTTGGGCATATGATATTGGTTTCGGCGGTGTAGACCATGTTCTTGCGTCAGGCGAAGATGTAAATATTTTTGTATTTGATACAGAAGTTTACTCAAATACAGGCGGACAAGCTTCAAAAGCTACTCCTGCAGCCGCTGTTGCTAAATTTGCCGCATCAGGTAAAAAAGTACGTAAAAAAGACCTTGGTATGATTGCCAAGAGCTATGGTTATGTATATGTTGCTCAGGTTTCAATGGGCGCTGACAAAAATCAGTTATTAAAAGCATTACTTGAAGCGGAAGCATATAAAGGACCTTCTTTGATTATTGCATATTCTCCATGTATCAATCACGGTATTAATATGACTAACTCTCAGCTTGAAGCTAAAAAAGCTGTTGATTGCGGTTATTGGCAATTATTCAGATATAATCCTGAAACAGAAGTATTTACTTTAGATTCTAAAGAACCTACAAGTGATTTTAAAGAATTTATACAAGGTGAAACTCGTTATACTTCTCTCAAGAGATCTTTCCCTGAAACAGCAGAGGAATTATTTGATAAATGTGCTGAAGATGCTAAGAGAAGACTTGAAGGTTATAAAAAACTTGCCGGTAAATAATATAAATATAAAAAAGGTGGCTGTCCATTAATTTGGACAACCACCTTTTTTATATTTATATATTACTTATTTCAAAACTACATCATTACAGTTCTTCTATCTATATCGGAATTTTTGTAATTCTTATAATTATATATAAAAATCAGCGAAAATAAAATCATTTTTTGATGATTTATTTTCACTGATTTTTTCTTTATACAATAACAATTTTTAAATTATAACAATATACATATTAGATAAAGTTTATATCGACAAAACAATAAAGCCTTTAAAAAATATAGTAAATTACCAACTATTTTATTGTTTTGCATAATCGTATTTCAAAAATTTAATGATAGTAAAACAACAAAATTCATTTATAATTTACACTTATAAATATTAATATTTTGCTGTTTTACTATATATCAAATATACCTTTAATACTGCTGCAATCAAGTTTTCTTATTTTTTAATTGCTTTTTCTCCAAATTAACCCCCTTTTCA
>CATLIG010000092.1 GCA_949948985.1 uncultured Clostridia bacterium | reverse complement strand
ATATGGCGGTGTATGGGCATTTTTGGAAATGACAAATGAATTTGACTATGTAAAAGTTAAAGGAGATTTTATAACAGCTGGCGGAAATGAAAATGGTAAGCTTACCCAAGGAACAATGGAAATAGGAGGTAATTTTGCTCAGTACGGTGATGTTGATTTTTATGGCAGTGCCTACAACAAACAGTCTTTCAATACATCTGGAACGCATAAAGTAATATTTAATGGTGATAATCTGCAGACAATATATTTTAATAGTCCATCGTCTTCAGGGTTTATTAAATTATCTATTGAAAATAAAACTGGTTCTGTAATATTTAATTCTAATGCAAAAATATCATCAATATTAATACAAACAGGCGGTGCAAAGATACAAAATGGTGATAAAGTTATATTAAAGGGCAAACCCGCTTTTGAAGACCATGGAAAATTAAATTATGCTATTAATAAATATGTTGGAAATGCTGAAAACGTTATTCCTACATGGATAGACTATGAAGCCTATATTAATCAAACAGGTCCGATTGACCCAATAATATTATCTTATGGTGATGTTGACGATACTGAAGGAATTAGTGTTAATGACGCTTCAGCTGTTCTCCAAAAGGTATTAAATGCAAGTTTTGAATTACCTATTGAAAGAACAACAACAGACTATATGAAATACGCTGATGTCAGCGGTGATGGAAAATTAACAGCTCTTGACGCCGCAATGATATTGCAAAAAGCATTGCATAATGATTTTGTATTTCCTATTGAAAAGTAGATTTTATTAATTTTCTTATTATTTGGATTTTTTAAAATATCAACACCACTTTACAATTTTTTAAAAATAGTAATTCAAAAGTCTAAAACTACAATTTTATAACAATAAAATACATAAATACATTAAATAGTTTTATAGTTATTATGTCAATTTATATATTTTTATGTATAAATGTTGTTTCAGGAATAGATTTTATTCAAATTCTAAAAACAGTTGTAAAGTGGTGTAATAAAAAACGAATGTTGTTATTTAATAATTACATCAAATTTTTGAACTTCTTCATCTGCAAATTCTTCACAAATAATACTAACTTCTAATTCAAACGTTCCTTTCTTTGATGGAAGTAAATAATATTCTTCAGATTCATATTGTCTTGTATGTATAAAGCTTTTTTTCCAAATAGATAAACAATTATCTTCTAAATATTCACTATATTCATTACTATAAAAACTTGGTTTTATTAAAGGTAAAGGTTTTATATCCATATTAAATGCGTTATTTAACAAATTGAGATTTTCCATAACAATATCAGCTGCAAAATATAATTTATCTAAATATTTTTTAACAGGATTTTTTAAAGTTGTTGGAGCTTTTGGTTCTTCTACTTCTTCAATCATTGTTTTGTCAAAAATTTTTATTTCTTCTGCGGCAAGAATATTAATATAAACATCATTTGCTTTACAATTACCAATATTCGTTATTTGAACAACAAACGGTAATTTGTTGTTTTCTATTCCTTTAAATATTTTATACTTTTCAAAATATTCTTCTAATTCTTCTTCTGAAGGTAGGCTATTATTATAATTGTCTATATCTTTTTGTGGTATTTTTCCTTTAAGGCCAGAAACTTCCAAATATTCCTCTGTAATAGGCAAATATTTTGTCTTTAAAAAATTTATTTCAATATTTGTGTATTTTCCTTGAATAAAATTATTGCCATTAAATTTGATTTCAAATTTAGGTTTTTTTTTCACTATATTTTTTCTTAGTTCTTCATTTTCTTTTTCCAATTCTCTGATTTTTTTGCTCATTTCTACAAGTTCAATTTGAGTTTCCTGCAACCTTAATCCCTCTGCTCTTACCCATCCAGGTCTTCTTACTCTATTAATTTGTTTATTTAAGGAATTCATTACTTTATTTGCTAAATCCTCTTTGCTTGTCCACCATTGAACTGTTCTGCCAGTTTTAACTTCTTCTTTAAATAACATTAATTTTTCCCTTTTACTTACATCTTGTTCCATTTTGTTTGGTGTTACAGGAACATTATCATCAATTAAAAATGCTAAAATAGGAATATTTTGTTGCAAAGCATAACGAAATTCTTTTTGTGTATAACTAAATCCGGCATATTCACCGTTTTCTATTACACTTCCATATCGATGTCCGATAATAAGTATATAATAATCAGAGCTATCAATAGTTTCCTTGATAATCTCCCACTGCTCCTCATCGGCAGCACTAAACATTTCCATTCCAATTGGAAAGTGATACATAGAAAGAATTGTATCTTGTACTTTTTTTCTTTCATCTATTAAATCTTCATATGTGGAACTTATAAAAATCTGGTATTTTTTATCCATATATTGTATCCCCTAATTTTTTATTTACAAATACTAAAATTATTTATTTTTTGATATTTTGAAAATAAATAATACAAAATACTACAAAATTATAATTTTACAAGAAAAGGATTACATTTCTTCACTCTTTTTAAAATATACGTTATTTATGCACAGGACAGAAGGACTTTCTTCAAATTCACCCAAAAATAAAAACACTATTTCAGACATATTCTTCCAATAGATAGAGTTAATATTAATATCTTTAAGTATAATTTGCACATTTATATTATTACCATAATCACTTTCAGAAATATTTATTAACTTTCTTCCAATCATCTTTTTATCTTTGCCTTTAAATTCTATATAAAAACTTTTTAACCCTTTTTGAGGAATATAACTAATAGAAAAAACATAATTATCTTTAAAATAACTGCTCCAACTTGTATCGTGTAATCTAACTGCATATCCTGCATATTTGGGACGCAATTCGGTATAATCAATACAAAGTTTTATACTATCCTTAGATACTTCCTTAATTTTTAATACATTTTCGTTGTACGAATCATGAACAAAAACAATTCCATCTTGTAAATTAAGCTTGAATGAGTCCAACATATTATTGTGTATTCTTTTTATAAACTTTTCTTTATGTAAATATATTTCCGTAGGGTCAAAGGTATCCCCATATATTATACTTTTCAAACTTTCAAGCATATTATAAATGCTGTTTTTATTATCGAAATTAATATTAGAAGACTGTACTTGTGTAAATGGCAAATTTTTAAATATATCATCACTTACTGATACAGGATCAAAATAAATTATAAACGGTTTTATTCCAAGTGCCCAGCAAGCTCCCATTTCATAATAACAATATCTACTACTGACAGAGTTTATCGTAATCAAAAAAATTGCTATATCTGCTTCTCTAATTGCCCCTAAAATAAAATCATGAAATTTTTCTCCTGTAGGAATATTATTGGCTCTTGAAAACCTAAAAATATTTTCTAAAGCTATTTTTAAACCTTCAAATAAATAAGATTCAATCGCAGCAGCAAGTTCTTTATCTAAACCAGAATGACTTATAAAAATATTCGCATTTTTTCCAAGTGGATTTAAATTATAAGTAAACATATAAACTTCTCCTTTTGGTCAAATAAACATATAAATTAATAAAATACTTTGTTAAATAATTATATCTTGTTTTATGAAATCAAACAAGAATTTTTGATAAAAATATTGAAATAAAAATAAGAAATTTAATATTCTAAAATCTAACTTAAACTGTTTATTTGTTTTATCATAATAGTATAAAATGAAGTCAAAATAAGAATTTAATCAAATAATTTTAAGGTTTCAGCAGACGCAAAGTGGCTTAGAAAAAGAACCATTTTTGTTCTTTTTGAGGATTTGGGAAACTTCCCAACAAGCAAAAATTGAGCGTAATTTTCCAGAGGAATAATGAGCGAAAATTCGTTTATGGATGACCATAAACATTGCTTGCCAAGATAGAAATGGATATTTTTATTGATTTTTACTTTTAAGATTTTTAGACATTTTTATAATATTTTATAAAAAAAGGTAGCTGACAGTAGTCAGCGCAGGGGAAATATAAGTTCCCCTGTTATAATTTTTCGCAATTCTAAAATTGCGAAAAATTATCAGCTTTCCGAGAGAAACCATCGGCAGAACACAGCGTACCACGAAAGTGGTGTATAGTTGCGCCCTTGCTTCGCAGGGATTTTTTTATAACCTTTTAATTTATAATTTTTTTTGATATTATTTTGAACAAAACTTGTTGTTTTTATTTCTTATAAATTTTATATAATTATTTTTTCTTCATCATCTTTTTTGGAATATGAGGTTTTATTAATTCTGATTTCGAAGCAATTTTGATAAGCCATTGTTTTTCTTCTTCGGTTAGTTTATTGTATTTTAATTTTGTTTGTTTGCAAAAAATCATAAGTAATTGTTCAGTACGATTTCCTTTGAAATTTATTGCTTCTTCCAGACTTTCTTTAAGTTCATTTACAGCAGAATTTTTTGGAGCGCTTTCCTTTCTGCCTTCGTGTTTTTTACGTAAATCTTTTAAAATAATATCTATATCTTCGTATATCCTTTGACTGAAATATCTATCCTCATCTATGTGAGAAGATTTCAAAAGATAAAGTGTTTCATCGTTCTCATCAGGCTGATATTTTTTTATGATTTCTTCTCGTGCAATATCTGCCCATGCATTAAGATTTTGTATCTGCATAGCTGCAATACCATTCACATAAATCTGAATGTCCGCTAACAATTTTAGAAAATCTTTATGTGACACTAACTCGCAAAATAAAGACGTATCAATATTTTTATTTTTCAATAATCCTATAACCTCTTCACTCAAATTTAATTCCGCAATATTATTATTTGAGCAGCGTTTTGTTTCTGTTAAGCCTAATAAATAATCAGTACTTACCTCATAAACATCCGCAAGCTTAATAACAGCGTAGTTGCCAATCTCTCTGAGTTCATCTGTTTCATAACTATTTAATGATGATTTGGAAATACCCGTTTCTTCCGAAAGTTTTTCAAGCGTAAAACCTTTTTCTACCCTTAAATCTTTTAATCTTTCCTGTATTGTCAAAGCCATATTATCTCCGCCTTTTTTCAGTATAGTATCTGAATTAATCAGTAATTTTCAAAACTTATTTTCTATATTATACTATATTTCCAATATATGGGAAATATTTTCTTTTTAATATTTTTTCCTGTTTTTAGGATATACGGCACAGAGCTTCAAAAAAGAGTAAACTTAAAGCAGTTAATAATAAAACTTAATATACAATATTCAAGTACGTTTCCTATGTGACGAGCAGTCATAACTACGGCGCAAAGATGGTAATAAAACAAAACCGGAGCGATAAACGACGTTATAAAATTTGATTCGGCAATCAAAATGCGATAACTCACATAGGTCATAATGATACTTCCTCACGGCCTCGCATAGACTTGACGGGGAACTCTGCGATATTCGTAATAAATCGGTATATGCGGAGTTATGATATGGTTTTTGCCAAACCGTAGCTTGAATATTCCTTTAGTCGGGGGCGTGGCAAACAGGCTATATTAATAACAGTAAAAAATAAAAAGATACATTTATGCTTTTATATATAAAATTTACGAAAAGGAGGAATTTTTTTGTTTCAAACTCAGTCAAGTATCACAACAACAGAACACAAAATAGGAAAAATCACTTATATTATACACTCATCAGCCTGTGAAAAGGTAACAGAAAATATCTGCAAGAAAATCAAAAAACTTATTAAAAAAGATATAGAACAAATGTCTGAAAATATAATTTTTTAAAATTTTGCGCTGACAAAGGTGGCGGTTCATGGTATAATATCGTTAGTATAAATACCTTGCTTATCTGCTGCCGGAAAGGAGAATAAAATGATACAGGCAGATAAGATAACCGCTCTATATTGCAGATTAAGTCAGGAAGATATGCAGAACGGAGAAAGCGAAAGCATACAAAATCAAAAACTTATTTTACAAAAATACGCAGACCAGCACCACTTTTTTAACACACGTTTTTTTATTGATGATGGGTTTTCGGGAGTCAGCTTTGAACGTGAGGGACTTCAGGTTATGCTGAGAGAAGTAGAAGCGGGAAATGTAGCTACAGTTATAACAAAAGATTTATCCCGTTTAGGACGAAATTATTTGAAAACAGGAGAACTTATAGAAATAGTTTTTCCAGAGAATAATGTTCGCTATATTGCCATTAATGATGGTGTGGACACCGCAAAAGATGATAATGAGTTTACTCCTCTGAGAAATTGGTTTAATGAATTTTACGCTCGTGATACATCAAAGAAAATCAAGGCGGTTAAACAAGCAAAAGCGCAGAAAGGCGAACGTGTAAACGGCAGAGTACCTTATGGCTATATTGCAGACCCAAACGACCGCAACCACCTTATTCCTGATACAGAAACAGCATTTGTGGTTAAACAAATATTTTTTATGTACACCAGAGGCGACAGAGTTTGTGAAATTCAAAATTGGTTAAAAGACAATAAAATAATTACTCCGACAGAACTGAGGTGCAGACGTACAGGAAAGACCGAACGTTTACGTCCAAATCCTGATTGTATCTATAATTGGGCTGATAAAACTTTATACGATATTGTTACCCGCAAAGAATATTTAGGTCATACAATTACGGCTAAAAGTTACAAAGTTTCTTACAAGTCCAAAAAAACAAAGAAAAATCCAGAGGAGAAACGATATTTCTTTCCTAATACTCACCAACCTTTAATTGATGAGGAAACTTTTGAACTTGCACAGAAAAGAGTGGCTACAAGACATCGTCCGGCAAAATCAAATGAGATAGATATATTTTCAGGAATTATATTTTGCGGTGAATGCGGTCATAAAATGTACCTTCAAAAAGGTTCAGGAACACTTGAACGTAAACACGGTTACACTTGCGGAAACTATCGCAACAGAAGAAGAATAGGAAAAATCTGCACTACTCATTATATTCGTAAGAATGTTTTAAAAGAAATTGTTCTTGCAGATTTACAGCGTGTTATGTCTTTTGTTAAAGACCGTGAAGAAGATTTTATTTTTTCCGCTGTTGAATACAGCGACTTGACGTCAAAAAAAGCTATGCTTCAGCAGAGAAAAGAACTTGAAAAATCAGAAAAACGTATAAGTGAACTCAATATGTTATTCCGCAAACTTTATGAGGATAACGCTTTAGGAAGAATTTCAGATGAGCAGTTTGTTTTTCTTACTTCCAGTTATGAGGAAGAAAAAAAGGTTTTAACACAAAAGATTAAAGAATTAACATCAGTAATCAACACAGCCACTGAGCGTAACTCCGATATAAAAAAGTTTATCGCACTTGTTCATAAATACACAAGGATAAATGAATTAACATACGAAAACGTTCACGAGTTTATTGACCGTATTCTTATCCACGAACTTGACAAAGAAACAAATACACGCAAAATTGAGATATTTTACAGTTTTGTAGGTAAAGTAGACAGCGGAGAAAAGCCTACAGAAAATATCTCATATTTCAGACAAATAGGCTCTGATGTAAAGAGTATTGCTATTTAACATAAAAGAGTTGAGATAAGATAACTAAATCCAAAATATGTAAAAAGTTACGTTATCTTACCTCAGCTAACGTCACGCCCGATACACCGTCGTCAATGAAGAAAACGGGATTGGAAAAGCCGTTGTCCGCCGCATATTTGGAGAGGACTGCTTTCTGGTTCACAATGCTGTTGCTGTCGCCCTCTAACGTATCTT
>CATLIG010000091.1 GCA_949948985.1 uncultured Clostridia bacterium | reverse complement strand
ATCTTTGGTTAATCAGGCAAAGAGCGGCCGCATAAGCAAGAAAAAAATGATGTTTAAAGCTGCTTTAAATCCTGATGTATTGTTAAATATTCTTTTTAACTCCAAAAAGTAAATGCTGTTTCCGTGATTTTTGTCAAATATGGTATTCAAAAATTTTTGTCTTTATGGTAAAATAAAATCATTGGCAAATCGGAATTTGGAGGTAAAATTATGAATGCAATAATATTTGATATGGACGGCTTAATGTTTGATACAGGAAAAGTGTTTGTCAAAGCGTGGGATTATGCAGGTGAAAAAATGGGTATTGGAAAAGCTGGTTATATGACTAAAAAAACATTAGGTATGAATATTTTAATGTCTAAAAATATTTGGTTGTCTGAGTTTGGAGAACAATATAATGAACAAGAACTTCGCAAATATACAAAAGAGTTTTTGACAGAATATTATAAAACAAATAAAGTTCCTGTGAAAAAAGGGTTATATACTTTGTTGAAATATCTTAAAGATAAGAAATATAAGTTGGCGGTAGCTTCATCTTCTCCAAGATGGGAAGTTGAGAATCATCTAAACGGTGCACAAATATTTGAATATTTTGATGTAATTATATGTGGTGATATGATATATAAATCAAAACCTGAACCGGAAGTATATTTAAAAGCCTGTGAATTATTAAAAGAAGAACCTGAAGAGTGTTTTGCTTTAGAAGATTCAAAAAATGGCTTACTTTCAGCTCATAGAGCCGGATGTAAGCCAATTATGGTTCCTGATTTATGGCAGCCAGATAAAGAGATTGAAAAAATATTATATAGAAAATTTATAGATTTGAAAGAAGTTAAAGATTATTTTAAGAAACAGAATTAAATTTTAGTTTGTTGATTTGTTTAGTGCTGTTAGGAGAAATATAAAATGTTATTTTCCATTTATTTTGTAATTTAATAATTGTTGCTTTTGTAACAACATCATTGATCAGGAATGATGTTTATAACCCTCAAAATATTGAATTAATCAATATTTTGAGGGTTATAAAATTAAAAACGTAACAAAAGCGTAACAGATTTTGAAAAATCAAATTATCATTATTCGTGTAAGTTTTCAAGTTTATCCATTAATTCTTTATTTTTTGACTTATATAAATGTGAGTAGGTTTCAAGAGTTGTTTCTATGTTCTGATGTCCTAATCGTTCTTTTACCATTAATGGAGAGAAACCCAAATCAATAAGCATACTGGCGTGGCTGTGCCATTATGGTATAATAACAATAAAGAGAAAAAGCCCATATATTCAATGGTTTTGAGGTTTATCTTTGTTGTTTTTCACTATTTTTTCTAATAAAAACTAAGGCAAATTTATATCAAAAAATTATTGACGTTACATTAGCAATAAAATTTTTTAACAAAGAAAAGTATGTCATATATATGTAAAATATGTTGAAAAAAATATGAATATAAACAGAAGACTGTAGAGAGATGATTAAAAGAATAATCTGTTTAAAAAAATTTTTTACTGACAGTGTAAGAATTTAAGGTATGTTAAAATTATATATAATTGTTAAGTTTTATAATTAAATATTAGAATCCTATAATGATTTTTGTTTTTTATTATGATATAGGTTGTTTGTACATAAAGACGTTGAGTTTATCAGCGTCTTTTTTTATTTCAAAAACATAAAAAGGGGCTGAACTTATGGAGTTTAAAAGTGATTACTATTACGGAAACGAATCTGAACAGTATATATTTTATCGTATACCAAAGATTTTATTTACGGAGCCGCATTTAAAAAAAATGTCTAATGACGCAAGGGTACTATATGGTTTAATGCTTGACAGAATGGGATTATCTATTAAAAATAACTGGCGTGACGAGGATAATAAAATTTACATATACTTTACATTGGAAGATATTCAAGAGTATATGAACTGCGGTCACACAAAAGGCGTTAAAATTATTGCTGAACTGGAAAAGTTAAACCTGATTGAACGTGTTAAGCAGGGACAGGGGAAACCCACAAAAATTTATATAAAAAAATTCTTTGCAGATGACGGAAATAGTTATCCACAAAAAAGCAAAAGTTATACACAAAACTATCAACAAGGAAATCAAGACTTCCACAAACAGGAAGTGCAGACTTCCGAAAATGAGAAGTCAAGACTTCCGCAAAATGGAAATGCAGACTTCTCAAAAACGGACACCAATAATACTAAATATAATAACAATGATTTTAATAATAATGACTTTAATAAGTCAAAGTCAGTGTCTTGTCATATTAACGAGAGTGAATTTAATAATGACTATGACTGCGACTATGACTATTCAGATAATTCAGAATATCCGTTGAACTCATTTATTAATCCTGATAAAAAGCAAAAACAGATTGAAAATTTCGTAAAGAAACAAATAAATTATAGTTATTTAATGTCAAATGTTTTAGTGGAAAAAGCAGAAGTTGACTCATTAGTTTTTATTATTACAGAAACTTTATTGTCCACTTCTCCTACAATCAGAATAGGTAGTGAGGATAAGCCTTTATCCGTTGTTCAGTCGGTTATCTCAAAGGTTGATTACGGAGTGATTATATATACAATTAATAAATTTAAGGAGCAGAAACACCCGATAAAACATAAAAAAATGTATTTATTGACTTGTCTTTATAATGCCTATACAGAGAGCATTTACAACGGCATAAATTATTTAAACTCTATAGGATATAACCTGCCGAAAAGCGGCTGAAAAAATAAATCGTAAAGGAGGGATAAATTATAAGAATAGGTTTACACGATGCGGAGTATGAGAGAATGGCTAATAAAAGTTTTCCAAACCTCGCATTGATGAAAATATCGGCGTATTATAAGAAATTAGGTCATCAGGTTGAATGGTGGGTTAAAGATAAAAGTTATGATAAGGTGTTTTCAAGCAAGGTTTTTAATTTTACTCCAATAAATAAAGACTTGCCGGAAAATACAATAAAAGGTGGTACGGGTTATGGATTGTATGATGAACTGCCCGAAGAAATAGATTGTGGTTATCCCGACTACAGTCTTTACCCACTGTGTGACTACGCCATTGGTTTTTTGACAAGGGGCTGCGTTAATAACTGCTCATACTGTGTTGTTCCCCAGAAAGAAGGAAATATACGCCCTTATGCAAATTGGCAGAACATTGTGAGAAACTCGTCAAATAAACTCGTCCTTATGGATAATAATATTCTTGCCTGTGAATACGGTATAAATCAATTAAAAGAACTATCTGAAACTGATTATAAAATTGACTTGAATCAGGGAATGGATATTACTCTGCTGAATGACGAGATTTGCGGAATTATAAAAAAATTGAAATGGATTAAATATATTCGTTTTAGCTGTGACAAATCATATCAGCTACCCTATTTTGAAAACTTGGTAAAATTATTTGATAAGCATAAAATAGCTAAAAGTAAAGTTTTTATTTATATTTTGGTGCAAAAAAATTTAGATGAGGCAGACAAAAGAGTACAGGAACTGCACCGAATATGTAAAAGTTTCAATTTATATGCACAGGCTGAAAGAAACAAAGGAGTTGAGCCGGATAAGTTACAGCTTATATTTGCTCAGAAATACATTTACGGCAGGTGCTACAAAAAAGAAAATTTTAAAAACTATTGTAAAAGACATTCTTTATAAAAATTCATTAAGATGTCTTTTTTGTTTGGAGGTATTTTGTTTGAATGAAAAATCTATAAAAAATGTTATCTCACTATCAGGAGGCAAAGACAGTACGGCTATGCTTTTAATGATGTTGGAAAAAAATATGCCTGTTGACTTAATTTTATTTTGCGACACCGGCAAGGAATTTCCGGCTATGTTAAGGCATATTGATAAACTGGAAAAATATGTAGAATATCCGATTATCAGGTTAAAAGCTGAAAAGGAATATGATTATTATTTGTATCAACATAAAGCGAAAAGTAAAAAACACAGTAATGATATTGGTTACGGCTGGCCATTTTCCAACGGAACAAACCGCTGGTGTACATCAAAATTGAAAACAGATGTTATAAACAAACATTTAAGAAAATTCAACAAAAATTATACTGTAAAACAATATATCGGCATAGCGGCTGATGAGCCGAAAAGAATAAAAGATAAAATATATCCGCTGTACGATTTTGGAGTGACTGAAAAAGAAGCACTTAGATATTGCTATGAAAAAGGTTTTGACTGGGAGGGACTTTATGAGATATTTGACAGAGTATCGTGTTGGTGCTGCCCTTTACAGTCTATTGATAATTTAAGAAAATTAAGAGAACACTTTCCAAAACTTTGGGACGAATTAATAATAATGGATAAAAAAACGTGGAATAAATTTAAAGCGGATTATACGGTTGAACAGCTTGAAATGCGGTTTGAGTTTGAGGAAGAATGTAAAAATATTGGAATGAATATAAAAGGCAGAGAGTTTTTTAAGAAACTAAGAATACTTTTAAATAAGTAGAGGAAAAGGCTTATTAATAGACTTATTCTGAAACCGCAAAATTATATCTATCCAGTAAAAAAATATTTCATTTAATGTTTTAGCGAAAGGTATTTTGTTTTTTAAATGCCGAAAGCGTTAAGAAAAATTGAATGAAATATTTTTTTAGAGCGATATTTGTATCAATATGAAGTTTTAAAAGAAGTCTAATTCAAAATTTTTTTGGGGGGTTGATAAGCCTTTTTACAGTGAAAATAAATTATTAGAAGGAGGTGTGAAATTTTGGGCGGAGTCAGCAAGGAACAAATAGAAGCTGTTAGAAAAATTGACCTCTTAACTTATATGCAGTCTTGTGAGCCTAACTCGATAATCAAATGCGGAAATAACGTGTATAAACTTGCGGAACACAGTAGTTTAAAAATAAGCAACGGAAAATGGTACTGGTTCAGCCATAATTTCGGTGGCATGTCAGCTTTAGATTTTCTGATTAAAGTTAGAGATATGGATTTTGTGAATGCTGTAAAAACGCTGATTGACAGCAGGGCTTCTCCGATAATTGTATCTGAACCGATTAAATCTTTAAATGAACGAACGAAAGAAAAATTTATTTTGCCGGAAAGATTTTGGGATAATTTCCGTGTTATATCATATTTGCTTAATCGGGGTATTGACAGAGAAATTATTGACTTTTGTATAAAAGAAAGAGTTTTATATGAAAGCAGAGAACACCATAGCTGTGTTTTTGTTGGCAGAAATAAAGAGAATAAGGCGAAATTTGCTTGTCTGCGGGGAATTTATGGAAGATATATGAAAGATATAGCGGGAAGTGACAAAAGTTACAGCTTTTCAATTCCCATAAAAAAATCTGGTTCAAATTCTTTGTTTGTTTTTGAGTCACCGATAGACGCTCTTTCAAAAGCGACTATTGATAAAAATGAAACAGGAGTGTGGAACTGTTGTCACAGACTTACTCTCGGCGGTACAAGCGATAAAGCACTTTTTAGATATTTACGGGATTTTCCCGAAATATCATCTGTTACGTTATGCTTGGATAATGACAAAGCCGGAATTGAAGCGGTAAAAAGAATAAAAGAAAAACTTGAAAATATTAAATCTCCGATTGATGAAAAATACAATATAAATATTGAACCTCCAAAAACAGGAAAAGACTATAACGATATGCTTAAAACAATTATAAGTATGAAAAAGGAATATAAACAAAATTTAAAAGTAAAAACTTCATCTGAAAGGATTTGATTTAATTGAGATTCGCTAAGATTTTAAAGAGTATCGGAGGGATAAAATGCAGGAGCAGATAAACGAAAAGTCAGTGTCTTTAATAATCAGGGGAACAAAATTAACAAGTACAATGCTTGCTAAGTCAATCAATAAAATTTTGCTTGAAAGAAAAAAACAAAAACAGCCTAAATTATATCAAGGCAAGCAAAGCGTTAAAAATCTTGTTAAACAAGGAGTGGGAGTTTCAAATATTGAAATAACAGATAAAAATATAAAATCTTTTGAAAGAGTCGCAAGAAAATATGGTATTGATTTTGCACTGAAAAAAGATAAAACGGTAAGTCCACCAAAATGGCTTGTTTTTTTTAAAGCTCGTGACGCAGACGCTTTAACGGCGGCTTTTAAAGAGTATTCATCTAATACTTTGAAAAAATCAGCTCGAAAGTCAAGACCGTCTGTATTGAGTTTAATTAAGAATATGAAAACTCTTTCTCAATCTCTTTACGCTGATAAAGTCAAAAACAAAAATAAGGAGCGGGAAAGATGAGAATATCGCCAAAAATGAAAAAAATACTTTTGCTGAATTTTCCATATGTAATAATTTTTTTCACTTTTTGGAAGATATATTCTTTATATCCTTTTTTGCCTTATAACAGTATGGTTGTAGCTTTTGTAGGTACTGTAATTATCAGAATTGTTGTTTATATGAACTCTAAAGACGCAAAAAAATACCGTAAAAATGTTGAGTATGGCTCCGCAAGGTGGGGAACTTCTGAGGATATACAACCTTATACTGACCCCAAATTTGAAAACAATGTAATTCTTACGGAAACAGAAAATATAACGATGAACAGTAGACCGCTAAACCCTAAATACGCAAGGAATAAAAATGTTTTAATAATAGGCGGTTCAGGTTCGGGAAAGACTCGTTTTTGGTTAAAACCTAACCTTATGCAACTTCATAGCTCATATATTATAACCGACCCAAAAGGTACAGTATTGGTAGAGTGCGGTAAATTATTACAGAGGGGAACACCTAAAACTAAAATTAAACTTAATAAAAAAGGTAAACCTGTGAAAGATAAGAAAGGAAACATTATAACGGAAGTTGTGAAAGATAAAAAAGGGAAAATTGTTTACGAGCCTTATAAAATTAAGGTTCTCAATACTATTGATTTTAAAAAGTCCATGAAGTATAATCCGTTTGCTTATATCAAGAATGAAAAGGATATTTTGAAGTTGGTAACAGCTTTAATAGCGAATACGAAAGGCGAAGGTAAAAGCGGTGATGATTTTTGGGAAAAAGCGGAAGTTTTGCTGTATACAGCGTTAATAGGATATATTTTTTATGAAGCGCCGGAAGAAGAACAGAATATGAATACTTTGGTTGAAATGATTAGCGCAATGGAAGTCAGAGAAGATGACGAAACATTTAAAAATCCTGTTGACTTAATGTTTGACGCTCTTGAAGAAAAAAATCCTGAACATTTCGCTGTCCGCCAATACAAGAAATATAAACTTGCGGCAGGAAAGACGGCAAAAAGTATTTTAATTAGCTGCGGTGCGAGATTAGCTCCATTTGATATTAAAGAATTAAGAGAATTAATGTCTTATGATGAATTGGAACTTGATAAGGTTGGTGACAGAAAACAGCTTTGTTTGTTATTATAAGTGATACCGATGATAGCTTTAACTTTATAGCGGCTTTGATGTATAGTCAGTTATTTAATTTATTATGTGATAAAGCTGATAATGAGTACGGCGGGCGTTTGCCGGTACATGTCAGGTGCTTATTGGACGAATTTGCGAATATCGGTAAAATACCAAAATTCGAGAAATTAATAGCTACTATACGAAGCAGAGAAATATCCGCTTGTATTATATTACAAGCTCAAAGTCAGTTAAAAGCTATTTACAAAGATAATGCTGAAACTATAATAGGCAACTGTGTGCGCCCAGAAGTCGTCAACGCATTATAAATTTTGACGGCGTGGTATATAAGAAATATCGCCTTCAGCAAGCGACAGGTAAAAGTATCAAGTGATGAAAATCACAGCCTATTATTCTACAGCTTAT
>CATLIG010000090.1 GCA_949948985.1 uncultured Clostridia bacterium | reverse complement strand
TTCTTTGTATTTTATTTCAATTTCTTCATTCTTATTAACATATTTATTTTCAAATTGAATATCTTCTTTGTATTTTATTTCAATTTCTTCATTCCTTTTTTTCTTTTTAAAGTCAAGAATAATTTGAATTATACCGCAGAGTATACATATAATAATTAAAAATATAAACATACTAAACCTCCTTTTAATTTATTAAAATAAATTTTTCTTTTATTTTTTATTTTCTTTCATTTCACCTTCGAGTTTAAATAATAAATCAAGAACTTGATGACGCTTCTTTAAGTCAAGACTTTCATAAATTTGAAGCATTTCTAAAGTTTCCTTCGAGAGTTCCGGTTCTTGTCCTTGTTTAGTATCAATAATAACTGAACTATGTGTTGAGCCTACAATAGCATTTCCTGTTATTGAACCGGAAATGCTATTTGTTGTTGATTGTTTTTCGGGATTGTCGGTTCTTCCAAGAAGATAATCGACTGAACAATTAAAATAATTGGCAATGTTTTCAATTATTTCAATAGATGGTTTTGCATTACGTTTTTCAATGTCGTAGATAAAACTTTTTCGTAGATTACAATTAGTAATAAAATTTGAAATGGATATGTTATTTTTCTTACACAATTCTTTTATCTCATGAACAAATTGTTGATTATCCATAAAAAATACCTCACTTCTTTGTATAGTTTTAATAAATACGTGAAAAAACTTAAAAACATATTGACTTACGTGAAAAAACGTATTAAAATATAATCAAGTTAAGAAATTCACCTAATACCACAAAAAGACAGTAAGCTATAAAATATACAGAATTGGCGTTCAGATATTTGGCGTAAATCTTTTTGTAGTTCGAGTGAAGAAATTAACAATTTAATACTATTTTATCATAAAAAAAATAAAATGCCAATATGTATTGAAAAATTTGTCAAAATATTAGAAGGGGGTATGCAAATATTGATAATCTCAGAAAGTAAAAATTTTGGTATAGAAGTTAAAAAACGACTTCTTGATATTGGCATGAAACAAGCGGAGCTTGCCAAAAAAATGGGAGTAAGTGAATCTTATATCAGCGAAATTCTTAGTGGAAAAAGAGAAGCATTTGACGCAAGAAAAAAAATACTTTCGGTTGTTGAGGAAAATATGAAATAAATAATTAAAACAATTATGGTTGGGAAAGTTTAAAGCCGAAAGAGCAGGCAGAGGCGAAAACGGCGGTACAGGGGGGGTGAGGTAATGGAGAAAGAGCAGACAACAATCCGCCTGCCTGCTGAGTTGAAAAAGAGATTACAGCAGGAGGCGGACAGAAAGGTTAGTGTCGTGTGGGGTCATCGGAGCGACCAAGTAGGTAATCAGCTGAAACATTAAAATAATCACAAAGTTTTTCAAAGTTGTTAATGGTTGGTTCTTTTTTGCCATATTCATAATTTTGATACTGTGTTTCAGATATTTTAATATCTATAGAAATTTGTTTTTGGGATATTTTATTTTGAATGCGTAAGTTTTTTAAACGTTCATTAAATTTCATATTTTACACCACCTTAAAAAATATAAAAAAAATATTGACACAAACTAAGGTGGGTGATATAATATGTATTATAACCCACTAAAGTTGGTGTTAAATAAAAAGGAGAGGGTGAAAATTACAAATCAATTAAAAAAATACAGAAAAAAGCAAGATTTGTCACAAGCAAAACTTGCAAAAATGGTAGGAATAAGTGAAACACACTACCAAAATATCGAATATGGGCTATCAAAGCCAAATGTTGAACTTGCATTATTGATAGCCCAAGCATTACAAACAACAGTAGAGGAACTGTTTCCCCTCTCACAAAGAAACGGTTCCAACACTAACCCAAGTAAAGAGTAACACAAAATAATAAATTAAGCAAGAAAAAAACCATTATGTGGTGGGAAAGTTTAAAGTCGAAAGAACCCAGTGTGGCGGAGACGGCATTGTAGGGGGTGAAAAAATGAGAAGATACGCAAAAAGAAAAAAGGAAATTACCAAAAGAGATGGTAAAACAACTAGGGCTATTGTAATACCCTAGCTGTTAAGAAATTAAGAAAAGTCAACATTACCAAGAAGAAAATGTATAAGTATTAATCATTATCTGGGTTATCAATACTGAGAAAATTGATTGCATCTTGTGGTAATTCACAATAATATTGTTTACTAGAAATTTTAGAAGAGAATATTATGCTGTTTTCAGTTATGTATTCTTCTAAAATATTTATTATAAGATATTCATTCGGTTCCATAAACACTGTTGAGGCGATATATTTGGAAACAGAAAAAAGCCAAAAATTATCATTAATTTTATGGTATTTATTAGAGTAACTAGCTATTTTATTCTCCAACTCTTTTGAAGTGCAATTAAGTGTTGATAAATCGCAATAAAGCATATAATACATAAAGTCACCTTCTTTCATAATTATTTTACCGATACGGCAATATCGGTAAAAATATTTTATCATAGGTTGGTGAAAAATGGAAGAATTAAAATTATTATGTGGCGGAAAGGTTGAAGCCGAAAGAGTCGGACAAGGAAGAAACGGCGGTGTAGGAGGTGAGGGAAAATGTTTTTAATTTGCCTTTTGACATCAATTATAACATCAGTTTTAATTTCAATTTCATTGGCAAGGTTTATGGCCAGTATTTATTTCAAACAATGGGATGAAATAAATACTGACCTTATAAATGAATTAAAGAGAATCCTTAGAGAAACAAACCTCTAAAAATGTCATTCCAAGAGTAGTTAATTGAATTTTCTTTTTTCTAATAAAAAGTTTGTGATTTGGATATATAGAAGGTTCTCTTAAAGTTTTACAATATTTATAAAATGCTTTGTAATGACTGTCTTTTAGAGCTGATGAAAAAATTTCTAATAAACCTAGTCTGCATAAAGAATCTATAGATTGTGTTTGTAGGAACTGATTATCTTGTTTTTTATTTGCAATAAAAATGTTATGTTCAATTTCAAAATATTCATTGTTTGAAAGTATTAAACAAATATCTATTATCGGATAAGAAGATATGGGCTGTTTTGTACATTCAGTAAATAATAGTAAATTTTCAGCATCCAAAGCAGACATTTGTTTAATAATTTCTGAAAAAGAAGGATGTACCTTGGATTCAGTATTTCTGTTTAAAGAATTTGCTATTAAATTTGCAAACATTTCACGGAGTTGTTTTTCTTCTAAGCAATATTTAGCATTTTCAAGTGCTAAACAAATTTTTTGAATTGAAGGTTCTATTATATCGTTTTCAGGAATAGACTCAATTTTTTTATATAAAGATTCTTTAAAATCTTCATAATGCTTATGATATTGCAATTTCTTTATTTTTGCATTGTAATTAATTTTACCATTTACCTATGGAAAGAATATCTCAAAAAAAACAGGGATTTTTCAGTTAGCACTGAAGAACCAAGATTTTATGTTTTTGAGGTAGAAAAAGGGTTAAAAGAGTACAAGAAGGAAGATTTCAGAGAAATGCTGAAAGGACGTTATATTACTTGTACCAAAACAGAATACCTCAGATACCTTGATGCAATTATCTCAAAGAAAAGGAATATTGAGGTGTTTGTATGGATTAAGTCAGAAAGCAAACGCCTTTCAGATTGTGAAGTGCCTAATTTTGAAGCGTGCAAATTATTCGCAATATTTGATTATATGCCGCCGGAGTTATTGAATTTCAAAGACTGTGAAATACCTGCTTACATTTCAAGAAATTCAATATAGTGACCTTTAGGTAGATTGTCGGGGAGCTTATATTTCTCAAACCTGTCCCATATAAATTTATACGCGGCAGGCAGAGGAATAGGAGGATTATCAGACAATTTCAATTAAATTAATATAAGAAAAGCCGTTTACATCAATCTTTAGATATTTTGCATCTAAAGGATATGATGAATTTGCAGATTTAATTTTCCATATACTATCAGCTTTTTCAGTATTACTGAAAATCTTAATCCAATTTTCTGTCTGTTTTGATGTTTGTACTGCATAAAGAAATGTTAAACGTGACAGCATTTAAAAAAAAATAACAAAAATAGAAAAACTCCCCGAGGGGAGTTAGGGTTTAATTAATTAACGATGACATACTTTACAGCTTGTCCTGCCTTGTGCTAACGCTTTACTCATAGAAATAGGAATACCTTTTCCTTTTAGAGTACGACATGAAGCATAGTGATATTTAGTGCCGGTTTTTCCAATATAGACAGTATCACTATTATAATCATCATTTTGTGCTATAGCTTTATTGTTATTTGATGATGTTTTTGAAGAGCTTGAAGCTGAAACAGCTTGAGTGGTAGTTTTAGCAGTAGTGGCTTTGGTGGTGGTTTCAGTAGTAGTAATAGCTTGGGTAGTAGTTTCAGTAGTAGTTTCAGTAGTAGTAATAGCTTGGGTAGTAGTTTCAGTAGTAGTTTCAGTAGTAGTTTCAGTAGTAGTTTCTGGAGCTTCGGTGATGATTTTTTTAGTTGTTTCTGTCAATTGAGCTGATGTCTCAGTAGTTTCATTTACGTTATTGCTGCAACCTGTAAATGAAAAGATAAAAGTAAGTAAGATAAAAATAATGTTTCTGAGTTTCATTTTAAACATCTCCTTTTGTTATTTTTTTAATATATAAAAGTATAACATAAAGCTGGATGCTTTTCTACAAAATATGGAAGAAATGTAATAAAAATTAAAAAATATATAAATATTAGCAATATTTAAATTAAAAAAGATGGAAAAAGTTCTAAAATGGTATATTGTGGAGATTATTGATAAAAAAATAGTTTCAATACTAAACTTATAAATAAAAAATAACACTAAAAATAATACACACAATAGCTAAGCAAAAATATTTGAAAAATATTTAAGTTATTTTATAGATTACTATGTTATAAGACAATTTCTAAAAAACATAAACATTAACGGAGGTGATATAAATGATTAGCAGAGAGGAATTTAAAATAAGAGCCAAAGCTGCGGCAGAAAAAGCCGCTGAAGTAAAAAAACGTACTGGAATTAATGTAAAATCATACATAATTGATTGGGAAGAAATGCTTAAAGGTAATGATGTGCGTTATCCGATTGAAAATGTTCCTCCTGAAGAACTTTATGAAAGACTTTTTAAAATCCAAACAATGTTTATGGAAGATTATGCGGCAAGTATTGGCGCAACATTAGAAATTAAATATTATGATGATAAAGTTGCCCAGTAGGGCAATTATAAAAGGACAAGCAGTTTTAGAGTTTATTATTATGCAAAAGATTGGGATATAGTTAATATAGTAGACAAAAAAACGGAGGTATAAATACAAATGGAAAAATACAAAGGCTTTAGAGCGGACAGGCTCAAAAAGGCAATGGAAGAAAACGGGGCAACAGTTGATGATATAGCAAAATCTCTTTATGAGGTATTTGGTCTTAAAGAAATGGATTTTGCGTGCGAGTGTGCGGAAACTTTAATTTATAGCGATGGTCATGATATTTCGGCAGGCGAACTTTATGCTGCCTGCAAAGCGGCGAATGTTTCAGCGGATTACATTTTAGGTCTTAGTGATGAAATGTATTGATAATTAAACTAACGAAGGGATACATAAACAATGAAACACGGAAGAAATCCAACGAGAAAACAAAAAATGTTTATAAAAGAATGTAGACTTAATCCCGAAAACTGGCTTGTAGTAAAGGATTGCTGTGAATACTTTGAGATAGTATATAGACTTACGGGAAATAGAAAAAGATTAAAAGATAAAAATACAAGGAGTGCTAAAAATGAATAATAATCCGGTAAACAAACAGAGAGTAAAAGGATATAAGGTATTCAATCCAGACTGGATGTGCAGAAATAAGCAATACAGCTGTCCGGGAAAATTTGAGGAAGATATAAATATTTCGGTATGCGAAAAAGGAATGCATTTTTGCAAAAAAGCGGCTGATTGTTTTGATTATTATAGTTTTAGCCCTGAAAATCATGTTGCGGAGGTTATTGCTTATGGTGATGTTAAAGAAAAAGGTAATAAGTGCTGTACAGATAAATTAGAAATTGTGCGTGAAATTCCATGGTTTGAATTATTGGAGATTGTGAATACAGGAAAAGGGTGTACGGGTTTAAGAAACAGCGGAGATTATAACAGCGGAGATAGAAACAGCGGACACTATAACAGCGGAGATAGAAACAGCGGAAATTATAACAGCGGATATTATAACAGCGGAAATAGAAACAGCGGAAATTATAACAGCGGATATTATAACAGCGGATATTAT
Organism: uncultured Clostridia bacterium; assembly: GCA_949948985.1. Classification (GTDB taxonomy): domain Bacteria; phylum Bacillota; class Clostridia; order Lachnospirales; family CAG-274; genus MGBC114079. Next base: position 1,677 of record CATLIG010000090.1, on the reverse strand, counting down.
AACAGCGGATATTATAACAGCGGAAATTGTAACAGCGGATATTGTAATAACGGAGATTGTAACAGCGGAGATTATAACAGCGGAGACTATAATAACGGAAATTGTAACAGCGGACACTACAATAAGACCAATTACTCAAATGGCTGGTTTAATACAAAAGAGCCTAAAATACATATGTTCAATAAAATCTCCAAATGGACAAAAAAAAGATGCTGAAAACAGCGAAGCAAATAAAATTCTTGCTTTTCTTGCGGAAGGTACCTGTGAATGGATTTATACCGAAGATATGACGGATGAAGAAAAAGAAAAACATCCTGAGTATAAAACAACAAGAGGATATTTAAAGCCTGTAGATATATGGAAAGATGCTGTTGACAAATGGAAAAAATTGACCGAAAAAGAAAAAGCTGTTGTAATGTCAATACCGAATTTCGATAAAGAAATTTTTAAAGAAATTACAGGAATTGATGTTGACTGTGAAGATAGTAAGGAATAGGAGGGGTAAAAATGAGTTTGTTATTAGTATGTCTGGTAATGTTTCTGCTATTCAGTTCAATGGGAATAGGAGTATGGATATGGGAGAGAATGGAATACCGTCAGATTGAAAAATATCAGGCGATGAAATACCGGATATTCAGAAAACGTTATCATAAAAAAATGAATGAATACACGGAAAACACTGAGAGATATTACAGATAAGGAACTGGGGGGTTTTAATATGAATAAAAAATATGAGTTTACAGGAGAAACTTTAAATTGGCTCGGAAAAGTTTTACATAGAATAAGAGCGTTAAGAGACTTTAGCGATGTTAAAGCGGGTGATGTGGGAGGCTGGATTGAAAAGGAGGAAAATCTTAGTCACGAAGGTAATTGCTGGGTTTATGATGAAGCAAAGGTATATAATTCAGCGGTTGTAGAAGATTCAGCGGTTGCAGGAGGTTCAGCGATTGTAGAAGATTCAGCGATTGTAAGAGATTCAGCGGTTGTAAGAGATTCAGCGGTTGTAAGAGATTCAGCGGTTGTAGAAGATTCAGCGGCTGTAAGAGATTCAGCGGTTGTAGAAGATTCAGCGGTTGTAGAAGATTCAGCGGCTGTAGGAGATTCAGCGGTTGTAGGAGGTTCAGCGGTTGTAAGAGATTCAGCGGTTGTAGAAGATTCAGCGGCTGTAGGAGATTCAGCGGTTGTAGAAGGTTTAGCGGTTGTAGGAGATTCAGCGGTTGTAGGAGGTTCAGCGATTGTAGGAGGTTCAGCGGTTGTAAGAACAACAGAGGATTATATAGCTATAGGACCTATAGGCAGCCGTTGTGGTATAACAACAGTATTTAGAACCGCTGACGGAGCAAGAATCAAATGCGGCTGTTTCTACGGCAGTATAGCGGAATTTGAAGCTAAAGTAAGAGAAACTCACGGAGATAACCAGTATGCTAAAGAGTACCTTGCGTTAGCCGAACTTTTGAAAATCAGGTTTGGGGAATAATAAAAATTTACCCCCAAAAGGATTAGGGGCTCCAAAAGGGGGGCTGATAAATATATCATATATGTAATAACATCATTGGACTATAGTCAATAAAGTAGACAGAAAAAAAGAAAAAAACAACACCTACTGGGGTCAAGCGTCCATACGCTTGCCGGGGAATTGGGGCGGGAAGCCCCAAGGTCTTTGTCTAATAAATAGTC
>CATLIG010000089.1 GCA_949948985.1 uncultured Clostridia bacterium | reverse complement strand
GAGGTATCGGAAAGTATTGACGGTTTTTTCAGTGATTTTAAAATAGTATTTGATTCAAAGTCCCTTGCCTGCGGCGGTTTAAGCCTATTTTTTTATTTCCTTGCCGTACTGCTGATAGTTTTTAACAAGAAAAATACAATGCCTGGCAAAGAATATGGCTCGGCAGAATGGGGAACAGCTTTGGATATAAGCAAATACAAAGATAAAAACCCCGAAAATAATATGATACTTACCAAAACAGAGAATATGAGCATAAATACAAGACAAACAATGAGGAATAATAATATTCTTGTAATTGGCGGTTCCGGCTCGGGCAAGACAAGGTTTTTCGTAAAACCCAACCTTTTACAGCTTCATTCTTCTTATGTTGTTACTGACCCGAAAGGTACAATTCTTGCGGAGGTTGGAAAGGTATTCGCCGAAAACGGCTACAAAATAAAAACATTTAATACTGTTGATTTTTCAAAGTCTATGCGCTACAATCCATTTACTTTTATAAAAGATGAATCTGATATAAAGGTTTTTGTTGATTTGCTAATTACAAGCACAAAAGAAAAAGGAGAAAAATCAGCTGACCCATTTTGGGAGAACGCCGAAAGATTGCTGTATATGGCGTTAGTAGGTTATATTTTTTATGAACTTAACAAGGAAGAACACAACTTTGCGACACTGATAAAAATGATAAACAATATGGAAGTACGTGAAGACGATGAAACTTTTATGAACAGTATTGATTATATTTTTGAGGAATTGGAACTTGGGACAGATGAATTTTACAGAAAATATAATATGGAAATTGAGCCGGACAGGGAAATTAAACCGCCCCAGCCGGAACATTTCGCCCTTTCTCAATACAAAAAATATAAATTAGCGGCGGGAAAAACAGCTAAATCAATACTTATTTCCTGCGGCGTTCGTCTTTCTGCCTTTGACGTTAAGCAAGTGCGGGATTTAACAATGTATGATGAGATGGAATTAAGCACAATTGGTGATGAAAAAACAATATTATTTATTATCATTGATGATAAAGTAACAACATTCAATTTTCTTGCGGCTATGATGTACAGTCAGTTATTTAAGGAATTATGCGATAAAGCCGACAATGTTTATAACGGCAGACTTCCAGTACACGTCAGAGTAATTCTTGATGAAATGGCAAACATCGGTCAAATACCAAATTTTGAGAAAATTATTTCCGTTATCCGTTCAAGAGAAATTTCCGCAAATGTTATTTTGCAGAATGAGGCACAGCTTGAAGCGTTATATGATAAACAGGCAGCTATAATTTCGGGCAACTGCGACACTACCCTGTTTCTTGGCAGCGGAGAAGAAAAGACAATGGAGAACATATCAAAAAGAGTCGGCAAAACAACTCTTGATATGAGAAATTCAAGTACAACAAAGGGTATGCAGGGAAGTTACAGTCTGCAAGACCAGAAACTCGGCAGAGAACTTATTACATCAGATGAAGTCGGCAGAATGAAAAATGATGAGTGTATATTGTTTATAAGAGGTCTTAAACCCTTTAAATCAAAGAAATTCGACTTAACGTCACATAGAAATTACAAAAAAACGGCTGACTATGATAAAAACAATTATTTTGACATTGTAAAATACAACAAGGAAAAAGCCGAAAAAGAGAAACAAGAAATAAAGGACTTTAATATTGAGGAATATCTTCTTGATGATAAAGACCTTAAAGAAATTTTTTTAAAAGAGGACTGTTCAAATTAAGAATAGTCCTCTTTTAGTGTACAGAGGCGCACAAGGAAATTTGCAAGCAAAGCTTACCGGCGCCTCGCACGAACGAGTAGAAGGCTTAAAAAGAGTAGCCTCCTACTCGATTAAAGGAGGCAAAAAGTCTATGGAAAATAAAATTTTAAGCAAAGAAAAAAAGAAAAAATTTTTATGTTCAAAATTTATGAATTGTATGGTTCTGACCGCAATATTAACAAGCTGTTTTTTTTCAACTGCTTGTTTTGCGGCGGGCGGCGGTGACGCCATAAATACAGCAAAAGAACTGCTTTCAAAAGCGGCGACGGCAGGAGGCGGCTTATGGGCAGTCTGGGGACTTGTTCAGCTTGGTATGTCAATCAAAGACAACAACGGTCCCGGTATCGGCGGCGCGGTTTGGCAAATAGTGGGCGGAGCGATTAAGTTATTACGCACCACTTAAAAGTGTGATAAATCAAGGTTTTTTTAATGTCCTGATTTCATAGGTATAGGATTTAATGCCTGTACGTGTTCAAGAGTTATTATTTTGCCCACAAAACGGTAAATAATTGTTATTTCCTTTGTTTTCTGCTGATAGTTTTGGCTCGGTTCCTCGTCAATTATGATTTTCTCAATAAGCGTGTTGAGGATTTCAGGTGTTAAGTCATCAATATTTGCATAGTTCCTTATGAGTTGAGCAAACTGTATGGATTTTTCTTTTATATCTTTGTTTTTCTGAACATAAGAGTTGAGTTCAAGACAACGCTCTTTAAGCTGTTTCTGCTCTTTTTCCATACTCGCTGACATAGCTTTGAACCGTTCCGCTGAAATCACTCCAAAAACGCTGTCCTCATAAAGTTTTTGAATTATTTTGTCAAGGTCTTTTATTCGGTTTTGGCATTTGTCATATTCCTTTATGAAATCACTGTTTTGACTTGAATCAGATTTTCCTATTACTTCCATAAGTTTGGCTACATAATGGTCAAAATCATTTTTTGCAAGTATTGCGTTTTGCTTAATATTGTTGAAAACAAGGTCTTTCAATGCTTCAAGAGTTATGTAGTGATAAGAACATTCCTCACCGCCGTAACGTTTATAGAGGTTGCAGCTGTAATTACCGATTGATTTTCTTCGCTTATCACTACCGAAAACCATACGTGTACTACATCTTCCGCAAAAAAGCAATCCTCTGAAAATGTTATTTGGGTTCAATTTCGGTGCGGGTTTTTTAGCCTTTACACGTTCTTGTACAGTTTCAAAATCTTCTCTTGATACAAGCGGTTCGTGAGTATTTTCAACAATAATCCAGTCACTTTCAGGATTTGTAACAAGTTTTTTATTTTTGAAAGACTTAACTTTATATCTTGACCACACAATATTGCCTTTGTAAATGGGATTTGTTAAAATCTGATATACCGTTGATTTAGACCAGTCATAAGGTCTGTTTTTGCTTGCGATATTTGCAAATTTATCGCTTTGTCTGTCCGTATAGGCACGAGGAGTAGGAATTTTTAAATTTTTCAAGTGAGTTAAAATCTCAAAGCAAGTCTTACCCTCTAAAGCCATTTTAAACATCAATTTAACGGTCTTTGCGTTTTCATCGGGAATAAGTTTCTTTTTGTCTTCAGGAGATTTTTTGTAGCCATAAGCGGGACGGCTGCCGACATATTCACCGTTGCGAGTCTTTGCTATAAGTGCCGATTTAACTTTTTTACTGCAATCTTTGGCGTACCATTCGTTGATTATATTTTTGAAAGGGGCAAATTCATTTTCACCTTTTTCACTGTCAAAGTTATCATTTATGGCTATAAATCTGACATCATTTTTTGGAAAATAAATTTCCGTATAATAACCTGTCTGCAAATACTCTCTGCCGAGCCTTGAAAGGTCTTTAACAACGATTGTTGATATTTTATTTGCCTCAATATCGCTGATTAGTCTTTTAAAATCTGGTCTTTCAAAGTCAGTTCCGCTGAAACCGTCGTCAATATAATATTCGCAGTTCTGCAAACAATTTTCCTTTGCATATTGCGAGAGCATTGTTTTTTGAGTTTGTATGCTTGCACTGTCGCCGTTAAATTCGTCATCACGACTTAAACGACAGTATAAAGCTGTAATTCTGGTCTGCTGTTTTCTTGCCATATTGTCCTCCAATCCAACAGCAGCAGAAGTTTAAATTATCTAAGGAAATGCTGATTAATTTAAAATAAAAATAACTTTTTCAAAAGAATGCAACGATAGTATTATTTTTCAAGGAAAAATGATATGTAAGCGCATTCATATTTTTGAAAAATTATTTTTTATATTTAAATCAGCATTTACAAACCAATTATATACCAAGCTGAAAATATTGTAAAGTGCCGCCGTTGATTATTTTTTTTAATTATAAAAAAATATCTTGAAATAAACATTGTATGAGAATTGACATCATATTGACAAAACTTTTTGCGGCAAAAAATTGGCAATTCTATGGCAACACAATATGGGTAATAATCGACTATAATCACAACAGGAGGTGAAAAAATGAATATATGCACATTTTCAAACATAATCAAAACAATTAACGCAAATATCAGTAACGCTTACAAATTAAGCCAAGTAGAGTTATTTGTAAAATTGTTCCACCATTTTGCGAATAATTATCCCGATTTTGATTTTGACAATGGTAATATATGTCGCTGGATAAACGGAACACGAACAGTAAGCTGTCAATTTTCAGCTTTTTATTCAAATAAGGTTAATAAACAGCATTTAAGTGTGGATATTGAGGAAAATGTATTTCCCTTTTTGGCAGATGTTTACGCTGTTGCTGCTGAAATTTACAGTCTTGTCATTAATGATATGACAATATCCTGTCACAAAAAAATTCAGCTTGCAAAAAATTATCCTTGTGATGATATTTGCACCGCTGCTGATTTTTTAGCTGATTGTATAGCATTTTCACTTGAAAGAAAATCAGCAAATACATTTAAAGAAATCAAACAAAATGATATTTCAGCAGCTTATAGTCAGCTTATTTTTGCTATTGATAATTTTAAAAACTATGCTGATAAAATTATGAGTTTATAAAAAATATGGAGGTAGAAAATGTATAAAGTAACAGACGAAAAATACGAAAAATTAGGCGACACAACTCGTAAAAAAATAGGAGATACAGTTTATGTCGTCAGAGCATACGCAAACAAAAACGCAACTAAAACAGCACAAGAGCTTTTAATGGAAATTGGAGAACGAAGATTGAGAAAAGACCTTGAAAGCGGAGAATTTTACAGGAGGCTTGCGGATGCTGAACGAGAAAACTGATAACTTTGGTATTATTGCAAAATCGGTTATGCTTAATAAAAACATTAATATAATCGCAAAAGCTATTTATGCTTATTTGAGTATTTATGCGAATACTGATAAAAGCAATTATCCCACACGTCAAAAAATACAAGAAGATTTGGGTATTTCACAGGATACACTAAGCAAATATCTGAAACATCTTGAAAAATCCAAAGTTATAATACGGATATGCGAAAGAAATAAAGGAAAGTTTACTACTAACATTTATAAAATTATTTCAGAAAAGCCGATAGTTGATTTTTTCAACAGCACAAATAAAATAAACAGCGTTAAGGATTATTACAAGAAAAATATTAATGCAGATATACAGCTTTTTGAGGAAAAGCAAATAGAGCAATGGTTTAATGACGGATATACGGAGGATTTGATTAAAGAATGTATAAATATATCTGTTAAAAATAATAAACCTACGCTGAATTACATTTGCGGAATATTAAGAAATCTAAAAAGAGAAAATATTAAAACTCTTGATGATTACAATCATCGTGAGCAGAAACGTAAAAGCGAAACAAGAAACAAATTTAACAATGTCAATTTTGATTAACATTAAAAATGAAAAATCAAAATTCTGAAAATTGTAATTATGGCAAATGCAAAAATTGAAAATTAAAAATTTAGCTGTTTTTAAATTTTGCCTGCAACCAGTTTTTGAATATAGGAATAAAAATATAAACTGAGAAATTTGAACTCAATTGTAAAAGGCATTTATACTGATATAAAACCTAAATAATGTTTAGCCGTTGTGTTTTTTAACTTTAACGGTTTATGTCCTTAATGGTAATTGTAATTTTATATACCAAATTAAAATCTGATGGCATAATGAATTTATATGACCGTTCTTAACGTTTGGATTAGCTTAAAATTGATTTTTTAAGCATAAAAGTACAAATATACTTCTGCAAAGCTGAATTTGATTGTAGGTGCCTTTGCGTCAATTTAAAACCGAAAATACTCTAATCTGTTATGGTTTTAAACCGTAATGGGTTATTTCCTAAGCGATATTGCAATACGATATGCAAAATTAGAATTTGGTCAGCAATCCGATATTTTAGGTATTTTACACAACTAAAAAAATGAATTTGTTATAAGTGCCGATGAAAAATAATAAAAAATTTAAAATTCAGATTTTAAAAAAGAATATCTGAAAAATTCAAAATCGCAAAACGTTATTTTTACAGACTTAAAAAATACCGGATATTCATAAATTAAATTTCACTAATTTGCAAGCATAGCCGTAGTGTAGACTAATTGAAAAAACGAGTTTTTTAAAATAGTCAAATACTACGACAGCTTGTTAAGGCAACGCCTTAAAATCTGTTTGGGGAAAATCCCCAAGCCCCTGTTGTTTTGCTCCGCAAAAATAAAAAATGAAAAGAGGAAAATTATGCAGAACAGAACAAGGAACAGACAACTAAATCTTAAATTTACAGATGATGAATTTGAGTATATCAAGACTAAAAAAGAACTCGCTCAGGCGCAGAATTATACTGATTTTATTATGAGCGTTGTTTCTCATTCAAATATTTATAATGTTGATACAACGCCGTTAATCGAAACGGTAAAAGAAATAAATAAAATTGGTGTGAATGTCAATCAGATAGCAAAAGTTATAAACACAACAGGAAATGTTTACGAGAATGAAATCAAGGATTTACAAAACAAAATAAAGCGTCTGGAGAAAATTATGTCTGACGCTTATTCCTGTTTTATAAAAGCGAAAAACGGTGAACTTTAAATGGCTTATGTAAAAATACAGGGAATAAAGACGGGAACACATCTGAAACAATCCCTTGATTATATTAAAAATCCTGATAAAACAGATAACGGTATTCTTATATCTTCATTTGCCTGTTCCGCAAGCAATACGGCGGAAGAATTCAAGGAAACATTAAAAAGAACAAGGCACAGCGGAAATAATATAGCGCACCATATTTGTCAGTCATTTTCTCCGGAAGATAATATAACTTCGCAAAAAGCTCTTGAAATAGGAGAGGAAATGATGAAACGAATGTATCCGAATTATCAGTTTTTAATTTGTACTCACGTTGACAGAGAGCATATTCATAATCATATAATTATGTGTGCGGCGAATTTTAAAGATTATAAAAAACTGCACAGCAATCCTGATAATCTTAACGCTTTAAGAAAAGTCAGCGACACTCTTTGCGAGGAAAATGGAATTTGTGTTATCACACCGGAAGAAAAAAATAATAGAGAAAAACTGAAAAAAGTAATTGACGAAGCCATTAAAAACTCAAATACCTTTGATGAATTTTTAGGTTATATGCAGTCCCAAAAATATGAAATAAAAAGAAGTAAATATCTTTATTTTAAAGATAAGAAAAGCGAAGTATTTTTCAATACAAAACTTTTGGGAACAGCTTATACCGAAAAAAATATCAAGAAAAGAATTGTAAACCATACAGAATTAAAAAATCATAAGATTCATATTTACGATGATAAAATTGTGAAAATGTCGTATCGTAAAAGACTTAAAATTTCTGTTGACAGCGCTTTAAAAACAGCAAAAATTATAATGATTTTCTTAAAATTCTACGAGCAGATGATTACGAAATAAAATTTGGGAAATATCTTGCTTTTAAGCATATTACAGGAAGCCGTTATATCCGGGTTGAAAGTTTAGGAACAGAATACGGAGAAGAAATGTTAAAACTATATTTCAGCAACAACGAAGAATATCAAAGACTGAAAACTGAAATAGAGGAAATCAAGGTTGACAAAATTATCATTTCCGATAAGGCTTATCAAAACAGATATATAGAAAGTAAAAACGTTGATATTCAAATTCGTATTCTGAATTACTTAGATTGTGTTTACACAAGATATATGATATAATAGAATCAATAAAATTAAGGGTGGTTCTATTATGGAAGACTTACAACATAGACACGATATAACAGATGAAGCATGGATTATTATTGAACCTTTA
>CATLIG010000088.1 GCA_949948985.1 uncultured Clostridia bacterium | reverse complement strand
CTATTACTCTTTTGTCGGCAAGGTAGAGTTGCCCGACTAAAGCCCGACCCGTCCGGCAGTCAGCCGGACAGGGAACGGCAAAATTTTTTACACTTCTTTTACTTCTTTATCTCACATGAGCAAAATCTCAGGGTATGAAGCAGCTTATGGCGAATTAGATGTAAAATAAAAATGAAAGCACAGTCCAGACGAAATGGTTAAGTCAAAAAAATACTTGTGTTATTATAGGGACAGTATTATAATAATGTTACAAATTTATATAGGGGTATTAAATTTTTTTAGATAAAAAAGTGCCTTTAGCTTCTAAAGACTAAAGGCATTTCAGATTAAAATTGATTTTGTAAAAAATTAATTGTTTCGAAAAAAGGAATTTCTTTATTTTTATTTTCTTTGTAGTTAGTCAGAATTTGATGTTCATTTGGGGAAATAATGGTTCCTGATTCTTTGCAAAACTCAATGGCGTATTGGATTGCACAGCGACTTGGAGTTGCTCCTTGTGCAAGCAATAAACAATAATATTGAGGAGTGAAGATGTTTACAACCTTTTTTATGCCAACACAGCCAATAATTGTATATTCCTGAGAATTTTCTGGATTTGTAGAATATAAATTTATTGGAGTGAATAATCTGTCAAGGTAGTCATAATTTTCAGAACCAGGGAATGCTTTAAGTGCAGCATTTGCATATTTTGAAGAAACGATTATTATATCGTAAAATGTATAATTTTGTAATTTGGGAACATTTGAGCTATGTCCAGATGGCAAAAACAAAGGTATTTCAGAAAAAGAAATAAGCTGCCTATTAGATTCAGCGATTGATAGTAGAGAAACTTGTGGTATAATTTTTATTGGCTCAACAAAAGATGTATTTAAAAAATATTGACCTTTCCTGTTTTCGGCACAAGAATGCATTGGATAAACCTTTACTTCGTGATTCGTTGCATTAAAAATTTCAAAATTTGTCATTTTTATTACCCCCTTTTTATTATAATTAAATTTTAACAAAAAATAAAATGATATTATAGGGGGATTTTTAGGGGGAAAAATTTTATGTTTGATGATAAGAAGAAAGAAGAAGATTTGGAGTTATTAGAAACTATTTCAAAAAAAGTTTTTAATATGCATAGTGGAAAAAGTTACATAAAAGATTTTGGGGAGATTATACCTAAATATAAGCTATCAGAAAAAAATAACAAATTTTATCCTTTTAAAGATTGCTATAGTGAGAAATCAAAAAATGTTTTCACAAAAACTACAATTCAAAATATTATAAAAATAAGTGCTATATTTCACTTAGAAAAAGAAAGAACAGGAAAAATCAAAAAGATTATTGATATTATAATAAATTTTTATGGGCTATCTGTTTTATATAATCCAATTTTTAGTAAACTTCAAGATATTAATTATGAAAAATTTAATGATTGTATTGAAAAAGCTGGAAATATAGAGTATGATTATTTTAAGCAATGCTATGAATGTAAACAAAAACAATGTCCCGCAAATTGGCTTAGTAATGTATTTGAGCTTATAAAAAATAACAACATTGATAAAAATATTCTACCTGAACCAGAAAAAAAATATAGTCAGCTCATAGATAAAATGTATAATAAAATTAAATCTTATGAAGAAAACTTTAAAGAAAACTATTCTCTAATATCTTTAAACAATAATATTTTTATTGAGTGTAATAAGATGTTATTAAATGTAAAAGATGTAAAAGATGAAAAGTTAGCTTATATAAAATGGTATGTAGCAAAACTTTATGTATATCCACAATTAAGAACGCTATTGGAAAGATATGGTTATTATTGTAACGAGGTAACAATATATGATTTATTAGATTCAGCTTTAACTATATTAACATTTTGTTCTTTAAATAAAGAAGTTGATATGACCTTATTTAAAAATATTTATGTAGATTATATAAAATCGGCTTTAATCATTTTGCATAAATGTCCTATATTTTTTACAGACTTTTATAAATTAAAAATACTTGAATTACGGGCCAACGATTTACAGAAATTAGAAGAAAAGTATAGTGATAATTGTGATAAATTAGAAATTTTTATTTCTTTGTTGCAATATAGTAGTATCACTAAGAATAGTAAAATTAAATTGGAAGATATTAGCGAAAAAATTGAAAATATAATCTCTAAGAAATATGGTTTAAAAAATAATAGAATAATACTTTTATATATAGAATATTATATTTTTAAATATTACTGTAAAAAAGACAATGATAATTTAATAAACGCTAAAAAAATCATAGATAAAATAATTTGTGATAAAAATCTCTTTAAAAACTATGAATCTTTATTTTCTGTATTTGAAAAAATTTACATAGCATTTAATACTAAAGAGCATACTATATGGTATAATCCTATTAGTGGTTTGGAAAAAATACTTACATATGATGATAATTATAATGTTATTAAACCAAGTGAATATAAACGAATTATATTTTCAGATATAATCAATTACTTTGATTATTAATTAATACTTGAAAAAGTCGTACGTTTTAAATAAATTTAAATATGTTAAAAGATTGTCGTTATTATGATTAAATCATATAATGACAATTTTTTATGTTTTTTTTATAGTTAAATCTTTTATAGTCAATTAACTATGAATTATGGTTTTGTATTTAAGTAATTTAGATTTCTTTTTAAATAAAATAACAATAAAAAACATAACGCAAAGTTTTATTAAAGTTATTATACTACTATAATTTATAATATTTTTCCACAATCGTGGAAATTTTTTTATTTTGAGCAAAAAATCCTAATTTGTGGATATACGGGAAAGAGTACAAAAATGTTTTATTATAGATATAGTTCATTAAATGAACTGTTTAAATTGAATGACCGTCTAAACTGAACAAACCGCCACGACCTCTGAAATATGAGCGAGCGCCTAAAAAGGATGACACAGCACCGAGCAGGGTTGCCTGTCAGAACAGTGAGGATAAAACGGCAAAATTGATAATAAAACAATATTGATTATTATAAATATTTATTTAAAAAATAAAAATCAAGGGAGGAATTGAGTTAAATGGATTGTGAGTTTATACCATCTGATATGCCTATGCCTGATTGTATGTTTTTCCCAAAAACATTATTGCCGCTTTCAATCAGTAATACAGCAAAAATTATGTATTGTCTGATACTTGATACTGTATTAAAAACGGGAATAAAAGATGAAAACGGAACATTATTTGTTTATTTTCCACTTTCAGAACTTGCGGCTGATATTTCAAAATGTATTATGACTGTTGGGCGTTATTTAAACGAGTTAGAAAAAGCGGGATTAATTATGAGAATACGTCAGGAATTTGGAAAACCAAACAGGATTTATGTACTTGTTCCAAAAGAGAGGAATTGATTATGAGTCAAAAAGAAAAGCTCGAAAAAATTAACAAGGATATTGAAGAAACTGAAAACCATCTTAGACGTGTGGAGCAGGAAGAAAAAATATTACAGCACCAATTAAAAACACTTAACCGAAAAGAAAGAACACATCGGCTTTGCACAAGAGGAGCTATGCTTGAAAGCTATCTGCCGCAGCCAAAAATTTTGACAGATGAACAGGTTAATTTGATTTTAAAGACCCTTTTTAATTCAAGCAGTATAAATCAGATATTTGACAAAATACTTGTGGAAAATCAAAGGAAATCAGAGGAAGATATTGAATAAGATTTACTGAAAACGAATTAAAAATTATTTATAAATATTCAGCAAAAAAACAGAGAGAAAAACTTTATCTTGATAAAAAAGTGCTGAACCGAAACCGATAAAAAAGCTCTTTATAAAAAAACAAGAAAAAGTCCCTGCAAAGCAAGGGCGCAACTATACACCACTTCGTGGTGCGTTGCGCTCTGCCGAGGGCTTCCTGCGGAAAGCCGATAATTTTTCGCAATTTTAGAATTACAAAAAATTATAACAGGGAACGCTTCGCTTTCCCTGCGTTGGCTTTTGCCAACTACCCTTTTGTAAAATTTATTTTTCAATATATATTGAAAAAATATTTCAGAAATTAATTTATAATAGTATAATAAACTTATGTAAAATTAGGTTTATGGAGGTAAAAATGAATGATTGAAACAAAAAATCTTATTTTGAATAAAGCAAAATTTTCTGATTGGAAAGAAATGTATTATAATGTTTGGTCACAGCCGGAAAGTGCAAAATATATGAATTGGAAAATTACTAAAAGTGAAAAAGAAGCTCAAGTAAGAATTTTAAAAACTATTGAGTTTCAGAAAGGTTATGACACATATTTAGTTTATGAAAAAATAAGTGGTAAAGCAATTGGATTTGCGGGAATAGAAAAAGTAGCGACTTATACATATCAAGAAACAGGAATATGTTTAGGAACAAACTATGTAAGGAAAGGTTTAGGGAAACAGATTGTTCAGTGTCTAATTCAATATTGTAAAAAAGAATTTGGCGCTCAAGAGTTTATTTATTCCGCAAGAGAAGAAAATAAAGTGTCAAATAAATTAGCAAATTCATTAGGATTTATACTTATTTCTTGTGAATCTAAAATTGATAGTCGAGATGGACATTGTTATAATTTATTGAGATATAGTTTAAAACTTTAGTAATTTATTATTCTTTAAAAGAAATATTTTTTTAATTATAATTTACAAAATTTTTTTATAAAAACTATTGACCCTTACGGAACGTTATAGCTTAAAATGATTATATGAAGAACAAGGAGGTGGCAAAAATAAAAACTGTAAAAGAAATATCAGAGCTTACGGGTATCAGTGTACGTACACTTCACTATTATGATGAGATAGGTCTTTTTAAGCCTACTGAAAAAACTGAATCAGGATATCGGCTTTACGATGATAAAGCTTTAGAAAATTTACAGCAAATATTGTTTTTTCGTGAATTTGATATTTCATTGAAAGAAATTAAATCTATTTTGGAAAATCCAATTCTTGACAAAAATAAAATCCTGCAAATGCAAAGAAAAATGCTGCTGACAAAAAAACAAAGGTTAGAATATTTAATAGCCAGTATTGATGATATTTTGAAAGGAGATAATAAAATGGATTTTACAATTTTCAGTAAAACAGAAATTGAAGAAATGTTTCAAACAATGTATGATAATATGCCAGAAAAAATCAGACAAATTGCTGTTAATGAATTTGGTGGCGCTGAACAATGGAAAAAACATTATATTAAAACTATGTCATCAGAAGATATGCAAAAACGCTATACGAAAGTAGTTGAATGGTATGGAGGAAAAGATAACTTCTTTTCTGCTGTGAATAATCCAATCAGTAAAGAAGTTGCTGAAAGCTATAACAAGCGTGAAAATATAATTCGTCAAAAATTAATTAATTTACGCAGTCACAATATAGATTCTTTTGAAGTAAAAGAAGTCGTTGGCGAATATGGTTTTGTTATGAAACAATTTTGTCAAATAAATGATGAAAAAGGGATAATGCTGGCTCTCGCAAAATATTACAGAAATGATAATATTAAATCAATAATTGATGAAAAATATGGTATCGGTGCTTCAGAATATTTTGCGCAAGCAATAGAAAAATTTTATAAATAAGATTTAATACATAATAAATCATATATTAAAAATTAAACTCTTTTATAATAGCCATACATAGCAGGAAATCTAAAAAAAATTCCTGCTATTTTTATGCTCAAAATCAGATGAAAAGGAGGAATGTCTATTTGACGTGTCCGCACTATGACATAAAAATAGTTCAGAGAAGCAATCATCAGTCGGCTGTCGCTTCCGCCGCTTATCAGAGCGGTGAACGTCTGTTTTCTGAATATGACCAAAAACAAAAATACTATTCACATAAAAGCGAAATTGTTTATAAAGAAGTTTTGTTACCCATCAACGCACCGCCGGAATATAAAGACCGCAATGTTTTATGGAACTCTGCCGAAGCGGTTGAGAAACAATGGAACTCTCAGCTTGCAAGAATAATTGTACTTGCCATTCCAAGAGAAATTCCAAAAGAGCAGTATACGGATTTGATACGAGATTATTGTCAAAACTTTTTTGTTTCAAAAGGAATGTGCTGTGATTTTGCCGTTCACGACAAGGGTGACGGAAATCCTCACGCTCATATACTCTTGACTATGAGAGCGATTGATGAAAACGGAAAGTGGCGTCCAAAATCCCGAAAGATTTATGACCTTGACGAAAATGGAAACCGTATCAGACTTCCCTCAGGCAGTTATAAAAGTCATAAAGAAAACACCGTGGACTGGAATGAGCAAAAATACGCTGAAATATGGCGGCAGGGCTGGGCTGATACCGCTAATAAATATTTAGAAGCTAATAACCGTTCTGAACGGCTTGACTTGCGTTCCTATGTACGGCAGGGTAGGGAACAAATACCAACTGTTCATATGGGTTCAGCGGTTTGTCAAATGGAGAAAAGAGGAATAAAAACCAATATCGGAAATCTTAACCGTGATATTAAAGCCACTAACAGCTTAATGCAGTTTATTCGTCAGACAATAAGACATTTAAAAGGCTGGATTGCGGATTTAAAAGAGAAAAAACAAGCTATTATAGAGAATGAACAAAAGGAAGAAACTTTACCACAGCTATTAATGCAATATTTGTCTATTCGTAAAGAAGAACGAAACGGCTGGTCTTATTACGGCAAAACAAAGGGAAATACTGTTGATTTAAAGAAAATTGCCAATATAACAGCTTATTTACAGGAAACAAAAATTTTCACTTTGGAAAGTCTTGATAAACACCTTGAAAATGTAAACAGCAAAGCTGATTCTATTCGGCAAAGTATGAAGTTACAAGAAAACAAAATAAAGAATATTAATACCTTTTTCAAACACATCAGTAACTATGAAAAATATAAATCTGTTTATACAGAATACAATAATATTCACTGGAAAGGCAGAAAACAAAAATTTGCTGAAATACACAAAGAAGAATTAAACGATTTTAAAAGCGCTTCAGCTTATTTTAAAAAATATCCTGACAAAAAAACTTGCAACCGTCAGGAACTTATAAAAGAGCGTAAACAGATTGAAAAAGAACTTGAAAAAGAAACAGAAGCGCTTACAGAGGTTCAGACAGAAGTAAAAAAACTGCGTGATATACGTTTTTGTGTAAATAAGGTTCTTGAAGAAAAAACGGAAAAGAAAACATCTGTACTTCAGCAGTTAAAAGAAAATAAAGAACAGATTAAGAAAAATCAGTCTGAAAAATATCAAACAAAAAACAAAAAAAATTATATAGATTTATAAAAAATAAAAATTTTTATGGGAGGTATGCCTATGGCAAAAAATAAAACAGAGATTAAAGTAACGGCTGTATATGACGGAGAGCTTGACGCTTCCGATGTATTTATAGATTTAATAGCGCAGAAATATGGGAAAAACTTAAACGAGCATCTTGTCAAAAAAGAGTGTATGGAGTATAATAATGTCAAAGGTTCAAAAGAGCCAAAACCGTCTGGATTGTGCGGGTAAAAGGCTATGATGAACAAATTTGATTATGAAACAGCGAAGAAAACATTTGCTGATAATTATAGGGCTGCTATATATTGCAGGTTGTCAAAAGACGATGACTTAAAAGGTGAGAGCGCCAGTATAGCGAATCAGCGTGATATGCTCGAAAAGTATTGCAGAAAGCAGGGCTGGGAAGTTATATCTGTTTATCAGGACGACGGTTACATAGGCTTGAATATGGAACGTCCGAGTTTAAAGCGTATGCTTAAAGCGGTTGAACAGCGTCAGGTTAATCTTGTTATTACGAAAGATTTAAGCCGTTTGGGACGTAACTATCTGCAAACAGGCTATCTTACCGAGGATTTCTTTCCAAGAAACGGCGTTCGCTATATTGCTATGAATGACGGAATTGATACTTTGCTTGATAACAACGATATTGCACCATTTAAAAATATACTAAATGAACTTTACAGCAAAGATATTTCGGTAATGTCCTAAAGTATTTTAATATAATAGACGATATAATAGTAAAAAAGTAAAAGGAAGGAAGTAAATTATTATGCCGAAAAAAATAATAACAGTAAAATGCCTATTTTGTGGAAGTGAAAAAGT
>CATLIG010000087.1 GCA_949948985.1 uncultured Clostridia bacterium | reverse complement strand
CGCTGTACGACATTCTGACAAGGAAAGAGTATTTAGGGCATACCATAACCGGGAAAACCTACAAGGTATCTTATAAGTCGAAAAAGACGAAGAAGAACCCGGAGGAAAAACGGTATTTCTTCCCCAACACTCACGAACCTTTGATTGATGAAGAAACCTTTGAGCTTGCACAGAAGCGGATTGCCACCCGGCACCGCCCGACAAAGGTTGATAAAATCGACCTGTTTTCCGGGCTTCTCTTTTGTGGGGACTGCGGCTACAAAATGTATGCAGTACGCGGAGCCGGGACGCTTGAACGGAAACACGCCTACACTTGCGGCAACTACCGTAACCGGGCAAGGAATGATATGCTCTGCACTACGCATTATATCCGCAAAAGCGTATTGAAAGAACTTGTCCTTGCAGGCTTGCAGCGCGTAACATCTTATGTAAAAGAGCATGAACAGGAGTTTATCGAAACCGCCAACGAATGCAGCGCAAAGGCAGTACAAAAGACGCTGACACAGCAGCGGAAAGAGCTTGACAAGGCACAGAACCGGATTAGCGAGCTGAACATCTTATTCCGCAAGCTCTACGAGGACAACGCTTTAGGGAAACTTTCAGATGAACAGTTTGCTTTTCTGACTTCCGGCTATGATGAAGAAAAAAAGACGCTGACCCGGAGGATTGCGGAACTGTCACAGGAAATTGACAACGCCACCGAGCGCAGCGCGGACGTGAAAAGGTTTGTCGCACTGGTACGCAAGTACACCGCCATTACCGAACTGACCTACGAAAACGTCCATGAATTTATTGACCGTATTCTTATCCACGAACTGGATAAGGAAACGAACACCCGCAAAATCGAAATCTTTTATAGCTTTGTCGGCAGAGTTGATACAGGCGACAAGCCTACCGAAAGTATCTCCTATTTCAGACAGATAGGAGCCGACGTAAAGAGTTATGCTATCTAACATACATCAAAAAGAGGTAAGATAACACCCTCTGCAAAAAAGGTATCGTTATCTTACCTCAACAAAATTTACGCCTGTGTACCCATCGTCAACTCTGATTTGATGAAGTTTAAACTCAGGCTTGTTTTTAAGAAAGTTTTTGATAAATTCCTTTTGATTTACAATACTGTAACTCTCAATTTTATCTCTGTCTTCACGAGATAAGCGAACATAAATATCAGTATTATAAATTTTGGAAGTAAGATGTGTATTCATTTCATCACCTCGAATAGTTATTACTCAAAAAAACTGTAAAACTATTCAAGGGTAATTGCTTAGTCCACATCTATTATAGCGTTACAGTGTTTTCTTGTACACACATTTTAAAAAATTTTTCATTATAGTCCCATATTTATTAAATCATTAAAACATTCCTCAAAAGTATTTCCCTTTTCCGCAAATTTTGATTTTACTATAAATCCGTTGCAAATATAGCAGTAAGGATTTTTAATCTGTTTTACAAATGATATTTTTCTTTCCTCAATACTCAAAGATTTATCAATTTTTACATCTTTGACGTCAACAAGATTTTCTTTGCTGACATTTCTAATATCAACATTTTTTAATGCTTCTATATCCATTTTTTCATCTCCCCGCAAGTTTATTTTTTATAAATGCAATCGGTTTATTTCAAAAGTAATCTTATTACAGCAATTCTGGTATAGATAGAAAATAATATTTTATATTTTAACGTGAGTTCGACGAGAGAATATTGTAATTCCGAGGTTTTTAAAATTTTGTAAAATCTCAAAGAAATAATAAATTTAAAAAAACCTGATATTTCAGCCATTTATTGTATACAAAGAAATAATAATTTTTATCAGCATAAGAAAAAATCTCTTGAAACAAGCATATAAGCTGTAAATTTTCGTCGAACTCACGTTATTTTAGCGAAAGGCGTTTTTTAAAACGCCGAAAGCGTAAAGAAATATTGAATAAAATATTTTTTCTATCCTCTGTTTATTCTGGAATTGCTGTAGATAATATTTTTCTCAAATAAGCCGACCGTAATTTATAACTTTTCTATTATCTGTATCTTATAAAAAGAATATCAACAGGCTTGGCAGCCTCATAAGCATTTCAGCTTTCCACCCTTCATCGTGAGCGGAACAGGTCGTCTGTAAGTATCATTATAGGATTTGCATATCATCGCTTAAATCTTTTGCCAAAAGATTTTCATTGTATGAATATTTTCTGCTCGTGTCTTTACTTCAATTTGAAAATTCAAATTTCCTCGTTTACAATTTCAAAATCCGTAAAATTTCAGTTTTACAATTTTAAAACAGACAGTCTTCGCATATCCAACAATCGGCTCATACAAATCCAAAGTTATTGATATTTTACAATATTCAATTTTCAATGTACGATTTATATTTATATTTTATAAATTCAAAAAGCATACAATTAAACTTGTAATTATATACTTTATAGAATTTACAAAACAAAATACATATATAAATTATTTTGTTAAATTCTAAATTTTTTTGCCGCAATAAAAATTCCTTTTTTTATTTCCTGACATTTATCTTCATCAAGGAAATAATATGGATTTCCATTTTCATCAAATTTTGTTTTAGTGCAATATACATTAATAAGTTTTTCATAATGCTTGCATAATGTGTTTAATGCTGTTTCATCATTTTTTTTAATTGCTTTAATAACGCTTATGTCAAGAAGTTTTTTATAATCTTTAATTTTCATTTTTCAATCTTCGCTTTTTTTAATGTGTTCTTTTAATGCTGTTAAAGCAACTCGTCTTTGATAATTTATAGTCAGCCTTATATAATCAAGCTGAATGGCAATATTCAAATCAGTTTTATGCTCGAAATAGTAAAGCAGAATAATATTTCTTTGTTTTTCTGGCAGCTTGTCTAATGCGTCTGCTAAAATTTCATCATTAACTTCAATAGGTATACCTTTTACATAAAAAATTTTTCCTCTTGAAAGAGAATTGTCTTTATAAATCTCGTTTATGTTTTCACAGTTAAAATCTTCATCGTTATCAAAAAAAAACAGCGTCATTATACCATTTGCTTTTTTCTTGCTTATCATAATTGACAGATAAATTTTTGATACATCTTCGAATATACGAATCAAACTTAATCATAATATCCAAATCTTTACTGTCATACATATGAGTTCCTCCTTATTAAAATTAATTATTTTTTTCAAATTGTTAAGTGTCAAAATATAAATTTTGTCCTTCTACATATAGAGAACAATTTTTTGTGATTTGGCAAATTTCAAGAAAAGTTTTTACAGTTTTTCCCAAAAGCCTTAATATTTGTAAATTATTTACAAATATTAAGGCTGATTAAAGCTTGTATTTATATAATATTTTACTATTTTTTAATTGACAATTAATTAAAAAATAGATATTTTAAAATTACAAGACTTTATTTTATGGATTTAAGAAAAAAGGCTCTGAGAAAATTAATTTTCGCTAATTTGCAAGCATAGCCGTAGTGTAGACTATTTGAAAAAACGAGTTTTTTAAAATAGTCAAATACTACGACAGCTTGTTAAGGTAGAACCGCAAAGAAGTGCGGTCGGCGAAGCCGACTTTTGCGCAGCAAAAGTTCTGACCTTGCCTTAAAATCTGTTTGGGGAAAATCCCCAAGCCCCTGTTGTTTTGCTCCGCAAAAATAAAAAATGAAAAGAGGAAAATTATGCAGAACAGAACAAGGAACAGACAACTAAATCTTAAATTTACAGATGATGAATTTGAGTATATAAAGACTAAAAAAGAACTCACACAGGCAGAATTATACTGATTTTATTATGAGCCTTGTTTCACATTCAAATATTTATAATGTTGATACAACGCCATTAATTGAAACGGCAAATAAAATAAATAAAATTGGAGTAAATGTCAATCAGATAGCAAAAGTTATAAACACAACAGGAAATGTTTACGAGAATGAAATCAGGGGTTTACAAAACAAAATAAAGCGTCTGGAGAAAATTATGGCTGACGCTTATTCCTGTTTTATAAAAGCGAAAAACGGTGAACTTTAAATGGCTTATGTAAAAATACAGGGAGTAAAAACGGGAACACATCTGAAACAATCCCTTGATTATATTAAAAATCCTGATAAAACAGACAATGGTATTCTCATATCTTCATTTGCCTGTTCCGCAAGCAATACGGCGGAAGAATTCAAGGAAACATTAAAAAGAACAAGGCACAGCGGAAATAATATATCACACCATATTTGTCAGTCATTTTCTCCAGAAGATAATATTACCCCACAACAGGCTCTTGAAATAGGACAGGAAATGATGAAACGAATGTATCCGAATTATCAGTTTTTAATTTGTACTCACGTTGACAGAGAGCATATTCATAATCATATAATTATGTGTGCGGCAAATTTTAAAGATTATAAAAAACTGCACAGCAATCCTGATAATCTTAATGCTTTAAGAAAAGTCAGCGACACTCTTTGCGAGGAAAATGGAATTTGTGTTATCACATCAGAAGAAAAAAATAATAGAGAGAAACTGAAAAAAGTAATTGACGAAGCCATTAAAAACTCAAATACCTTTTATGAATTTTTAGGTTATATGCAGTTCCGAAAATATGAAATAAAAAGAGGTAAATATCTTTATTTTAAAGATAAGAAAAGCGAAGTATTTTTTAATACAAAACTTTTGGGAACAGCTTATACCGAAAAAAATATAAAGAAAAGAATTGTAAACCATACAGAATTAAAAAATCATAAGATTCATATTTACGATGATAAAATCATTAAAATGTCATATCGTAAAAGACTTAAAATTTCTATTGACAGTGCTTTGAAAATAGCAAAAAATTATAATGATTTTCTTAAAATTCTACGAGCAGATGATTACGAAATAAAATTCGGAAAACACCTTGCTTTTAAGCACATAACAGGCAGTCGCTATATCAGAGTTAAAAGTTTGGGAATGGAATACGGTGAGGAAATGTTAAAGCTATATTTCACCAATAATGAGGAATATAAAAAGCTAAAAACTGAAATCAGTGATACAAAAATTGATAGAATTATTGTTTCCGATAAGGCTTATCAAAACAGATATATTGAAAGTAAGAATGTTGATATTCAAATTCGTATTCTGAATTGTTTAAGTGAAAAAGACATTAAAAGCATTGAGGAATTAAAAGCGAAACTTGAAAAATGCCAAAAGCAAGCAGATATAAATAATCAGAATATTCAAAATATCAACACTCAAATTTCCGAGAAAAAGGAAATAATAAAATCACGCCGTACCTACTGGCAGTACAAACCCATTATTGCGGAATTATGGAAAATAAAACTACCTGATGAACGAGAAAAATACAAGACTGAAAATCAATTTAAAATTGACCAGTATAACAAAGCTATCGAGATAATGAACCGTTTCAAAAATCCCGATGGGACAGCACCAGAAACCGCTGACTTAAATCTCGAAATTGAAAGACTCGAAACTCTGAAAAACAATATTATTATACGGCAAAATAAAGTTATAGCCGAATTATCGTCTTATGAAAATATAAAATATAACATAGGGCATATCTTAGATAATAATATTGCAAAAGAGCCTAAAAGCAGAAGTTTTAAAAAAGAAAAATTTCTGTAAAAAAATTTTCAGTTGTTATAAACGAACTTATAAGATGAAAAAGAGGTTGATTTTTAAAAGATCTGTTGACAAACTACTTCTTTTGCAAATATATCAATTCTAAAAGAACCTTTAAAAAATTTTGTGTAAATCATTTAAAACTACCTTTATATTTTTATTAAATGCCTAAAAGCCAGTAAAGGCTGAAACCCTTACCTTGACTGGCTTTTAGGCATTTAATGTAAGTAGTTAAGCAGTTTAAGCAGAGGTTTGTAATAATTATAATTACACAATTTAATTTACACACCCTTCTAAAACCTTATTAAAAGCATCTTTGAAAAATTCATATTTGCAAAATTAGCCTTTTGTCAACAGAACCATTAAAATTCACTTCCGCAAGGTCACCCTTTTATCACCAGACTCATTTAATCATACTTTCTATTTCGCTATAAGTAAAAAATTATTAATGAGGACATTTTTCAAATATCTCGGTTTTATATTTTTCACCTACAATAGTAACACCGCATTTTGTGCATTTTTGTGCGTGATAATACTCAATTTTACAACCGCCTGTACTATTTAACATATGTTTTACATGGGTAACAGGTTTATAAGTATGATTACATGGCGCTTTTTTATTATTTTCATTAGTTTTGCTGATAGTACCGTCCTCATCAATAGTATAATAAGAAATAATTTCATTTTTATTTAAATCAGGTAATTTATATTCTGTACTATCAAATTCTCCAGACACAGAATATTCATATGTCTCTATAAAATCAACATCAGAAGTATCTTGATTTTTATATACTACAACAACAGGTTCTTGATAAGCGAAAACAGTCAATGAACTCACAAAAACAGTAGCTGCGACTATAATAGATTGAATAATTTTTTCAAATTTTCCTCTTTTATTAAATTTTTTCACAATAATTAACCTCTCCTTCATAATTTTTCTATTAGAGTTTCCAAGGGCACTCATTACTTTGTTAAGACGGTTTTCATTTGTTTTACCCGAAAAGTCCAATATAGTATTGCCATAGATTAATCTCTCTTCTTTATTTAAATTTTTGACAATACTTTCATCACAGTTAAACTCACTGAAACTATTCAGCTGATTAAAAAGCAGATAGGCAAAAGGATTAAACCAATGCAACACGACAGCAATAATACATAATAAATTATAGATGTAATCACAATTATGTATATGCGTCAATTCGTGTCTTAAAATCCACATCATTTGTTTTTCTGTTATTTTTGTTGTTGGAAGCAATATAACAGTATGAATAAAACCTGTTGTTACCGGCGTTTCAATACTCTTGGAATATCTTATCGATATTTTTCTTTTAATTTTAAGCTTTTCTTTTTCCTTATCCAAAATTGATAGTATATCTTTATCGTGAGTTTCAATAGAATATTTGCGTATTTTCCATTTTAAAACACAATATAATATGACTTGTCGGGCAAGCAATATTATAATAAGCAAATAAACAATAATCAATGCTATAATAATAGTTGTAAAAGCTAAGGAAAAATTAAAATTTCCGGATTCAGAGTTTAACGCCACATCTGTGACATAAATTTCGTCCTGCGGCAAACTAAATATATTGCTGTTTAAGCTCCTAAATAAGTCTATATAGTAATTTTTAATTAAAGGCAGCGGCAGCAAATAAAAAACTATTGACATTTTTAACAAAAAATATTTAGCTTTCGCGGATATTATCTTTTTAAAAATTATACTTGTAATTATTTGCAGAAATAATACCACTGTTCCTGATAAAGACATAACAAGTAAAATACTTTTTATCATAAATTATCCTTCATCATTGTTTAAAAACTCTCTTAATTCAGTTACAGTTTTTTCGTCTAAGCCGTTTCCGCCGCTTAAAGTAGAGAGAAATTTTTTTATCGAACCGTCAAAGGTTTCATATAAAAAATTTTTAGTCCATTTCTGCATATACTCGTCTTTAGTAATTTTTAAAAAATACAAATACATATTGCCCTTTTTCTCACTTGCTAAAGCGCCTTTTTGTATAAGATGAGTTATAAAAGTCTGTACGGTTTGTTTTTTCCAGGTTTTATTTTTTTCTTTCGTAAAATAATCATAAATTTCTCCAAAAGCAAATTTACCTTCATTGTTCCAAAAAAATTCCATAACCTCGTTTTCTGTTTCTGTTAAACTAAATTTTCCCATTTTACCCCCCCTCGTATAATAAGTTTATAACCAATAAATCGCCTTGGCAAAGCAACAAATGAATAATAAATTTTAATGTATTAAAAAAATTTTTTATTGGTTTGCAGCAAAAATTTCACGAATTATTATAATATATTAAACCTGCTTTTTACGGCTTCATACTAAAAATGTCAAATAAAATATCTTTATTATTCTCTGCTTTTTCCATGATAGATGTAATGAATTTATTTTTATAAAGTCTTTATATAACTATTTGTCATCTTATAAATTTATTATAGCACATAAAAAATAACATTTCAAGAATAAAATTTATTTTAATACAACTTTCAACAATAAA
>CATLIG010000086.1 GCA_949948985.1 uncultured Clostridia bacterium | reverse complement strand
CTTGTTCAGTCTTTACTGACTTCTTTGTTTTTCAGTGTTTTCTCACCTTGAAGTTTTTCCAACTTCTTTTAATTGATGGGTTTTGAGTTTTTAATTCTTTGGTTATTTAGTTTTCAATGTTCGATTGTCGCTCTCTGCGACTTTACTATCTTACCACACTTTTTATGGCTTGTCAAGAACTTTTTTTATTTTTTTCTCTCCTGACATTTTCTTCCCTGTTTCTCAACAGCTTATTCATTATATCATAGCGTTTTTCATCTGTCAAGAACTTTTTTTATTTTTTTTATCTTTTTTTATTTCTTTTCCTCACCGCTTTTTCACTGCTTCTTGCGGCGACTTGATTATATTACCATATATATTTTTTTTTGTCAATACTTTTTTTGAAATTTTTTTTGGTTTTTTGTATTATAGTGATTATTTAATCATTTTAATACTTGTATAGCATAAAATAAATCAATCAAGAAACAATTTTTTACTTGTAATCTACATTTAAAAGAAAGGAGTCATAAATCTATGATAAATGCCGCCATATATATAAGAGTATCAACCGATGACCAAACAGAATACTCACCTTCTGCACAATTAAAAGCATTAATGACCTACGCAAAAAATAATAATATGTCCGTATCATCATCACACATATTTAAAGATGAAGGTATATCCGGCAGAAAAGCAGAAAAACGTCCCGGTTTTATGAAAATGATAGCAACGGCAAAACTAAAACCCGCTCCTTTTGATATTATACTTGTACACAAATTTGATCGTTTTGCAAGAAATCGGGAGGATAGTATAGTTTATAAAACCATGTTAAAGAAAGATTGCGGTATAAAAGTCATTTCAATAACGGAACACATAGAAGATGATAAGTTCGCAATCATACTTGAAAGTATGTTAGAAGCTATGGCGGAATATTATAGCCTTAATTTATCCGACGAGGTGTTAAAAGGTATGACTGAAAAGGCCCATCGAGGGGAATATCAAGGCAGTCCGCCTCTTGGCTATAAAAAAGAAAAAAAAGATAAAAATATAAAAATTAATATTGACGAAGCGAAAACAATAAAATTTATATTTAACAGTAGTATAAATGGAATGCCTGCTGTCGCCATTGCAAAAAAACTAAATGAAATGGGCATAAAAACAAGAAACGGAGGCAAATTTTCAAATCGTTCTATAAACTATATTCTCAGAAATCCTTTATATAAAGGCTATACTCGTTGGACGCCGGGGAAAAGAAAAAATTACGATTATGAATATAAAAACAGCATTGTGGCAAAAGGAAATTTTGAGCCTATCATATCCGAAAAAGAATTTGATGATTTACAAAAAAGGCTTGATGAAATCAGGAAAATAACCTCTCCAAAATCAAGACCTCAAATTGAATACAGACATTGGCTAAGCGGAATAATAAAATGTTCTTCATGCGGAGGCACTCTAATTTCAGGCGGAAGTAATGAGAATTTTCAATGCGGCAATTATTTAAAAGGAAAATGTTCAATTTCCCATAGCATCAAAAAATATATAATTGAAGATATAGTAATAAAAGAAATAGAAAATCAATTTTATCTAAACAGTTTTATCGGTTTTGAAAAAAATGTTATTTTTAAAAATAATAATTCCGAAGAAATACATAGCTTAACAAAATCCATAAACTCCTATAAACAAAAGTTAAGCCGTGCAAAATCGGCATATCTTGACGGAATTGACACGTTATCGGAATATAAAGAAAACAAAAAAAAATTTGAAAAAGAAATAACTTTAATTGAAACATCCTTAAAGGAATTAAAAGAAAATAGTCTTAATTCAGATAATATCAGGCAAAAACTTTTTTCTACATATAAAATAATTTGCTCCAATACAAATGATAGAGAAAAATCAACAGCAATAAAAAGTATATTAGACTGCATAGTCTTAAAACGTCCTGAAAATAAAGTAATTTTTAGATATTGGTATTAAACACTCATTTGATTATAATATTCCGTAAAGAAATATACCCTATTACCATACAGGGGTCTGTATAGGTTCATATCGACCCCTAATAAATCTTTAACTTTTTTGTGTACCGCCATAATTTCATCTTTATTTTGCTGTAAACTCAGCTGGTTTCCATGAGGATGAGTATTTGAGTGATTTCCTATCGTATGTCCTGCGTCAAAAATTTTTTTGACCTCTTCCTGATATTTATCAACCCAGTATCCGCATAGAAAAAATGTTGCTTTAACATCGTTTTCTTTTAATATTTTCAAAAGAGTATCCGTATCTTCCGCTCCCCAAGGAGCATGAAGTTTAAGAAGTAATTTCCTAAAAACGTCAAAAGCTATGAATTCAGCCTATTGCGGAAACTCATAGCTTATTTTAAGTTTATTATGATAATATTTAAGCTTTATATTTAAAGACCATAAGCATTTTTATGAAATAAAAATACTTATAACATACAGCGTTTAACAACGCTGTATGTTAAATTATCGCATCATCTTTTGTATAAGCTTCAAGTGAGTTTTCTTTTACCTGAATACATGCAAAACTGATTGCGGAATCTTCAGCAGCAAAAAACTGTCTTTTTCCGGCGGGAGAAATACGAATCCAGTCACCTGCCGCAAGTTCTACGGTTTCGCTGTCAACAACAGCTTTTCCTTTTCCTGAAAGAATAATATAAATTTCCTCATTGCTCTTATGAGAATGAACAAAAGGAACGCTTGCTCCTGCCGGAAGATTGTTAATACTTACTTCCGCTCCCGTTAAAGAAAGTTTGTCGTGAAGTTCTGTTCTCGCGTCTTGTGCTACGCTAACTTTACTGAAATTTGCCATAATTTTTTACCTCCATAATTATTATAATTTTTGTTGTAACTTTAATTGATACATCTATAATATCATTTTTTTGTTGTAATGTCAATAGTTACAACAAATTTTTTTAATAATTGGTAAAATATTTTATGACTCTATAATTTTTTTTGTATCGTTCATAATATCTTGCAGGGTTACCGAACGCATTTCTTTTTCCATTGCCTTTTGAATTGTTTCAAGTCTTATATCCAGAACAGAGTGGATATTTTTACCTACAGGACACGATTCATTTGGATTTTCGTGAAAATGGAAAAGTTCCCCGTTTTCCACACATTCCACAGCGTTATATATATCCAGTAATGTAATTTTGTCTAATGGTTTTTCTATATCTGTTCCTCCGCTTCCTCTCTTAACATTTATTATCCGCGCTTTTTTCAGCTGCTGTAGCAGACGTCTTATAACAACAGGATTTACATTTACGCTTGACGCGAGAAAATCGCTTGTTACTTTATAATCGTTTTTAAATATCTCAATACATATTAGAATATGTACAGCAACTGTAAATCTGCTTGATATTTGCATATCACACCTCAATCCTTACAATAGCTTTCTTTCAAAACTATGCAATTACAGCAAGTTTATTTCTATATATAATAACTCCACAATAATCAAAAATAAGTCTTTCAATCCGACGCCTCCTTGCAAAAATAATTTTTTGCTCGCCTCCTTCTTTTTCTCATTTTCAAGTTGATTGACTATAACGCTGCCAGACAAATTCAATTATATTCATTTTAACTTAAAAAGCACTTAATGTCAAAAAATTTAAATAATATATTTATATTCATAAAAATAATAATCCACTATTGCATTGAAAATAAAAATATGATATAATACAAAAAAATTACAGAAAGGAGCAATTTAAAGCAATTTAATATGAAAAAAATATTAAAACTATTTTTCTCAGGAATTTTAATGAGCATTTTATGTTATATCGGTACTATAGCGGTATACGCTATAGAAATTGATGGTTATGGAACATCGATTTCTCCGTACATAATAAAAAACGAGCAGCAGCTTTTAGCAATTTCAAAAGACTTGCCTCTCACAGCTCATTATAAACTAAATAACGATATAAAACTTATTACAAAAAGCTGGATTCCTATCGGAGCTAATCCAGCGGGAACGTTTACCGGTGTTTTTGATGGAAACGGTCATAAAATAACAAATCTGAATATCGGAGGAACGACAAACAGATATGATAACATTGGCTTATTCGCCGTAAATAACGGAACTATCTCAAACCTTACTGTGGAAGCCGGAGAAATTATTGGTAACTCAAAAAATATAGGAATAATTGCTGGAGATGGTACAGGAACAATATCAAACTGCGTCACTTCAGGAAAAATTACAGGTTCTTTCAGCTCAAGCGTTGGAAGTATTGCCGGAACAGGCAAAACAATATCAAATTGTCAGTCAACCTGTGACATTAATGTTACTCTCAACGGTACTCTTGAATATTCAACTTCCAGCGACGCAAGCGCGATAGGAGGTATTGTCGGTCGTTCTTCAGAAGGTGCTGTTTCAAATTGTAATTTTAAGGGTACTATAGAAGTACCAGAAGTTAATTTTTGCGGCGGTATTATCGGAAATATTCACAAAGGAACTATTACAAATTGTGAAAACTCATCGACTATAAATACCAAAAGTTATTTTTTAGGCGGAATCGCCGGAGTGGCAGGATATAGTAACATAAGCGGATGTCGCAACAAAAGCGATATTTCTTCTTCTTTTAAATTCAAATCTCCTTTAACATCTTACGCGGCAGTTCAAATGGGTGGATTGATAGGAAACTCTGTCTACAATTCTGTCAAAAACTGCTATAATGAGGGAGCAATTTCACTTACCGCTACTAACTCTATGGCAGGTGGATTGATAGGAAACAATTCAGGAGACATTAAAAATTGCTATAACACTGGAAATGTTACAAATATGTCTGACAGAGGTGCTTATACAGGCGGTTTAATAGGGAATAATGTAGGCAATGTTGAAATATGCTACAGTAAAGGAGATATTATTCAAACAGCGTCTCCTTTACGATACTGGCCTAATGCCGCCTCAAATTATAGATATCCAGGTTATGCTGGCGGCTTGATTGGCTGTAACGGAAGTTCTGGTGTTGACTATAATTCAGTAAAAAATTGTTATTCTAAAGGAAATATTTCCTCAACAGTTAAATATTATTCTGGTACATATGATACTTGTGTTGGCAGTTTAATTGGTTTTAATTATTCTCAAATTGAAAATTCTTTCGCTATTGGAGATATAAAAAGTGAACCGGCAACTTCCGATCATTCTTTGGGAGACGAATATTTAGGCGGTTTAATCGGAAAGAATAATAGTAAAAACAAATATATTAAAAATTGTTATTGTATCGCCAGAATATCTCCGCTGAATACAAAAACAAAACAACATATAGACGCTTTTTCAGTAACTGATTCATTAAATTACGAAAATTGCTTTTATAATAAATCAATAGACGTATATGAATCAACAGTGGCATATGGACTTACTGACGATGAAATGAAAGATTCTTCTTCCTGTGCGGAAAATTTTACATTCTGGGATTTTGATACAATATGGAAAATGGATTCCTCTGTAAATAATGGTTATCCTCATTTAATGTCAACAATCCAGACTATTACAGGCATAGAAATATCAGAAACCTCCGCGACTCTAGTTATCGGTGCCGCAAAGAAGCTTACAGCAACTGTGCTTCCTCAAACTGTAATAAATAAAGACATTACATGGACTTCATCAAATGAAAATGTCGCTACCGTCGACAACACAGGAAATGTTACGGCAAAAGAAATAGGCTCGGCAATTATTACAGCAAGCGTTTCTGAAGGAAAATATTCGGCACAATGTATAGTTACAGTAATTTCAGAAAATGACAATAATGATGAAACAACAATTTTGAAAATTGACAGTACATCGGCAGCGGCAGGCGAAAAAATATCTGTTCCCATAAAAATCACACAAAATACGGCAGGAATAAGCTCAATAAATATAGATATAAAGTATGACAATACAATTTTCACTCCTGTCGCGGTAAACACCGAAAACTGTGTTATATTTGATAATATTGATGCGGATATAAATTATTCTTCGGATACAATAAAAATTTCAGCTTCAAATACCGCAAATAAAACAGATATCGGAACTGTTTGTTACCTTGAATTTCAAGTTGCGGAAAACTCCTCATCAAATTCTTATGATTTAGGAATTAAAGTAAATGAGTTTAAAACTCTTGAGGGAAATATTCAAAAAGATTTAACTCCTATAATTTATAACGGAAATATTACAGTAGGAAATAAAAACAATTCATCAGAAAACTATAAATACGGAGATGTTGACGGAGATACATTTATAACCGCCAGAGACGCCGCTCTCGTTTTGCAAAAGACTTTAGATGGAAACTTCAAGTTTCCTATTGAAAACTAAAAAAACATAATAGACCTGTTCGATAACCTAATCTATGATGATTGGCAAAAAATTTTTTTGTCAAACGAAGCATAATAATGGTTCAATAGAAAGATAAACCGGCTAAAATCACTAAAATTACAGTGTTTTCAACCGGTTTATCTTTTTATTAGTTATTATAGCAATTCGCAAAATTTTTAGTGCGAAACAATAAAAAAATTTCTTAATATATTGGGTTTTATTAAAGATTCACTGTTCATTCTTTTATTGTTTCGCTATAAATAGACTATTAAACCTCAAGAGGATTTTTAAATTTAAAATTTATTTCTATTTCCTTATTTTCACTCTCTTTATCTTCGGATATATAAATACTATCGATAAGATTAACAATAATTTCTCTGTTTACTTCACTAATATCCTTATATTTCAGAAGATTATTGACCCAAGTATAATATTCTTGAATTTGTTTCTCTTCACTCCGGCTTTTTTCCTGAAATTCAGAAATAACTCGATTCAATTCTTTAATTTCCTTTACATTTTCAATATCAAATTGCTTAAAATCATCAACGCTTATAACATTTTCGGCTAAATATTTAAGCATTAAACTTTTCTTTGAAAAACACCTTTGAAGTGAATCTTTAGCTCTTTCTATTTTATCGTTATAATTTTCTTTTATGTTCTTAAAAACCCTATTTTTTATATATTCACAAGCCTCAAAATCAAGAGCGAGCTTTATATTTTTTCGTATTTCATCAAGAACTATCCCGTCAAGTTCATCCTCTCTTATAGAATGAATACTGCAAATATCTTTACCAAGCATAGAATAGGAGCCGCATTTAAAAGAGTTATATCTGCTTCCGTCTTTTCTTGGCTTGCTCAAAAACTTGTTCATTCTGCGTCCGCATTCTCTACAAAAAAACAGACCTGTATATTTTGAGTTATTTTCGTCAAAGTCAATCTTTCGTCTTTTTGTGCTAAGCATTTTTTGAACTGTCTCAAAATCTTCCTCACTTATAATAGCGGAATGGACATTTTTAACAATACACCATTCGTTTTTTGGTACAGATACCTTTTTATGTATATTATAAGCCTTAACCTCGCTTTTATGCTGAACAAGGTTTCCCACATACACCTCATTATTAAGAATATGATTTATCGTTGAGTAAGTCCAATAAGAATTACCGTTTAATTTATTTGAATTTGTATAGTTGTTTTTTAAAATCAAGCGTTTATATTCTGTAGGATTGAGAATTTTTTCCTTATTTAGTTTTTTTGTGATAGCCTGTTTTCCCATACCTGAAATATACATATTGAAAATTCTTTTAACATTTTTAGCCGCTTCCTCGTCAATAATCAGATGGTTTTTGTTATCAGGGTCTTTAATATATCCATATGGAGCATAGGAGCCGATAAAATGTCCTTTTTCACGTTTTGCTTTTTGTGAGCCGCGTACCTTTTTTGATATATCGGCACAATAATAATCGTTAAGCAATAATTTAACAGATGTACTAAGTCCATCACTTTTTGATGAATCAAAACTATCATAATTATCTGTTAAAGCAATAAATCTAATATTTCTAAGAACAAACTCTTTTTTTATAAGATTAAGAGTTTCAATTTGCTCTCTTCCTATTCTTGATAAATCCTTTACAATAATGGCATTTATTTTTTTATCACTAACATCAGACATCATTTGCCTGAAGGCCATTCTGTCATAAGTCATTCCTGAAATTCCATCGTCAATGTATGTATTTATCAATTCAAATTCACCGGAATTTTTTTTTATATAATTTTCAATTATAAGTTTTTGATTAGCTATACTGTCGGAAATTCCATTTTTATTTTGCAAATCAACATCATCATTAGATAATCTGCAATAAGCCGCGGTTTTAAATTTTCGCACAAAACCGCCTCCTTTTAAATTTTTTAGCAATTTCCAATATTTTTATTAATCATCTCGATTGTATTAACAATACAATCAACAAAAGTCTTTTTACCATACTTTATCTTAATTTTAAAATTTT
>CATLIG010000085.1 GCA_949948985.1 uncultured Clostridia bacterium | reverse complement strand
TAATTAAATTAAAATATTTTTATATTTTAATAAAAAATAAGTTTTTTACAATTAAAGGTTGCTATTTTCATGAGGTTTTTATCTTTACAGATTATTTAAGTTTTCTGTAGAAATGAGGTAAGCCTTATGAGTGAATTATATATTTTGATAAAAAAGAGTCAGATGGGTAATTCTAAAAGTATGGAGCAGCTTTGTAAAAAATTTTCTCCAATTATAAAAAAATATGCATACAAGCTAAATTATGAGGACTCATATTATGATTTACAATTATGTTTTATAGAAGGAATATTAAAAATGCCCTTGAGCAGTAAAAATTTTTTATTAAGCGATGCTTACATATTATCATATATCAAAAAAATTGTATATCATGCTTATATAATAATATCAAAAAAATTGCGGCGACAAAATTATAAACATATAGTGCTTGAAGATTGTGAATATACTTTAGAAACTATAACTTATAAAAATAATTTGTCTATATGGCAGGACGAGCTATATAAGTCAGATATAAAACAAATACTAAATGATAGAGAATTTAATATTTGCATATTAAAATTTATTTGGAAATATACTGATAATGAAATTGCTAAACAATATAATGTTTCAAGACAAACCATTACAAAAACTATAAGTAAAATAAGAAAAAAGTTAAGAAATTATTATAAGTAATTTAAAAAATCAAAACTACGAGAATTTTTATGCAATAAAA
Source organism: uncultured Clostridia bacterium (assembly GCA_949948985.1). Lineage (GTDB taxonomy): Bacteria > Bacillota > Clostridia > Lachnospirales > CAG-274 > MGBC114079. The sequence goes on along the minus strand of CATLIG010000085.1, from coordinate 7,902 downwards.
ATTTTCGTAACCGACCATGTTTTACAATGACTTTGTATCCATTGGGAGTATAAGCTTTCACTGAATACAAGAGTAAACATTTCCCACTTAGTTTAGTGGTAGTATTTACTCTGTTGATAAAAATAAGTCATTACAAATAATTTCAAAATTATTTGTAATGACTTATTTTTATGATTATCAAATATTTTTGTATCTTATTATAGGGCATTGTTTAATTTTTTTGCCGGCTTTTCGGCCTCTAAAGCGAAAATTCATATCTTTAGTACGCTCAAAATGCCCAATATCTTTTTTCCAGCTTATACCGCATTTACAATGCTGTAAACCTATAAACTGCTGTTTCATTTTCCTTCCGCAGTTAGGACATATTTTATTGCTTGCTCCCATAAAACAACAATCCTTTCATCATATTTATTTTATAATTATATCAAAAATATTATGAATAAACAATATATGAGAATAAGAATTTAAAGTTTCTGTTTAGCTGATAAATTTAATGTTAAAAGTACTAATTTGATTTTAAAATTGTTTTATATTTTTTATAAATTTTGGAGGTGTTTTTATGGCGGCAACAAGAATAATGCCTTGTCATACAGGAAATGGAAAAACAATATTATCCTCAATAAAGGAATCCCTTGACTATGGAAAAAATCCTGATAAAACCCGTGATGGTAAATTTATTTGATCTTATGAGTGCAGTCCTCAGACAGCGGAATATGAGTTTTTAATATCAAAAAACAGTATGAATATACAATGGGCAGAAGTCAAAATAAAAAGAATGATATTTTGTTTTATCAAATCAGACAGTCTTTTGAACCGGGTACAATTACGCCGGAAAAAGCGAATCAAATAGGTTATGAGTTAGCTATGCGTTTCACAAAAGGCGGACACGCTTTTATTGTCGCTACACACGAGGATAAAAAGCATATTCATTCCCATATTTATTTTAACTCAACAACTCTTGACTGCACAAAGAAGTTTAAAAACTTTTGGGGTTCGGCTCGTGCCGTCAGAAGATTAAGCGACCAAATTTGTATTGAAAACGGGTTATCAATTATTGAAAATCCAAAACGAAATAAAAAGCATTACGGTGGTTGGTTAGGAGATAAAAAGAAACTCTCAAACAGAGATATTTTAAAGCGGGATATAGATAATATTTTAGCTAAAAGCCCAAAAGATTTTGAGGAATTTTTACGCTTAATGGAAGTGATAGGATATACAATAAAACAAGGGAAAAATCTAACTTTTAAGCAATCAAAATTTAATAGGTCTATCCGCTGTAACTCTTTAAAAGGAAACTATACGGAAGATATTTTAAAAGAGTGTATTGAAGGAAAAACAGACGAAAAACAGAAAGAATTTTTAGATGATAATGTAAATATTGAGCCTGTTAAAATAAGTCTGATTATTGATATTCAGAACAGTATAAAAGCGAAAAACTCACCAGGTTATGAACGTTGGGCAAAGGTTTTTAATTTGAAACAAGCGGCTCAGACTTTAATTTATTTACAGGAAAATAATATTGACGAATATGAAAAATTAACAAATACTATTTCTGAAAAAACAGGTCTGCAAAACGGCTTGTCAGAGAAGATAAAATCCATTGAGAAACGTCTTAATGAGATAAGAGATTTAGAAAAACATATAGGCAATTACGGCAAAACAAAAGAGATTTATACGCAGTATCGTAAGTCGGGATATGATAAAAGTTTTCTTGAAAATTTTGAGGAAAAAATTATATTGCACGAAGCTGCGAAAAAGGCGTTTAACGCTCTTGGAGTAAAAAAATTACCGTCAATTAAAGCGTTAAAAACAGAATACGCTGAATTAAAATCAGAGAAAAATAAGCTGTACAGCGAATACAAAAAAGCTAAAGATGAAGTTAAAAAACTTACGGTTATAAAAGCGAACACCGACCGTTTGTTAGCTTTCTCAAAAGATGAAAAAAGTCCTCAAAAGAAAGATTTCAACAGATGATTTTGTCTTTCAGCAGACGCGAAGCGGCTTAAAAAAAGAACGCTTCGGCGTTTTTTTAAGGGCTTGGGAAACTTCCCAACAAGCAGAAATTGAGCGAAATTTTCCGTAGGAATAATGAGCGAAATTTCGTTTATGGATAACCATAAACATTGCTTGCCAAGATAGAAAGAGGTATTTTTAATGATTTTTGTTTTTATGATTTTTAGTCTTTCTTTAGTCAAATTTTGTATTAAAATCATAATAAAATCCACTTTATAATAACTGCTTTTTAATATCTTAATTTCTTATTTAGGTTTTATTAAATAATATTTTTGTTTAATTTTTAAAAGGCTTATCTGTAATTATTTTATGAAAAATTTTTATAAACTTTTTTTTATTTTTTGGATATAAGCCAAAAATAATATGATAATAAGGAGTTATATCCCAAAATTCAAAATATTGAGCTGTTCCGCTACTTTCTTTATCAATATTAATGGTAAGTGGAATAGACGACTTATATACACATTCATATATTTTTATTCTTTTAAACTGTGCGTATTCCGCTTGGTTTACTCCGATTTTTATGAGTTCTTTTTTTATATCAGAACAATCATCTGAGAAATATTTTATAATTGGTAAAATACAATCATAAATTAAAGTACAAATAATTACGGCTATTACTGCGATAATTATAAAACAAAAGAGAAGTTTATCAAAGATAATGTTCATCTTCTTTACCCTCCTCTATTAATAAATTTTCACCAAGTATATCGTTTGGATTAATTATAATGATTGGCTTTTTTTAGTTTCAGCATATTTTACTGTTTGTTCAGTGCCGCCGGATTTGCCGTTCCATATTGCCATAACAACATCTGAATTATCAACCATATATTTATTTCTTATGTGCATACAGATTTTAGTATAATTGCTGGCTGTAATATAATTTTTTATATCGCATAAAGATAAAATTTCCTGATAATTAATTTTATCTTTATCACTCCAATAAATAGCTTGATTAAAACAAGGTATTGCTGCTTCTAATGTTATATTATAATAGACCTCTTGCGAAATTAATTAGATAATTCAAAATTACAAATACCAGCAACAAGAGAAAACCGAAGAGAAAATCGTCTTCTTCGGTTACGATAACGCTCAGAAAGTATATGGAAACGCTTTATTGTTCTAATAGTATGTTCTACATATATTCTATCTTTAGAAATAGATTTATTATTTTTCTTTTCTTCTTTTGTAAGCGAGTTATTTTTAGAACGCTTTTTAGGAAGCAAAGAGTTTTTATGTATTGCCTTTATACCAGTATAACCCGTATCTGTTTCTAAAATAGTTTCTGATTTCAAGTGAACTTTTGATTCTTTAAACAGTCTAAAATCGTGTTTTTTTCCGTTGCTGAAACTTAAGCAAATAATTTTCAAAGTTTTTCTCTCAACTATTAGCTGGGTTTTCAGTGTATGTTTTTTCTTTTTTCCTGAATAGAAATTTTTCTGTTTTTTTAGGACGTTCTATTGGTGTTTCTGTAGCGTCTACAAGGATAACGTCATATTCTTCATCGCTTTTTAAAAGTTCCTTTCGTCCCGGTAATGAAAATGTTCCATCTTTAATAAGTACCTCCTCTACCCATTTTATCGCACGATAAATATTGCTCTCATCAATCCCGTAACTTGCGGCAATATGAGCGTATGTACGATATTCTCTGAGATATTCTAATGTTGCTAACAATTGATTTTCTATGCTAAGCTTTGGTTTTCTCCCACGTCTCCGATGCTTTTCAGCATAGCTTTTTTGTAATATTTCTATCATTTTTTCAAAAGTTGTTCGTTTTACTCCCGTTATTCTTCTAAATTTTTCATCGTCATAGTTTTCTATAATTTCGTATTTCATACTTATACTTTATTACTTTTTTCTTAATTTCGCAAGAGGTCTAATGATAATTTTATTTTTAAAAATTTAGCTTATTAATTTTTCTGATTCCGAAAAATTAAGCGGTAATATTTTTTCAAAAAATCATTTTTATTTTTATAAAAATTAATATTCAGTGATATTTTTTCTTCGGTAATTTTTATTTTTATCCGGCTTAATATTTATGGAATATTTTCCAAAATCGGTACATTCTAAAATTCTTCCTCTAATAGATTTATCAATATCAAAAAGCAATATTTCATAAGAAAAGCTAATAAAATTTATTTTCTTAGTTTTTTAAAGAATGTAGTAATATTGTTGTTTTTGAAAAAATGATATATAGGTTCATTCATATTTTTTATCCTTAAATAACGTATCCAAAAGAAAAAATAAATCAGACTATTTTGAATGCTTCTCGACAAATTTTTTGCCTCCTTTCTCTTGATTTGTGGTACAATCCAAGTATATGGCTTGACATATAAAAAGTCATTGCCGTTAAATTGTTGCTTAATTGCTGTATTTTTTGAAGTTGGAGTGAGATAAAATGAGTTATTGCGGATTTTCGCAAGTTATAAATATACTTTACAATCAAATAGGAACGGTAGATGGATTAAATCAAACAATGTTTCTTACGGATTTTGTGTTTAAAAGCTATGATGAAAACAAGACTTTAATAAAAGATATTTCGGGGATAAACAGGTGGTTTACAGGTGAATATTCTGTTGATGGGAGGATAAGAGAGTATTACGCTAACAATAAAGAGAAGTTGTATTTTGATATTGAAAATTTTTACTATGAAAACGCCGCCGATTTTTATTCGGCGGCAGATGAAATACATAAAACAGTTTTATGCGATACAAGTATAAGTGAAGGTAAAAAAGAAGAATTATTTAAAAATTATAAAAAAGATAAACATAGCCTTTCTGTATTTATAGCGGAGATTTTGATATTTTCAATGTGCAGAGAAAAATCAAAATTAAAAATAAAATCTCCAGTTGCTGATGAAATAATTATAGGCTGTAAAGCGAATAAACCTTGTAAATTTTTTGTTGGCAGAGATAAGGAAATAGAAAAGCTGCATACTCTTATCCAAAATAATAACTGCTTATTTGTTGAGGGAATAGGCGGTATTGGAAAAAGTGAGTTTATAAAAAAATACATACAATTATACAAAAATGAATATACAAATATTATTTATTTGAGATACAACGGAAATCTTAAAAATATGATAGCTGATATTCAATTTGTAAACGATATGGAAAAAGACGATTCAGAATATCGTTTTCACAAGCATTATAATTTTTTAAAGTCATTAAGAGATGACACGCTTATTGTTATTGATAATTTTGATATAACAATCGAAAATGAACCTTTTTTTGATGATTTTACAGATAATGAATACAAAGTTATTTTTACCACACGTAGCAACTTTGAAGATTATGAATATTTACATCTTGATGTAATCAAAGATAATGAGCAGATTTTAAGCATAATAAATTCTTTCTATGCTGTAAACACCGAAAATCGCTCTGTACTGCTCTCCATTATAGAAACTGTATATAGACATACCCTTTCAGTTGAAATAGCCGCAAGGCTGTTAAAATCGTCAAATATAACACCTTCAGAACTGCTTTTTAAACTTATTGAAAACAATATAAAACTTGACAGTGATGAAAAAATACAAATAAAAAAAGACAACAAAACAAGCAAAAAAACTTATTATAACCATTTGCACACTCTTTTCAGATTGTTTGAATTAACTGACAAGCAAAAATATATTGTGATGAATTTTTGTTTTGTTTCAATAAACGGAATTGAAAAAGCGTTATTTTCAAACTGGATAAAGGAACCGACAGCTAATAATATAAATGACCTTATAGAACTGGGACTGATAAAGTGTGAGGATAAATGGATTTATATAAATCCTGTTATAAGAGATGTTGTTATAGCAGAACTTGAACCAAAAGTTACCGACTGCAAAGATATAATAAATAGTATAAAAACGGAATGTATAGCTTATGGAAGTGATAAATATTATTATATGGTTATGCTTGAATTTATCGAAAATATAATAGATTTTATAAAGATTGATAATTTTGAGATTTTTATGAGCCTGCTTGAACAAAGTTTTTGCTATGCGGAAAAATACAAAGAATTATGGATAATGAGAAAAATTATAAGAGTAATAAATTTTCATATCAAAAATAAAAATATATTAAATATCAGATATGAGGCTTTATTTTATATGTTTAGAGCACAGTATGCTGTTTTAAGATATACAAATATTTATGATGGAATAACTTTTATTGAAAAAGCCATTGAGATTATTGGCAAAAATCCCGAAAAAGAATTTAAACATCTGCTTTCAAACTTATATTCAAATCTTGGATTTTATAAGCAGGTACAGAACAAATATAATAATATGGAAATTTTGAATTGCTATAAAAGAGCATATCAGCTTTTAGAAGAAACAGATGAACTATACAGTTATGATGGGTATGTTCTTGCTAAAAAGATAGCCGAATGTTATGCGGTGTCAGGCAATATAAAAAAGGTTGTTGAGGTACTGGAACAGTTTGCCGAATATTTCAGGCCCTATTATATCCCCCAAAATTATACTGAATATATTGAGTGCTGTCAAAAAGAAAAATTTAGTTCCTTGCTTGAATATGCTGAACTGCTTGAAGTTATTGGGGTTTTAAAAGCTAAAATAGGGCAGAATACAGATTTTGAAAGAAAAACAACTTTAAAAATTTATAATGTCATTTTTGAAAATCAACCTGACAAACTTACTGAATATAAAGAAACTATAAAACTTTTAAAATAATACAGTAACCTTGCGTTTAGCAGACAAAATTATAGAAAAATTTAACGATAGAATTTGAGCGGATAAAATATTTTATTTGATTAAATTTTTATATTTTCTTAATATTAGAAATGTTACTCTTTGTATAAAAGTGACTATTTGGGAAAGTATATTTTCTTGTTTTTGTAGAAAAGGAACATGCTTTTAAAGCACTGAAAATCTGATAAAGCAAAAATAAGAAAAACACCCCATTCTATCTTGGCAAGCAATGTTTATGGTTATCCATAAACGAATTTTTGCTCATTATTCTTTTGGAAAATTTCACTCAATTTCCGCTTGTTGGGAAGTTTCCCAATTCCTCGAAAAGAACAAAAATTGTTCTTTTTTAAGCCGCTTTGCGTCTGCTGAATACCTAAAAATAGCTTTCTAAAATTTTTGTTTTATACGAATTTAATAATAAAAAATCCCTATAAAATATAGTTTTAATAAACTTAAATTCTATAGGGATAATTTTATTTTTTATATGAAATACTTATAAAATTATTTGTCAACTTCAACAGGCATTGTAAAATTAGAATTAAGTGCTTTTTGAAGAATTATTGCAGCGTCTGCAGCGGTTAATTTTTTATCGCCGCTTACATCTGCATATTTTATCCAATCATTAGTTTTTTCTTGAATAGGTAATGGAAAACTTGAATTTAATACCTTTTGAAGAACCAATGCGGCATCATTAGCGGTTACACCTCTTTTACCATCAATATCACCGAATTTAATATCAGATAAATCATACTTACTGAATTTTATTTCTATAACAGTAACTTCTGAAACTTTATCATCAACTGAGGTTATTGCTTTAACTATAATAGTTTCGTCTGTTCCGGTTATTTCAAATGGTTCAGTATATTCATCAGAATTTACAGTAGGTTCAGAGCCGTCTTTAGTATAATAAATTTTTGCGTTTTCTTCGTTTGTTTTAATTGAAACGTTTACTTTTTTACCGTTTTCAGGTTCAAGCTCACTTGCTGTTATTTCAGGCGCATAAATAGCTTCAATTTCGGATAACGCAATAAATTTAGCTGTTAAGTTCAAATTTTCTTTAGCAGTAAAATCATAATTAATGTTGTTACTTAAGAAACGTTCTCCATTATACCAACCTTCAAATAAGTAATCTTCATTAGGTATAGCGGTCAGTTTTACAAAATCTCCTTTTACATATTCACCGCAGCCGT
>CATLIG010000084.1 GCA_949948985.1 uncultured Clostridia bacterium | reverse complement strand
TTGGTTAGAAAAACTATTCGTTTTTCTAAGTCACATCTTATGCATAGAATTGTTATTGGTCTGGTAATAAATTTTCATTTTTTTGGCAGAACGCTTCCTTTTCATTTACTTTAGGACATAACCAAAAAATGAGTATTAGCGGAATTGGAACATCAAACTACACAACAGGGTATACAGCAAAAAGAGCAGTGAGAAATGCTTCTGCTGATAATTTTGAAAATACAATCAGCACAAAAAAATCAAGCGGTGTATTTACATTACACTATTTTGATAATAAAGACGGTGATACCGCAATAGGTGCCTGCGGAAATAAAGACGGCGGTTCTGTTACTGTATATAAACCAAAGGATTTTGACCCGTCAAATCCTATGTACAAGGTCAGAGAGTGGGACTCAAACGGCAATATGACAGAAAGAATGACTAATGTTCTTGAAGTTGACCCTCAAAACACTGATTTTTGTGATATGTATGCTTATTCCTGTTATTTAACGGACAGCGGTATTTATTCAGACGCACAAAATGTGTTTATGAGAGCGAGAGGATTTTGTACTGATGATAATTTGTCCGCTGCAACAAATTGGCTGAATGTTATAAAAACGGCTATGCAGACACAGTATGACGCAGGTAATATGATTGGGTATTTTGACTATAAGAGATTTTTTGATTTCTTGGGAAAATAAAAATGCTTGGACTTATATAAAGAGAGCATAGGCAATTCTGACTGACAGATGAATTGTATTTTTACAATATTGTAAAATAACTATGGAAAGGAGAAAATTTATGAGTATTTTAGGTGTAAACAATATGCTTGAAAAAGTATATCAGAATACATATAACCGTTATAATACTGATATTGCAAACAGTATAAGTTTTTCGGAAAAATTGAGTAATGTAAAAGAAAACGCTTCTTTTGAGAATATGTGGAAGTCAAGATTTCCCGGTGCGTATTATCACGTTGCAGATGCTTATAAAATTCCGCAAGGTGTATGGGGCAGATATGACTTTCCTCATGAAAAGTTTTTTAGTGATGAATTGGACGAATCTGTTTTGAATTGGAAGCCAACAGGAGCAGCTCCAAAATTGACAGACCCATCAGTACAGTCAAGAATAGATTCAACGCTTGGTAAAATGTCAATTGTTGTACCGCCTGCTTTGGAAGAAAAAATGAAAAATAATCCTGCTTTAGCTCAAAAGGTAATGGCAAAAGTAGAAAATTTTATTGCAAAGGATAAAGCAACGTTACCGCCGGGAAGAATGTATTCTTGTGTAGTTACTTTAGATGAAGATGGTGAACTTTCACGCTGCTGTTCTTCAAGCGGAGGCGGCGGTCTTGTCGGACCGACAGAGGAAGAACAGCGTCAATTTGAAGCTGAGCAGAAAAAGAAAGCTGAAAAAAAGGCTGAATATATGCGTATCTTAGAGGAAAGTGCATTAAAAAGAGCAGAAATGCAGCATAAACAGCAGCAGAATAATTTGCAGAAGATAAATGAAAATAAATCGTTGGCAGCAGCTTATGAAAAAAATACTATGCCTTATGATTTACCTATTGATTTGCTTATAGCAGGCAGTAAATTGTTTTAATATATTTCGCTTTGCTCTTAAAAGAGAGCAAAGCGGTTTCTGAAATGAAATTGTAAGCCGATGAAAGGGGAAATAAAATATGAATTTAGGTTTATCTAACATAGCAAATATGTATTATCAAAGATATGCTAATCAGCAGAACAAGACAGCAAATCAAAACAGTGGTGTTGATTTCAGCAGCACGTTGTCTGCAAAAAAAGCCGAAAATATGGCACAAGCGGCAGAAGAAACAAATACATCAAAAACAGAAGTATATCAAAAGTACCTTGAACATAAGTACGGCAATGTAAGAATAGAGAATGTAGGAAAAGACAACGAAAGCCTTGATAAAATAGCTAAAACAATGAGAGGTAATGATGTTATTATTGCTCCGAATATTTTTGAAGAAATGGCGAACGACCCACAAAAGGCAGCTTACTATGAACAAAAGATAGATAATGTGTTTGCTAAAATACCAGAATACACGGCGTATGCTGCTTCACAAGGTCTTACTTTTGAGTCGTTGGGTGTGATTGTTCATGAAGATGGAACTGTGACACATATCTGTGGTGGCGGAGATTCTCCTGAGCGTGTAGCAGAGGTAAATAAAATCAATAAAGCCAAAAGAGAAAAAGAAATAGCACAAATGAAAGAAAATATGGAACGCAGTATGGAAGCAGCCAAAAAACGCAGAACAGAAATAAAAATTTCAAGCGAAAAACAGGCTATGGAAGAAGCTATTAAGAATCGAATAGCAGACTCAAAGGTATCTCCGCAGGTTTTTGTTTCGGCTGTTACAGCTTACGATAAAAACTTTATGTATGTATCAGGAAATAGAATAAATTTTTGATATTAAAGATGAAACGGCATAAAGATAATGTTATTAAAAAGTAAGCAGAGCATTGCAAAGTCAAGTGAATTAATATATATTCAATAAATTTGTAGAAAAACTGTAAATCTGTATTAATTTTTCGGGGAGGGGTCGATATATATAATATACAATATTTATAGTTTTAAGGAGTGTGATTTTATGAATATAACAAGAAACAATTATTCACAGTACACAAATATGATTCAGCAGATGTTTGGCAACAAGAGCAAATCAAATAACCCGTTAGCACAGTGTGATTATGGTAATTTCTCCCTGCGTTTTAAACCTGTTGATATTAGTTTTCCAAAACCAAACTGGAACAATATAATGACAAAGCGTGATAAACCCGCAATGTCTGAGGAAGAATTTGAGGAAGCTATAAAAGACCTTGCGAGAAAAGAATTTGCTGCCGGAAAACGTGACGATAAAGCATACCGTGAACTTTGTATGCGTCACGGGGAAACAGTATCTCCCAACAGAAAAGCGATTTATGACGCAAGTATGAAAAAGACAGGCGGAAAGATGAACGCTGCTTGTATGTTCTGGGATTCAAAGGGAAATAAAACTTTATCGTACAATCCCGAATCAAGGAATTGGAAAGCCATAAGTACAGAAGCGGAATTTGATAGAGCCAGAAAATTTACATCAATTTATAATGATGAATTGGCACGTCTGAAAAATGAATATGGAGAAAAAGCTAAGGGAAAAACTTCTTATAGCAAAATTAAACAGGATTTAACAGCAGATTCAGCTAAGACAATAGATTACTCTATATAATGGAGGGGTGGCAGCAATGGAAGTTGAAGTAAGGTCACATTATTATAATTATTACAATGTTAAAGGAAGATATAAGACATCTGAACCTACAAAAGCAGACTGGGTAAAAAGATTTGAAAGTGTTGATGACATAATCGAAGGGAACAACAGCAATAAGGACAGCGAAGTATATAAGGCAAATGTTAAATTAGAAGAAATTTATTATGATTTAGGAGTAGCTAATCGTGCAAAATATTCAACTTATGAGGAATTGCAAGATGCTTTAAGTCAAAAATATTTATTCCATAACAGTCCGTATTATGGAAAATATTCTTATGCTGAGCGTAGTGCAATGTATCGGAATGAGCTTAGTATGAGTGCTTTTGGATATTGCGATGGTAATATGACTGACCCACGATTGAACGGACCTGTTTACGGAGAAACAGACGATGAGAAAAAAATATATAATCGTCAATGCGTAAATAATCAAATTAATAATATTTTTACTAATAACGGAATTAGTCAGGATTTTTTTAAAAACGACAGTTTTACTTTTACTATCAATCCATATACATATCAGCTTACTATTGGCGGAAATGCTGATAAATCCATTATATCACAAATGGAAGATTTACTGAACGGGAACAGAAATTCAAAAGAGTTATTTTTTCATATCCTGAACAGTATTGGCAGTTCAAACGTTGATAAAAATGTTTTGGCGAAATACAGAGCTGCAAGTATGCTTAAAGAATATACAGACTTGGATATTCGGGATTTTACACAAACTAAAGATGGTCTTATAGATAAGGACGGAAATAATATTTTAGATATATTTAAAGAAAAAATTAAAGAATCATCTAAAGTTCAGCCGCAATTTAAAGGAGCAGCATACGATGTTTTTAATGAATATATTAAACAAATTACATCAACAGATGTAAACAGTATTGTTGATATGTATTTGAGTATTGGATTTGAAAACGGACAATTAAAGGATATGGCTAACAGTAATATTATAAAAACAGGTTTTAATTTTACTGTTTGATAAAGTTTTTATTTGTTTTTATAATTAGTGTAATTCAATAAATTTGTAGAAAAACTGTAAATCTTTATTAATTTTTCAGGGGGTCGATATATATAATAAGAGCATTTATGCTTGATTAAAAAATATATTTTAATTTAATTAAGGAGGGCTGAATATGTCAGGAATTAATACAAATTACAGTTATTTATTTGAATTGATGTTTGGAACAAAAAGCAGCAAATCAAGTAGCAAAGGTATAGTAAATTCTTTTAAGATATCCGACATATCAAGCAGGTCAGTTCAGAGTCAGCTGAGAGCGGCGGGGATTGATACAAACAGCAAGCAGTACAAAGCTGTTATCAGCGAAATGATGAAAACAGCAGGAGAAACTGGCGCAATGTTTACAAATGTGCAGGCAATTAAAAACCGAATGAGTGGATATAACAGTGACGGAGAATATACTGCCGGTGGACTTATTGTTCCCGGAATGCTTGCAAATGGTATCCCCGAATCCGAAAGACATAAAATTATAAACATTTCAGAGGACGCAAGACAAAAAATGTTTGAAAACTGTAAAAGAGAATTTATTGCTGAAAATGGTATAGCAAACGGAGATACAACAAAAAGGTCAGATGTTTTCCGTGCTTTTCAGCTTAGTATCAAAAAAGAGGACAGATTAAAAGGCACTTGGACTTTAGAACAATATGAACGCCAATATAATAAGGCCTTTTATGAAGCGGTTAAAGCGGCTGACCCGTCATGGAAACCGGGAAAACAGATTCCGGCAGGAGTTTTAGACGGAATTACCAGAGAATCAATAGATAAATCTTTGGTAAAAACTCAGGGACAATATGGAGAAACATTTACAAGAGGTATTAATACATTAGTGTAACAACAAAATAAGCATATAAGTTGGTTTATAATTGGTGTTGGTACTTTTGATATATGTTTTTTAGAAAAGGGTGATAAAAATGTCAATAAATATTAATAATAACACAAATCAAGGCAATACAAGAATTAATTTTTTTGGTACAAATAAAGCAGACACGAAAAAAACAGCACAAAAAGGTGTATCATCTGATTCGGGCAGTCAGACAATAGTTACTATTTCTAAGGAAAGCCGTGACAGTCACAGAAAGCAGGTTCAGGAAATCGGCACACAGAAAATGACTTATGAAGATATTTTAAAAACGCGCAAATCAATAAAAGAGGCTTCAAAATCTATTCAAGTGGATTATGATTACCAGTTAGCCAAAGAAGCGAGTGCTTTTAAAGAACAGCGCAATGGTACATACAGTGTTTCAAATAGAGCCGAAGATTACGTAAAGGCTTATGGAAATCTGTATGACCAAATTGTTAAAGGTTATCAGGACGGTACAATAGAGCGTTATGTTGAAGATAAAAATTCTGAAACAGGATACAGAAAAATGACTATGGAAGAAGAATTGAGCAAATTAGATGAAGCATATCAGAAAGCGTCAGACCTGGCAGATATTTTTGCGGAAAATGCTAAAAAAGCAGCTCCGGCTTTTAAAGATATGGCGGAAAAAATGTCAAAAATAAATTCATCTGCTGCAAATTCTTATAAGAAGCAGTCACAAACAGATGATATTCCTGATAATATCGGTCAAAAAATGATAACTGCTGTGCAAAAATGGAAAGACGCTTATAATATCTCTGGCTCTAAAACGAACAGTATGGAAAGTATTATGTCAATAATAAAAAGCACTTTGTATATCAGCACTAAATAAAAATGTATATGGCTGAAAAGTCAAAGGCTATGAGTATTTTTATGCAACAAAAATTCTCATAGCCGATGGCATTTAACAATGATTTTGTATTCAGCATAAATAACAGAAATGAGATTACAATGAATATTAACACTACAAAACCTAATTTTTTGTATTTTAAAGTTTTCTGTTTCAACTATATTTGCTGTAAGCAAGCGATTTTACAATGACAGTTAAGTTTTTTGTAAATGTTACGATATAATCAATATAAGCAAATTAAAAAAGGAGTATATTTTTATGAATATTAAAACAAATAATTATTTGAATCAGTCATTATACACGATGACGGCAGACGAAAGAACATCAAAGTCTCATGTTGGCGGCAAAATTAACGGCAAAGCAAAACTTGGCTCAGACAGTGATACTGTATCAATTTCTATAGCAGGACAGCAGTTTTTAGCTGAACAAATGGAATCTGATTCAGAAATGGGTTTAATGAGAATAACTTCTGATTTGGATTCATTCAGAAGTGCGGTAAATTCAATGAAGGGAAGCCTGCCCGTGAATTGGACAGCGTCAGTTGACCCATACGGAACATTCAGAAGCTTTGCTAAATTTGAGTCACGTATTAAACAGTTGACAGATCCGAATGTTTCCCATAATGATGCAGATATGAATAAAGTCGCAGAGGCTTACGCAAATGAAAAGATTAACGCATTGATAGAAAAGAAAAAAACTATGATTGCCAACGAAACAGCAAAAACTTCAGCAGAGGAATACGAAGAATATAAAACAGCATACGACGCTTACCATTCGGAAAACGGTAACAGCTTGATTGCAATGATGACAGGTGACACAAAAAAGGCTTATAACATATATAAAGATATTATTGATGGAACAAAAATATCAATAGATGCTGAGGAATTTCTTATGCTGCATAACTCTACAATGTACAGAGCAGCAAAGGGAGAATACATACAAAAAACTGACAAAATTATGGCAAAAAGATAAAAAGAAAGGTGATTACAATGAATATTACAAATAATATGAGTGCAGTTTTAAACAGTTATATGAAAAATAACAAAAATACAGCTAATTCAGTTAGTTTTGCAGGGAAATTACAGGAAACAAAGCAAGTTCAGAAAAAAGATGATGCTCAAGTTAAAGAGAAAACAGAAAGCGCAGTGGCTGAATATAAAAGAAAACACCCTGATGATACATATAACGTAGACAGACAAGTAAACGCCGGAAAAACAGTTCTGGCTAAAAATGGTGCTGATAAAGTTTCACGAGATGATATGACAATGGAAGAATATAAAAGCTTTATTACAGATTTGATGAACAATATTCCCTTTGACGCAAGCCAGCGAAACAGTACGGAAATCTGGAATATATCACAAAAAGGCTGGGAGCAGATGAAAAACGACCCCGATTATGAAGCTTGGGTATTAGGATATACTTCTTTAAACAGAGCGGTATATCTTCCGTTTGGTCTTAGTGGTTCAGGTAATTTATGTACTGAAAATTTTGGTGCGTCTATTGAGGAACATATTGGTCAAAGTGTTCCACAGGGCGGTTTTGGAAGTAAGGCTTCAAAAAAATCTGACAATGAAGAATCTTGGTGGGAAAAAAGACATAAGCTTTACGAAAAAATGATGAAAGAACAAATAGAGAAATCTATAAAAAATGCACAGGCAATGCGTATATCTAAACAAAAACAGTATTATGAGCAGGCACTGGCTGAAAATAATGGTTTAATACAGCCTTTGGGCGGAGAACATCAAATATTGCAGGCTTTAACAGCATATCAGTCAAATTTTTTAATACAGTAAATTTTAAAATTGAATGGAATTGCAGCCTTAACAAAAGAGCATATACAAACAGTAAATTATTTTAATATATTTTGCTTGGACCTTTACAGGAGAGCAAAGCGGCTTCCGAATGACAGAAGAAGCCGCAGAAAGGAAATTATTATGGCAATATCAGTAATTAACAGAACGGCAAATTATCAGACAATATATAAAAACAATAAAGCGATAAATAATGACAATAAATTTAAAGAACAGCTTAATGCTGTATCAGATTATGACGAAGAACTGATGGAAAATACAGCATTAAAGGAAAACGAAGATTCTGAAAAATCTACGGAAAATCAAGAAAAAACTGACAGTAAAACTAACATTATTGTAAAAGCTGACGGTTCAAGAGTTTTGATGATTACTACAAAAATAGGTGGAATGGAAAGTGTAATGAGTATGGAAATATCAAAACCTACTGATATGCAGAACAACTCTAATTTTTCCAACAAATCAATAAATAAACCAGATGTTGATATGACAAAAAATGATTTGACAGAAAAAACTTTTTACACGAAATAAATTTATATTTCATTTGCACTTTTATTGAAAGCGAAGCGGTTTCCGAATGACAGAAGAAACCGAAGAAAGGAAATTATTATGGCTATATCAGTAATTAACAGAACAGCAAATTATCAGACAATATACAATAACAATAAAACAATAAATAATGATAATAAATTTAAAGAACAGCTTAATGCTGTATCAAATTATCAAACAGATTCTTCAAATGAAAAAAGTTTTTATGAAAAAGCGTTTGAAAATATAGGAGCGACAGCTCCCGAAAGTGTAAAAAAAGCGTGGCTTGAAGCGGCGGAAGA
>CATLIG010000083.1 GCA_949948985.1 uncultured Clostridia bacterium | reverse complement strand
GTGCTTACATACGACCAGATATACCGGAAGGTCTGGGGAGAGGATGCCTACGGGGATGAGAGCAACGCCATCGGATGCCATATCCGCCATCTGCGGGAAAAGCTGTACGAGGCAGAGCCGGATGCGCTTTTTACCATCCGGTGCGTCCGGGAAGTTGGGTATTGTTTTGAGGTCAGTTCTGAATAAAGGCTTATGCGGCGGTTTGGGTTTCCAAGCCGTCTTATTTTGTGCTTTTTCGGCATAAAAACAGATTTTTTTCAATGCTTTTTTATTCCGTGTACACCCCTTGGAGGCAAAGTTAAAAAGTATGGGGCAAAATTAAAAAGTATAAGGCAAAATTAAAAGGTTTGGGGCAAAGTTACATTGTATCAAAGACGGCTATTAGATAGATGACGGCAAAAGCGGAAAAGATATTGCCCACCGTCCTGCATTTCAGCAGATGATGTCAGACGCAAAAGACGGAGAGATAAGCAGAATAGTCGTTAAAAAATATGACCGTTTCAGCAGAAATATGAGAGAATATCTCAATATTACAAACGAGCTTGACAATCTTGGAATAAGCGTTTATTCTCTTTCAGAACCTTTTAACACCGCTACCAAAGAGGGAAGAATGATGAGGAATAATCTTCTTAACTTCGCTGAATTTGAGAGAGAAACAATAGCGGCGAGAGTGGCAGACGCTTACAACACAAAAGCGAGAGAAACAGGTTTCTATCAAGGCGGTAAAATTTATTACGGCTACGTTCCCGAAAGAAGAACAATAAACGGCAAAACAGGTTCGGTACTTGTTCCGTCAGATAAAGCGGAAGTTATTGTAAAGGCTTATGAGTTATATAAGAAAAATGACGTTTCACTTGCTAATGTAATTGATTATTTTAAGGAAAATAATATTGATATTACACAGCCGTCAAAACGTTCAAAAACAGGCAGGACAAATATGGACAGAAGCCATTTTTCAAGACTTCTGCAAAGTCCGCTGTATGTTCGTGCTGATAAAGAAGTATACAGTTATCTTTCCTCAAAAGGCTATGAAATAATTGATGATGTGTCGGCTTTTAATGGTGTGAACGGTCTGTTCAGACACACAGGAACAGACGGATGTGATTACATAAAAGTCGGCTATCACGAGGGACTTGTTGATTCTGAAACCTGGCTTGCGGTACAGGATAAAAAATCTCACAACAGTAAATTCAGCAACAACTTAACAGCAAAAAATTCCTGGCTTGTAGGCTTGGTTAAATGTGCTTACTGCGGATATGCCCTTAATATTACTTACAGCTATAATGTATCACACACAATTTGCTGGAGATACTATAATGACGCAGGATATTACAGAGCTAAAGGCTGTCTGAAGAAAAGGCTTAAATTAAGACCTGACGATGTTGAAAAAGCGGTTTTTGAGGCTATGAAAGAAAGGCTTGAAAGTATTAAAATCGCCAAAAAGGAAAGCGAAAAACCTGATAAAGAAACAGAAAACATCAAAGCTGAAATAATTCGTATTGATGATGAGATAAAAAAACTTATGGACAAACTTGCTAATGCCGACAATATACTTTTTGATTACATCAATGAAAGAGTAAAAACTCTGCACAGCAAAAAAATCTCTTTTGAGGAAAAATTACAGACTAAAAGCAGAAAGCACAAACAGATAGATACGAAACCGCTTGAAAAACCTATGAGCCGCTGGAAAGAATTAACTGTTGATGAAAAGCACGATATTGCTATTACAATGATTGATGTTGTATATGTTTCAGACGAAAACGGTATTGATATTAAATTCAGTATATAACCATAGTTATGGTGCGCTGATGGGCGTTCCTGTGGCAAAAATCACACCTTTATTATCTGTAATTTCATCTAAATATCGGCATTTCATAAACAAATCGCTTGATTTTTGAGCTTCGGACTGATTAATTCCGGCAACATTACGCATTTTTGTATATAAAAATAAATTTTTAAATGAATCAGCTTCATCAACAAAAAGCCTGTCAACTCCTAACTGTTCAAATGTAACAACATCATCTTTTCTTGTTTCATCATTTAATTTTTTTAAACGTGTTTCTAAAGATTTTTTAGTTTTTTCAAGAGATTTAACAGTAAAATTTTCGGCTTTCTGTATTTTTAGCTCTATTATGCCTTTTGTAATATCGTCTATTTGTTCTTCCAGCAATCTTTTTTGGCGTTCCATTGATATAGGTATTTTTTCAAGCTGTGTATGCCCTATAATTACAGCGTCATATTCTCCTGTCGCTATCCTTGCACAAAACTTTTTGCGGTTTTTTGTTTCAAAATCTTTTTTAGTTGCTACAAGAATATTAGCTCCGGGATATAACGTTAAAAAATCTGACGCAAGCTGTTCTGTCAAGTGGTTTGGAACAGCTATAAGACTTTTCTGACATAAGCCAAGTCTTTTGCTTTCCATAGCTATCGCAATCATCTCAAAACTTTTGCCTGCACCAACTTCGTGGGCAAGAAGTGTATTGCCTCCGTACAAAGCGTGGGCTACGGCGTTTCTTTGGTGCTGACGCAATGTTATTTCGGGATTCATTCCAACAAAATTTATATGGCTTCCGTCAAACTCTCTCGGACGTATTGAGTTAAAACGCTCATTATAAAGTTCTACAAGAGTCTGACGGCGTTCAGGGTCTTTAAAAATCCAGTCCTTAAAAACCTGTTTTAGCTGTTCCTGTTTCTGCTGTGCGTTAGTAGTTTCATCTTTGTTCAGCACATAAGAAACTTTGCCGTCAGAATCCTCCACTCTGTCGTAAACCTTTACATCTTTAAGATTTAATGAATTTTCCAATATCTCATAAGCGTTTATTCTGCTTGTTCCGTAAGTTGTATAAGCTAAAACATCATGCCTTGACATACTTCTTTTTCCTGTTATATTCCATTCAGCAGTAAAATGAGAATAGTTTACATTTATTTCTCCCGAAGCAAAGTAATCAGGCTGTAAAATATCTGTAATAAACTGACGTATATAATCCTTATCAATCCAAGTAGCCCCTAAACGCACCGATATTTCGCTCGCTTCAAGGTCTTTCGGCTGTGCCTTTTTAAGAGCTGTTACATTTATCTCAAATTCAGGATTTTTCTCCGCAATAAATTCAGCCATTCTCAGTTTTTCCCTTACATTGCCGGATAGATACTCGTCAGCCGTCACCCACATTTCCGTCATTGGCACTTTAAAAATAACTCCTCTTAAATCAGAAATTAATTTGCTTTCGTCCATTCCCGTTAATTTACTCATATATGCCAAATCAACCTTTGTTTTTTCCGCTATTGACATAACCAACGCTTCGCTTGCCGTATCTACTGACTGTACAATAACTTTTTTATTTATAGTACGTTTTGTAAATATATCCGCTTTTCGTTTAAAGTTTCTGTCCTCGTCCAAAACTTCAAGAGAAGAAAGAAGATAATATGATGAATCCTCCGAAAACGCTTTTTTGTTGGCACTGTTATTGATTAACCCGTATTTATTTTTAAACTCGTCATAAATAATATTAAGTTCATCTTGTGCCTTTTTAATTATATCGTCAGTGTAATCTTCAATCTGAAAATTAATAAGAGCGTTTACAGCGTTTCTGATTTTTACCATACCTTTTATGCGTTCTTTTGTCATTTCAGGCAGTTCAACGGGGTACATACTTGAATTTTCCCTGTAATACACAACTTCATCATCATTCTTGCTTTTAATTCCAAGCTGTGACGGTCTGAAAACAGCATAGCTGAAATTTTTCACACTTGAATCAGCCGGTATGGAATTATTGATTTCTGTATCAATATTGTCAATATCGGGAATTGTTATTTGTCCTTTTATTTTTTTTACAGCTTTGTCAAGCAGAACACTTAAATCAGAGTTTTCAAAAGGTACGCAGGTCGTTTCTTTTTTATTGCCGTACATTTTATCATCAAATGCCATAGTGCCTAAAACCATATCAGGATTATTAAGAAAATAGCTGTTTACAGGCACTTCATTTTCGGTTTTGCCCAAATGCACCCAGTCAGGAACAATATCAAGCATTCTTTCTCTTTTCTGAAAAAACAAAATATCGCTTGTAACTTCTGTTCCGGCGTTTTTTAAAAAAGCATTGTCAGGAAGCCTTATTGCTCCTATTAATTCTGCTCTTTGAGCTATATATTTACGCACTTCCGGATTTTGTTTATCCATAGTTCCCTTTGAAGTAATAAAAGCAACTATTCCTCCGGCACGTACTTTATCTAATGTTTTGGCAAAAAAATAGTCGTGAATAAAGAAGTTTTGTTTTTCATACTTCTTATCCACGACTTTATAAGAACCGAAAGGAATATTTCCTATTGCCAAATCAAAGAAATTCTCTTGTAAATCAGAATTTTCAAATCCTGTTATCTGAATATTGGCGTTTGGATATAATTGTTTAGCTATTCGTCCTGTTATGCTGTCAAGCTCAACACCGAATAATTTTGATTTATTCATATCATCAGGAAGTAATCCGAAAAAATTACCTGTTCCGCAGGCCGGTTCAAGAATATTTCCTGACTTAAACCCCATATTTGAAACAGCTTTATATATTGCGTTTATAACAACAGGTGAGGTATAGTGAGCGTTGAGAGTTGAAGCTCTTGCTGAATTATATTCCACATCACTAATTAAGGATTTTAATTCAGAATATTCTTTGCTCCAGTTCTGATTATTTTCATCAAAAGCCTGCGGAAGTCCGCCCCAGCCTGAATAGCGTGATAAAATCTCCTGTTCTTCCGGTGCTGCAAAACGATTTTCAGATTCAATAAGCTGTAATGTTTTTATTGCTTCAATGTTATTTTTAAATTTAGTTTTTGCTCCGGCTTCACCTAAATTATTATCTTTTATAACAAAATTGATAGGTTTATACGATATTGTTTCCTCAGCTTCGGCAGTTTCACTTATAGAATTTTTTATTTCAGCAGTTAATACTGTTTCATTTGACGGCTTTTCAGTTTCATCAGCCAGTATAGTTTCATTTAACGGCTTTTCGGTTTCATCAGCCGATACAATTTCATTTGACGGTTTTTCAATTTCATCAGCCAATACAGTTTCACTTGACGGTTTTTCAATTTCTGTAATTGATATATCATCTTTATTCACTGTAAAACTTCCGTTTGCAATAAGCTGTGCTATTCTTAGCTGCACTTTTGACCACGAAAGTTTCAGCGGTTCTGCACCGTCCTTTTCTACTGTAAAGAACGGTGAATTAAAACCGTATTCATCTTTTAAAAAAACGGCCGCTGCTCTTGTTTGTTCTGCGTTCTGCGTTTATCTGTTTTCCCTCGGCTATCCAGCTAACCTCAAATCCTAATTTTTCAAATATGGCTCTGAAAGGTACAAGTGTTCTGCCATTTAATGAAATAGGAGTGTCATTAAGCTGTTCGCCGTCAACATAAATTTTAATCTGTTCATCAGCATAAACGCTGTAAATGCTGATACTGCTGAAAAATGTGGTACATAAGAGTAATAAAGCCATAAAGTTTTTGAAATTTTTCATAATGAACACCTCCGCAATACGTGTATTTATTTTATAATATCCCTAATTATATCATACGCAAAAAAATGCGGTTTGTCAATATTTATTTTATTTTGTCAAAAACTTTATTTTTAAAATTGTACCCAAGTTGGGTACAATTTTTTATTTTATTTCTTCTGCCTGAACACTCCAGCGAAGCGAGGGCTCATTCTCAACACAGGTAATCAAAGTAATAGTATTTTTATCTGTCCAGCCAAGCGATGTGTAATCAGTATCTTTTATTCTTATTTTACTGACTATTTTATAATTGCGGACACCATATCTTGTAGTGTAGGTAATTTCATCTCCTGTCTGCAAATCCTTTACAAAACCGAAATATCCTGACGCTCCTCGATTATGGCCGGCGAATCCTACATTTCCGTCCCAAGCACTGGTACTTTCAAAGTGTCCGATACCTTTTCGCATATTCTCCAATGATTCTCCCTCATATACTTTAAGGGTTTTATTAATTTTGGGAATATGCAGACTTCCGATACTTCCGTCATCATACTTCCACGGAGAAGTATTTAAAACAGAAGCAGAGCCTGTTGCTGAAACAGAAGATGTGACCGCTGCTGTCGGAAGCATAGTATCAGGCAGTCCTGAATCAGACACCAGATTACTTACACTGTTTGTGCTTGAAGAACCGCCGCCGGAACTGATATTTGTTCCCATACCGTATGAAGCCGTATCATTATTATGATAAAGACTTGTTTGACTTGTTGGGATTTCACCCGAAAAAATACCGTAAGACGGCGGAAAATATGAAGCGTCTTTGTTACGCCTTATATTTGTTGTTTCCTGATTTACAGGGACAATTTCATCGCTGCTTGTAGATTTGCCGAATACGCTTTTACTGTCAGCTCCGCTTTCAAATTTATAATTGTTGGCATATAAAGTCAAAGGCATAGTGTTTGTAAAAAACGATACAAGTAAAAATGCCGTTAAAAACCTTTTCATACATTCGTACCTCCTTCCTCATTATTTTCGATTTCTGATGAATTTTCATTTTCATCATACGTTTTTTTATTTTTACGCTTTTTTAGTAATACCAAAAAAGTACAGCAGGCAGCACCTCCCATAACACTGAATATAATAATTAAAATTACAGCGGTGTTTAATTTCTTTCTGATACCACCCCCTTTCACAGTGCTGAAATTAATAATATTTTTTTCTGATATATTTTCAGAAAGTGTACTTAAAATTTCCTGTTCCGTTGTTTCCTCGGCTGTTTCAGTGGTTATTTCACTTCCGTTGAATATTGCCGTATAAATTGTCTTTCCTGTTATAGATTTAGAAATTGAGCCTTTATAGTTTGCTGTCACTGTATAGTCTGTCACAACAGTTTTACTTCCTGTTGCCGTATAATTAGCGATAGCTGTATAAGTTGCCGGCAGTTCCTGATAGTCAACAGAAGATGAAGTCTGTGTTCTCCACTCAACTCCTGCAAGCGTCATAGTTTTTCCGTTATCTGTAATTGTTTTCGGAACAAGAGCAGTATCGTTGCTTGACAAATTCGGATATTCTCTTACAGACGATATTGTATAGCTGCTTTTCTTAGTGCCGGCTGTTTCTGCTTTAATACTGTTCACATCAAGATTTAAAATTCCGGCGTATCCGTCATCAGATTTATATTCAACTGTTGAAGCAAGCTGTTTTATAATTGCGTTTAACTCTTTTGTGTTTGTATTTAAAGTAACTGTTTTAGTATGCTCTTTTACATCAGACGAAGTGTTTTCTTTTTTGATAACATCAGACAGCTCATAATATAAATCACCGCACTGAAAACCGTCACGGGGTATATCCTCCGGTTTTTCGCTGTCAGATAATTCATAAGTCTTAATAATCTGATTTATACCATTATCAGATGATTCATAAATACTAACAGGATATACCTTGACTTTTTCTTTTTCGGACGGAACTACAACAGTCAGATTAAGATTAGAGCCTGTCGGCTGCAGCGGTTCTTTATCTTCCGCAAACACCATTGACGTCAATATTAAGACTATAATAAAAGCGATAAAAAATGATTTAATATTTCTCATTAAAGCCATCGCCTTTA
Organism: uncultured Clostridia bacterium; assembly: GCA_949948985.1. Classification (GTDB taxonomy): domain Bacteria; phylum Bacillota; class Clostridia; order Lachnospirales; family CAG-274; genus MGBC114079. The sequence goes on along the minus strand of CATLIG010000083.1, from coordinate 1,074 downwards.
TTCCTCAAAATTTTTTTCATCATCTGAAATAATATCTTCCTCGAACTTTTTCTCAATATCAAACTCTCCCTCGTTATCTTCATATTCATTCTCAAATTCGCCGTCATTTACTTCATACTCGCTGTCATCGTCATTATTTACTTCATATTCGCTGTCCTCACCGTCAAAATTTTCATCATCACTTACGCTGTTATCTGAATGTTTGGGCTTGTAAATTTTAATATAATATCCAATACCGCCTGCCGCAAGAACAGCGATAAAAACAAAAATAAAAACGCTTGAATTATTTCCTGAATCTGAACTTGTTTTAGCTTCTTCTGTTTCCGCTGCCGGCTCTGTCTGTTCTTCCGGTTTGGTTTCAGTTTCGGGAACTGCACTTACACCGGTATCTTCTCCTTTTTCGGCTAAAGCGACTAAATCAGATTCAGAAACAGCATTAAGCAAATATACATTGTCGTTTTCTCTTTGACGGTCAACAATAAGATAAAATACATTATCATTTTTTGTTTTTATAGTAAAAAACTCTTTACCATCACCGTCTTTGGCATTGTCCATAACTTCACCGGTACCTGCCGGAGTAAAGGCGTTTTTATTACTGTCTTTTGACGCTTCATCTGTTTTGCTGTTTTCGCTTTTATCAGCCGTTTTGTCTGTTTTGCCGTTTTCATTTTTGTTTGCTGATTCTTCCGCCTTATAGTAAGGATTTTTTATCTGTACAATATTTGATTTGTTTCCGTCAGGGTCTACCGCCTGAACTGAAACATATTCGCTGTCACTTGTATAGTCCTTTAACTGAACTTCAAGTTTTTGATTTTCTCCCGTATTGATATTTGTTACATCAACCTGAAGCATTTCATCTTCAATCCAAGCAGCGTTTACTTTCAGAGCTTCTTTTACTTCTCCCGTTGAAGCATAAGCGTATAAAGGCATAAAAAAAGTGCTTATAATGGTGCTATACTAAAAAAGTGGACAGAAAAACAATTCATATAATATAATAAAATAAACAGAAGAAAGGAGTTATTATATATGCCCCAGATAAAATATGACGAAGATTTCAAAAAAAGCATAGTTGCA
>CATLIG010000082.1 GCA_949948985.1 uncultured Clostridia bacterium | reverse complement strand
TTGCTATTCATACTATTTCAATAAAAAAATAAATCTATTTAACACTATCAAATTTTTAATATAAATCATTTTATTTAGTAGACTTATTTCGAAACTTCACACTTTCACAGATATTATAGTCAATCAACTTACTTATTTTTAAGTTGATTGACATAACTATGTAAATTAATTTTTAAATTTCTATACGCAAAAAAAGTTTCCATTAAAAATATAATTTAATGAAAACTTTTTTGTCTTTATTGCAAATTTACATAAATATATAAAATCACTTTTCACAAAAATTTATATATAAAATTAAATTTCATTTCCTGAAAATTTAGGAATCCCATCAAATCCTTTTTGTAAATCTTCGTCCGAAGGTATATAATCTGACATTTCTCCGTCATTAAACTTTTGATAGGCAACCATATCAAAATAACCCGTTCCTGTAAGTCCAAAAAGAATAGTCTTCTCTTCACCCGTTTCTTTGCATTTTAATGCCTCATCAATAGCAACCTTAATTGCGTGACTGCTTTCAGGAGCCGGCAATATACCCTCTACTCTGGCAAATTTCTGAGCCGCCTCAAATACCGCAGTTTGTTCAACAGTGACTGCTTTCATCAATCCATCAGCGTAAAGTTGTGAAAGAGTTGAACTCATACCATGATAACGTAATCCACCCGCATGATTTGATGATGGAATAAAACCACTGCCTAAAGTATACATTTTTGAAAGAGGACACACCATACCGGTATCACAAAAGTCATAAACAAATTTACCTCTTGTAAAACTTGGACAAGAAGCAGGTTCTACAGCGATAAACTCATAATCTGCGTTTCCTTTTAATTTCTCACCCATAAAAGGAGATATAAGACCGCCTAAATTTGAGCCGCCTCCCGCACATCCTATAATAATATCAGGAGTAATATTATACTTATCCATAGCTATTTTTGTTTCAATACCAATTACAGACTGATGTAAAAGTACCTGATTTAATACGCTTCCCAATACATATCGGTATCCTTCATTTGATGTAGCCGTTTCGACAGCTTCTGAAATAGCGCATCCTAAACTTCCTGTTGTGTTGGGATGGTCTTTCAAAATTTTACGCCCGACATTTGTACAATTTGACGGCGATGAAGTAACACTAGCTCCATAAGTACGCATAACTTCACGTCTGAAAGGTTTCTGTTCATAAGACACTTTAACCATAAAAACTTTACAGTCAAGGTCAAAGTATGAACAAGCCATCGATAAAGCCGTACCCCATTGTCCAGCTCCTGTTTCTGTTGTAACTCCCTTTAATCCTTGTTTTTTAGCGTAGTATGCCTGTGCTATTGCCGAATTTAATTTATGACTTCCGCTTGTATTATTCCCCTCAAATTTATAATAAATCTTTGCAGGGGTCTGTAATTTTTCTTCAAGACAATAAGCTCGTACTAATGGCGATGGACGATACATCTTATAAAATTTTTGAATATCCTCTGGAATATCTATATAAGCGTCTGTATCATTTAACTCCTGTTTTACAAGTTCCTTACAAAATACCGTTTCCAATTCCTCCGCAGCCATAGGCTTTAATGTTTCCGGATTTAAAAGAGGTGCCGGCTTATTTTTCATATCTGCCCTCATATTATACCATTGTTTAGGCATTTCATTTTCATCAAGATATATTTTATAAGGTATATTTTTACTCATTTTATTCACCTTTCATCAAATACAATTTTTACTAAAATAAATTGATTATTTTGTTATTTTCCATACTATGATTAAATTTTTAGACAAAACCTAAAAAAACATCTAATACTTTTTTTAAATATTACCATATTGTATATTAAAAGTCAATATAGTTTAAATATTTTTAAACAAAGCAAAAAGCATAATAACCTCAAAAACTTTTTAAATATTTAAAAAATAAAGCAAAATACAATAAACAAAAATTTGTCAATCAAGATTATAGAGATTATTGAATAGGTCTATTATCAGGCAAATTTATTTCACAGCAGATACTTTTAAAAATTATCGATAGAAGTAAATTTTTATTTTATTTTCTGTTGTATCAGCCATAGTTTCATTATTAGCCTTTGAGGTAATATCTTAGACATAATATGTGTGAATTTAACATATAGGCTATAAATAGAAATGTCTTTATTATCATTAGCATCTTTCAAAGCTTTTTTTGCAACAACTTCCGGTGATACCATACCATAAAAATTTTTTACAGATTTATCAGCTCCTATAAGTGCATTGTCAATCAGTCCTGTATTCATCCAGCCCGGACATACGGCAATTGCCGTAATACCTGTATTTCTAAGTTCAACGTTTAACGCTCTCGTATAATTTCGTATAAATGCTTTTGTTGAACTATATATATTTTGATATGGCAAAGGAAAAAAAGCCGCCTGTGAAGAAACATTAATTATATGACTTCCCTTTTCCATATATGGTATACAAATTAATCCAAGAGCGACCACCGCATTTATATTCAGATTTATCATATTTATAGATTCATCAACAGAAATATCACCATAAGAACAAAATTTAGCAAATCCCGCGTTATTAACCAAATATTTTATATTTATGTTCTTATCTTTTAACAGCTGACCCACTTCTTTTACTTGATTTAAATCTGATAAATCTTTTGAAAAGATTTTTATATTTGAGTCAATTTCATTAATAAGCTTTTGAAGTTTTTCTTCATTTCTGGCAATTGCCCATATTTCAGAAATAGTCTTATCTTTAGAAAATAATTTTACAAATTCTTTCCCAAATCCACTGTTTGCACCTGTTACAATCGCTATTGTTTTTTTAACCATATACTTTTCTCCATATTATATAATGTATTATACTTGTTCAATAACTTTTCAGTACAAAACAATAAAACACTTTTGAATTAATCACATTATACAACTGTCATTGTTTTGTTGTTTTATTATAATCATTCTCTATAGCTTCAAGATTTCCTCTGTTCATTAAATCATTATCATATAAAATCTCCGATGATTTTCCTTGTGAAAATATTTTTCCATACTTCAATATTACAGTATTCTCACATACCTCATTAGCAAAAGTAAGGTCATGAGTTGCTATAAGCATTGAATGGGGTAGTTTTTTCAGTATGTTTATTAAATTTCTTCTGGATTTAGGATCTAAAAAAGCTGTAGGCTCGTCAAGAAGCATAACTGACGGTTTCATAGCAAGAACCGTCGCGATGGCAGCCATTCTTTTTTCTCCTCCTGAAAGCTTTAACGCTGTTTTATATTTTAAATGCTCTATATTTAAAAGCTTTAATCTGTCATCAACTCTATGCCTTATTGTTTCCTCGTCAATTCCTAAGTTTCTTGGTCCAAAGGCTATATCCTCATATATGTTTGCCATAAAAAGCTGGTCATCAGGATTTTGGAAAACTACACCTACTTTTTTTCTTATCTCACTTATATTTTTTTTGTTAAGCTCAATATTATCAACTATAACCTTTCCATCGCTTTCAATAATTCCGGCAAGCGCAAGAATAAGGGTTGTTTTACCCGCACCATTTCCACCAGCAAGCGCAATATGTTCCCCTGAACTTATATTCATTGTGAAATTATCCACAGCCAAAGTTCCGTCGGGATATTTAACAGATAAATTTTCAATCTTAAACATTCAACTGCCCCCCTGTTATCAAAAACATAAGCGATGATAAACATACAACTGACATAAATATGTAATCATTTAATATCATTCTTTTTTTTTGAATTTGTTTTATATGTAATGTACCATACCCTCTGCATTTCATAGCCTTATAAATTCTTTCCGCTCTATCAGCGCTGTGAATAAAAAGCTGCCCTATAAATGAACCCATATCTTTTATATGCGGAAACTTTGAATAAGGACTTCTTAATTTATAAGCTGTCATCATAGAGTCCGCCTGCATCATTAAAACTCCTATATACCTATAAATCATTTCAATAAGCATTATAATTATATCAGGAATATACATTCTTTTAAGCTGAAGAGTAAGTTTTGAAAAAGGTGTTGTAGCTATCAAAATCAAAACAGAAGCTACACATAAAAAACTTTTCACCATTATTGTTATAAACGAACAAACTCCTCCTGTAAGAGTAAATCCGCCAATAGAAAAAATAATTGTTTTATCAAAGATAATATTGCTTATTCCGGCAAATACACAAAAAGGCAATGCTATAATTACACGTTTTATTATCATTTTAAATGGTATTTCAGCAAGTGCTATTGTTATAACAGGATAAAAGAAATAAAAAGAAAGGCTTTGAAAACTGTATCTGTCAAGAGATACAACACACATTATATAAATAATAGTTGATATTAATTTTGAAAATGGATGAATTTTGTGTATAACCGTATTTTTCAAACTCATTTGTTCAAGAGAATAAAATTCTGTAAGCTTGCTTCTTATATCGGCCATATTTTTATCACCCTCTCATATTATTTCAAAAAATCACTGACACCATTAACAAACTATATATTTGGTAATTAAAAATCACCAAATATATAGTTATCCTACAACGGATACACACTTGCGCAAATAATATATGCCACTTACAGTGACTGTGCTCTGTACAGATACGGTGATAATTAATCATCGTCTATCTATTTATTTTTCTGTAGTTGATTTTTTCTTTTTTACAGTAAAAATTATACCACCAATAGCAAATGCCAACACACATGTTATTGCAGAACCGACAATTCCTGCAATACTTGTACCGCTCCCTTCTCCGTTCTCAAAATCATAATCAGGCAAAACCGCAATATTTTCCTGTATTTTCTCAGCACTGTTATGTATAGGACTATCCGCCTCAAGTTCCGCCGTACCTGCCGTATTTTCCATTGACCATTCCAGTCCGTCAGGATAAGCTGATGCGAAAAGTGATAAAACACCACTTGTAATAATTGTAATAACCACAAAAATCCCAATTATCTTTCTTACAGAAATATTTTTATCAATTTTATCACCTGTATATGAACTTTCAATAATTTCCGGACGTATTTTGTAAACAAACACAAGCACCATAGCCGTAACAAATCCCTCAACCGCACCTATAGCAAGATGAACAGGTTGCATAAGCATAACAAATGTATTAAATGGAAGTTCTGTAATTCCTGAAAACAATGTTTCAAGAACAACACAAAACGACCCAAACTGCAATCCTATAACCACCGAAATAAATGTCACAACAGAAAGCATTTTTGTTGAAGCCGCTTTTTTTACTAAAGGTTTAAAAAGCAACGGATATATTATAAGACAAGGGATAATACCCATATTAAATATATTAGCTCCTAGAGCCAACAACCCACCATCAGCAAAAAAAAGACATTGAATAAGCAAAACAGCCGCAATAGTTAAAACTGCCGGAAATTCTCCTAAAAGACCGGCTAAAAGAAGCCCTCCTCCTATATGTCCGCTTGAACCTGTTCCTGGAATAGTAAAATTAATCATTTGTGCCGCAAACACAAAAGCCCCTGAAACAGCCATCAAAGGTAATTTTTTTTCAGAAACATCGTTTTCTTTTATTCTTTTTACAGAATAAGCTATTAACCCAATACTCGCTCCCAACATTACTGCCCCTACAGGAACTGATAACAAAGCGTCAGCCATATGCATAATAATTCACTCCTTATCTTTGTCTTCAAAGATTTTCATTCATACTTCCTGTTCTATAACCCTTTAAATCCATTGTCACATAAGTAAACCCATAATCTTTTATAGTATTATAAATTTCAATTCTATTCTCAATAAGTTTTTCAAATTCCTCAGGCATAACCTCAATTCTCGCAATTAAACCATGTATGCGAACTCTAAATTGTTGAAAACCCATATCATATAAAATCTGCTCTGCATTTTCAACCATTATAAGTTTCTCTCCAGTAATTATCTCACCATAGGCAAACCTTGATGAAAGACAGGCTGATGATTGTTTATTCCATATAGAAATACCAAGTTTCTCCGCCGTCTTCCTTATTTCATTTTTAGTATATCCAATTTTTCTTAGAGGACTTAAAACTCCAAGTTCTTCCACAGCTTTTAACCCGGGCCGATAATCCTTATTATCATCAATATTAGAGCCTTCTGCAATAATAGAAATATCGTTATTTCTTATTATTTCAAACATTTTCTCAAAAAGTACTTTTTTGCATATATAGCATCTGTCTTTCGTATTCATAGCAAATCCATCAATATTTAGTTCATCTACATCAAAAACAATGTGCCTTACCCCTACTCTTTCACAATAAGACCTTGATGCCTCAAGTTCCCTTTTCGGAAATGAAAATGGATTTGCTGTTATTGCTATAATATTATCTCCAAAAACATCAACAGCTGCTTTTAAGAGAAAAGCCGAATCAATACCTCCGGAAAAAGCGACAGCAATATTTTCGAATGAACTGAGATATTTTTTTAGTTCTTCATATTTTCTGCCCAACTCCATATTGTCACTCCATATTCTCAAAGTCAATTTTTATATTTTTTATACTTATATTGTTTTTTTCAGCTATTTCCGCAAGGTCATCATATTCCGCTTTAATACGCCTTACTCCGTATCCTTCTGAAATCTTGCATTTTATTTTTCCATAATCAGTATCAACAACTTTTTCATATCTATCTAAAGTATATCTTTTAACACCATATTCTCTTATACCAATAGTTGTTGTATATTTAAATAATGATTTCACAGCTTCTTCTCTTTGACTATCCTTAACAAGTATATTAAATATAACAGCCGGTCTGCCCTTTTTCATAAATATATTTTCAGTATACACATCAAGAAAACCCATTTTCATTAATTTTTCTGATGCAAACGCTATTTCTTCACCGGTCATATCATCAATATTTGTACTTAATTGTATTACATTTTCTTTTTCTTTTGTATTTCCCAAAAATGTTCTCACGCAATTTGCTGTATCAAATTGCTTTGTTCCCATTCCATAGCCTGTATTTTCTACTTTTATAACGGGCATTTCAGAAAATTCATCAGCAAAATATTTTAAAAGCGCCGCTCCTGTCGGAGTACACAATTCACTTTTTATATCTCCTTTATAATAAGGTATACCTCTTAAAATATATTCTGTTGCCGGAGCAGGCACAGGCAATATTCCATGAGCGCATTTTACCTGTCCATTTCCCGTGTTAATCGGAGATACAATAATTTTATCAGGACTTATTTCTTCCATAAGAATACATACACCTACAATATCACATATTGCATCAAATGTTCCTACCTCATGGAAATGTATTTCGCTAACATTTTTTCCATGAACATATCCCTCAGCCTCAGCAATTATTCTATAAACAGAATTAGCGTCTTTTTTTACTTTTTCCGATATATTAAGTTCATTTATAATTTTTTCAATTTCACATAATCCTCTATGTGTATGATGATTTATATTATGTTCATGACTATGATAGTTATGATTATGTTCATACTCTTTAATACCATTAACTTCAACACTTATATGAGTACCCTTTATTCCACAACTAAAAACTTCTTCTTTGCTTATTTTAGTTTTGGGAATACCGATTTTATTAATTTTCTCAATAAAATCATCTGAATTATAACAAAGTTCCGAAAGAGCTGCCATAAGCATATCGCCTGCCGCACCCATATTACATTCAATATACAATATCTTCATTATTTATTCTCCTATATGATTTATCATACTGGCAATATATCCAGCTCCAAAACCATTATCAATATTAACAACACTAACACCGCTCGCACAAGAATTAAGCATTGACAATAAAGCCGAAACTCCGCCAAAAGCCGTACCATATCCTATACTTGTAGGAACAGCAATAACGGGACAATCAGCAATTCCACCTATTACACTAGCCAAAGCGCCTTCCATTCCCGCAATAGCTATAATTACTTTCGCATCCATAATATCTTTTGTATGTGAAAAAAGCCTGTGTATTCCGGCCACCCCAACATCATAAAGTCTTGTCACCTTATTTCCAAATACTTCCGCTGTTATAGCGGCTTCTTCCGCGACAGGTATATCGCTTGTACCTCCTGTTGCGACAACAATAGTACCTTTTGTTTTAGCTTTAGGTATTTCTCCAGCAACTCCGATTTTGCAAACCTCAAAATACTTAAAATTAATTTTTTCACTTATTTCTTTAATATATTCTTTTGGCAACTTTGTAATAAGTACTGTCTTTTGTCCATTTTCAAGAAGTGATTTTGTTATTTCACAAATCTGAAAAGGTGTTTTTCCAATACCGTAAATTACCTCTGGAATTCCCTGCCTTAACCCTCTATGAATATCAGGCTTAGCAAACTCAAGTTCTTCAAAAGGGTCAATTTTTAATTTTTCCGCAGCTTCTTCAGGCGTAATTTCTCCATTTGCGGTTTTTTTTAAAAGATTAATTATTTCAAATTTTTCCATTAAAACTCACACCCTATATTTTAATCCATTAATAATTATTGATTCACTATATATATTCTATTACATAATTTGATTCTCAAAAAATTTACGTTTTCTCTTAATGATTCCATCAATTCATACGGCATTATCAGGTATCTTTTCTTTTCCATTTTTATGGAAAACTCAGTATTATCGGGTAATATTCTTATATAATTGATGTACTGGAACGTCCTAAATGACTCATCAACAATATATATTATCCACTAAAATAAGTCTGACTTTGTTACTGCTTCTTTCATTAATTACTTTTTCTTGACTTCTCAGAGCCTGTCTAAAATCTTCTAATAAGCACAGAAATAAAAGCCAAAACAGTCATTTGTAAAGAAGTATGGAGTTTTCTTTCACAATTTTTCCAAAGCCGACGATATTTTTCAAGCCATCAAAAAGAA
>CATLIG010000081.1 GCA_949948985.1 uncultured Clostridia bacterium | reverse complement strand
TTTTTATTATAGCTTCTATCAATGTCATAATATCACCCTTGAAAAAATTTATAGTAATATTTTATAAAAATAACTATTGATAGTTTAACTTTATGTAGTTGACTTTATAAGTTTTTGCTGTTAAAATAGGAAAAGATGATTTATTATGCCAATTTTAAGAAAAAATGTTGTCGAAAAAGGCGATATAAGGTATAATAGAATAAAATTGTATTTTGTAATAATAAACTTTAAGAAAGGAAAATAATTATGAGATTAAAAAATTTTACAGGGTTAGTATTGTCATTAATTATGATAATTTCAAACTTGAATATTAGTTTTGCGGAAGATACCGAAAAAAATAATATTTTGGTTAATGATGAGGTTGTGTCGGGAGCGGCTGTCGTGGTTGAAGAAGTGAATTATGATATTTCTTTAGCTGGTGTTGAAGCAGGAGCAGACGGATTCATTGTCCCTTTAGAAAAACCAATGCCAAAAGCAGGGGCAAATGGATTTATTGCAGAAATCAGCGAACCAGACCCTAATGCAACGGTTATTACAACAGCAGAGGAACTTGCAAATATTCAAAGCGGTGGAAATTATGTTTTGGGAAATGATATTGATTTAAGTACATATAATGAAGGAGTCTGGACTCCTATCAATTCAACAGGTGAAGTTACTTTAGACGGGCAGGGACATAAGATTTCCAATATGATAATTCCTAAGAGTGCCAATGTAAAATATGCTGGATTGTTTGGAAAAGTTGAAAATAATGTAACAATAAAAAATATTGGTCTCGCCGAAAATTGTAATGTAAACTCCAGAAATGACTATAGTGGTGACTATAGTGGTGGCTTGATTGCTTGTTGTGATTATGTTGATAATTTCAGCATAACAATAGAAAATTCTTATAATAACGGTAATGTATCTTCCGATAACTATATGGGTCTTAGTGGCGGATTGGTTGGCATTGGTTGTAATACAACAATAGAAAACTCTTATAACAGCGGTGATGTTACTTCAAGCGACTGCAGCGGTGGCTTGATTGGTTATTGTAGTGGCAATATAACAATAGAAAACTCTTATAACGATGGTGATGTTACTTCTAACTACAATGCCAGCAGTAACAGCGGTGGCTTAATTGGTGATAGTGAAGGTTGTGATATAACAATAGAAAACTCTTATAACAGCGGTAATGTTACTTCCAACGGCGATGGCGGCGGCTTGGTTAGTGGCGGCTTTGTTAAAGCTTATGGTATAACAATAGAAAACTCTTATAACAGCGGTGATGTTACTTCAAGCGACTGCAGCGGTGGCTTGATTGGTTATTGTAGTGGCAATATAACAATAGAAAATTCATATAACAGTGGTAATGTTACTTCAAATTACAACGACGGTAGAAATGGTGGCTTGGTTGGTTATTGTTATAGCAGTATAACAATAGGAAATATCTATAGCTTAGGAGAAATCAAAACAACTTCTGAGAAAGGAAATGCTTATAGGGGCGGAATTGCTGGTTATGCTAAAAATTGCTTATATATAAACGGTAAAAACTATTATGCTGATGGAGATGAAATTTGCGGAAATGAAGATGCTAAAATTATTTACGGTGAAGGCGCATTTTGTATAAAAGTTGGAAGTGTATTAGGTGAAGATGGTTCCGGAATTGCATTTACACAGCCTCGATATGAGCTTGAAATGGGGCAAGTATACATATACCATCTCAATTTGGAAATAAGACCTGCCACAGATGACATAAGCGATATAATCTTTACAAGCTCTAATCCTGATATTGCTGAAATCGCAAATGTTGAAAGAGGAGTCGGCGGCAGTGGCTTTACTTCTGTATGGTGCGATTTAAATTTGAAAGAAACAGGTTCAACTGTTATTACAGCGACAAATTCAAAAGGAGCAAGCTCAAGCTGTATTGTCAGTGTAGACGGAACAGGTGTTATCGGTAAAAATGAAATTATAAGTATAAGCGAGGTTTATCCTGTAAATGCTGATTCAATAATTATGAAAGGCGGAACAGCAATAAGGTATTATAAAGCTGTAGATAATAATGGAGAGCCTATTTCAAATAAAAATATTCGTTACAAGCTAAAAGAAGGACAAAACTTTTCTTCTAAAACAGATGAAGATGGATTATTTTCGGTAGAAATAACGGCTTCTGAAGATGGCAGATTTGCACTTCAAACACAGCAATATACAGGTGAGTTGAGAGAAAATGATAAATTGCCGCCGAGTTTTAATGTAAAAGTTACAGAGCCGAATTATTCACAGGGATCAACTTACAGTGCGGGTATAAGCGGAGAAATCGGGGCAGGTATTAAAGCCGAAGCATTTAATATGATTGATGTTTCACTTCTTGATGCCTCAATTAACGGTGAATTAGGAAGAAGTTTTGGAATTAATTATCAAAATAACGGAGATAAAACAGATTTAAATCTTACCGTAAAAAATTCTTCTAAAATTGGTTCAAAAGAATCTGTTGGTCTGGGCGGAACACTGTTTAACGATAATGGTCCAAATATGAGTGCGAGTACTTCGGTAGGAGCAAGTTATGGTCAAAATTTAGGATATACATTTACTTTTAAAGATTTTTTCAATAAAGATAATCCGGATTATCACTTAAACGGAGCTATCGCAGGATTAGCGGTAATAGATAATTCGTGGCTTCCAACAGGTCATTCGATATTGATTGATAAAATATATGAAACTATATATACTAAAATCAAACCTAATATAAACTCAAGTGTCAGAAGATGTGTTGAGCAAAATGTTAAAATAAATGAAGGTGTTAATTTAAAAGTTGACAGCGGTAAGATTTTTGAAAATATGCCTGCTGCGCCTACCGCAACATTATTTGCTTTAAATGGTACAGAAACTCACAAATATAGCGGTAACGCACCTATTGATATAACACGCAGCAGTGAATTAAAAGCTTCAAGTTCCGTTACAAGCAAAACAACACAGGATTTTTTGAAAATAGGAATTAAGAAAAATATCAGCAGTGATGAAAAAATATTTGAGAGTGATAAGGGAGGAAAATTAAAAACAGGGTTGGATTTAGGCAGCTTGTATAATAAAGAATTTGAAACAAGCAAAACTATATCATCAACTTTTAAAGCAAACGGAAAAACAGAAAAAGTTGCTTTGTCTGTTGAAATTCCTGAGGAAGAGGATAATGTATTAGATTTTTCACTTACTGATGAAAATGTTAATAAAAAACTTGAATTTGTTTTAACGGGAAACAGTTTGAATGAATCTCTTGCAAATACTAATACATTAAAAAGTCTGGCTTCGGGAGAAAGAACATTTATTAATGATGATACTTTTACTAATATTTATGGAAGTCTTAATGATATAGAAAATTATGTGGATTATAATTTATATCAGAAAAAATCATCTTGTGTTGACTTTCCTTTAAAAGTTAGTCTTGGTGCAGGTATAAGCTTAGGTATAGGAGCTGATTTAAAAGCTGTATGGAATGAAGAGTATAAAACCAGCGAAGGAGTATTTAATAAAGGAAACAGTTTTGTTACTGCCAAGTATGATAATATAGATTACACAAATAAACATAATACGACAGACTTTTTAGCTGTTATTGGCGATGCGTTTGGGTATTATGTATCTGATATGTTTACATCAGCAAAAGACAATTTAGTAAACGGTGTTCAGAATGAACTTGCAAATGTTAAAGGTACTGTAAAGGGTTGGATTGTAAGAATAACAAGCTTTAATGATACACAAGGTATATCATTACTTAGCATAGACGAGGACGATATGGTCAATCCTTTGGCAACGGCAGAAGATAAAGCTGAAACTATCGGAAAGATATATATTGTTGAAGTTTTAGATGAAAATGAAAATGCTATAAGTGAGTTTGTTGATAATCCTGTTGAATTGAAGCTTGAGTATACAGAAGATATGCTGTCAGGCAAGGGAAATGAAGATAGTCTGAATATTTATTATTGGGATGAAGAACGCTGTTTGTATGTAAAGATTAACAGTGAACTTAATAAGGAAGAAAAATATGTTACTGCAAATGTAACAAAAAGCGGACAGTATGTTTTAGGTATAGACGAGAGCGGTCCTGAAATAAGTGATTTGACCTTATCATCAGATTCAGTTTATGCAAACATTCTTGATATGACAAGCGGTGTAAATGTAAACAGTATTGAATTAACCATTAACGGAACAATCATATCAGCTGGAAGTAATTCATCAAAATATTATAATACTTTTAATGGTTATTTTAATTATCCTATGAAAGAAAATTTAACCAATAAACCACATACTATTATTTTAACTGCTATTGATAATTCGGGAAACAAATCAGAAAAGATTCTTGATTTTATTCCGAGTAATTTTGAACCTATAATAACAGCAAGTGAGATTGAACCTGAAAATGGTAAAGAAATAAATATTTCTATCAAAACAGGTGTTGAAGATGCAAAAATTTATTATACAACAGATGGTACTGAACCCACGGTAAATTCTAAAGAGTATATGAAACCATTTACAATAAGCGGAACAGATGAAACTATTATAGTTAAAGCAATAACCGCAGTTGATGATAAAGTTTCAGAGGTTACTGTTAAAGAAATAAAATTCAGTAAGTATGATTTATCTGATATTAAATTCGGTGATATTGATGGTAAAAGAGGTGTAACCGCTAATGACGCCGCATTAGTACTTCAAAAGGTATTAAATTCAAGTTTTCCATTACCTATTCAAGAAAAAACTAATGAGTGGATGAAATATGCAGATGTAAGCGGCGATAAAAAATTAACCGCTACAGATGCCGCAATAATTCTTCAAAAAGCACTTGATTCTAATTTTACAATGCCTGTTGAAGTTGAAAAGTAATTTTATAAATATTCCATATAAAAAGTAAAAGTATCCCTATAAAATTTAAGTTTATTAAAACTATATTTTATAGGGATTTTTTATTATTTAATTCGTATAAAACAAAAATTTTATATATTCGGCGATTAAAATTCGCCGAATATATAAGCCTCCGGTGGATATGCACTCGTGCAGAAAGGTATATGCTACTTTTGCAACTGCACTCGGCGCAGACGGTGATATTTAATTACCGTCTATATAGAAAGCTATTTTTAGGTTTTCAGCAGACGCAAAGCGGCTTAAAAAAAGAACAAATTTTGTTCTTTTCGAGGGCTTGGGAAATATTCCCAACAAGCAAAATTGAGCAGGATTTTTCAAAGGAATAATTAGCGAAAATTTGTTTATGGATAACCATAAACATTGCTTGCCAAGATAGAATGAAGTGTTTTTTTTGTTTTTGATTTATTTGGATTTTCAATACTTTAAAAGCCTGTTCCATTCCTGCAAAAACAGGAAATTATATTTTTCAAAACAATCATTTTTATATAAAGGGCAATGTTTTTAATTATAAAAAAATATAAAAATTTAAGCAGAATAAAATATTTTATTAAAAAATATTTTGTCTGCTTAAATTCTATTATTATTTTGCATATTATTCGTTTTTAAATCTTTTTATGACTTTATTCATTAAACATAAGCTTGCTGTATTATTTCAAAAATTTTGTAATTTCAATGTGTTCCGCAAGTTTATCAGGCTGATTTTCAAAAACAGCATTATAAATCTTTAAAACTGTTCTTCTTTCAAAATCTATATTCTGCCCTATTTTAGATTTTAAAACACCAATAACTTCAAGCAGTTCAGCATATTCAAGCAAGGAATTAAATTTTTCTTTTTGACAGCACACAATATATTCAGAATAATTTTGCGGTATATAAGGCGGTTTAAAATATTCCGCAAACTGTTCCAATATAGTAATTACACTTAAATTATAACAAAAAAATATTTTACGAGTGCGTAAGCACTGCTGGGCGGTAAGCGAATTGCAAAGAAATTTGCAGCCCGTGCAAGTAAAATAATTTTTTTGTAACCTTTAAAGTGTAATTACTATACCTCAATAGCCTTTTTTATATTGCCTGACACAGCATAACATTCAGCTATCTTTTTTGCAAGAACATAACCGTCATAACTGTATAATTCATCTGTTTCATTTAAAATCTGATATGCTATTTCATAACAATTCAAAATTTCTATATGATTATGTTTATTCTGTATTTGCTTATAAAACCCAAGATTTGAATATAAATTTGAGAGCAGATGTTTAAATTCTTTTTCAGGATTTTTACCGATAATCTCAATAGCTTTTTCAATAAAAGCTGCTCCGTCATAAGCATTTTCGTATCTTAAAACAGCATACTGAGCTTTAAACATATAAAATAAAGCCTTATATCTGATATTTAACAAATTTTCATTTTTGATATAATAACGCATTGCTGTTATAATTTTTCTCATTATCCATAATTCTTTATACTTTTCCGCATAACAAAAACTCTGTTCAAGCAAACTCATAAAAACTTCAAAATCGTCAATTTTTATAAAGTCAATTATATTTTCCACAAACTCAAGCATAATCAAATAATAATATTTATCGCTTCCATAGGCTATACATTCCGCTTTTATGCTGTTCACCATATCTTTGCAGTCTGTAATTTTCGGTTCAAGTTCCGCCATAACAACATCTCTTATAACAGGATTTATATAAATCCATTTATCTTCGCATTTTATTAATCCCAGCTCTATCAGGTCATTTATATTATTCGCTGTCGGCTCTTTTATCCAATCTGAAAATAACGCTTTTTCAATTCCATTTATTGAAACAAAACAAAAATTCATCATAATATATTTTTGTTTTTCGGTTAAGTCAAATAATCTGAAAAGAGTATGCAAATGGTTATAATAAGTTTTTTTGCTTGTTCTATTATCTTTTTTTATTTGTATCTTTTCTTCACTGTCAAGTTTTATGCTGTTTTCAATGAGTTTAGAAAGCAGTTCCGATGGCGTTATATTTGATGATTTTAACAGCTTTGCGGATATTTCAACTGAAAGAGTGTGTCTGTATACTGTTTTTACAATAGAGAGCAATACAGAGCGATTTTCAGCGTTTACAGAATAAAAAGAATTTATTATACTTAAAATCTGTTCATTATCTTTGATTACATCAAGCTGTAAACATTCGTACTCCTCAAAATTACTTCGTGTTGTAAAAATAACCTTATATTCATTATTTAAGAAATCATCAAAAAGAGGTTCATTTTCTATTGTCGTATCAAAATTATCAATAACAATAATCGTATCATCTCTTAATGACTTTAGAAAATTATAATGCTTGTAAAAGCGATATTCTGAATCATCTTTTTCCATATCGGTTACAAATTGAATATCAGCTATCATATTTTTTAGACTGCCGTTATATCTCAAATAAATAATATTGGTATATTCATTTTTATATAATTGTATGTATTTTTTCACAAACTCGCTTTTTCCTATACCACCTATACCATTAACAAATACGCAGTTATTATCTTGTATAAGGCTGTGCAGTTTTTCTGTTTCCTTATCTCTGCCAACAAAAAATTTACAGGGTTTATTCGCTTTACAGCCCACAATGACCTCATCAGTAACAGGAGATTTTATTTTTAATTTTGATTTTTCTCTGCACATTGAAAATATCAAAACTTCCGCTATAAATGCAGAAAGATTGTACTTATCTTTTTTATAATTTTTAAATAATTCTTCTTTTTTGCCCTCACTTATGCTTGTATCACATAAAACTATTTTATATAATTCATCTGCCGCTGAATAAAAATCAGCGGCATTTTTATAAAAGGAATTTTCAATATCATAGTACAGCTTTTTCCTGTTATTAGCGTAATATTCTCTTATATCTCCATCAACAGAATATTCGCCCGTAAACCATCTGTTTATACCTGAAATATCTTTTGTTAAAGCCTTGTTTTCATCGTAGCTTTTAAACACAAAATCCGTAAGGAACATTGTCTGATTTAATCCATCTACCGTTCTCATTTGATTGTAAAGTATATTTACAACTTGCGAAAATCCGCAGTAACTCATTTTATCTCACTCCAATTTCAAAAAATACAGCAATCAAACAGCAATTCATCAGCAATGATTTTTTATATGTCAAGCCATATACTTGGATTGTACCACAAAACAAAATAAAAGGAGCGAAAAATTTGTCGGGAACAATTCAAAACGGTCTGATTTATTTTTTTGACTGAGATTTCTTTTCAAATATTATATTAACGAAAATCTCATAACAATTATTTCAAGCAAAAGAAGTATTGATGATATTTTTAAAATTGATGAAGCTATCGTCGGAAGAATTTTAGAGTGTACCGATTTCGGAAAATATTCTATAAATATTAAGCCGGATAAAAATAAAAATTACCGAAGAAAAAAACATTAGACTTCTTGCGAAATTCCGCACTTGTACCAATATCGCTGTAAAAAAATATTTCATTCAATACTTCTTAACGCTTTCGGCGTTTAAAGAACAAAACGCCTTTCGTTAAAATATTGAATAAAATATTTTTTTGTTGAATTTACGTAATTTTGTAATTTCGCAAGAAGTCTATTACTGAATATTAATTTTTATAAAAATAAAAAATTATTTTTTGAAAAAATATTAACGCTGAATTTTACAAAACCAGAAAAATTAATAAGCTATTTTTTTTGAAAATAAAACTATAATTTTATGAAAATTTATTCAGCGTATTTTCACTAAATACCCGCCTTGAAATTTTTAATCAGGCTATCCTATTGACTACATTCGCAGTTTATAAAATTAGTAAAACTTTATCAGCGGTTATTTAGGCAAGCTCTGCTATGGCTTTGTAAAAACAACATAAAAAAACAAGTCTGTTTTCGCATAATTTATTTTATCACAATTTATTTTTGAATGCAAATTTAATACGAATAAATACCAAAAAATGATAGATATATATAA
>CATLIG010000080.1 GCA_949948985.1 uncultured Clostridia bacterium | reverse complement strand
AATTTATAAAATTGATTTTAAGTTAATGTATATTTTATATGTTAAATTGTGCAAATTATTAAAATAAGTAAGAAGGAGTTATACCAATGAATTTAGATGTAAGTGAAATTTATTCGGGAATAATAGCTGATATACAAAGCCGTGTGCCTATTCCTTTTGCGACAAACATAGAAAAAAGAAGTGTTGTAACTGAAAAAGAAACTGCAAATACTGAAGACAGTTTAGCTTTTCAAACAGTTCTTGATAATTCTCTGTTACTTGATAATGACGAATTCTCTGAAACACCTGAAATTTCATCGGCCATTGATGCTGCTGTAAAAGCTGCTTCTGTAAAATATGGTATTGATGAATCTTTGATAAAAGCTGTAATTCAGCAGGAAAGTGATTTTAATCCCAATTCTGTTTCATCGGCGGGAGCTAAAGGGCTTATGCAGCTTATGCCGCAAACAGCACAATCACTTGGAATTACTGATTCTTTTGATATAAATCAAAATGTGGACGGAGGTACGAAATATTTAAGGCAAATGCTTGATACTTTCGGAGATACATCCCTTGCGCTTGCGGCTTATAATGCGGGTCCTGGAAATGTGAAAAAATATAATGGAATTCCTCCTTTTAAAGAAACTCAGAATTATGTCCCGAAAGTTTTGAATTATCAGCAAATGTATATGGCAAATCAATACAAATCAAATGTTAATAATCACTGATTTGAGTATAAAAAATAATGAAATAAAAAGATGTTTAAAAATATATAATTATATATTTTTAAACATCTTTTTATTGAACGGTCTATTATAGCAAAGTTTAAAATTTTTAGATTTTTAATCAGTGTAGGTAGGACGAAACATAAAAGCTCCGTTGGAGCCTATATTACCTGTTAAATAAAATTTTTTTAGGCTTTTTTTACTTTTTTCACAAAACTTAAAATCTCCGGTATCTTTTACAATAAAATTTTTTACATAAAAATGAATTTCAGCTTTACCATCATTAAGATTGTCTAAAATGAATTTTTCCATTTGTTCAGGTGTTTCTACTACAGAATTGTTATACACATAATAATTATATTTTGTTTCTGTACATTTTGGAAAATTATTTCTGTCCCATTTGTGAGTTTTAGCGATTTCATCATCATTAAGATTGAAATAAAAATATAATACCTGATTTTCTTTGTCAGGAACAGGATCATCGGATGTTACATCTATATGATAATAATTTCCGTCAAGCTTTATTAAATTCCAACCGTGATTTTCACCGTCAAGGGTGCCTGTTATAATTTCACATTCAAGTCCGGCAAAAGAACACATCATTTTAAAGGTATATGCGTATGCTTCGCATACGCCTGTCCTATTTGTAATCAAATTGCTTATATTATAACTGTTTTCTGTAATATTTTTTGAGTATGAAGAATTAAGTACAATGTAATCGTGAATTGCTTTTTCTTTTTCAAAGTCGTTCATATTATTATCAATTATTTCATAAGTGATTTTTTTTATTTTATTAAATAAAGCGAGATTTTTTGGTGTGAGTTTTGTGGTGTATATTTCATCCTGTGCGGCTCTATTCAAAATATAGTTTTCCTTATATGAAAAGGTATATGTTATTACGGCGGTCTTATTACTTTTGACAGAGCCTGTTGCTTTTATTGAAGCGTTTATTAAACTTAGATTTTTAATATTATATGTATTTTCGTCAAAGTTACTTATTTCTAATGTTATACTGTCATATAAATTATATGTACAATAATTTAGTGCTGTATGCCATTCTCCTTTTGAAGTTATTACTGATGGTATTTTGTAATTTTCATATTTATCTTTTTTATCAAAATTGTTTTTTGAATTTGAAGATATATTATCTGAAACAGTGGTATTTTGGGTAGGTGAGTATGTATTTGTTATTGTTTTGCTTTTTTCTGGAAAAGGAGCGTATGCGAAGCTTGAATTGGCAGAGTAGTATTTTACTATAAATGCTGATGCTATTGATATTAATACAGCGACAATAAATTTTTTCATTTAAATCACTTCTTTCATTTTCAAATTATAGTAATCTGTAAAATTTTCAGTGCGAAACAATAAAATAATTCCATTATATATCAGTTTTTATTAAATATTATCTGTTAATTATTTTATTAGACATATTCTAAATTACCGAAGTATCGACTGACAGATTTTTTACATATTTTTACACAAATCTTTTCCTGATTTTTTTGAAAGACTAGGAAATTAAGATTTTATCTGACATAAAAATCTTTTATTAATTGCTGCTACTTAAGTTATTAAGCAGAGATATTGTTTCGCTATATAAACAGATTCATTATAATTATACAATATTTTTGTTGAATATAGAAGTTTTTTTTATTAAAAATTTTTCTATTAAAGAACTTTACAAAAATTATTTTCATTATTTAATATAAACTCTTGATTTGGTTTCAAATGTAGTATTATAATAGATATGTTTGGTAATTATTAAAAAAATTTAGATGATGGTATTTTTTTGAAGATACGTAAAATTAAATTTTTTTTAAATAAATTATAGCAATTCACAAAATTTTCAATGCGAAACAATAAAAAAATTCTAGTATATATCAGTTTTTATTAAATATTATCTGTTTATTCTTTTGTTGTTTCGCTATAATATGATTATGGAGGTACTATATTGTGATTTCAAAAAAAATGATAGAACTTATAAAAAATGGGTCGGCTATAAGAGCTATGTTTGAGGAAGGAAAAATTATGTCAGAAAAATATGGCAAAGAAAATGTATATGATTTTTCTTTGGGCAATCCTTCTATTATACCACCTGAAAGTGTAAAAAACGCTATTTTTGAAATTATTAAGGAACAACCGGAAACAATTATTCATGGATATATGAATAATTGTGGGTATGAAGATGTAAGAAAAAAGGTAGCCCAAAATATTAATGATAAAAATGGAACAGATTTTGGAAAAGATAATATTATTATGACTGTTGGGGCGGCTGGAGCTCTTAATATTACTTTGAAAACAATTATAAATCCCGGTGATGAAGTAATTTTGTTTGCGCCTTATTTTGGAGAATATAATAATTATTTATCTAATTATGATGCTGTACCTATTATTGTAAAACCAGATTTTGAAAGATTTTCAATTAATTTTGAAGATTTTGAAAAAAAACTTACTAAAAATACAAAAGCTGTTATTATAAATAACCCTAATAATCCTACAGGGGTTGTTTACTCTGAGGATGATATAAAAAAACTTGCTGAGATTCTTGAGCAAAAACAAAAAGAATTTAAAATTTCTATTTATCTTATTTCTGATGAGCCATATAGAGAATTAGTTTTTAATAATGAATCAGTTCCCTATATTACAAAGTATTACAAAAATACATTTGTTGGATATTCATACAGCAAAACATTGTCTTTGCCAGGCGAAAGAATAGGGTATCTTGTTGTTCCATCTGAACTTGATGATTATGAACAAATTTTAGGCGGTCTTGGTGTAGCCAATAGAATTTTAGGTTATGTGAACGCTCCATCGCTTTTTCAGAAAGTTATTGCGGAATGTTTAAATGATACAGCAGAACTGAGTATCTATGAGGAAAACAAAAATATCCTTTTTAAAGCTCTTACAGAATATGGTTATGAATGTGTAGAACCTAAAGGTACCTTTTATATGTTTCCAAAGTCTTTTATTAATGATGATAAAGTTTTTTGTGAAAAAGCAAAAGAGTTTAGACTTGTTATTGTTCCCGGGTCTACGTTTGCCTGCTCTGGGTATTTTAGAATTGCTTATTGTGTAGATAAAAATACGATTTTAAATTCTCTTGAAAGTTTTAAACTTTTAGCTGAGTTTTATGAAAAAAAATAATTATAGAACTGTATTGGCAGGATATAAATTATTTGAAATACAGCTGATTTTGCGAATATGAAACGTGAAATCGGGAAATCATTAAATAAAGCGGTGATATGATTTTAATTGTTTATTCTTGAAAATTTTAAAGTATGACAAAATTTTTAATTTATACATTGAAAAGTATAGTTATCTATGTTAAAATATATTATGGCAATTTGTAAATTTTTAGTATAAAACAATAAAAAAATACTTGATTTATCAGGTTTATAGGAGTTTAATGCTTTATTCTTTTATTGTTTCGCTATAACATGAATAATTTTTTGAATGTATAGAATTAATTATTTTCAAAAGCTTTAACTTATTATGGGAGGATTTTTATATGAAAGGTATTATTACTGTTATTGGTAAAGACAGTGTTGGTATTATTGCGAAAGTATGTACATACCTCGCTGAAAAAAATATAAATATACTTGATATTTCTCAAACTATTATCAGCGGATATTTTAATATGATGATGATTATTGATGTTTCGGGTAATTCTGGTAAGTTTGAAAATACTATTGAGGATCTTAAAAAACTTGGAGAAGAAATAGGTGTTGATATAAGACTTCAATCAGAAGAAATTTTTAACAGTATGCACAGAATTTAATTGCCGGAGGTATTATACATGATTTCATATTATGAGGTTCAGGAAACAAATAAAATGATTCAGGAGGCTAATTTGGATGTACGTACAATTACTATGGGTATTAATCTCCTTGACTGTGCCGATTCAGATATAAATAAGCTTAATGATAAGATTTATGACAAAATAACTAAAAACGCTTCTAATCTTGTTTCTGTTGGTGAGGATATTTCTAAGGAATTTGGTGTACCTATTGTAAATAAAAGAATATCCGTAACTCCAATAAGTCTTGTTGGAGGAAAACTTGATACATCGGGTTTTATTTCTATTGCCAAAACTCTTGATAAAGCGGCAAAAGAAGTTGGTGTCAATTTCATAGGAGGATATTCAGCTCTTGTTCAAAAGGGAAGCACAAAAGGGGATATTAATCTTATAAGAAGTATACCCGAAGCTTTAACTGTCACAGAAAGGGTCTGTTCATCTGTTAATGTGGGAACATCTAAAAACGGTATAAATATGAATGCTGTAAAAAAAATGGGTGAGATTATTAAAGAAATGGCATTTATGACAAAAGACCAAAATTCTATTGCCTGTGCAAAATTTGTGGTATTTTGCAATGCAGTTGGTGATAATCCTTTTATGGCGGGAGCGTTTCATGGAGTTGGAGAAAGAGATCTTGTTATTAATGTTGGAGTAAGTGGTCCTGGAGTTGTTAAACGAGCTTTGGAAAATGTCAGAGGCGCCGATTTTGAAACTCTTTGCGAAACAGTTAAAAAGACAGCCTTTAAAATTACAAGAGTCGGTCAGCTTGTTGCTCAGGAAGCGTCAAAAAGACTTGGTATTCCTTTTGGTATAATTGACCTGTCACTTGCTCCTACACCTGCTGTTGGTGACAGTATAGCGGAAATTTTTAATGAGATGGGTATTGAAAGAGCAGGCGCTCCGGGAACTACAGCGGCATTGGCAATACTTAATGATAATGTAAAAAAAGGCGGGATTATGGCATCTTCTTATGTTGGTGGTCTTAGTGGAGCGTTTATACCTGTAAGTGAGGACCATGGAATGATTGAGGCCGCTGAACTTGGTGCTCTTACCCTTGAAAAACTTGAGGCTATGACTTGTGTTTGCTCGGTTGGTCTTGATATGATTGCTATACCGGGAGCTACATCTGCTGAAACTATTTCAGGAATTATTGCTGATGAAATGGCTATAGGTATGATTAATAATAAAACTACTGCTGTAAGAATTATTCCTGTTATCGGAAAAGAAGTTGGAGATAATGTTGAATTTGGAGGTCTTTTAGGATATGCCCCAATTATGCCTGTAAATAAATATGGTTGTGAAGCATTTATTAAAAGAGGCGGAAGAATTCCGGCTCCTGTTCATAGTTTTAAGAACTAATAAATTATGGTCAAAATACTATGATGGCAAATTTTTATAAATTATGTTTGGAGGCTTTTTATTATGACAAATTTTGAGAATTTAAAGTGTTCTGATGTATTATATTATTTTGAGGAGATAAGTAAAATTCCAAGAGGTTCCGGAAATGAAAAGTCAATTAGTGATTATGTGGTTGATTTTGCTAAAAAACATGGACTTTGGGTCTTACAGGACGAGGCGTTAAATGTTGTCATAAAAAAGGCTGCGTCAAAAGGTTTTGAAAAACTTCCGACAGTTATTATTCAAGGTCATCTTGATATGGTCTGTGAAAAAAATAAAGAAATTATTCATGATTTTAGCAAAGACCCAATTGAAATCATTTATGATGGGGATTTTATAAAAGCAAACGGGACAACGCTTGGTGCTGATGATGGTATTGCTGTAGCTATGGGACTTGCTCTTCTTGCTGACGATACTATAGGTCATCCTGATATTGAGGTTGTTTTTACAACTGATGAAGAAGTTGGAATGTGCGGCGCGACTTCTTTAGACGGAAGCTTACTTGACGGAAAGATACTTTTAAATATAGATTCTGAAAAAGAAGGTGTATTTACAAGCGGTTGTGCGGGCGGTATGAAAGTTTATACTCATTTGCCTGTAAAATATGAAAAACAGGACAAAAGTCTTATATCTTACTCAATAATGATTATGGGGTTAAAGGGAGGACATTCAGGGATAGATATTGACAAAGGCAGAGCTAACGCTAATATTCTTATGTCAAGACTTCTTAACTCATTATATAATAAATTTGATATTAGCATTAATTATATTTCAGGAGGAATTAAAGATAACGCAATTCCAAGAGAAGCGGAATGTATTATTTCTTTTATGCCGGATATTCTATTTGAGATTAAAAAAAGTATTGAAGAAATAAATAATATTTTTATAAATGAATTTAAAAATACAGATAAGAATATTGTTATAAAATTTAACGAGGCAGAAAAACAGGAAATGTCTTTTTCTGAAAGTACAGAAAAGAGTATTATAGCAATTCCCATGCTTTTACCTACAGGTATTCAATCTATGAGTTTTGAAGTTAAAGGTCTGGTGGAAAGTTCAAATAATCTTGGTGTTGTAAAAACGGATGATAATGAAATTACTTTTATTTGTGCTCTTCGAAGCTCTGTTATCTCAAAAAAATATTTTATGTATGATAAAATAAAAACAGTTTCTGAAATAGCGGGAGCTAATGTTACTTATGTTGGCGATTATCCGGCGTGGGAATATAATGAAAACTCAAAAATAAGAAAACTTTGTATGGAAACTTTTGAAAAACTGTTTAATAAAAAGGCGGAAGAGGAAATTATTCATGCAGGTCTTGAATGTGGTATTTTCGCAAAAAAGAAAAATGGTATGGATATGATTTCTTTTGGACCTAACCTTTTTGATATTCATACTCCGAAAGAAAGAGCCAGTATTTCTTCTATTGAAAGATGCTGGATATTTTTGCTTGAAGTTTTAAAAAATTTATAATTTTTTATAAGAAGAATAGATATATTGATTAAATATTAATGTAGAAATCTTATTGTGTGTGGTTGTTATGGTATATACGCTTGTCCATAACAATCCGCAATTTTTCATAGTAAAACATAAAATAATTTACATAATATATTTTATGTTTTACTAAAATATATTATTTTATTAAAGTTTTACTTTATCGTTATTGTTATATTTTTACTTTTAAATATGAATGAGGGTGATTTTTTGAAACTGCCTTGGGATAGAAATTATATTAAATTTTCATTTCATGTTATTGTTACAGTTATTATTATATATGTTTTAAAATTGTGTGTGGATTTTGCCGCTTATATTGTTACAGATATAGGGGAAATTTACTACAGAATTAATAGTTTTTTAGATTGGTTATTTTCTGTTTGCGCATCTCTTATAATTGCTTTTGTAGTGGCGTATATTCTTGACCCGGCTGTTGATTTTTTCCAGAATAAATACGATATTATTTCTAATAGATACATTTTGCCATATATTAAAAAAAATAAAAAAATAAAAGAAATTATAATTAAATCTCGTATGAAAAAAAGACAAAAAACTCAACAAGACAGAATTATATGTAAAAAAAGAACTGCGGGTACAGTAATTGTCTTTTTAATTATTATATCTCTTATGTATTTCAGTATAAATTTCCTTATTGATAAAATTAATGGAAATAGCCAAGAAGATTTTATAGAAAATGTTATAGATTTTGTAAATAACACATTTTCCGATTTTTCTGTGATTTATGAAAACTTTGAAAAATTTTCTAAAGAACGGGGAATATATGGATATGTAGAAGAGTATATGAATTCCTTTACAAAAGAACTTACTTATTTTGTTTCTAATATTGGTAATGGTATCGTAGATTTTATTTATTCTTTTGGAAGTGGATTTTTGAATATACTTATAGGCTTTGTAATAGCTTTCTATTTTATGAGAGATAAAGAAAGTATTAAATATAAATTTAATGAGATATTTAATGCGTTTGTACCACATAAATTCAATAAGACTATAAAAAATATTTTTAGTGATATTGATGCTGTTTTTTCAGGATATATAAGGGGACAAGTTATTGATGCCTCTATTATGTCAGTGCTTATAGGTGGCTCTCTTTATATTATTGATGTTGACTTTGCCATTATTATTGGTATCGTTTCTGGTTTCGCAAATATAATACCTTATTTTGGAGCTGTCATCGCATTTGTTTTAGCAATAATTGTTACTTTACTTAGCGGCGAAACAATAAAGGCTTTATATGCCGCAATAATAATAATTGTTCTTCAGCAGCTTGATGGAATTGTTATTGGTCCTAAGGTTGTTGGTGAAAGTGTTAAATTAAGCCCAGTTATGGTTATTATAGCTTTAGCTGTTGCGGGTGAACTTTTTGGTCTTTGGGGAATGATATTGGCTGTTCCAATATTTGCTACAATAAAGCTTTTTGCTCAGAGGTTTTATTATAGGCAAAAATTAAAAAAAAATTTTGACTTTAAGGAAAATGAAATTTGACAGAATTACAAAACGTCGACTTTGTCGGCGTTTTGTATAAAATTTTTCTTATAATAGACCTGTTATAAACCCCAGGGCAACAGCATTTACTTTTTAAAAAAATATGAGTAAAATAAAATTATGGAAATAAATAAATTAAAAGAAGAAATAAAAAATATAACAGAACCAAGACGAGTAAGCTATGGAAATATCAGACATA
>CATLIG010000079.1 GCA_949948985.1 uncultured Clostridia bacterium | reverse complement strand
GACTATTTATTAGACAAAGACCTTGGGGCTTCCCGCCCCAATTCCCCGGCAAGCGTATGGACGCTTGACCCCAGTAGGTGTTGTTTTTTTCTTTTTTTCTGTCTACTTTATTGACTATAGTCCAATATAGTCCTGTTTGGTAAGTCCTGAAAGTTTTACACACTCGTCAATCTGTTTTGCTTCTTTCGGCGAAACTCTAAAAGCGACAGTTTTGTTTCTCCATCTGCCTTTGCAATCTAAATTTTTATCCATTAGCATTTTCCTTTCCCATTCTCTCAATATTCAGCTTATCAGCCATTTCAGTTTGCTTATTCGGAAATAAATGTGCGTATCGGTAAGTAATATCAATACTTTCGTGTCCTACACGTTCCGCAATAGCTAAAGCTGAAAATCCCATCTCTATAAGCAAAGAAATATGACTATGACGTAAATCGTGAATACGTATACGCTTTACGCCGGCTGCCTTTGATCCTCTGTTCATTTCATGGTGAAGATAAGATTTTGTTACTGTAAATATCCTGTCGTTTTTATCAATTTCATAAAGCATATTGATATATTCCTGTATTTCCTCACAAAGAAACAGAGGCATTTTTATTGTTCTGTTGCTTTTTGGCGTTTTAGGGCTTGTAATAATATCACACTTTTTTAATCTTTGGTAAGATTTATTAATAGTTAAAGTAGATTTTTCAAAATCAAAGTCCGCTGGAGTAAGAGCCAATAACTCACCCATACGAATACCGCACCAATAAAGTATTTCAAAAGCATAATAAGACTGTGGTTTATCCATCATTTCATCAGCGAATTTTAAATATTCCTCTTTTGTCCAAAAAAGCATTTCCCTGTGTTCTTCTGAACCCATTGTTCCCGCCTTTTGCGCCGGATTATAAGGAAGATTATAAAATCTTACCGCATGATTAAATATAGCGCTTAACTGACTGTGTATTGTTTTCAGATAAGCAGGGGAATAATTTTCCCCTTTTTCATTTTTATACGCTAAAAGTTCATTCTGCCACGCAATAATATCTTTTGGTTCTATATCTCCTATTTTACGGTTTCCAAAGTATGGAAGTATTTT
Organism: uncultured Clostridia bacterium; assembly: GCA_949948985.1. Lineage (GTDB taxonomy): Bacteria > Bacillota > Clostridia > Lachnospirales > CAG-274 > MGBC114079. The sequence continues at coordinate 8,048 of CATLIG010000079.1, read as the reverse complement.
CGTGCGTATAATATTGCTTTTAGCTTCCCAAGTATTCTGTTTTACTCTTTGTGTCTTGTCTTTCTCATAAATCTCAAAAAAACTCAAGAAAGTCATATCCAGCTTGGAATCTTGCTTTAACATTTGCTCGCTTTCCCATATCTGAGCTTCTTTTTTTGTTTTAAAACCTCTTTTCTGGGTTTGTTTACGTTCGCCTTTCCAGTCAGTGAAGCGGAACACAACACGCCACGTTCCGTTAATATTATCTTTATATACAGCCATTCAATCCCTCCTTTACACATTTGGTTCGCTGTAACAAACTTTTTTATGAAAATAATTAGTATTAACTCTACCAGCGACAGTCAAATATCCCAATTGCTTCAACTCCTGATTAAGCTGTTTAACTACTTTGTAGGCATAAGATTTTGATACGCTCATCTCCTTTGCGACTTCATCAACAGTCATAAAAGTTTTATTTTCCATTCTATCACCTCACTTTGAATCCTTAAACAAATTAGCTTAACTCATTACTATATTATAATACTAAACAATTTACGTTAAGTCAAGTGGTTTTTTAAAAAATATTAAATTTTTTTGTTTAAGTTATTCTTGATATTCTAAATAGCTTGTGTTATACTATAATTAAGCAAGTATGTTTAGGAGGTTTTATTATGATAGGCAAACGTATTCGTTTTTTCCGCAACAGAAAAGGTATGACACAAAAGCAGCTTGGGGAACTCCTCGGCTTTTTGGGCAAAACCTCTGATGTTCGTATGGCTCAGTACGAATCTGAAACAAGAATACCAAAAGATAATCTTGTAAAAGAAATAGCTCATATTCTTAACGTAAGCCCTAACGCAATTACTGTACCAAATATTGATACATATATCGGACTTATGCACACCCTCTTTGCGCTTGAAGATGTATATGGTTTAAAAATCAAAGAGATTGACGGAAAAATATGCCTGCAACTGGATAAATCAGCTGATATTTCAATACAGGATATGTTCTTTGCGTGGCAGGAACAATCCGCTAAACTGGAAAAAGGAGAAATTTCAAAAGAGGACTATGACCAATGGCGATATAAATATCCTGAATCAGACACATCAAAACGAAAAGCAAAAGTTCCCTCACTTGAATTAAGCAATTATATCGTTGACGCATTAAAAAATAAATCCAAATAGATCCTTTTTAAAGCACAAAAAAACCTTACCAACTTTCAGTTTTATTTCTGAAAATCAGTAAGGTTTTATATGTTATTGAAATAATTTTTACTTTTTGAGTAATAACCTAAATGTTGCCAAATCGTTGCCAACGCTTAAACAAATTTGCTTGAAACACGCATAAATTCAAGGTTTTTAAAGGCTAATATCTCATTCCCACTCGCAAAATCAAAGCTGGTTCTATACATTTTTGTATAGGAGATTTGGTTTTATTTGTTTCCATTTATTTCTAAGTGTCATATTTATATGGTCTATTCAAACCGGTGTTATCAAAATGTTATCAATAAAATGTTATCAGCATATTATTTTTATATACAACTCTTAATTTTTTGTAGTTTTAAAACTTTTACTTTCCATATAAAAATATCAATAGTTTATTTCATATTAGAAAACCTTTCTACTGCTTTTGTAAAGCTTTCAAACGTCTTTTCAGCGTCACCGCTTTTAATACCCTCACAGACACAATGCTTTAAATGATTTTCTAAAACTACCTGACCTGCTTTATGCAAAGCCGACTTAGCAGCATTGATTTGTGATAAAACATCTTCACAGGGTACATTTTCGTCAATAAGCCTTTCAATGGCTTGAACTTGTCCTATTATTTTTTTTAATCTGCGGTGCAGATTTTGGTTGTCTGTATTTTTTTCCATAGCTTATTATCTCCATATTTTATACAATAACAGGTATATGTACATAATACTCTTTAAAATATATATTGTCAAGAGTTTAATTTTTATCTTTATAAATCTTCAAAAGGTTTATTTAAATCAGAATTATAACAATCACACATCATTTTAACTCCAAGCCTAAAGCCTAACTTAAATTTTTCAATACCTGTAAACCCCGCAATTTCATCATTTGCCTTTAACATATCATTAAACAGCTTTAAATCATTTCCTGATAAACTTTTCGCAAGCTGTTTTTCGTTATCAGAAAATAATTTTGCGGCTCTTGTATATTCTAAAGTTGGATTAACCCTTGTTTCGTTAGGATTAATGTGTCCGTAGTATAATTCTTCTATAAAATCCATTGTAAAACCTCCTTAAAATCAAATATTCGTTTCCCTAACTACTCATACAGGAATGTGCACATTCCTGTATAAATAATTAGAGAAGATATTTATTTTTCAATGTGTATATCTTTATTTTTTGCAGTCTTATTTATAGTCTTAATCAATTCATTTACCTGTTCTGCACCTACATAATCTTTAATTTTATTAAATTTACGCACCTCAACACCCATTTTTGAAATTTTAATATTTTGCTTCCAAACCTCTGATTTCAAACTTTGGTTTTCAGCATATAAAGCTGACACTTTTTCTTTTGCTTGTTCCGCTTCTTTTTCTGCCCGAAAACATTTTCTTGCAAGATTCTGAATAAAATCTGTCAGCTTTTTAACTACCGGTTCAGCATATTTATTTTTATATACCTTTCCAGATATGAGCAGCGGAGGACTCGGTAAATTGTAATCATTGTTATTTTGTATTTGTTTTGCTGTACGTACCGCATATTCTTCAGATTTTTTATAAACAGATATTTTTTGTTCTAAATTTTCTTTTTTCCTGTTCAGTTCCTCAACCTCTTTTACAAGCATATCACGTTTAAATTCATTTACAGATTTATGCTTTTCGTGGGTATTTTTCTTTTCCCACTCAATACCATATTCAAGCATAATCTTCGATAATTTTTCTTTTTCTGCCTCAACCCACTGGTTCCATTCTGTATTGCTTCTTGTACCTCCCGTAAAACCTTGTGCTTCAAGTGCTTTTTTAAGAGAAACTCTTTTTTCAAGTCCTCTTTTACTGCCTGTTGTAAAAGGTACAAAGTCAATATGCAAATGTGGTGTGGCTTCGTCCATATGCAGATGAGCTGAAAACACTCTTAAATTTGGATTTCTTTCCTGAAAATTTTTCATATATTTATCAAGGACAGTTTTAGCAAGCTGACCGTTTTTAGAATCAGAATACATATCTTCCTTATTTCCAATTTGAAGAATAACTTCGTGAAATAGTTTTTCCTGTTTTCCTGTACGAATTTTTTCGTAATAATCATTTATCATTCTATCTTTTCGGGTTTGTTTGGAATTATATTTTTCAAGTGCTTCATCAAACAACTGATGATATACGCTCTTGATATTTTCATTACAATAAACAATATTGTTGTGTGTACGTTCTGCGTCTACATTCTCAGCCGTAAAATCTCTGTTATTATGCTTTACAGAACCTTTACCTATCATTACACTGATAGTTCTTTTCATTCTATAATCATCACTTCTTTCCGCATTATATTATTAAACAAATATATCACTTGTTTTGTTACTTTTTCCAAAAGTAACGCAAAAGCACTTTTGACCGTTCCTATCAAAACCGCCTTTGCGCTCTGCCGAGGGCTTACTGACCTACGGTCGGTTTTCAACTGCTGTTCCAATAGCTTTTTTAATTGCTGAAACTATATTTTTTAATGTACTTGTATCAAAGTTCGTCAGCCATATTAATATTCTTGTTTCATCTTCATTTAACTTTACATCTCCAAAAACCTCATTAAGCATAGCGATATACTTTTTCTGGCTTCTGTAAAAATATATATTTTCTCTCTTTGGGTCAAATTCAGGCTGTTTAATCATAAGAACATCTCCTTTACCTTTTAAACAAGAGCGTGACACGCTCTTGTAAAATATCACTAAAAAGAAAATCTACCAGCGAAAATCTTTTTGCATACCAACTTCATCAAGATATTTTCGGCGGGCTTTTTCTCTTTCTTCTTCACTGTCGGCAGTCTTATAATCTGTATAGTATTTTCGTTTTACAACAGAGTTTAATTTATTTTCAAGTTCCCGCTTAATATCATCTTCACATTCATATATTTCAAAACAATGATATTTAAGCAGTTTCATAAATAAGTCGTATGATATTTGTATATTTTTCATTGTTCCTCCATTTCAAGAATGCAAGGTCGCAAGTTCTTTAGGAAAAGGGAATCTTGCATTCTTCCTTTCATTGTGTCTGTAACCCGCTGAAAACCTTGATTTTTAATCAAGGATGCAAGTTCTTTAAGAAAATGTATTCTTGCATCCTTCCTTTTTTTATTTTTTATTCTGCTGGTAAACTCCAAAACCATTGATTGCCTATTTTTTCAGATTCAATGTTTAATTCAGACTTGACATTGCAAAGAGTTCTTTTCTTTATTCCTTGATTTTCGGCTTCTTCCATAATTTTTTTCTGTGCCACAGCACCAGATTCAAGTATTTCTTTTAAAAATTCTTTCGCTTCGCTTGTTTTCTGCCCGCGATTACTGCCCGAAAGCAAATCATCAGCACTAACGTCATACTCTCCAATCCATTCAAATCCTTTGGTTTTATCCAGTCTGAAAGCAATAGATTTACCCTCCGGAGCCAAAGAGCTTTTCACATGACATGCAACTCTGATTTCAGGTTCATTCTTTACACGTCCGACAATCAAAACACTTCTTGCTGCCGCTTGAAAATCAATAGAACCAAGTCCACGATATGAGGATTTGCCTCCGCTGTTCTTGTTCATATGTCCAATCAATACAACAGCACAATGATACTTTTCAGCAAGTCCTGATATTTTTTTCATCAGCGGACGAATTTCATTTGCTCTGTGCATATCCACATCAGCACCCAAAAATCCTTGTATCGGGTCTAAAACAATCATACGGGCATTTGTTTTAATAATCGCTTCTTCCAGTCTGTAATCAAGCATTGTCAAAGGCTGTTCGCTGTCGTCAATAACAAGAACCTTTGAACAGTCCGCACCCGCCGCAAGAAGCCGAGGTTTTATTGTATCTCCTAAGCCGTCCTCTGCCGTCTGATAGATAACATTAACCGGTTCTGTTTTATGATTTTGAATTTCTAAACTATCCGGAAGAACAGCTTCTCCCTTTGTCAGCTTAGCCGTTATTTGAAGTACCATTGTAGTTTTTCCCTCACCGGGGTCGCCTTGAATAATTGTTACTTTTCCATAAGGAATAAAAGGATAGAGAAGCCATTCTATTTCTTCCACTTCCACTGTTTCCATATTTATCAATTTTAAATTAGTTTCAACCTTTTTATTATTCAAAATTTCCTCCATTTCCGGTTGAAAGATAAGTGATATTCTGGTATAATATTTTTAGAACGTATTGGTTTGATATTATACCAATCTTTGCCTTTGAGTGTTTGCCGACACCCAAAGGCTTTTTATTATTCATCTTTCATACCCTGCATTATCATAGTAATAAGTTCAATAGTATCTAATAAATCTCTTGATACTTCACCGCCTGATTCAATACGGCAAAGTTCTTTGAGTACACTTGCCAGCTCATTTTTAAGAGCCTTGTAGACTTTCGGATTTCCAACAACTGTAACTTCTTTTTGCTGCAAACGGCTAATAATAAAATCCTGTTTGCTCATACCCGATAATCTAACAGCCGTTTCAATCTTTTTATCTTCTTCGGGTGATACTCTGAAAGCTACCGTTTTGTTTCTCCAACGACCTTGTTTATCTAAAATTTTTGATGACATAGCACTTCCCCTTTCTTAATCACTTGTTCTTTCAAAGTCAAGACGGTCTGCCATTTCTGTTTGCCTTGACGGAAACAGATGAGCGTACCTGTATGTGATTTTCTCACTTTCGTGACCTACCCTATCTCCAATAGCGAGAGCTGTAAAACCCATATCAATCAGAAGCGATATATGACTATGGCGGAGGTCGTGTATTCGTATTTTCTTTACCCCGGCGGACTTAGAGCCACGTTTCATTTCGTGTGAAAGATAGTGTTTTGTAACAGGAAAAACTCTGTCGTTAGATTTCAGACTGTAAAACAGCTTCATACAATCCTGCATTTCATCAGAAAGAAACTTAGGTATTTTAATCATTCTGTTGCTTTTCTTTGTCTTAGGAGAAGTTATTACATCTTTTCCTCTAAGTCGCTGATAAGATTTATTTATAGTTACCGTTCTGTTTTCAAAGTCAAAATCAGCGGGAGTCAAAGCGAGCAGTTCACCCTCACGGATACCGCACCAGTAAAGCATTTCAAAAGCGTAGAAAGAAAGCGGTTTATCCATCATAATTTCAGAAAATTTCAAATATTCCTCTTTTGTCCAAAACAACATTTCTCTGCTTTCTTCCATACCCATTGTTCCAGCCTTTTTTGCTGGATTTATACTTAAATCATAATAACGGATAGCGTGGTTAAAAATAGAACTTAACTGTGCGTGAATAGTTTTCAAATAGGTAGGTGAAACAGCTTTTTCTGTTCTTCCTGTTTGGTTTCTCATTTCATTCTGCCAGTCAATGACATCTTTCGCTGTAATTTCAGATAATTTACGCTGTCCCAGATACGGCAGTATTTTACTTTGGATAATACTTTCCTTTGTCAGCCATGTATTTTCTTTTAAGCGAGGACGTATATCTTTTTCATATAATTTGCAGAAGCTCTCAAGCGTCATATCAATATCAGCTTTTTTCTGAAGCTGAAACTGACGTTCCCAATCCTGTGCTTCACGTTTAGTGCTAAAACCTCTCTGACATTTCTGTTTTCGCTCACCTTTCCAATCTTTATAGCGAACCATAACATACCACGTTCCGCTTTTTTCATTTTTATAAATCGGCATTTTTAATCCCTCCCTTTATAAGCCTGTGTTCCGTAAAAATGTTCGTAAAAGAACTTGCGGTCAATACGTCCGGGAATCACAACACACCCTGTTTTTTCAAGCTCTTTGTTAAGTTTTCGTATAAGTTTATAGGCATAGGATTCAGAAACCTCCAGAGCCTCCATTACTTCATCTACTTTCATAAACATCTTTTCCATAAGAATCCTCTCTTTCATAATTTATTTACTATACATTTCTGTATAGTTATATATTACTATACTTTTTTGTATTGGTCAAGTGGTTTTTAAAAAATTTCTATACTTTTTTGTATAATTTTTTATTGATTGTCACTATACATTTATGTTATACTGAATTTATCAATAATTTATATAGGAGATGACACATATGGCAATCGGAGAAAGAATACATCATTTCAGGCTTCTTCGTGGTTTTACTCAAAAATATCTTGGTAAAATGCTCGGTTTTGACGACAAACAGGCAGATGTTCGTATCGCTCAATACGAGAAAGGCTCACGCAGTCCTAAAGAAAAATACTTAAACGCTTTAGCGGAAATCTTTGAGGTATCGCCTCACGCACTCTCTGTTCCTGATATTGACAGCTATGTCGGCTTAATTCATACCCTTTTTGCGATAGAAGATTTATATGGTTTATATGTAAGCGAAATAGACGGAGAGCTTTGTCTTAGGCTTGATAAAAGCAAAAGAACAACTTATGTTTCAATGTTTGATATGCTTTACGCTTGGAAAGAACAAAAGGCAAAACTAAACAACGATGAAATAACAAAAGAAGAATATGACCAATGGCGTTATACTTATCCTAAAATGGAAAAAGAAAAATTCAGAGCAGACCTTGAAGCTCTAAGAGCAAAAAAGAATGCTAAAAGCCAAAAAGATACAGAATAACATAAACAAAAAAGTCTTACCAAATTGATTTCACTCAATTCAGTAAGACCTTTTTATTAAATATAAACACTATAACCCGCTAACCATTTACGCTTTTAATGAGTAAATGTATTTAAAGCAGTGTTATCAAATCGTTATCAAATGGAACTCACAATAGCCTCAATTCCGCTCTCTATGCGGTTTTCAACAACATTTTTCGTCATTCCCACTCGGCAAAGTTTTTATAATACTAAACTTATTTGTTTATATTTTGTGAGCTTTAGTATTTATTTTATTTCTATTTTTCATATTATTTTGCTTTATTAAATTTTTTAGTATCAAATTAGTATC
>CATLIG010000078.1 GCA_949948985.1 uncultured Clostridia bacterium | reverse complement strand
ATTTTATGATTATGAAAAAATAATTAAAATTTCATTAAGCTTAATAAATTATTTTGTTATTTATTGAAGGTAATTTTATATTAATGTGAATTTTATTAATTTTAAGAATTATTATATACAGAATATTACCCCCGTTGACACTTTGTATTTTATGCCTTATTATTGTTTTGCGGAATTTCCAGTAGATAAATCTTTGTTGTATACTAAAAAGCATTAGATTTATTTATGATATTAAATAATGATAAATGTTTGAAATTTTTAAAGGGATAAAAAGGTTTTGATTAAAATTATTGTTTTTAAAACTAGAAGGAGTTTCAGAATGAGTAGAAGAACAGCAAGAGAACATATTTTTAAAATGATTTTTCAGACAGAATTTCATAAAGAAGAAGAAATTGATGAGGCTATTGAAATATACAGGGAAAGTATAGAAAATATTAATAAATCTGATATGAGTTTTATTAAATCTGAAATTAAAGGTATTATTGAAAATAAAAATGTTGTTGATGATACAATAAACAAATATGCTGAAGGCTGGGAAATTAGCCGTATTGCCAAAGTTGACCTTGCTATATTAAGAATTGCGATTTATGAGATTATATATGTGAATGATATTCCAAATAAAGTTGCCGCAAATGAAGCTGTTGAATTGGCAAAAGTGTTTAGTTCTGATAAATCGCCGTCTTTCATAAATGGAGTTCTTGGCAAAATTATAAATAATGTTTAATTTTTTATGATTAATAACTTGTACAGAATATTTTTTACTACAAATTAATTTATAGCAATTTGTAAAATTAATAAGGTATATCAATAAGATTAATTTATTATTTACGTTGAAGATTTTACGAATTGCTATGTAAATTCAATGTTATTTTATAAATTGTATTATTTTGTTATGATATAAACAGGGAGTTATTATGAAAGTATATATATATTCTGTTTCTCAGATAAATAAGTATATAAAAAATTTACTTGAAAAAGATGTTTTTCTTAAAGATGTTTTTGTTGAGGCTGAAATATCTAATTTTAAAGCACATACATCAGGACATTTTTATTTTACATTGAAAGATGAAAATGCTGCTATAAATGCTGTTATGTATAAAACATATACTGAAAATATAAAATTTATACCTGAGAATGGTATGAAAGTAACAGTATATGGTTATATTTCTCTTTATGAGAAAACAGGTCAATATCAACTTTATGTGCAAATTATGGAGCCTAAGGGAAAAGGCGATTTATATATAGCATTTGAACAACTTAAAACACGTCTTAGCGAAGAAGGGCTTTTTGATACAATTTATAAAAAAAAATTGCCGGTTTTTCCTAAAAAAATTGCTGTTTTATCATCACCTACAGGTGCGGCAATAAAAGATATTATACGTATTTCAGAAAGAAGAAATTCAAATGTTAAAATTATTCTTGTTCCTGTTTTGGTTCAGGGAGAACAAGCCGCAAAAAGTATTTGTAATGGTCTTTCACTTATAAACAGATATAAAAATGTTGATTTGATTATACTTGGAAGAGGAGGAGGTTCTATAGAAGATTTGTGGTGTTTTAACGAAGAATCTGTTGCAAGAGCTGTTTTTAAATCTAAAATTCCTGTTATTTCTGCCGTAGGGCATGAAACAGATTTTACTATAACGGATTTTGTGGCTGATTTTAGGGCATCAACTCCTTCAGCTGCTGCGGAAATTGCTGTACCTTGCCTCAATGATATTGAGGAGAACTTTTTTATGCTATATAATAAACTTAATTACTGTTTTGAAAGCAAAAAAAATGATTACAAAAAAAGACTTAACAGAATTATGACAAACTCTTTTTTCAGACAGCCTTTTAAAAAAGTTTTAGAGTTCAGGAGTCAGATTTATGATTATGTTAGAGATATAGATAAAGCACTTTTATATAAAAATGAAAAGGCATATAACGATTTTAAAAGTATTGCCGCGCGTCTTGAAGGTGTTTCTCCTATAAATGTTTTAAAGAGAGGGTTTTCTGTTGTTTATAAAGATGGAAAAGCTATAAATTCAGTTAAGTATTTAAGTGAAAACGATATAATTGAAACAAAATTAAGTGATGGATATATTAAAAGTGAGATTATTGAAAAGGGTGAAATAAATGCCTAAGAAAAAAACTTTTGAACAGGCTCTTTTAAGACTTGAGGAAATTATTGAAAATATTGAAAACAGCGAAACAACTCTTGATGAATCTGTTAAATTATACAAAGAAGGTATTGATCTATCTGTTTTTTGTGGCAATCAGCTGAAAAAAACAGAACAGGAGATTGTTGTGCTTAAGGAAAAAGCAGATGGAATTTTTAAAGAAGAATCTTTTGAAAATACAGAGGAGTAGCTTATGGACAGTATTGTTTTTGAAAATAAATTGAATGGGTATATAAGTATTATTAATAAAAGACTTGATGAATTGCTTGAAATAAAGTATCCAAAAGAAATTTACGAGGCTATGCGTTATAGTGTATTTGCCGGAGGAAAAAGGTTAAGACCTGTGTTGCTTCTTGCTTTTTGCGAAATGTTTGGAGGAAAGACGGAAGATGCACTTGATTTCGCTTGCGCTATAGAAATGATTCATACTTATTCACTTATACATGATGATCTTCCCGCAATGGATAATGATGATTACAGACGAGGAAAGCTTACATGTCATAAAAAATTTAATGAGGCTATAGCGATTTTAGCCGGTGATGCTCTTCTTAATAAAGCTTATGAGGTTATGACGAATTTAGTTGTTACAAAAAAAGAGGAGAAATTTGCTACGGCAATGAAATATATCGCTGATTCTGCTGGAACGTGTGGAATGGTTGGAGGTCAAGTTGTTGATGTATTATCAGAGGATAAAGAAATTACTTCGGATATCCTCAGTTATATACATAAAAACAAAACAGCTGAGCTGATTATCGCTCCGCTTAAAGCAGGATGTGTACTTGGAGAAAATGATAATATAATTGAAAAAATAGAGCTTGTTCAAAGTATAGGTGAAAAGGTTGGGGTTGCTTTTCAGATAAAAGATGATATTCTTGATGTGAAAAGTACAACGGAAGAGCTTGGTAAACCTGTATTTAGTGACAGCAAAAATAAAAAGACAACATATGTAACGATGTATGGAATTGAAAAGTCTGAAGAAAAACTTAAAAAACTTACGGAAGAAGCTTTGTGCATTATTGATAAATTTGGAGATAAAAATGAATTTGTTTATGAATATATTAAAAAACTTGTTAAAAGAATAAAATGAGGTGTTTTATGGATATCAACTCTATTTATAAAAGAAGAAGTATAAGAAAGTATAAAAATAAAGATGTGCCTTTAGAAATACTAAATAAAATATTAGATGCCGGAAGAGCTGCTCCGTCAGGAAAAAATAAACAGCCGTGGAAATTTATTGTTTTTAAGGGAATGAAAAAAGATGAAATTTTAAATGAAATGGAAAAAGGAATTTTAAGAGAAAAAACAGGACAAGCTTTTTTACCTGATACAAAACAAGGTATTGACGATGCTGAAAATACTGTAAAGATTATGAGAGAAGCGCCTGTAGTTATTATGGTTTTAAATCCTTTTGGTAAAAATCCTTTTGAAGCAATTACAGCGGATGAAAGAGCGGCAGAAATAGTAGATTCTCTATCTGTAGGAGCGGCAATAGAAAATATGCTGATTGCGGCATATGATTTAGGAATAGGTTCTTTATGGGTAGGAAATACTTTTTTCGCTTATAATGAACTTATAAATTATATTGGTGAAAAAGGTCAGCTTTTATGTGCTGTTTGTTTTGGATATGCGGCTGAAGTACCAAAGACACATCTACAAAAAAAATCAGAAGATGCTGTTGAGTATTTTTAAACCGTTTTTTGTCACTTAGTAAATTGGTTTAATTAAGAAATTATTATAAAAATATTAAATAGATTTTGAAAGCGGTATATTTATGAAATATTTTGATGAAATGAATTTTCCTGAGGATTTTAAAAAAATTAAAAAATCAGAGCTTCCTTTGCTTGCTGATGAAATAAGGACTTTTCTTATAAAGTCAGTTGCGAAAACAGGGGGACATCTTGCGTCAAATCTTGGAGTTGTCGAACTCACACTTGCGCTTCATTATTGTTTTGATTTTTCCGTGGACAGAATTGTATGGGATGTTGGTCATCAGGCTTATACCCATAAAATTTTGTCTGGAAGAAAAAATGATTTTGTTTTACTCAGAAAAAAGAATGGACTTAGCGGTTTTCCGAAAACAGAAGAAAGCGGATACGATGCTTTTAATACAGGACATAGCTCTACATCAATTTCAGCCGGACTTGGATTAGCACAGGCAAGAGATCTTGCGGGAGCAGGATACAATGTTGTTTCTGTAATAGGCGATGGGTCTATGACAGGAGGGCTTGCTTACGAGGCTCTTAATAACGCGGCAAGAAATAATACCAAATTTATTATTATTTTAAACGACAATCAAATGTCTATATCAAAAAATGTAGGAGCTATGAGTAAATATCTTACAGAGCTTCGCTCTGCACCGAAATACATAGAAGCTAAAAAAGATGTTTCAGAGCTTTTAAACAGTCTTCCTATTTTAGGTTCAAAGGTAAATAAAGTTCTTGAAAAAACAAAAGACAGCATAAAGTATGCTTTGTTGCCTTCTATTATCTTTGAACAGCTGGGAATAAAATATATAGGTCCTGTTGACGGACATGATATTGATAGAATTATAAATGTACTTAATAAAGTTAAAAATTTTGATAAGCCAGTTCTTATTCATGTACTTACAACAAAAGGAAAAGGATATGAAAACGCGGAAAAATTTCCGTCGAAATTTCATGGAATAGGGAGTTTTGATGTAGAAACAGGAATTCCTTTTTCAAAGAAAACAGGCGAAACATATTCAGAGATTTTTGGTTCAACTCTTTGCAGACTTTCAGCAAAAAATAAGAAAATTGTTGCGATTACAGCGGCTACTCCTTTGGGAACAGGACTTGATTTTTTTTCAAAAGCGTATCCAAAAAGATTTTTTGACGTTGGTATTGCTGAAGAACACGCAGTTACTTTCGCGGCAGGTATAGCAAAAGGTGGATTTACGCCTGTTTTCTCGGTATATTCAACTTTTTTGCAAAGGGGATATGATCAGATTATTCATGATGTTTGTTTACAAAAGCTTCATGTTGTTTTTTCTATTGACAGAGCGGGCATTGTTGGGGAAGACGGAGAAACTCATCAAGGAATTTATGATTTATCCTATTTATCTCACATTCCTAATATGACAATTATTTCTCCTAAGAATAAGTATGAGTTTGAAAAAATGCTTGAATTTGCTGTAAATGATTTTAAAGAACCTATTGCCGTAAGATATCCAAAAGGTGTTGTTTCAGATGTTTTTGAGGAACATTTTGAGGAAATTGTTTTAGGCAAATCAGAGTATATATATGACGGTGAAAAAATTATTATTATTTTTGTTGGTAATATGGCTGATATAGCTTCAAAAGTTTATAACAAGCTTAAAGAAAATGGATATAATCCGGCTTTGGTAAATGCCAGATTTATAAATCCTATTGATTATGAACTAATATACGATATAAAAGAGCGATTTGAATATGTGTTTACTATTGAAGATAATATACGCTCAGGAGGGTTTGGAAGCAAGCTTGATTCAGAACTTATTAATAATTGTGTATTTAATAAAAAAATTTATAATTTTGCTTTTCCTGATGTTTTTATTAAACAAGGAAGTAAATATGAAATTTATGATGAGTTTGGATTGACATACGAAAAAATATTCGAAAAAATTAATTATTTTATTGAAAAATGCAAAAATATGTGTTAAGATATTAGTATAAAAATTTTATTAATTGATATGGTACTTATTACTATATTAATTTTGTAAATTGATAAATATTAATATTATTTTATATGGTTGGATTGATTTTATGAATGAAAAAATCAGACTTGATTTAATCTTAAAAGAAAAATTTGGACTATCAAGAGAACAGGCTAAAGAGGCTGTTATAAACGGATATGTTTCTTCCAAAAATAAAATTTTTAAAAAACCCGGAGAAAAAATTTTTTTTAATACAGATATTAATGTTGATGAAAAAGGTTTTCTTAAATATGTAGGAAGAGGGGGCCTTAAGCTTGAAAAAGCTATTGAAGAGTTTAATATAAATATTTTGGATAAGGTTTGTATTGATGTTGGAGCATCGACAGGTGGTTTTACTGATTGTATGCTTCAATATGGAGCGAAAAAGATTTTTTCTGTGGATGTGGGAACGGGACAACTTTCTGATATTATCAAAAATAATCCTAAAGTTATTTCCATGGAAAATACAAATATTGTCAGACTTTTAAAAAGTGATTTTTCTGATGAAATTGATTTTGCGTCAATAGATGTATCTTTTGTGTCACTTACAAAAATACTTCCATTTGTAGAAAATATTTTAAAGGATAACGGTGAAGCGGTAGCTCTTATAAAGCCACAGTTTGAAGCAGGAAGAAATAATATAAGCAAAAAGGGAATAGTCAAAAATCCAAAGGTACATAAAAATATTATAAAATCAGTTTTTGTATGTGCTTTGGAAATAGGTTTTAAAATAAAAAATTTATCGTTCTCACCAATTAAAGGCTCAGAGGGAAATATTGAGTATGTTATTTATTTGTCAAAAAATATTGGAGAAACTAAATCAGTATATTTTAATGATATTATCGAAAAAACTGTTTTTGATGCCCAAAGAACGCTCTAAAATAAAAAAGTGTTTACGTAGTATAATTTTTTTAAGCGGAGGATTTTTATGAACAAAATTGGGTTTGTTGTAAATTTAGAGAAAGACCCTTTTCTTGAATACACAAAAAAATTGAAAAATTATATAATAGGTCTTGGCTGTGAGGTTATTGTTCTTGACCGGTTTAAAGATGTACTCCAGCTTAAAAATGGCGTTTCAACCCTTAGTGAATTATGTAAAAATTCGGATTTTGTTATAGTTCTTGGAGGAGATGGAACTATACTTACTGTGGCTAAATGTGCTTGTATTTACAGTACTCCTATACTGGGTATTAATTTTGGAACATTAGGATATTTGGCTGATGTTGAAAAAAATGATGCTTTTTTAGCTGTTGAAAAGGTTTTGAATAATAAATATTCAATAGAAAAGAGAATGATGCTTCAAATATTTAAGGATAATAAACCGTTTGAGAATTACTCAGGGCTTGCGTTAAATGAGGTATGTTTGAGAAACAATACTTTTTCACATATGATAAGGTTTGAAATTGAAATAAACGATGAGTTTATTGATAGTTATAGAGCGGATGGTGTGATTGTTTCAACACCTACAGGTTCGACAGCATACAATCTTTCAGCCGGAGGTCCTATATTAAAACCTGATACAGAGCTTATATCAATTACTCATCTTTGTCCACATACTCTTTATGCCAGACCTTATGTCGTATCAGGAAACGATGTTATTAAACTAAGAATTGAGAACAATGAGAAAAATATTATGGTATTTCTTGACGGACGTGGTGTTGTCCCGGTTGATGGAAGCAGTGAGATTATAATAAAACGCTCGAAATTTTTTACACATATTATTAAAACAACGGGACTTGGATTTTATGATATATTAAGACGTAAAATGGTTGAAGTCGGGAAGTGATATTTTATGAAAACAAAACGTCAGTTAAAAATCATTGAACTTATAAATAAAAATGATATAGAAACACAGGAAGAGTTGGCAAAGCTACTTATTGAGGCAAATTTTTCAGTTACTCAGGCTACAATTTCACGTGATATACGTGAACTTAAAATAACTAAAGTAGCTAATGGAAAAAAACAAAAGTATGCTGTTATACCTGAAGAAAATCCTATTATTCCTGAAAAGCTTATAAGGATTTTTAAAGACGCGGTTGTTCATATAGACTGCTCACAGAATATTATTGTCATAAAAACTCTTGATGGTATGGCTATGGCAGTTGCGGCTGTTCTTGATTCTATGGAAAATTCTGAGATACTTGGAAGTATTGCCGGCGATGATACTATTTTTTGTGTTATAAAGTCGGAAAAAAATGCTGTTAAACTTATAGAAAAGCTTAAAGAACCTTTGAAAAATCAATAATATGCTTGTATGTTTTAAATATAAAGGTGGTATTAATTTATGATAGAACATTTGTACATAGAGAATGTTGCTCTTATTGAGAAAATTAATATTGAATTTAATAAAGGATTGAATATTCTTTCAGGTGAAACAGGTGCCGGCAAGTCAATTATTATTGATTCTATTGCTTTTGCCACAGGTCAGCGTCCAGGAAAAGATTTTATAAAGAAAAATGCGTCAAAAGCTATTGTAGAACTTCTTATTTTTATTGAGGATGATTATGTGTCTGATGAAATAAAAAAATCTGGTATTGAAATTGATGATGATAATTGTATCTTAATTTCACGAAGTGTTAATCAGTCGGGAAAAACATCTTGCAAAATAAACGGGAAAAGTGTTACGGTTGGTATGCTTAAAGAAATTTCATCATTTCTTATTGATACACACGGACAGCACGAGTATCAGTCGCTTATGAATCCTTTAAAGCATATTGTTATTGTGGACGGCTTTTGCGGCGAATCTTTGGATAATCTGAAATTAAAGCTTTCTGAAAAATATAAAGTGTATAAAAGTGTTTTGAGAAAAATTCAGAATATAGACGGTGATGAAAGGGAAAGAAAAATAAAGATTGAATCATATAATTCTCAGATTTCTGAAATTGATATGGCTAACCTTAAAGAAAATGAGGAAGAAGAGCTTTCAGAAAGAAAAAAAATATTAAATAATTCTGAAAAGTTAAAAGAGCATTCAGATAAAATTGTATCACTTTTATACAGAGATGAAAATGGTTCTGTTTCTGATAAAATATCATCAGCTCTTGACTGTCTTTTTAAAATTTCCGTACTTGACCCTGCTCAAAAAGAAATTTGTTCTGAGCTTGAAGGAATATCGGCTGATATTGAGGATATTGCTGAAAGAATACGAGATTATGCGGATAGTATTGACAGTAATCAAAATGAGCTTGAGGAAATAGAAGAGCGTCTTGATATGCTTTACAGGATTAAACGCAAATATAATAAAGATATAAAAGGGATATTATGTTATCGTGAAGAACTTGAAAATAAACTTAATTTTATTTTAAACAGTGAAGATGAGCTTTTAAAGCTTACTGAATTAAAAAAAAGTATTGAGGCAGAAATAAGAAAAATATGCGACCTTATTTCTGCTGAAAGAAAAAAAGCGTCTAATAAAATTCAGATGGGGATTGAAAAAACATTAAAAGAATTAGGTATGAAAAACGCGAAATTTAAAGTAGATATTTCAAAAAAAAGTGAATTTACAACTAATGGAAGAGATAAAATAGAATTTTTGATTTCACCAAACTTAGGCGAGGATTTAAAGCCTTTGGCTAAAATCGCTTCAGGCGGAGAAATGAGTAGAGTTATGCTTGCTATGAAAGTTATTTTAGCTGACGCTGATACGGTTGAAACATTTATCTTTGATGAAATTGACACAGGAGTGAGCGGAAGAACGGCTCAACAGGTTGCGCAGAAATTATCGGATTTAGGAAAAAAGCGTCAGATTTTATGTATTACACATCTTCCTCAAATAGCAGCTATGGGTGATAGTCATTTTTTGATTGAAAAAGTATCTGATTCAAAAAGTACGACAACAACTATTTGTGAACTTGATTATAAAAAAATTATATTTGAAATCGCAAGACTTACAGGCGGTGTTGAAATTACAGAAGCTACTTTAAAAGCTGCCGAAGAAATGAAAAGACTTGCGCTTAATTTGAAATAATTGTGTAATATAATTTGTTTATTTTGGAAATTTATGATAAAATTATAGTAATTTAATTTTATAAATAATAAAATTAATATGA
>CATLIG010000077.1 GCA_949948985.1 uncultured Clostridia bacterium | reverse complement strand
AATAAAAAATCAGCACTTATTTTGACAAATTTTTGATTTAAGTTTGTCCAATAAGTGCTGATTTTTTATTTTTGTTGTTTTTGTCATTTATTTTGCGTATTTTTGTAAATTTTCGTGCCAGCTTACACTGTGCCGAATATTTTGCAGCCTCTGTACAAAGGCGGTGATATTATGACTGATAATATATACACAAATGATAAATACCTTGATATTGTTAAACAAATGGCGGAAGAAATAAAGTATGGACAAATAATCATTACGATACAAGATGGAAAAGTTGTACAAATTGAACAAAATAAAAAAATAAGAATAAAAAACTGACTGGACAACCAGAGGTTTTGCATAAAGGCAATCCTTGGGTATGTTCGGTCTTTTTTTATATATAAGGAGGAAGTAAATTGATTTATCTTGATAACGCAGCAACGACAAAAGTAAAAAATGAAGTATATGAGGCAATGAAGCCTTATTTTGAAGAATTATACGGAAATCCGTCAAGTATATACAGTTTTTCCGGAAAGGTTAAAAATGACATTAATAATGCAAGAAAGAAAATAGCTGATTTTATTGGTGCAGGGAATAACGAAATTTATTTTACAAGCGGCGGAAGCGAGTCGAATAATTGGGCTTTAAGGGCGGTAGCATTTGCTTACAGGAATAAAGGAAAACACATTATTACATTAAAGATTGAGCATCATGCGGTTTTACATACTTGTGAGTATTTAGAAAAGTTAGGATTTGAAATATCATATATTAATGTTGATAAAACAGGAGTTATAAATATTGATGAACTAAAAGAAGCAATCAGACCCGATACAATACTTATTTCAGTTATGTTTGCCAATAATGAAATCGAAACTATACAGCCTGTTAAGGAAATAGGGGAAATTGCAAAAAGTAACGGGATTTTATTTCATACAGATGCGGTTCAGGCTTACGGACATATACCTATAAATACACAAGAGTATAACATTGATATGCTTAGTGCAAGCGCTCATAAAATTAACGGATCAAAAGGAATGGTATTATGTATTTAAAAAATACAGTAAAAATAGGTTCATTTATTCACGGCGGAGCACAGGAAAGAGGGAAAAAAGTAGAAACACATAACACTCCCGGAATTATAGGCTTTGCAAAAGCAACAGAAATTGCAGAGAAAAATATGCACATAAGAGCAGAATATGAAACAAAGCTGAGAGATTACTTCATACAGAGGGTGCTTGATGAAATACCGCATACAATATTAAACGGTCACAAAACACAAAGACTTTCAAATAATGCCAATTTCAGCTTTAGATTTATTGAAGATGAATCATTGCTTATTTTGCTTGACCAAAGCGGAATATGTGCTTCAAGCGGTTCGGCATGTATATCAGGTTCTCTTGACCCTTCTCATGTATTACTTTCTATAGGTCTTCCGCATGAAACAGCACACGGTTCATTAAGAATTACATTGTCTGACGAAACAACCATAGAAGAAATAGAATTTGTTATTGAATAGATTAAAAAAATGTAAATCGATTGAGAGCAATGTCTCCATTATATGAAGATTTTGAAAAGGGAAAAAATAGATAAAGAAAACTAAGGAAATACTGATTAATTCATAATCAAAAATAATTTTGGCCGAAATGCGGCAAAAAATCAAGCATAATATGGCGGTGATTTTACTATGAAAATTTCAACAAAAGGAAGGTACGCACTTTCATTTATGATGGATTTGCTTATAACAGTAAGGATAATCCTATAAGATTAAAGGACATTTCTCAAAGACAGGATATATCTGAAAAATATCTTGAACAAATAGCTATACTTCTTGTAAAGGGAGGTATTATCGGTAGCATAAGGGGTTCAAACGGCGGTTATTTTCTTAAGAGAGATGCTCAAGATTATACAGTTGGAGAAATATTAAGAATAATGGAAGGCGATTTGGCAGTTGCTCCTTGTATGGAGAAAAATGCTGTGTTGTGTAAACGTAAAAATATATTGTGTAAATACAATACTTTGGGGAAAAATTAACGATGCTGTAAATTCTGTTATTGATAATATAACATTAGAAGATATGTATAAATGGCAAAATAAAGATATTAAAGACAATAATGTATGATTATAGTGAAAGCTATATAAAACGATATGTATAAATATTATGATAATCGAACCTGTAAATTAGTAATTAAATATGTACAGAGAAATGGACGAACAGAAAGGTTTATTGTTATGGAAATTATAAAAATGCTTAAAAATAATACTATTTCTGATGAACAATTAAAAATTCTTATAGAAAACGGTGAAACAGAAGATGAATTGTTTAAGGAAGCAGATATGATAAGACGTAAAAATTATGGTACATCTGTATATATAAGAGGGCTTATTGAATTTACAAATTATTGTAAAAACGATTGTTATTATTGTGGAATAAGATGCAGCAGCAAAAATACTGAAAGATATCGACTGACTCCTGAAGAAATACTGAAATGTTGTGATGAAGGGTATGCACTTGGTTTCAGGACATTTGTTTTACAGGGAGGAGAAGACTTGTTTTTTACCGATAAGCTTATATGTAATATTGTAAGCAAAATAAAATCAAAATACAATGATTGTGCAGTTACACTTTCTATAGGTGAAAAAAGTTATGAAAGCTATAAATCCTATTTTGACGCAGGTGCAGACCGCTATCTTTTAAGACATGAAACAGCTGATACATTACATTATGGGAAATTGCACCCCAATAAAATGAGTGTGGAAAACAGAAAAAAGTGTCTTAAAAATCTTAAAGAAATAGGTTATCAGGTTGGCTCAGGTTTTATGGTTGGAAGTCCATTTCAGACAACAAAAAATATTATATCAGATTTGCGCTTTTTACAGGAATTGAAGCCTGATATGATAGGAATAGGACCTTTTATAGCACATAAAAAAACACCGTTTGCAGAATATAAAAATGGTGATTTGCATATTTGTTTAAGATTGATAGCAATTTTAAGATTATTATTTCCATTTGCGCTCATTCCTGCAACAACAGCGCTTGGAACTTTGAATCAGCTGGGACGTGAGCTTGGATTGAAGGCGGGTGCAAATGTAGTTATGCCTAATCTTTCTCCTGTAAATGTAAGAAAATTATATCAGCTTTATGACAATAAAATATGTACCGGAGATGAATCTGCTCAATGCAGAAAGTGCCTTGAAATGAGAGTTAAAGCTACCGGATATAAAATTGTTACCGATAGAGGAGATGTAAAACGAAATATTTAATCAGAAAAATAAATATGCTTAATAAAAAATGTTGACAGAAGATTTTTACAAACTGTTGTAATTATTATTAAAAGATAAAAATTTTTGCATATTATATTGACAAAAAAATATAGAAGTAATATAATCATATATAACCTATTAAAAAGATATATTTTATAGGTGAGCTAAAAAATAATAAGTTTTAATTAGGTGGGTGAAAATATGAAAAAAATTAAAGAAAAACATGAGCATATACATAATCACAGAGTGCTAATAGGATTTGATAAGAATGGAATTCCAACTATTGTCGCAAAATCTGACCATACTGATAACGAGGACGAAAACTCATTTATAAAGGATTATATGAATGCCGTAAACGAATACAAGAAGACATTTCCCTCAAAGCAGGATGTTATTGATAAAACACCAGACCCTGCGGTTAAGGAAATGCTATTGCGCACAGAGCAGCTTGGAATTGATACTGCGTTTGATCGATTTGACAGGCAGAAACCGCAGTGCAGCTTTGGTCTTGCAGGTATATGCTGTAAAATATGCAATATGGGACCATGTAAAATAACTCAGAAAAGTCCTAAAGGGGTATGCGGCGCTGACGCTGACCTTATTGTTGCGAGAAATTTACTGCGTTCTGCGGCGGCAGGTGCGGCACAGCATGGTATGCACGCAAGAGAGGTTATTTTAGCGTTAAAATGGGCAGCGGAGGGTAAGCTTGATGTGCCTATTATGGGTAAACAAAAAATTAAGGATACGGCAAAATTGTTTGGTATAAAAACGGAAAGAAGGAGTATTAACAAAATCGCTTCCGAATTGGCTGACGCTCTGCTTGATGATATATCAAGAACATTGCCGAATGACTATAAAACAATAGCTGCCTGTGCTCCTCCTGAAAGACGAGAGGTATGGGAAAAGCTTGATATACTCCCAATAAGTGCTTATCACGAGGTTTTTGAGGCATATCATAAATCGGGCTGTGCTACAGACGGCGACTGGAAAAGTATAATGCGGCAGTTTTTAAGATGTGGACTTGCGTTTACTTTTTCCGGTGTATTGGGTGCTTCCATAGCGACAGATTGTCTTTTTGGCGTAGGCGACAGGGTTACATCAAAGGTAAATATCGGAGCTTTGAAAAAGGGTTATGTAAATATAGCGGTGCACGGGCATCTTCCTCTTCTTGTAAGTGAGATTGTAAAAGTCGGAAAAGAAGAAAAATTTATTGAGCTTGCAAAATCCAAAGGCGCAAAGGGCATAAGATTTTATGGTATTTGCTGCTCGGGACTTGCGGCAATGTATCGTTACGGCGGAGTTATCCCTCTTTCAAACGCTGTTTCGGCGGAACTTGTTCTTGCTACGGGAGCGCTTGACCTTTGGGTAGCCGATGTACAGGATGTGTTCCCTTCGATTATGGATGTCGCAAGGTGCTTTAAAACAGTTGTTATAACTACAAGCGAATCGGCAAGACTTCCGGGTGCGGAGCGTTTTGAATATGACCATCACCATTCAAATATTGAGCGGACAAGAGAGCTTGCCGAAAAAATTGTTTTAAGGGCAATAGAAAGCTTTGACGTAAGAAAAGGTATGCCTGTATATATTCCTCCTTATGAGGTTGAAGCGGAGGTCGGTTTTTCGGTTGAATACATATATAAGCGCTTTGGCAGTATGCAGCCTTTGGCTGACGCTTTGAAAAGCGGAAAAATTTTAGGTATTGTCAATATGGTAGGATGCAGTAATCCTAAAACAATTTATGAAAAGTCTACGGTTGACGTTGCGGATGTTCTTATAAAAAACAATATTCTTATACTTTCAAACGGATGTGCGTCATTTCCGCTTATGAAGCTTGGATATTGCGGTAAAGACGCAGGCAATAAGGCAGGAAACAGCCTGAAGGAATTTTTATCTCCCGATTTGCCGCCTGTTTGGCATGTGGGTGAATGTATTGACAATGCCCGTTCATCGGGTATATTCGGAGGACTTGCAAATTTATGCGGCAAAAAAATTTATGAAATGCCTTTCGCATTTACTTCGCCGGAATGGGGAAATGAAAAGGGGATAGATGCTGCACTTGGTTTCAGATTAATGGGAGTAAATTCATATCATTGTGTTGAGGCACAGATTTATGGTTCAAAAAATGTAATAGAATTTCTTAAAGACGGTACAAAGGAACTGCTTGGTTCGACAATGAACGTTGATGCTGACCCTGTATCTCTCGGAAATAAAATTGTTGAAGATATTAAGTTAAAAAGAAAAGCACTTGGATGGGATTAGTGAAAGGACGATTTATTTATGAAAAAATTTTTTAAAACAATTACAGCGGCATTACTGGTACTGTCATTTGCAGGATGTACAAATGCTGTTCAGACTGACAATAATCAGCTAAATTCTGATAATAATGACAGTAATACAGTGAAAATAGCATATATTCCCATTACTCACGCACTTGCGTTATTTGAGGAGGCGGAAGAACTTGAAGAAAACACAGGACTTGACATTGAGTTTGTTAAATACGGTTCATGGCCAGAATTGCTTGACGCACTTAATACTGGCAGAGTTGATGGTGCGTCTGTACTTATTGAGCTTGCTATGAAGTCTAAGGAGCAGGGCATTAATATAAAAACAGTTGCTCTAGGACATAAGGACGGTAATGTAATTGTTGTATCAAACAACATTAACGGTGTTGAGGACTTAAAAGGCAAAACATTTGCTATACCTCACAGACAGTCGTCACATAACATACTGCTTAATGACGCTCTTCAATCAGCAGGACTTACTGCCTCTGATATTAACATAACAGAACTTGCTCCGACAGAAATGCCTTCCGCTCTTGCCGGAGGTCAGATTGACGGCTATTGTGTGGCTGAACCGTTTGGTGCGAAAGCCGTATCGCTTGGTGTCGGAAAAGTACTTTTTTCTTCTGAGGAACTTTGGCCGGATTCACTTTGCTGCGGATTGGTTTTTACCGATAATTTTATAACAGGCAGACCGGAAATCGTAAAACAGTTATTAGACAGTTATAAAACAGCGGGCAAAAATCTTTCGGTTGATAAGGCAAAAGAAGTTGCTAAAAAATATCTTAATCAGGACGATGATGTACTTGATATTTCCCTTAAATGGATTTCATATGATGAACTTGATATAACAAAGGATACATATAATACTCTTGTTGAAAAGGTTAAAAAGTATGGTTTATCCGATAATCCGCCAAAATACGAAGAATTTATCAAAAATAACTTATAACCGGTAAGAAAGGGCTGATTTTAATGAAAGCAATATTATCAATAAAGACGATAATTATATCATTTATCGTTTTTATCGCACTATGGCAGCTGATTTTTATTACAAGCAACTTTAATGAGGCTTTATTTCCGTCGCCGCTGAATGTATGGAATGCTCTTGTGGAAATGGTGCGGGACGGTTCTGTATTTGAAAATACGGTGGCAAGTATGTACAGATTTGCTTTAGGGTACATAAGCGCTGTAATTCTATCTGTTTTCTTAGGGTTAATTCTTGGCTGGTTTAAGGGATTATTTAAATACGTTAATCCGATTGTTCAGCTTTTAAGACCTATTTCGCCTATGGCATGGATGCCGTTTATTGTTTTATGGTTCGGCATAGGCGACACTCCCGCTGTTGTAATAATATTCATTGCGGCTTTTTTTCCTGTACTTTTATCAACTGTATCGGCAGTTGGAGGAATAGATGATATTTATTTTAAGGTGTCAAAAAACTTTGGAATAAAGCAGCCTCATATTTTATGGAAGGTTGTACTTCCCACAGCATTTCCTCAGATAGCAAACGGTATTCATCTTGCGCTTGGAAGCGCTTGGATTTTTCTTGTTGCAGGAGAAATGGTCGGTTCACAATCAGGTCTTGGATATCTTATTATTGATTCAAGAAATAACCTAAGAGCTGATGTACTTCTTGCTACAATTATTGTAATAGGTATTATAGGGTTGCTGCTTGATACTGTTTTGAAAAAGGCGGAAAAATTTATACTCAAATTGTGGGGTGTGGTGTAATATGTATATTGAAATAAAAAATGCCGTAAAAACATTTTATCAAAAAGGCAAGGAATTTACAGCACTTGATAATGTTTCTCTTTCCATAGAAAAGGGTGAGTTTATATGTTTGCTTGGACCGTCAGGCTGCGGAAAAAGTACGCTCCTTAACGCAATAGCAGGATTTGATACTGTCAGTAACGGCAGTATAACTATTGAGGGAAAAGAAGTTAAAGAACCATCAAGAAAAAATGTTACTATATTTCAGAACTATGGTTTGTTTCCGTGGAGAACGGTAGAGAAAAATGTTGAACTTGGTCTTGAAGCAAAAAAAGTACCTAAAAATGAACGAAAAGAAATTGCAAAAAAATATATTGAAATGGTTGGACTTTCAAAATTTGCGCAGGCTCACCCAAAACAGCTTTCTGGTGGTATGCAGCAGAGAGTTGCAATAGCAAGAGCATTTGCCGTAAATCCTGATATTGTATTTATGGACGAACCCTTTGGCGCGCTTGATGCTATAACAAGAATGAAGCTTCAGGACGATGTTCTTAAAATATCAAAAGATGAAAACAAAACTATAATTTTTGTAACTCACGATATAGAAGAAGCTGTTTACTTATCAGACAGAATCGTTGTTATGACTCCCAATCCAGGGAAAATAAAAAAGATTATTGATGTTAAGCTTTCTCGTTACAGAGAAAGAACAAACAGTGATTTTGTTGCTGTACGTGATAAAATATTTGAAATATTGAATATGAAGCATGAACCTGATATTGAATACATAATATAAAGAAATTTGAAAATCAGATTTCTATTGAATATATATTTGTTACAATAATTTAGTAAATAGAGAAGTGTATAAAAATATTTCATGCAAAAATACAAATAATTTTGCAATTCAATGAAAGAATATTTAATAATACATTAAGATTTAGATAATGATATAATACATTTGAATCAACAAAAAATGGAGTATTCTCATAAGAAACTGGGGCAAAATCAGAGGTGAGCTGGCAATAATGTTTCCAAACAGGCTGTCAAATTAAGAAATATGTCGAAACCATAAAATAAGTTTGCTTCTGAATTTCTTGCTGTCAGTAAAATCAGCTCTGCATTATCCGCAGTAAATATCAATAATCGTGTTGATAACAAAAATATAACATGCACTATTGACATTTTTATAATATCCTCTATAATAAAAATAAAGGAGTAAGACTTTAAATGCTTTCTCCTTTATCTTAAATAAATTTTACCATAGAAGATTTGAATTTACAGAAAAAATTTCAAACCACCACTTTTTCTGTAAATTCCCGAATCCGCCAATTTTATTTTATTAAATCCCACAATGGTAGTAAGTACACCTTGACAGCTTTTGTGGGATTTGAGTATTACAGTTAAGTTGTTTAAGGATAATTATAGAAGTCTAATTACAGACTTTATTTGAAACCCATATTTTTTTTACATAATATTTTCTGTTGTTTTTAATATTTTATTAACGTTAGATATATTTTATATTTTAGATATTATTTGTTTTTCATATTCGGCATTTCTTCCGATAAATTTTTTTATAGTATAAATATCGCATATGAGTTCTATGTATTTTGTAATAGTATCCATTCTTCCTTCTTTTGAAAGAAAATTGAACTTTTCTCTGCTATTGGGAATTGTATCAGGTTTAAAATATTCCGCAAAAATTT
Organism: uncultured Clostridia bacterium; assembly: GCA_949948985.1. Lineage (GTDB taxonomy): Bacteria > Bacillota > Clostridia > Lachnospirales > CAG-274 > MGBC114079. Next base: position 1,025 of record CATLIG010000077.1, on the reverse strand, counting down.
CAAGAATATCAAGTCCCTCATCATATTTTTTCATACTTACATAAACAGCAGATATTCTTTTTGCAAGACAGTAACCATCATAGCTTTTTAATGTTCCGAATTCTTCATAAAGTTTATAGGCTTTTTGACAATATCCTATTATTATCAGTTTATTTATTTATTTATTTATTTTTGGATTGTCTTGTAGTTTAAAACTTCCGTAAATTGAATACAAATTTCCCAATAAATGCTTTGTTTCAGAATTTAGATTTTCCTCTATTATGCTTATTCCTTTTTCAATAAATTTCAGAGCGTTACTAAAATCATTTTCATATTTTGTAATTAGGTGAACCGCTTTAAACATATAATACAAGCCTTTAAATCTTATGTTATCGGTCAGATTATTTTTTATGTAATATCTGTATTCGGTAATTACCCTTTTCATAATAGGTAAATAATTATATTTATCGGCATAAGAAAATGCCTCGCCTATAAAATCCAAAAACAGTTCTGTATTATCAACAGAAATTTTATTTATCTTATTTTCGATAAAATCAAATATTTCATTATAATAAAATTTATCTAAACCATAGGTCAGACATTCAAGTCTAAGATTTTTTATAAGATTTTTACAAGAAGATACAGATGGCTTAAATTCCTCAATAACCATATCACGCATTACTTCATTTATGTAAAGTATTTTGTTTTCGTTTCTGATAAATCCCAACTCAACAAGCGTATTTATATCATTTGCAGTTTCTTCACAAATACACTTTGCAAACCTTGATAAGTCAACAACATTAACTGATACGAAACAGAAATTTATCATTATGAGGATTGACAGTATTGATATTTAGTTTTTCAAGCAACCCGTTGGGATGTATTAATCCATTTTTAAGAGCCTGTCTAAAAACTTTTAAAATCTTAAAAATTATGTTATAATTTAAAGAAAATATTTAAAGAAGGTAATATAAAATGCACAATTATCCAAGTGATATAAGCCGTAAAGAATTTGAAATTATAAGAGAAGATTTGGAAAAGGCAAA
>CATLIG010000076.1 GCA_949948985.1 uncultured Clostridia bacterium | reverse complement strand
TTTTTATTATAGCTTCTATCAATGTCATAATATCACCCTTGAAAAAATTTATAGTAATATTTTATAAAAATAACTATTGATAGTTTAACTTTATGTAGTTGACTTTATAAGTTTTTGCTGTTAAAATGATAAAAGATACTTTATTATGCCAAATTTAAGAAAAAAATATTGTCGAAATAAGGTGATGTGGGGTATAATAGAATAAAATTGTATTTTTATACAAAAAACTAATGGGAGGAAAAAACAATGAAGTTAAAAAATCTTATTAGCTTAGGGTTGTCATTTGTTATGGCGGTTTCAAGCCAAGGCTTGTGCTTTGCACAAAATAGCGAAGAAAATAATGTTTTACAGGAAGAAGAAATTGTATCCGGTGCGGCTATTGAAATTGAAGAGAAAGCAGAACACGACAATGAAATTGATTTAGCCGCAACATACGATACTACATACGCTGTTGAGGGAGGAAATATTTATTTTGATTCTTCAACAGGAACAATAATAGATTGTGATACCGCAGTTACTTCTGCCGTTATTCCCGAAACTATTAACGAAGTTAGCGTTACTTCTATTGGGTACGAAGCTTTTGAGCACTGCAACAGCTTAACAAGCATAACCATTCCTGACAGCGTTACTTCTATTGATGACTATGCTTTTTGGAACTGCAACAGCTTAACAAGTATAAATGTAGAAAGTAACAATAAAAATTATACAAGTATAAAAGGTATTCTTTTTAATAAAAATAAAACGACCATTATACACTATCCACAAGGGTTAGAAAGTAAAAATTATGAAATACCTAACAGCGTTACTTCTATTTGGGGCGAAGCTTTTAGGGGCTGCAGCAGCTTAACAAGCATAACCATTCCTGACAGCGTTACTTCCATTGGAAGCTATGCTTTTGGGGGCTGCAGCAGCTTAACAAGCATAACCATTCCTGACAGCGTTACTTCTATTGGAAGCTATGCTTTTAGGGACTGCAGCAGCTTAACAAGCATAACCATTCCTGACAGCGTTACTTCTATTGGGACCTCTTGCTTTAAGTACTGCAGCAGCTTAACAAGCATAACCATTCCTGACAGCGTTACTTCTATTGGGTGGGATGCTTTTTCTGGTTGCAAAAAACTAACAATACATTGTTTTAAAGGCTCTTACGCCGAAAGCTACGCAAAGGATAATAATATTCCATATTTATCAGACGGCTACATTGAATACACATTAACAGAAAGTGACCTCCCTGCGGACATTGGCGACAGTATAAAATTCAAAAAGAAAATATATGAATTTTCAAAAGATTCGTTTATTGACACAGGCAGCGGATATAACGGTCAGTTATACGCTCTTTTAAAAGACGAAAATATGGCGGATAAAATCACTTATTCCTATAACGAAAATATTGTTGAATTATCGCCAAGTAAAAACAGCCAGATTTATATACATCTTATAGGCGAGGAAAATTATAACTGTGAAAAAACGATAAACGCCGCATTGTTGAAAAACGGCGAAACAATAGTTACGGCTTCACTTCCAAACGGTGACAGAAGTTCTTGTATAGTCAGAGTTAAAGGTTTTCCTATGGCTTACGAATACAAATCCGACCCTGAAACACCGCATATAAAAGTGAATACAAGCTTTGATAATCAGTTTAACTACCAAAACGGCAGTTTTGACAAAAGCACTATTCCTGTAAAAATATCAGTTTCCAATATTGCTATAATAAAAGAAAGCGGAGAGGGATATACAGAGGAAGAATTAAGCAAGTGCAATCTCAAAGATGTTAAAATGCAGATAGAACTTCCCGAAGGATTATCCCTCAGTCCCGATAATTCAAGCGATAAATTTAAAACATTTGATATGAATGACATAGATGTAGGCGGCAGCGACAGCATAGAGTTTAATATATATCCCACCTCGCTTGCGGCAAAAACTTTAAAATTTTACGCAAAACTTACTTCAAATAATTATAAGGAATCAAATACCTATATAATTAATGTGAATGCTGACGAAAAAGTAAATTATGACGTTGCCAATCCGTTTTTTACAGGATTCTTAGACGAGGACGGAAAACTGACAGCTTTATCGCCGGAAGAAAGAATTAAAATAAATATAGAAAAATATAATGCTACTGTTGCAGATTATGAGAATTTTACAATAAATAGGCTTAATAAAATGAAAGATTCGGGTGTTTCTCAAGATGATAAAATCTTTGAAAACATTAAACAAAAAGTAGGAGAAAATATGGAATTTGCATTTTCATCACAATCGGGCAATAAGCAAGAATCTGAGCGTCAAGAAAAAGCTGCTTTGATGGGCTTATACAAATATATAAGCGAACAGACAGATGGAAAAATAGCAATAGGTGATATAGACATTAACAAAACAGATGATAAAGGAATGGTTACGATTGAAGCAAAAATTGTAAAGGAAGTTTTAAAAAACATAAAGACCGGTAAACATACTTATAATATTGATGATTATAGTGTAACAATATGTTATACAGGATTTATTGCTACAACAGGCAGCATAACGCTTGTTGACAGAACTACTGGTAAGGATGTAGCATGCATAGGTACATTTTCTACGAACACAAATAAATGTATGGAAATTATGTCCTCTTACGCAAGTGAAATTCAAAAATTAGGATTAAAAGCTGTAGACTCCAGTATATATCAAATGGTAGATTTCTTTGGACAAAAAATGGGGACAGATAAATATATCAAAGATAGCTTTAAAAAATTTATAGAAGAAAAATTACCTATACTCAAAAATAAAGGATTGGGTGAAGTAGCTTCTTTTATCTATAATGCTCAGAAAATCTACGGTGCTTTAAAAAAACTTGATGTAAATAATCTTGAATCATCAAAGAAAGCATTAGATATAGTTTCAAATCTGGAAAAAGAACTTGAAACTCCTCCGACAATTACAAATTCATTAGCAAAAACCGCTTACAGTAAAGTAGAAAAAGCAGAAAAAGCTATTATAAGCTCTGTAAGAGCATATTTAACAAATTCACCTGAACCTGATAATATAATCACAAAAAACAAAAATGTAGTAAAGTCATGGGTTTTTATGTGCCCTGTTAATGTAATTGTATGTGATGAAAACGGTAATCAGATAGGCAGTATAATTGATGATGATATAAACACTACTTCCGAAATAATAGGAATTAGAAAAGATGGAGATTTAAAAATTGTATATCTTTATGAGGATAATGATATTAGTTTTGATATTACAGCGACAGATTACGGAACACTTAACGTAACTGTTGAGGATTATAATTCTGAGAATGTAGCTTTAGGTCGTTCTGTACTGTATGATATTCCACTTCATAAAGATGAATCTCTTACAGCTAATACAGAATCAGGGAATGTTATTGTAAAAACAGAAAACCATTCTTATTCTCCTGATGAAGTGCTGCTTGCGAGTGAAAGCTGCGGAGTTAAAATTTCCGCAAACAGTGAAAACGGACAAGTTTACGGCTGCGGTGAATATGTAAAAGGAGATTTTGTAAAACTGACCGCTATACCTAATGAAGATTACTTATTTGAAGGTTGGTATAATGGAGAACGTTTCTTAAGTAACAACATTAATTATGATTTTACCGCTAAAGAAAATTTGAACTTAACAGCTAAATTTATTGCTTTATCCGAAATTGAAGCTATTTATGCGCCTGAAATAACAGCAAGTGAGATTGAACCCGAAAATGGTAAAGAAATAAATATTTCTATCAAAACAGGTGTTGAAGATGCAAAAATTTATTACACAACAGATGGTACTGAACCCACGGTAAATTCTAAAGAGTATACGGAACCATTTACAATAAGCGGAACAGATGAAACTATTATAGTTAAAGCAATAACCGCAGTTGATGATAAAGTTTCAGAGGCTACTGTTATAGAAATAAAATTCAGTAAATATGATTTATCTAACATTAAATTCGGTGATATTGATAGTAAAAGAGGTATAACCGCTAATGATGCCGCATTGGTTCTTCAAAAGGTATTAAATTCAAGTTTTCCATTACCTATTCAAGAAAAAACTAATGAATGGCTGAAATATGCAGATGTAAGCGGCGATAAAAAATTAACCGCTGCAGATGCCGCAATAATTCTTCAAAAAGCACTTGATTCTAATTTTACAATGCCTGTTGAAGTTGAAAAGTAATTTCATAAATATTCCATAATAAAAAGTAAAATTATCCCTATAAAATTTAAGTTTATTAAAACTATATTTTATAGGGATTTTTTATTAATCAAAGACTACGCATATTTTTATTTCATAAAAATATGTGTAACCGACAGCGAATAAATTCGTCTTTGTATTCTAGCAGTAGCTTGTACCCCCTCTGAATACAAAAGTAAGTACACCCGCTTAAAAAAGCAGGGGACTTCCTCAGTCGGTTAAATTCGTATAAAACAAAATATTAGAAAGCTATTTTTAGGTATTCAGCAGACGATGTAAAGCGACTAAAAAAAGAACGCCAAAGTGTTCTTTTTGAGGGCTTGGGAAATTTATCAACAAGTATAAAATTAAGCATAATTTTCCAAAGGAATAATAAGCGAAAATTTGTTTATGGATAACCATAAACATTGCTTGCTAAGATAGAAAAGATTATTTTTCTTGTTTTTAATTCCTTAAAACTTTTAACATTTTGAGAATTATTTATTTTTAAAATTATCCTAGAATTTATGGTTTTACCTCTAACTATAAACAAAAATTTAAGCAGAATGTTCTATAAAAAAATATTTTGTTTTCCTCTTATTTTAAAAGTTTTATATTCTCTCTAAATTCCGCAAGTTTATCAGGCTCATTTTCAAAAACAGCATTATAAATTTTCAAGGCTGTTTTTCTCTCAAAATCAGTATTCTTCTTTAATTTGGATTTAAAAACACCGATAACCTCAATTAATTCAGCATATTCAAGCAAAAAATTATTTTTTTCTTTTTGACAGCACTCAATATATTCAGCGTAATTTTGTGGTATATAATAAGGCTTGAAATGTTCAGCAAATAGTTGCAGCATTTCAAGAGCCTTTTTAATATTGCCTGACACAACATAACACTTAGCTGTCTTTTTCGCAAGAATATATCATTCATTGTAATTATTTTGTTATTATTATACCTTTTATTTATCTATTCTTTTTCTTTTTTTGCAAAAGTATACCGCATAGTATCATTTTCACAAACACAAATTAAGAGTCATCTTCCAATAGGATCTACGATTTTTCTATTTATTGTAACTTTTGCCGTTGAAACTCGTTGTATAATTATTCATATCTTAAAACTTATTTCATTTACTCGCATATTTCATAAACTAATTCTAATGTTTGTGATATCACCTTAGAAAATGCTAATATTTTTTTATCAGTCCAATCTTCCTCTTCCCAAAAATAAGGAATCAAATGAAAAGGCATAACTGCATCATTTTTTCCTATTGACTGAAGCCAATCACTATAAATGGTTTTAGATGTTTCTATATCATTTTCAGTTGAAACCATTTGATTTCCTATATCTTTTGATAACTCTAAAATATATTTTTTAAGTTCATCTGGAATATCATTTTTTAGTAACAACCTAATAAAAGACAAAATATCAGAAACTAATCTATTTCTATGTTCAATTGGAGTATTTAAAATAATTTCTTCTATTTTCTTGATTTTTTCATTACCATAATCATCAAGCAATATTGTTGCAGCAGAAAATTTATCTAAATTAACTTTTTCATTTTCATCATAATTTTTCAGAACATCACCAGAAGTAGATGTATATGATAAAAGTTTCAATTTTCCAAGTTGATACCAAGGTAAATACAATTGATGATCTCGATTAATTTCTACGCTACTAGACAAAACGTCATTTGAACCAACAAGTACAGAAAAATCACTGCTTTTCTTTGAAAATGGTTCATCAAATTTTTTTTCAGAGATATTAGCTATTTTAAGATAATTTGTATATTGACTTTGTGCAAAATATTGTGCAAAGTAATACATAAAAATATCTTCATCAAAAGTACTGAATAAATCAGAGATAGTACGTAAAGCACTAAGTTCACTCCTCAACATTTCTTCTAACTTTTTTGGTACCTCATTATTAACCGAAAGCAACATTTTAAAGGCATTTGTTAAATATTTGTTCTCTTTTTTTAAATTAATTTTATCAAATGTTGTTCCAATTGCACGCTTCACTTCTATACTATGTGCATCTAAAACATTTTCGCCCCAAATTACATTTGCCAAATCACGCCATTTTGACATTTTACTAGCAAGATTTTTCCTACTTATATAGCATTTATTATTTATTTTTTCACTAATACCAAAAGCTGTGTAATTCAAATTTAACACTTCATACAATCTTTTTCTTTTATCTAAACAAACTCTTAATTCATCAACAAATTCTTTGGTAGAGTTATAAATTCGATTAAGGGAGCGGTTATGTTTAATCCAAGAAACATCTGCTAACATAATTTCAAAATTCTGCAATCCTAATGCATATGAAATTCTTACACTTCGACCAATATCAGCTAAAAGCAAAATCGTATCATTACATGCAGATAATCCATGACAAAGAAGTGCTTTATTAATCGTGTTATTTTTGATAGCTTCTACCAATTTTACAGGTTCTTTTAAAATTGCATCATTTTCAAACTCTTTATAATAACTCTTTAATAATTGAGGAGCCACACTATCATCAATTGACTTTTTATTATGACGGCTCTTCCCGTATCCTAATTTAAAAATACCACTAAAAAGAAATTCTGGTGCAGCAACACAAAGAGCTTGCAAGCGAGTATCAATTTCTATTCCCTGTGAAACACCTAAACTAGCTCTAACTAATACATTAAAATATGCCTCACTTTTTCTTCGAGCAACACGAGTTTTTTCTTCTTCTTTTACTGTGTTAACTGCTGAATCTATTTGTTTTGAAATTTTTTCTTCAGTATATTTGACAATGTCAATAATATTAAGCATATATTTCCTCCTTTTATGAATATTAACCATAAACATATAAGATAACTCATATTAATTTAATGCTAAGAGCCTGTCTAAAATCTTTTGATAAGTAACGAAATAAAAGCCAAAACAGTCATTTGTAAAGATGTATAGAGTTTTCTTTCACAATTTTTCCAAAGTCTTCTGTACTTTTCCAGCCAGCCAAAAGAACGCTCTACAATCCAGCGCATAGGAAGAACTTCGAACTTATGTATTTCATTTTTCTTTACAACTTCAACTTCCGCTTCACAAAGTTCTCTTACTGTATTTGCAAATTTATCTCCTGTATATCCTCCGTCGACTATATATTTTTTTATGCAGGAAAGAGAATCTGCGTTTAAAGAAATTGCTTGTATCGCACCGTTTCTGTCAGTTACATTGGCGCAGGAAACATAAATGGCATGAGGCAGACCCATTGTATCAACAATAATATGTAATTTTATTCCGGAAACATTTTTACCAGCGTCATATCCCTTTTTTTCAGCTATATCTGTATTTCTTATACTTTTCGCATCAATTATTCCAAGTGTTGGCTTATCTTTTTTCAAAGAATCATTTCTAATCATTTTTACTAATTTTTTTTAATACTATATCAAGTATGCTTATACCTTCATCATTTTTCTTTGACCAAACAGTAAAATAATAATAAACCAATTTCCAATTTGGAAAATCAGAAGGCAGCATTCTCCATTGTATTCCGCCTTTTAATATATATAAAACTGCACAAAAAACATCGTATAAATCAACTTTTCTTGGTTTTGTTTTCTTTTTGGCATTTTCTAAATATTTACGAATTATTTCAAATTCTTCTCTACTAATGTCACTTGGATATTTATGCATTTATCTCACCTGCCTAAAATGTTTTTTATATTATAAATCATTTTTATAAATTTATAAAGATTTTAGACAGGTTCTAAAATATCCATACTTTTTAATCAAGAAAATCATAATCTACTCTTATGACACAACAAAAAATCTATTCTATATTTTATATAAATTTATTAAGTTAACTCATCGTGATAGTTAAATTGTTGGATTTTATTTAAAAATTATCAATAATATTAATATTATCGGAAACTTTTTCTATCGCAAAAAGATTCCAAACCTCTAAAAATGCTCTTGCCTTTATTTTTATTTTGCTACAACACAAATTTCTTCGCTATATAATTCTTTTTGGAAACAGATAGTCCTAGAATTTCTTTTATAACAGCTCACAGAAAACTAATATTCTGATATCATGTCTGTTAATTTTTCAAATTTCAAAATATTTTATTAAAAATTATTTAAATATCTCATTGAGATTGTATAGAAATATTCAATGAGTTTTAATAAATTACTTGTAAAATACGACATCTTATGATATATATAATACCTCTTGACTCGTTTATAATAACACTTTTTAGATAATTTTGTCAATATTTTTTTGTTATTTTACATGGAAATCAATTTTCATATATAACCTTTGGTAAAGATTTACAATCAATTAAGCAATCTAACATAATAAAGAGCAATACAGAGCGATTTTCAGCGTTTACAGCATAGAAAAAATTTATTATATCTAAAATTTGTCCATCATCTTTTATTACATCAAGCTATAAACATTCATATTCCTCAAAATTGCTGCGTGTGGTAAAAATAACTTTGTATTCATTATCTATAAAATCATCAAAAAATGGCTTATTTTCGATAGTTGTATCAAAATTATCAACAACAATAAGCGTATCATCTCTTAATGATTTTAAAAATTTATAATGTTTACGAAAACGTTCTTCAGAATTATCTTCTTCCGTATCATTTACAAATTGAATATCAGCTATCATATTTTTAAGATTACTATTATCTTAAATAAATAATATTGTTGTATTCGTTTTTGTGTAGTTATATATACTTTTTCACAAATTTACTTTTTCCCATACCGCCTATTCCTTTAACAAATACACAGTTATTGTCTTGAATAAGGCTGTGCAATTTTTCTATTTCATTATCCCTTCCAACAAAAAATTTACAAGGTTTATTTGTCTTACAGCCTATAATTATTTCAGCGATAACAGAAGATTTTATTTTCAATTTTGACTTTTCTCTGCACATTGAAAATACCAAAACTTCTGCTATAAACATACAAAGGCTGTGCTTATCTTTTTTATAATATTCGCATAATTCTTCTTTTTTGCCCTCGCTTATGCTTGTATCGTATAAAACTATTTTATGTATTTCGTATACCGCTGAATAAAAATCAACGGCATTTTTATAATAAAAATTTTCAATATCAAAATACAGTTTTTCCTTGTTGTTAGCGTAATATTCCCGTACACTTCCGTCAACAGAATATTCACCTGTAAATTATCTGTTTATACACGAAATATCTTTTATTAAAGCCTTGTTTTCATTATAGCTTTTAAATATAAAATCAGTTAAAAATATTGTCTGATTTAAACGATCTACTGTTCCTAACTGATTATAAAGTATATTTATAATTTGTGAAAATCCGCAGTAATTCATTTTATCTCACTCCTGTTTCAAAAAATACAGCAATCAAACAGCAATTTATCAACAATGATTTTTTATATGTCAAGCCATATACTTGGATTGTACCACAAAACAAGAAAAAGGGGGCGAAAAAATTGTCGAGAACAATTCAAAATGATCTGATTTATTTTTTTGACTGAGATTTCTTTTCAAACGTTATATTAACGAAAATCTTATCACAATTATTTCAAGTGAAAGAAGTATTGACGATATTTTTAAAATCGATGAAGCTATCGGCGGAAGAATTTTAGAGTGTACCGATTTTGGAAAATATTCAATAAATATTAAGCCGGATAAAAATAAAAATTACCGAAGAAAAAATACCACTGAATATTAATTTTTATAAAAATAAAAAATAATTTTTTAAAAAATATCACTACTAAATTTTGCAAAATCAGAAAAATTAATAAACTGTTTTTTTGAAAATAAAATTATAATTTTATCAAAATTTATTCAGCGTATTTTCACTAAATACCCGCCTTGAAATTTTTAATTAGGCTATCCTACGGACTAAGTTTGCGGTTTATAACCATTAGTGAAATTTTATTGGCGGTCATTCAGGCAAGCTCCCTAAATGGATATACCATTTAGACGCTTGCAAGGGGACTACTTCCACGGAAACAGCATTTACTTTTTGGAGTTAAAAAGAATATTTAACAATACATCAGGATTTAAAGCAGCTTTAAACATCATTTTTTTCTTGCTTATGCGACCGCTCTTTGCCTGATTAACCAAAGAT
>CATLIG010000075.1 GCA_949948985.1 uncultured Clostridia bacterium | reverse complement strand
CAACTATGCTTTTTTTGAAATCTTCGTCATATTTTATCTGGGGCATATATAATAACTCCTTTCTTCTGTTTATTTTATTATATTATATGAATTGTTTTTCTGTCCACTTTTTTAGTATAGCACCATAACCTCATATGCCAAACTTATTATACAACAAAAACTCATTAATTGGAATACTTAAAAATTATTTTTATTTATATTTTGAAAGTTTTCCTGTTGGTACAGCAGAAAATCTTTTTATGTTTGTACTTTCTGTAATTGTGTTAGAATCCGCAAATTCTATAAGATTTTTGTATACACACTTTTTAAAAGGCATAAGCTGAAAATCTTTGACTGCTTTTTATTATACCTGTTCTTATGCTAAACTTGACTATTCAAAATTTATGAACATTACCGCAAAAATTGCCATAAGCTTAATTTCAGATTTTTATGCCGACGAACCTGTTTTTCTTTTAATTGATGATACTATTGTTCCTAAATTTGGCTGTAAATTTGAAAGTGTATATAAACTTTTTGACCATTCATCTCATACAGGGGCAAAGTTTTTGAATGAACATTGTTTTGTAAGTTTAAGTATATGTATTCCTGTCTCAAGAAACGGAAAAATACACTATCTATCTATACCTCGGATATAAAATGTGGCAAAAAGAAAAATCTAAAATGGCATTAGCGGCAGATATGGTTTCACAAATAATGCCTGTCCTTTCGAATATAAACCAAGTAATACTTCTTTTTGACAGTTGGTACGCAAAAAATGATATGACGTCTATTGTAAGTAAATATTCTAATTTAAACATAATTTGCGGCGCAAAATGCGACTCTGTACTTTATGATTTGCCGCCTGAAAGAACAGGCAAAAGAGGAAGACCCGCTAAACATGGGAAATGGCTTTCAATATATAATGATTTTGAACTTTCCAACGGCAAAATAGGCAATTATTTTATTGGTTATCGCAAAGTAATATCAAATATATTTTCAGATCTCACAATAATGGCTTATGTTACCGCCTCAAATAAAACCGGAAGTGGCAGAAGGCTTTTTTTGAGTACAATCAATCCGGCGGATATACATATTTCCTGTGCGTGGCAGGAAAAAGCTCCTCTTAATCAAACAGGTAAAGAATGGATATATTATATACCTCTGTTTTTGTATTCATTTAGATGGAATATAGAGGTTGGTTATTATGAGTAAAAAACATTTTGGTCTTTATGCAATTATATGGTAAGAAGCAAAAGAGCAATAGAATTAGTCGTTAATCTTATAAATATTGCTTATTGCGGTATGAAAATACTTCCATATAAAGACAGCTTCTTTAATGATCATAAAAATAAAAGTGTACAGGAATTTCGTTTCTGTTTCAGCAAGTCAATAAAGGAACAAATATTTATTATCGGTTTCGTTAATTTTGTCGAAACTGCAAATAAATCAAAAGATGTATTAGAACTGCTTAAAGAGCGTATTTTTTCAAAATCGGCATAGTGATAAATCTGTAAAGTGGTATAGTATTACAATACTACACTTTAAATATTTGCAAGAAAATTAAAGCGATTTAAAAATCATTAAATCTTTATTTTTTTTAAAAACAGATATTAGTTTTCAACAACAAATTTAAAATCTTTATTTAATGATTTCGCTAATATCATTGCTGCGTCAGCAGCCGTTAATTTTTCGTCATTATTAATATCAATATATTTTATATAATTTGAATTTTCCTCAACAGGCAATTTAAAATTAAAGTTCAGCACTTTTTGAAGTACACTTGAAGCGTCATTTGCGGTTATATTTTTATCATTATCAGCATCTCCATATAAAAAAACTTCTTCTTTGATGTTATCTTTTATTTCGAGTTTAAGACTGTCTATCCATTCATTGACTTTTATTTCTGAATTTGAAACGGAAGAACCTGTAACCCAAAAACCATCAAGCACATCAGCGTTTGGAACCGTATTTTTTATACTGCTGTAACTCTTATTTGGGGAACTGCTTCCTGATGTACAGAATGGTATTACGGTTTTTCCCGAAAAATTATGACTTTCAAGGAATGTAAGAACAGCCATAGGGGTATCATTGTGCCATATTGGATATCCTATAAATATAATATCATAATCATCAATATTATTGATATTTTCTAAAAGTTCCGGTCGTGCGTTATTGTTTTGTTCTTCTTTTGCTTCTTGTATAACTGTACTATAATTATCAGAATATATATGTTTTGTTTTTATATCAAATTGAGTTCCGCCTATATGTTTATATATCATATCGCTTATCTGCTTTGTATTTCCCGTTCTTGAAAAACACGCTATAAGAACATTGTTCTTATCTTTATTGTTATACTCTTCGGCGTTAATAAGCTCAATACCTTCATTTTTACCAAGATTTCTGCTGTATTTTTTATCTGTCTGATTATTCCAATGCTCGTGAACTCCAAGATTTTCAACTCTGTTTCCGTTTCCATCATAATATATATTTCCTGATGGTACGTTTGAGATAAGTCCTGACTCATGAAGATAATTTTCAACATTTGGGTTATTCCTCAGAGAACCATTATTTTGAGTTACTGTTGGTTCATTTATAAGAAAATCAGCTCCAACAGAGTCTATCGCTACAGGGTCTTGAGAAACAAATATACTTGAAGTATAGTCATTATTAAAAGGAGATTGCTGCCATTTTGAATTGTCTGCTGTTATGGAGGAGCCCTCAGAATTAGCGCATATAACAGCGTCAAGCATATAAAGAACAGTTTTTCCTCCAAGCTGATAATTTGCCGTTAAATCTGTAAGAGGACTATATATACCCATTTCATTTTTTGTAAGGAACTGATGAAGATTAGCTCCCTCCGGAGGACGCATAGTATTACCGTTTATAAATGAGCCGAAATGATTTTTTCCGCATAACGTTATACCATAACTATGTCCTTTAAGATTCGCTAAATTGATTACATACTCCGCTTCTGTTACACAAGTTGGAAGGTAATTGACCGCTCCGCTGAATTCATACGACCAGTTAATAGGCTTATTTTCATCAGCAATTCCATTATTTCTGCCTACAAAATTAACTCCTTTTAAAATTCCCTCATTACACATTTCCACCATATAATCAGGAAATAAACGTGAAACGTCATATACTGTAATATCTGACGGATTAACACCGCCGTTTTCAACAAGAGATAACAATAACGCTTTAAGTAAAACAGGATTTGTATAACTCATTTTTGTTTCTCCAGATGTATCATCATCAAAAACAGCCGAACCGTTTATATTAGCTTTTATTGCTATTTTTTCCCCTTTTACATAACCCGCCGTTTTATTTCTTGTTGAATTGTGAGCGGTAAAAAGGCTATTCCAGCCATCTTTTACGTTTTCTTTGCCGCCTAATATGGCGATACTATTATTTACCATACTTTTAATTATTTTCTCATCAAAGTTTCCAGGTTCCCACCAATAGCCTTCTCCGTTCCATTCTACGGAATCAGGATTATGCGACCACACCACACGACCGGGTATTGCGCCTATGCCTTTGCCATAAGGTTCATGCCGAGGAAATACAGAATTATTTGTATTATTAGTTGAATTCATATTTGAATTGTCGCCTCCTATAGTGTTGCTGCAAGAAACTAAAATTATCATAATACTTGTAATAATGGCTATAAATTTGCGTTTTCTCATAAGTCATACCTCCAAAAATATTAATAAATAACAAAGTAAATAATATTAAACAATTTTTTTGAAGTGTCCTCAATTTTTATTAATAAGCTGTAAAATAACTACAATAAATATTAAATCAGACATAAATGAGCAGGAGACTGTCTTTTTACCTTCTGCTCATTTGATAAATTATCTTATAAAATTTGTCATTATTTTTTCTTCTGTTTCCGGCTTTTTGATTCCGTTTTTATCCGAAAATTCTATACATTTAAGCAGCCAAGCCATATTTTTCCCTAAATTCTCCATTGTCTGTAAACCTTCTTTATCCTGCAAAATTTCATCAGGTGTATTTCCATGAACCATATTCCAATAGTTGGAAGACACAACAGGCATATTGGTAACGGAAAAATATTTATTAAGCTGTTCAAATGCAGCCGTAGCTCCTCCTCTTCGGCATGTAACAATAGCACAGCCCGGTTTATAAGCCATACTTTCTCCGCATATATAAAATAATCTGTCAAGAAAAGCTGCAATATCTCCGCTTGCTGCGGCATAATGTACAGGAGAACCAAAAACATAGCCATCGGCAAGTTTAACCTTTTCAATAAGTGTATTTAATATGTCATCTGTAACGCATTTATTGTTTTTATAACAAAACCCACAGCCTTTACAGCCAGCTTTTATATTGCTGCCAATCTGTATTATTTCAGTTTCAATATCGTTTTTTTCAAGGGATTCAGCTAAAATATTTAATGCTGTAAAACAGCAGCCTTTCGCTTTAGAGCTTCCGTTAAATAATAAAACTTTCATATATTACCTCCTAAATATAGATATAATCTATTTTAAAGCGTCTTTAAAAAATGTTTCAAGTTTATCAAATGGAATTTTCTCAAAATTATCATATAAATCAACGTGGTCAGCGTCAGGTACAATAACAAGTTCTTTCGGTTCAGAAGCCTCTTTATAAGCGTCCTCTGAATAATAACGGGAATGAGCGTTTTCACCCGCAATAAACATAACCGGACGAGGTGAAACATCTTTTATATTGCTCATAAGCGGGAAATTAAAAAACGGAATGGGTGTAGTAGCTGTCCACGATGAAACAAAATTTACAGCACGAGAATTACGGGCACGTTTTGCGTAGTAGTCAAAAAACATTGACGTTACAGCGTCTGTTCCTTCGGGAAGTTCATCGGGAACAGGAGATACACCTGTAATAGGCTCATTATTTTCATCAAAACTTACCTCGTGAGGTCCAAGACCCGCTTTACCGCTTTCAGCGTCTTTCCAGCGTTGCTGGCTTAAATGCTCTGTTATTTTTTTATGCTGTTCTTCTGTATAATAATCCTCATGTCCTTTGCTCATATCACGGGACATATCGTACATTGAAGCTGTAGCTACGGCTTTAATTCTTGTATCTGTACCGGCGGCAGTAACAGCCATTCCCGAAAGCCCGCATATACCAATAGCACCTATTTTTTCACGGTCAACATAACTTTGTAATCCAAGATAATCAACAGCGGCACTGTAGTCCTCTGTAAACATTTCAGGAGAAGCCATATTGCGTGTTTTACCTCCGCTTTCTCCGCAGTATGATGGGTCAAAAGCTACTGTAATAAATCCTTTTTTAGCCATTTCCTGTGCGTAAAGACCGGCACATTGTTCTTTTACCGCTCCGAAAGGTCCCGCTATAACAATAGCCGGATGTTTTTCTGACATATCCAAATCTTTAGACATATATAAATCAGCGGCGATCTCAATGCCATAACGGTTATCGTAAGTTATATGTTCTCTTTTAATATTCTCGTCAAGCTCAAAAGTATATTCCTTGTCAGCCTCAGCTACTTGTCTCGCTCTTGTTAAATCCTCGTTGTTTTTATTTTCAGAAATATTTATAGACACTTTTCCTTCATCTCCATTCCATGATATTTTATTTCCGCTTGCCTCTGTAACAGCTCTCACCGGAATATATGTTGTTCCATTATGAATAAACGCCTCAACCTCATTTCCGTTTTCATCTGTCATATTAAGTTTTTCTCCATTCACTAAAACATCAATTCCTTCATTAATGTTAATTGTACGCTGATTTCTCGCCGCAAATGATACAGCGGAAAATGTTCCTGTCAATATTGATAATGCTGTAATGGCTATAGCTATTTTTCTTTTCATAATAAATTCCTCCGTTATTAAATCATATTTTTTTCCCAATCACGAAGCGTATTAACGCCGGCTTCATCGCCCAATAATTCCAAACATTTTATTTCATCATCACTAAGTTTAATATTAATGGATTTAGCTGCTTCTTCTACTTGAGAAACCTTTGTTACACCAATAATAGGCAATGTTCCTTTAAATATAGCCCACGCTATAGCGATTTGAGCGGGACTCGCGGAATATTTTTCTCCAATTTGCTTTAATTTCTCTACCAATATTTCCAATTTCGGTAAAATTGAATTATAAGAAACAGCTCTTGAACTTCCTTGAGGAAAAGGATTTTCTTGATTATATTTGCCTGATAACGCTCCCTGTTCAAGTACCATATAAGAATAAAATGTAATATTATGTTCCTTACAGTAATCAACTATTCCCGCTTTTTCAGAGGAACGATGAAGCAGACTGTAATGATTTTGAACAGCGGAAATTTTTATACCAGCCTCTCCTAAAATTTCATTTGCCCTTTTAATTTCCGCAAGATTATGATTAGATACCCCAACAGATTTAATTTGTCCGCTTTGAAACAAAGGTATCAGCTTAGGAGTCCATTTTTCAACATCCATTGGATTATGAATCCAATATAAATCAATTATTTCTGTATTAAGTCTGTTTTTGCTTCCGTTAAGCATTTCCTGCATAGCCTCAGGAGAATCACTCGCAATCTGTGGAGTAAATTTTGTTGAAATAATAATATCTTTTCTTGATATGTTTTTTATAAAATTACCTAAAATTTTTTCGGAAGTACCTTCACCATATATTGCCGCAGTATCCCAAAGACACAAACCATTAGACATAGCGGAGTCAAATACCAGTTTCAAATCTTTTTCAAGCAAATGGTTTCCAAAAACCTGATCTCCTCCAACCGCTCCTGTTCCCCAAGACCACGCTCCAAGAGCAATTTTGGGTAATGTTTTGTTTTCACTCATTACTTTTTTCCTCCTGTTCTTTTTTTATTTTATAAATAAGATAGTCAAGACAATCTATTTTTTCTCGACTTTTATGAAGTAAATTTAACAATGATGTTCTATGACGTGAAAGCAACGATAACATTTCAGCTTTTTTTCCATCGTGAGCCAATTTCATACATTTTTCAACTGTTATATTATCACAGTCAGCGTCAATTAAATTCTGATAAAGTATGCCGTAGGTATCTGTAGCCTCAGCCATATTATCACCTCCGTTGATATTAGTATATCCAATAATTATCAATATGTCTAATACTTATAATTCATATCATATTATTCTTTACAAGAATAACATAAAATGTTATAATAAAATAAATATTACAGATACGGGAGAATATTATGGAAATAAGGGTTTTAAGGTATTTTGTAGAAATAGCCAGAGAAGAAAATATGACAAGTGCGGCTGAAATTCTTCATATTTCACAGCCAACGTTATCAAAACAGATGAAAGAACTTGAAACAGAATTAGGTAAAAAATTATTTAAAAGAGGAAGCGCGGGTATTAGTCTTACCGATGAGGGTATGCTTCTCAGGAAAAGAGCGGAAGATATTTTAGATATGGTTGATAAAACAACAAATGAATTTAAAACTCTTGATGATATTACAGGTGGTGAGGTCAGAATCGGCTGTGCCGAGTCATATCAGATAAGATATATAGCAAAAGTTATAAAACAATTTAAAGAAAAATATCCTCTTTTTAAATATCATATTTTAAGCGGAAACACAGAACAGGTAACAGAACGTCTTGACAAAGGATTGTTTGATTTTGCTATAATAGTTGAACCTCCTGATTTATCAAAATACAATTATATTGAAATACCTGAAACCGATATTTGGGGAGTTTTAATGAGAAAAGATAATCCTCTTTCTAAAAAAGATGTTATTCATATTGAGGATTTATATGGTGTTCCGATTATATGCTCAGAACAATCAATGCTTACTGATATTCCCCGCTGGTGCGGAGAAAATATTGATATGCTCAATATGTGCGGTTCGGTAAATCTTTTTTATAATGGTTCTGTTTTTGTTAAAGAGGGGGTATGTTGTATGCTTACTTTTGATAAACTTGCGGATACAAGCTCTGAAAGCCAGCTTTGTTTTCGTCCATTAGAACCTGTTTTAGAAACAAAGATGTATATTATATGGAAAAAATATCAAATGTTTACTCCTGTTACAAAATTACTTTTAGAACAAATAAAAAATGAAATTCATTGAATTTTATTGTCTGTATAATGGGGTTAAAACCCTCGCTTTCAGGCGAAACCTTTAGGTCAACCACCTTAAAGTTTAGAAGAAATAAAAATAGAAATACTAAACTTGGGGTGATAATATGCAGAATTATAGAAAATCAGCACATTGCACGTATGATATAAAATATCATCTTGTATGGATAATAAAATATAGGAAACCAGTATTAGCAGGAAAAATAGCGATAAGAACAAGGGAGCTGATTCGTATAGTATGTCAGAGTAACAAAGTGGAAATACTTGCGGGTCATATAGGTAAAGACCATATACATTTGTTAGTATCGGTTCCGCCATATTTGTCAGCAAGTAAACTTGTACAATATATTAAAGGAAATACTTCACGTAAATTACAAATGGAGTATAAAGAATTAAATAAACAATTTTGGGGACGGCACCTGTGGGCAAGAGGATATTTTGTAGCAAGCAGCGGAAATGTTATTGATGAAATCATACAAGAGTATATAAAAAATCAAGATTTAGAAGAAAAAATTAAAAATGATAATTTCGATATTGGACAACTTTAGGCTGCTTTAGCAGCAGGATAAACCTATCGGCTTTAGCCGGTAGTGGTTTAGTTTTCCTGTTTTTAAATTTAACGAGCCTTTTTTTCCTTCCACGCCATCGCCGCTCTTGAATTGTACACCATCGCCGCCCCAAGCGTTATGACTTCTTTCAATTGAGATAGTACTTATGTCCTTTATATTTTCTATATTTTGAATTAATTCCTCTGTAAAATTCTGAAAATTTTCCGTTTGCTCAAACGCATCGTCATTAAAATCAAAATCTATGTCAGTATCGTCAGTATTTCTGTTGGATTTTATCATTTTTACTACTTCCGAAATTGTTTTGTAATTTGAGTATCTTGACATTCGTAAGTTGCAATTAATAGAAATCTCATCTTTTAATAACTTACTGAACGGCGTCTATTGATTTTACTTAATAAATTGTAAACACCGCCGACCCTTACATTTAAGCTGTTTCCGCTTCCGCCATTAGCAAAGCCTGTAATCGAATAGGAATCTCCATTTACAGTTTCAATATCAATAGTATAACTGGTACTTGATGAATTTGTTACAAAATCTGTTCTTATTTTCATAAATTAATACTACTTGATTTTTCTTTTTTCGCTGCCGCAAAAAACTATATCCGGCATTAAAGGGCAGCCGCCCATACATATAAGCTTTTTGGAAGAATCCGGACAAGCGTTTCGCATTTTGTTTCTGAATTTTTCAAACGCTTCGCTGTTCCAAGCTTCAGTTATGTTCATTTCACGCAGTGAAACCTCATATTTTTTGTTTTGGTCAAAGCTGCAAGGGACCATTATCATATCGGCGCCGATATAGCAACTGAAACGCCCTCCCTCGCAAGTATCAAGAAACTCATATAATATTTTCGCAAAAATTTATCGCTCCTGGGACGGTTGCAGCTGCCCATACCAATTTTAAAAGGGTGTTTTATATCAAATTGTCTGAAAAATTCCGCAACTCTCGAATCTTCAGCGGAAAGCATATTTTCTTTTGTACCTTGTCCAGCCGGTTTATGAAGCAGAAATATAACAGCGTTTATTTCTTTTGGAAAATCGTTGTTTTTAAGCCTGTAAATTGCCTCATCAATACTGTTTTTGCCCAAAACGTAATGAATATTACTCACCACTATAATATATAATTTTTACACTATTTTTATTATGAAGCACTTAAAAATAAATAAGTTCAGCAGCTAAAAATCCTTAGATATTACCAAAATCATCTTTTTTTCTCACTTTCAGCAATGTCAGAAGTTTCTTTAATATATTCTATTGTGCAGTTATTAGGATAAAGACTTGCCTCATCAGCTGATGAATTTTTTACACAATATACTGTTGTTAAGCTGCTGTAGCCCTCAAATGTAAACCATCCACCAATAGAAGTAACGCTTGGTATTGTTATGCTTGTTAAGCTGCTGCAGTCAGAAAACGCATATTCATCAATATAAATAATACTATCTGGTACTGTCACACTTGTTAAGCTGCTGCAGCTAGAAAACGTCTGCATTTCAATAGAAGTAACAGCATCTGGTATTGTTACACTTGTTAAACTGCCGCAGCCCTCAAATGCCCATCCACCAATAGAAGTAACGCTATTTGGTATTGTTACACTTATTAAGCTGCCGCAATTTTGAAATGCCATTTCTCCAATAGAAGTAACGTTATCTGGTATTATTATGCTTATTAAGCTGTTGCAATCAGAAAATGCCTGATCTTCAATAGAAGTAACACTGTTTGGTATTGTTACACTTGTAAGAGCCTGTCTAAAAACTTTTGAAATCTTAAAAATTATGTTATAATTTAAAGAAAATATTTAAAGAAGGTAATATAAAATGCACAATTATCCAAGTGATATAAGCCGTGAAGAATTTGAAAT
>CATLIG010000074.1 GCA_949948985.1 uncultured Clostridia bacterium | reverse complement strand
TGACTATTTATTAGACAAAGACCTTGGGGCTTCCCGCCCCAATTCCCCGGCAAGCGTATGGACGCTTGACCCCAGTAGGTGTTGTTTTTTTCTTTTTTTCTGTCTACTTTATTGACTATAGTCCAACATTTCCATAGCATGATAATAAAATCTTTTAGCCAAAGCACCTCTGTTTATTATCTGCTCCGGTAAAATTCCTCTGACGGCGAAAAAAGCAAGCATATTCATTTCACCGTCACGCTCAATCAGTTTTTTAATTTTTCCTCCGCTTTTTCCTCTTCATCATCGTCAAAGAAATTTAATACCTTAACACCTATATCAATTACCTCTTCTATTTCAAAAATCGCTTTTACAGTATCATATGGATAATCCACATCTATTTCCTTCTGCAGTTCTTTTGAACGCAGCATAGGGCAGTTATCATAAATCAATTTGGCATAAGCCTCCATCATATCAGGATAATTACCTGTTTTATTCTTTTCAGAAAATTCAATTCTCTGCGAGTCGCTCGGATTGGTTACTGTTAAGTAAGCATCAAGGCTTTTTACATATACTTCTTTTGTCGCCCCTCTTTTTCCGTCCTTTTCAAGTTTTTTTCTTATAAGCTGCTCCAAAAGTACCTTTGGCTTAGCGTCTTCACACGGCATACATACTTTCTTACCTAAATCTTCTAAATCAACTGTTTCTTTTACTTCTTCAACCATTTTAATAATCCTCCTCAGTTTCAATAATCAGTTTACAGTAAAATTCTATCAAATCATTTTTCTTATAATGGGGCATAAAATAAAGAACTTCATATTTCTGTCCTTTAAAAACAAAATACATATCATTCCGAGGTTCTTTAACAGCCCCGTTTCTGACAGTTATCTTATGCGTGACAGATACTTGTACAGCATCTCCGCCAACGGTATTCTCTTTTCCGGATTTCGGAACAATTTCCGCCCATACAGATGAAACTTTTTTATAATCATATGTTAATTCTTCGAACTCTGTTTTGTCTTCCGCTTTCAAAAACACATCTATTCTGTGCCTTAATCTTCCCAAAATATTATTCTCCATTAAACAACACCCTTAAAAAGAATAAAAAAACATCTGTTTTCACAGATGCTGAAAATTAATCATCGCTCTTTTAAAGTAACGGATATTTCATCTCCAAACGACTTGCCAATTTTATTCCTTATATCCTTTCTTACTCCAATAATATAATCAGGCGTTCCCATTTTTACCACCTGTCCATCATATGGTACGCCGTCAAATGTAGCATGTACCAGCAGCCTTCCTTTCCCAAATACCTTTTTTATATCAATAGGTACCTTCACATATGCCGCATCTATATTGCCATTTTTTATAATAACAGCGTTAAACTCGTATAATTCTTTTTCCATAATAATCCACCTGTATCTATAAAATAATATTTTTACAGCAATTAACGAAAAACTTCTGAAAAAAAATACTTTACTCAATATTTATTTACGACTCTGTCATCTGAATAATAGACCTGTTCGGCAACCCGATTGATGGCGATTGACAAGAATTTTTTTTGTCAGACAAAGCATAATTTTGGGTAATACTCGCTGCGGTATTTCAAAAAGATTATGCGGAGTATAACTGAAAAAGATCTGCCAAGCGGTATTTGGTAGGTTATAGAACAGGTCTAATAAACCTTCTTCACTAAAATTTTGAATAAACTGTTTTATTTATCAGAACTGCTGTAGATACAATATTACTTTCCCAAATAATAATATTATATACCTTTAAAAAAAACCCTCCCTCAGAGAAAACAAGAGAGCGCTCAGAGTCCGTGTTAAATCGTGATGATTAGCCTCTTCCCTGTGCTCGTATAAATAAGCCGCGGCATACATTACCGCAACTCTCGCATTATCTGCCAAAGCAAAAACAGCCTCATCATCTGTTCTTGCTATATCCATACACATTTTCTGAGCGGCTTCAATAACGGCAATAATCAATTCATCGTCACTATCAAAATCCACTCTCAGATAATTTTTCATTTCCTCCAAATCAACTACCGCCACTTATATCATCTTCCCCTCCCGCTGTCATAGTATACTCGCTGCTTTCTCCAGAACCGAGGGCTTCTCTAAACGCTTTTATCGTCATAAGGTCCTCCAACGCCTCCTTGTCATCGTAAGGAAAACCCTCAATTAGCAAGAACCTATTGTAATCCTCCAATTCCTGCGGGTCAATCGTCATCATTTATCTCCTCCCTTATCAAGCTTTCGCAGCGCTCACGCTTCCGATTTTCAAAATCTGTACAGCTTCAGGAAGAACAAGCTTTCCGTCTACTCTTTCTTTCGCTACAAAACCAACCATACCATTTCCGGCAAAAAGCTCTTTAAGCTCCGCAAATGAACGTGTTCCTCTGTCACCGATATTGTAGTAACTGTAATCGCCAAAAGCTATAGCGTCTGTCGGTGCGCAAGCTGACGTATAAACCTCATAGCCTAAAATTCTGTCAGGCTCTCCGCTCTGATAATTGGGCTGCCAAATATAAGCTCCGTTATTGTCCTTAAGCGTTCTGAGGGATACCAACGTCTTGTCATTCATAATAAATCTGGCATTCTTACGGTAAGGACGTTTTAAAGCATAAACAAGATTAATCATCACGTCAGATGTAATTTTGGTAACAGTATCGGCAACAGTACCTCCGCCTGCCGCCGCGAAAATACCTGTGGGCTTGTTTTTGCCGTCTCCATTCAAGAAAGCGTCCTCTTCAGCATTTGACAATGCTTTTCCAAACTGTGTAACTATATAATTCTCAAGACCAAAAGCATTATCATACAATAATTCTTCCGTGACTTTTATGGCTACATGAAGTTTGAAAGCGTCAAGATATATCTGGTCAAACGTTGTTTCTCCGAATGTCAAGGGCTTTCCTTCCTCAATCCATGAAGCGGCGGGTTTTGTAGCAGCGACATTGATTTTATGCTGACCGCTTGTCACAATCTTCGTACCAAGAACACGCATAATGTTCTCCTCTTCAAGAACATCTATAAGTCTGCTGTCGTATTCTTCCGGTACAAGATAACCTCCATCAGCGTCAACACCCTCCTGCAATACATTGCTTACATTCCTGAAATTAGAGCGCAAAGCCCCTATCATAGCTGTTTTATATTCGTCCCTTGCCCTAAAAGAAATCTCTTTCTCCTTCGTATTTATTGCAGGTTTTGAAACAATTGGAGTATTAATAGGTTTTTCAAATTCGTTTTTCAAATCTTCCACTCTCTGCATACGCAAAATTTCACGGCTCATATCCTCTATTTCTTTCTCCATTTTCTGATAAGTCTCATAATCCTCATCGGTAAGAGTCCCTTTGTCTGTTTTTCTTGACTCAGCGAATTTAATCGCCGCGTCAACAGTGTCTTTTCTTTTTTTCAGCATTTTCGCAATAGTCATAAATCTATACCTCCGTTAAATAAATTTTTCAATATATTTTAAACGTTCCGTAATGTCCTTTACAAAATGTTTATTTCCTTTAATATTGATATTTTTACCACTGCATTCTTCCATATTTTCAGACTTTCCGAATTCATCTGTTAATTTATTAAAAAAAGCGTCGTTTGCGGCTTTACGCGAAAAAAGAACAGCGGACATATTTGTTACCAAATAATTTTCCGCTCCTTTTTTTTCAATAATACCATCAGCAAAACCAAGTTCCACTGCTTTATTGGCATTCATATATGTCTCGTCTTCCATTAGACGCGACAGCTTTGCCCTTGATAATCCCGTCTTAATTTCATAGGAGTTGATAATAGCTTCTTTAAACTCATTAAGCATATCAGCCGCTTTTTTCATATCATTGTGGTCACCCCACGCAAAGGTTGACGGATTATGTATCATCATAGTTGATACAGGAGACATTAAAACGGTATCTCCCGCCATCGCTATAACTGAAGCCGCGCTTGCCGCCATACCGTCAATTTTTACAGTAACCTTGCCATTGTATTCCGTTAGCATATTATATATCTGTGCCGCCGCCACACAGTCTCCGCCGGGCGAATTAATCCACACTGTAATATTGCCCTTGCCTCCGTTTAACTCATCTCTGAAAGTTCTTGGTGTAACCTCATCTCCGAACCAGCTTTCTTCGGCTATTACTCCGTCTAAAATAAGCATTCTTTCAGAATTTTCCTCACCGGACATTTCATCAATTACGTCTGTGTTTTTCCATTTCCAAAATTTTTTAATTTTCATTATCTGCCTCCTTGCTGTCAGCGCTGTTCAAATCAATCATATTTCCGTTTTGTCTGTATTTGTTTCCGCCATTCTCATCAGGTATTAAATTCATATTCTCAAGCTCCCTGACATCGTTAGGCGACATAAAACCGTTTTGTATACCCACCGCGTATCCTCTCATCCGGCTTTCGTAATCTCCTCTTAATAGTCCGTCAACATTAAACTTTACAAAATATTTTCTCTTCTCATCAGCATTTAAAAGCGACCTCATTATTGACTGCTCCCATCTTGAAACCCACGGGTCAAGCGTATACTTTACAAATTCAAGAGACTGCTGTTCTATATTTGAAAACGAGGATTTGTCCAAATCACCAACCATATGAGGCGGTACTCTGAAAATACGGGCAATTTCATTAAGCTGAAATTTTCTTGTCTCAAGAAACTGCGCCTCGTTCGGAGATATAGAAATAGGCGTATATGTCATTCCTTCTTCCAAAACCGCGGTACGGTGAGCGTTTGAACTTCCTCCATATACAGATTCCCAGCTTTCCCTAACCTTTTTAGGATCTTTTATTTTTTCCGGATGCACAAGTACACCAGAGGGCTGCGCTCCGTTAGCGAAAAACTTAGAGCCGTATTCCTCACAGGCTATAGCCATTCCCACAGCGTTTTTTGCCATAGCTATAGGCGAATAGCCTACAAGTCCGTCAAAACCAAGTCCGGCGATATGAAACATCTCATAAGGTGTAAGCTTCACAGTTGAATTTTTATTAATCGGCGCATCATCAGAGCTTACTATATATTCATAATACAGTCTGCCCTTCTCATCTCTGTCAACAGTCATTCGATTTGGCATAAGAGGGTACAGTCCTAAAATATCCCCTCTGCCGTTTCTTATAATCTGAGCATAAGCGTTTCCCCATAAAAGCAGATGAGTCATAAGAGTTTCCCTGAAAGCAAACGAAGTCATTTCAGGATTGGGTTCGTCATGCAAAATAAAGTACAAAGGGTGTTCATAAGCCTTTTCTTTACTTCCTTTTTCCTTGCGCTCATAAAGATTCAGCGGCAAACTTGCCATAGTTTCCGCTAAAATACGCACACATGAGTAAACTGCCGTAAGCTGCATTGATGACTTTTCATTCACTCTCTTTCCGCTTGTGCTGTTTCCCAGAAAAAAACTGTACGCACTTCCCGCTGTTCTGTTTTTCGGTTTATCCCTTGATTTAAATAATCCTTTTAAAATACCCATACTTATCACTCCTCTTTGCAGTAATTCCGTAATTGCCGTAAATTCTATAAAAACAAAATTCCACGCTCATCATAAACGCTTCCCGTATCTCCGGCATTTCTTACGCATCTGTCAAGCGCCATCACTGCCGCCACAATTCCGTCAATTTTCTCAACAGATTTTTTCTTTGTTGGTTTTATGTTTTCAGCGTCGTCTTTTTCAACAACCACATTTCCAGCCATCCATTTTAAAACTGGATTTCCTCCATGTATGATTTTGCCTTCCATAAGCAATTTATAAAACTCTTTTGTCGGCGGTGACATACTTTTTTATGATTTGAATGATTGCGTTAATCAGTGTCTTAAATTGCAAATCCGTCATTTCGTCCATTTTGTTCTCCCTTCTGACACTTGCCGTCTTATTTAGCAGCTAAACTGTTTTTGTGTTTGCTATGATTATATTATAATCTGTTTTTGTGTTTATATCAATTATTTTATGAAATAAATATACACAAAAACAGATATATTAATTTGTACAATAATCACAAAATAAGTGTTTTGCAATATCATATGTTGACACTCACTCACGAAATGTGTACAATAATAATAAGAGGTGATATTGTGTTAAAAGATAATTTGAAAGCTTTAAGGGAATCAAAAAAATTAACTAAAAAAACAGTCGCTGAAAATGTTGGCATTACAGAACGCGCTTACATTGCTTATGAATATGGCGAACGTGATGTAAGTACCGCTACTCTTTCAAAACTCGCTGACTTCTACCACGTCACCACTGACTACCTGCTAGGACGTGAAACAGGAGAACCTGAAACCATCGACCAACTAGCAAGTGAATTCAATATGTCTGCTCTTGAAAAGAAAATACTTGACAATTATCTTTCTCTTCCCAAAAATATGAGAACTGACTTAATGGAATTTCTTCATAAGTCCGTCAAAGAGGTTCATGAAGAATCAATCAATGATTAGCGGTTTTTAAGCCGCTTTTTTTGTTTCTCCGCTAATAATCTCAATCCCTCTATAGTCAAATTCAATCCTATCTGCTCTTTTTCATCAAGACTTTTCAAAAACTTTGTAAACTCCCTTGCCTCAGTCGGCAGACGGATTGTTTCCTGCTCTTTTTCCATTTCTTCATCTCTTTTCTATAAATTTTATTTTCTTGTGGCATAATTTGGTATTTTATAGTATAATATAGTTTGTCAATAAAAAAAATTACAAAGGAGGCAATAAAAAATTGATTATACTTATTATGTTTGCACTTGCAGCACTCTGCATTTTTATGGCTGTATGGCTAGTTACAAGGCAAAGCCATTCTAGCGAAAAAAATATCGTTAGCAAAAAAGATACTACTACTTATGCAAATAATTCTCTTGTACTAGAAGTATCTATTAATCAACCTCTTAATTATAGATTATCAGAAAAGTTATCTATAGATAATTACTACAATCTTCCCAAAACTCTTGAGGACGGCAAAACCATTTATTCTATTAGAAAATTTCCTGTGGTTGGATCTCAGTATGATCATTTTGGAAATAATAGACAAGAGGGCATTTCACATATTACTATTGGTGATTATGTTACATTAAAGCATGACGTGGACAACAAATACAGTGACACAGCCGTTGCGGTTTTCAATAGCTTAAATGAATATTGCGGTTGGCTACCTGAAGAGACAACCACAACTTATTGTGGGAAAAATATTATTTGTGAGGCACTTATGAAAGGAATATCTACAAAATCTATTGTAATAAATAAATATATCAATAATCACAATAAGATTGGATCTATTGAATTAGCTGTAGGAACATATAAACATCAAAATGTATTTGAGCCATCTTCATTTGAACTTGAACTATCTTCATTTGAACTTGAGTGTTTTAATATTATAAAAGAAATTGTAAAAAACAACATTCCATCAAAAATAGTCTTATACCCAAATAGAAATTCAGCATATTTTTACATTTATTATGAATTTGAAATTTACACTATCGAGCTTCTAAGAATAAGGGCATTAAAAAAATATACATATGTTCTTATAACTGACAAAGATGACATTGAAAAAATACGCAATAAAGGAATACTATATGAAGAAGCTCCCTCCTCAGAACAAGGTATAAGGGTAATTATAAATTCTCCAATAGATATTAATAGACTATCAGATATTATAATAAACAAATTTAAAAATACAATTATCATATAATTACTACCCTTATATACAATATCATCATTATCTATAAAATCCTTAAATATTTGATTTATGAATCTTACTTTTTCTTCATGCTCCTTTTTAGGAGCTTTTTATCTATTTTAACTTTTTTACATACTGCAAAAAACTTAAATCAATTAATATTATGCAATATTATCGATTAAAGCCATAAGCTCCGATTGTTGTATATTAAGAACTTTACACAAACATATTAATTCGCTCCCACTAATAACAGCATTTTGATTAAAAATTCTTATTAACCTTTGGTATTCAATGTTAGTTTTTTCAGAAATAAACTTATATTTTATGCCCTTTTCTTTTATACTATCTCTCAAATAATCAACAATTTTAGCATTCATAAATACCACCTCCTTTGATTGAATTTTTCAACTATAAAATCATTATATAATTGAATTTTTCATTTGTCAACACTTTTTAATTGAATTTTTCAATTTATTATTGACTTTTAAATATTAATATTGTATTATTCAATTAGGAGGTATCATTATGGCAAATAAAAAATTTGGTGAAATTTTGAGAGAATTAAGAAATTCCACAGGACTCACTCAGCAACAAGTAGCAGATTTGTTAGAATTAAAAAATAAAAGTACACTTGGTTCTTGGGAGGTTGGCAAGTCTGAACCTGATGCTTATACTTTACTAAAACTTTGTAAAATTTATAATGTTAAAAATATTTATGAAGCATTTGGAGAAGTAACACCAACAGCTATAAATAAGCTAGATAAACAAAAAAAAACAAAAGAAGAATTATTAAACAACTTATTAAAAAACGAATTTAATTTAGACGATAAAAACTGTAATATAATTCAAAAATATATAAAATTATCATCAGTACAAAAGAGTGCAATTATTAATTTAGTATATTCTTTTAGCACAAAAAAAGAGATTGAAAAGAAATATCCTATATATCAAGTTCCTGCCCGTGGTTCTAAAACAGGACACTTTGAAATTGAAATGACAGAAGAAATGCAAAAAGGCTTTGAAGAAGATTTAAATTACGATAATAGTAATAACGATGGTCTTTATTAATGTAATGAATACTAAAACAATTCTACTTTTATTTCTATAAACTAGAGAGAAAGGAAATTTAGTATATGCCATACAAAAATAAAAACTATTCTTGTTATTGTGCTGCAAGAAACAAAGCGTGGGAAGTTTTGATACATTGCAAAATAACTTCCTTACCATTAAATTTAAACTTAATTGCAGAATATTATAAAATAAAAATAATTCCGTATTCAAAAGCAAAAAATTATAAAAACTTTAATCAAGAAATAAAAGACGGAGATGGATTTTCAACAATTTTAAACAGTCAGAAGATAATTTATTTTAATGACAAAAACCGCACCATTCAACGTATACGTTTTACAATAGCACACGAGTTAGGTCATTGTTTATTAGAGCACGATTTAATCAAAACAAAATACCGTAATTCTGAAACAGGCTTACCTGAAGACTCAATAGAAGAAATACAGGCTAATGTATTCGCAAGAGACATATAAATGTCTGCTATAGTCCTTCACTATACAGGCTGCATAAATTATAAAGACATAATGAAACTCTGCAATGTTTCAGAAACATCCGCAAAAATAAGAGAAGACAGAATAAAACTTCTTGAAGCAAGAAACAAATTTTGTACAAGTCCTTTAGAAAAACAAGTTTATGATAACTTTAAAGATTTTATTAAAAATTATAAA
Source organism: uncultured Clostridia bacterium (assembly GCA_949948985.1). Taxonomy (GTDB): domain Bacteria; phylum Bacillota; class Clostridia; order Lachnospirales; family CAG-274; genus MGBC114079. The sequence continues at coordinate 1,527 of CATLIG010000074.1, read as the reverse complement.
AAAGAAATTTATCAAAAAAGAAATAATTTTTTAGAAATAATTGACAACTAAATAAAAACTGTTATAATTAAATTGGGCAGTCGGTCTGCGGGGGAAAGGTTTCCACTTCCAAAAGGAGGTGGCGCTATGAGTACATACGAGATTTTGTCTTTAACGGCAGATTATTCTGCTGTAGCAATATCCTTTGTGGCACTTGTAGTGACAATCTACATAGGCACAAAAAAATAACCACCCCCTGCCTCGCTAGCTGTGGTGGTTATTTTTATAACTTTCATTTAGTGGAAGCCACTCCTGTGGAGTTGACTGTCCTTTGTGCCATTATAATAACACTTTTATACAAAAAAGTCAAGTAACAGTTTTTAAATTTAAATAAAACTGTTACTTTTTTATTTATGTAAGGAGGAATTTTTATGAAAGCCGGAATTTACATACGAGTATCAACACAAGAACAGGCTCAGGAAGGTTATTCCATAGAAGCACAAACAGAACGCTTAACAAACTACTGTAAGGCTAAGGATTGGAATATTTATTATAAATACATTGACCCCGGATACAGTGGTTCCAACATAAATCGACCAGCCATACAAAAACTTATTTCTGATGTAAAAAATAAAAAAATAGACATTGTCGCTGTTTATAAATTAGACCGTCTGTCACGCTCTCAAAAAGATACATTATATTTGATTGAGGATATTTTTCTAAAAAACGGAGTTGACTTTGTCTCTATGAATGAAAACTTTGATACGTCATCTGCTTTCGGCAGAGCAATGATAGGTATTCTTTCCGTATTTGCACAGTTAGAACGTGAGCAAATAAAAGAACGTACTTCTATGGGAAGAATGGAAAGAGCAAAAAACGGCTATTGGCACGGCGGCGGCTTTGACCCTGTTGGATATGATTATGTTAACGGTGAATTAATAATAAATGATTATGAAGCTATGCAAGTACGAGAAATTTTTGATTTATTCATCAGTGGATATACAATAAACCAAATATCATTAATTTTATTTGATAAAGGCTACAAAACAAAATATGGAAACTGGAAATATGCCTCAACCGTAAACAGCTGCTTAAATCTGCCATTATATATAGGCAAAATTTCTTATGGCGGTAGTCTTTATGACGGCAAACATCAACCAATTATAGATTTAGAAACATGGAATAAAGCACAGAAAATTTACAAAAGTCAATCTCGCGCCTTTCAAATACGTGGTTCACAAAAAACTCCATATCAGGCTACAACCCTGCTATCCGGATTACTTTTCTGCGGAAATTGCGGCGCAAGATATTATTGTAAAAGGAATACCTCAAAAAATCCTAATAAAATCGCTCCAAGAGGATATTATACTTGCTATTCAAGGGGAAAAACAAATAAAAAAATGATAATTGACCCAACTTGTAAAAATAAAACTTACTTTGTTGACGATTTAGATAAAATTGTAATTGATGAAATATTTAACCTGCAAAATAACAAAAATTACTTTGACGAAATCATAGATAAAAGTAAAAACAATGAACCCGATAAAA
>CATLIG010000073.1 GCA_949948985.1 uncultured Clostridia bacterium | reverse complement strand
TTTTTACTGATTTGTCAAGTGTTTTTTTTATTTTTCCGATTTTTTTATAAAAAAGAGTGGGGTTCTTTTAATAAGCCTCACTCTTATAAATTTTATTATTTAATTTTTCTTAACTTAATGACATTGGGCAGAGCCCCGCGGTTTTTCCCTTATTTTAAAGCCGCCTCTATGCTATGCGTATTCCTTTAAAACGTTCTTCAAAAAATATCGTAAACTGCCCTAATATTTTTCCCCAATCTCGGACAGAATTATACCATTTTTTACTTATTTCTTTTACAGAAAGATATGAAGTGTTCCAGCGAACAGATTTTTAAGTTTTTCTGTTACATCTGCAGGTGTTTTACAATTTTCGCTTATTAATTTAACTAACTTCATTTCTTCTTCATTCAACTGTATCATGGCTAATTTCTCATTTTCTTTTTTAGAATATTATTACCATTTACACAGTTGAATATACGTTCTCTTTTTATAATCCCTTAATAAAATTTTTTTACTATAATATAAATAGACGGCAATTAATTGCCGTCCAGAATATTTAAATTTTTATGATTTTAAACATTTTCATAGTTACAATTTCTTATATCGCTTCGAATCGGAAGAATAAAATTAGGAGAAACTGAAAGTTCGTCAATACCCATTTTTATAAATTTCTCAGTTAATGTTATATCCGATCCAAGTTCACCGCATATACCAACCCATGTATTATGTTTATGAGCATTATCTATTACTATTTTAATCATTTTTAAAATAGCTGGATGATGAGAATCATATATATTATCTAACTTTTGATTTTGTCTGTCAATAGCTAATGTATATTGTGTCAAATCATTTGTTCCAATACTAAAGAAATCAACTTCCTTGGCAAGTTCCTCACTTATCATAACAGCGGCAGGAGTTTCAATCATTATGCCAAGTTCAACGTTTCCGTAAGAAATTCCTATTGTATTTAATTCAGATTTGACCTCATCAACAATTTTCTTTATTTTTTTAACCTCCGTAACTGATATAATCATAGGAAACATAATACCAACATTACCAAAAGCGCTTGTCCTGTAAAGAGCTTTTAACTGAGTTTTAAATATTTCAGTTCTGTCAAGACATATACGAATCGCTCTATAACCCATTGCTGGATTTTCTTCTTTATCAAGATTAAAATAGCCAATTTGTTTATCAGCGCCAATATCAAGAGTTCTTATAATTACTTGTTTACCAGCCATAGTTTCAACAACAGATTTATAAACAGCAAATTGTTCTTCTTCTGTAGGATAATTATCTTTTTCAAGATACAAAAACTCACTTCTGAAAAGACCTATACCCTCGGCGTCATTGCTAAGAACTGACGGCATATCTGAAACACCACCAATATTTGAATAAAGTTTGATTTTTCTGCCGTCCTTTGTAATAGTCTCTTTTCCCTTCATTTCATTAAGTAATTTCTTTTTTAGTTCTTCCTCATTCTGTTTTGTTCTGTATTTTTGTAAAATATCCTCGTCTGGATTTACAATAAGCTTTCCATTTATTCCATCAACTATAGCTGTTTTTCCATTTATATCATCGGCATAATCAACGCCTATAAGAGCTGGAATTCCCATGGTTCTAGCCAATATCGCCGTATGGGAGTTAGCTGAACCATACTTGGTAATAAAAGCAAGTATTTTGCTTTTATCCATTTGTACTGTTTCACTTGGAGATAAGTCATCAGCAGCTAATATAATCGGTTCCTCAGATTGAGACATATCATTGTCTTTTCCTTTTAAAACGGTTATAAGCCGTTCAGAAATATCTTTGACATCAGCCGCTCTTGCCTGCATATATTCATCATCCATAGCGGCAAACATATCAGCGAAATTATCAGCCGTTACAGCAACAGAGTATTCAGCGTTTACTTTTTGATTTTTAATAATATTATCAATAGAATCCAAATAATCCTGATCCTCAAGCATCATTTGGTGAATTTCAAATATCATGGCGCCTGATTCTCCGACCTCTATTAAAGCTTTTTCATAAAGCGTTTTAAGCTGAGATATAGTTTTCCCTTTTGCAAGATTTACTCTTTTAAGTTCAGAATCAATATCATCAATAGTATATCGTCTTACACTTTGCTGTTCTTTTTTAAAAAGTTCAATTTTTCCTATAGCGATACCGGCGAAAACAGTCTTTCCATTTAATGAATACATATTTCATCACCTCTCTTAATATGAAATCATCAAATATTTTCCGTAATAAAATCTTTTAAAAGTTTAGCGTCATTTTCCTCGCTGTCACCTTCTACCTCAACTTGAATAATATCTCCATGCTTAACAGATAATCCCATTACATTAAATATCTTTTTTGCGTCACCTTTCTTAATTCCTTTTTTTAAAGTAACCGAACTTTTGCATTTCATAGCTTCCTTAACTAAAAGTCCCGCTGGTCTTGCGTGAAGACCATTTTCATCTTTAACTGTAAACTCAAATAATACCATAATAATTCCTCCTAAACTAAATAATTTTAAGTATTTTTTCAAGTGCGTAGGCTATTCCCGCGTCATTATTTGTTTTTGTTATATACTTCGCAACCCTTTTTAATTCATCCACAGCGTTACCCATAGCAATCCCAATTCCAGCTTTCTCTATCATGGGAATATCCAAATCCTGGTCGCCAAAAGCTATAATATTTTCTATGTTTATATTGTTAATCTCACATATTTTTTCAAGAGCCATTCCTTTATTAATACCCAAAGGAATCACTTCAAGATAAATATCCGATGAATACCCTAACTGTATATCAAGATTATAGCTTTTAATCTCATCGCTGATTTTTTTTACAATATAATTTTTTCCTGTTACTAAAGCTTTATTGGGACTCATTTTTTTTGATTCGCATATATCATTAAACTTATCAATACTTACAATTTCAGGTCTTGCCTTAACATTAAAACACTCTTTTTCAACACTATCATTCATCTCAGTAACAAACCAGTTTTCTCCGCAAAAAAACCAGCAATCACCACTATTTTTTCGGGCAATATCATATACCTGCAATGCTGTTTCGAGGTTTAAATTTTTAGAATAAAAACATTTATCCTCATCAAAAATATATCCTCCGGCATAACTTGCCTTAATGCAATTTACCCCAATCTGTTTTTCTATTAACCTTACTCCTGAGGGATATCTTCCTGAAACTAATGCTAATTTTATATCCTTATCTGATATCTTCTTTAACGCAACTACTACTTCACTAGGAACATAACTGTCGCTGTTTACTAATGTACCGTCAATATCCATACAAATCAGTGAATAGTTCATATCAAATCATTCCCTTACTTCATATTTTCCACCGCTATTAAAATTTGCTCAACATTTTTTGTTCCTCTTTTTATTCCAAGATTTATAAGTAAAGCCACTATAACTGATAAAGTGGTACAAATAATGCCTATAATACCAACAGTCGTATAAGTTATACTTCCTAAAAAAGAAAAACAAACCAAAGTTATACCTAAAGAGGACATTCCTATAGCATAAAGCAACCATTTTTTTATAATATACAATGCTTTTGTTTGTGCCTTAGCTTCATTAATAAGCTGTTTTTTATTAAGATTATTCATAATATTATCCTCCGAACTTTCATAATAATATAAATTCCGCTTGTTTCCGCGTTTATAAAAAAGGCGGAAACAAGCTATACAAAAATCAGATTTTTTCAGATTATCAATATGACAATTTCGGGTCAAAAAATCCTAACAATACTCCGGCAAGCGCTATTACTACTAAAATAAGCATTACCAAAGTAGGAGATATTTTTTTCTTACTCATAAGCCACCAGCAGAATATAACTGTAACAGCTGATAAAAGTTTAGGGCAAATTCCATCAAGTGTTTTCTGTAATTCTATTATAGGACTTCCATCGTCATTAAGCATTTCAAATGATGTTGTAATAGTAATCCAACTGGCGGCGACGGCTCCGATTACAATAGTACCAACCATAACTACAGCCTCTCTTATTGCGTTCGCCTTTTCTCCTACAAGTATCTCAACAGCTTTGCCTCCAAGTTCATAACCTTTATAAAAGAGAAATCTCATACCAAGAGTCATAATTACATTCCAAGATATTATATAAAAAATAGCCCCGATAGGCGAACCTCCATTTGATAATCCTAACGCTATACCTAAAAGTATAGGAATGAGCGTTCCTACAATAAGCGAATCACCTATACCTGCTACAGGTCCCATAAGACCAGCTCTAATACCATTTATCATTTCACCGTCAACAGCCTCACCATTAGCTTTTGCCTCCTCAAGACCAGCCGTTACACCGACAATAACTGTACCAAGCTGAGGCTCCGTATTAAAAAAGGCTGTATATGTGGAAAGCGCTTCCTTTTGTTCCTCCGGTGTATGATAAAGCTCTTTTATAATTGGAAGCATTGCGCAAAGGTATCCGAAAGTCTGCATATGTTCCTGTGAAAAGCAGGTTAAATGACCGTAGTACCAATTTCTAAAGGCTTTGCCTAAAGTTTTTTTAGAAAGTTTTTTTTCTGCCATATCATATATCCTCCTCATCATCATCTATTTCTGAACCCTCTGAGCCAACAGTTACTTTTCTTAACTGAAGAAGTTTAATATTATAGAATATTACAGCAAAGAAACCTCCTATAACAGCGGCTCCTATTAAATTTACACCCATAATAGCGGCTAATACAAAACCAAAAAAGAAAGTCAATAAATCTGTGGGCTTTGAAACAACCTGCTTTAATAATATTCCAACTCCAACTGCCGGCAAAAGACTTCCCACTGTAAATAATGTTTTCATCGCTATACCGTCCATAGGCAAATATTCTTTAATAAGGTCAACCACATTAGAACCAAGCATAGCTATAATAACTGTAGGAAGAAAACTGCAAATAAAATGAGAAATCCACGGAAGTACCATATCTACCACATAAAGTTTATTAAGCTGACCTTTTTCAACCGCTTTCCAACCCATATGCTGCCAAACAAGATTAACTGTCGCTGTTCCATAAAATAACACTGTACCAAGAGTGCCAACCGCTGAGCCAAGCGCAACCGCCATTGACCTGCCGGCCTCTGACGCCGGGTCAAGACCAAGACCTTTAATCGCTACTATAGCCAAAGGAATACCTATGTAACTTATGGCCCTTACATCTGCCGAAACTGTTCCTCCAGGAGTAACAAGAGCTATATATACCACTTGAATAGCGGCTCCAATAATTACCCCTGTTGTAACATCACCCATAATTAATCCGACTATCAATCCTGCCACAAGAGGTCTTCCCAGCGTATAATTTCCGATTGTTGTACCGCCCATGCCCGGCATACTTGACAAACAGGCACATAAACCGAATAATATTGCCTGAAAAATATTAATCTCCATTTGTATTACCCCTTTCGTGCATAAAATATAAAATATAATATATTATTTGAAATTTTTTAAATGCATTATTTAGTATCCAAATTGACTTCTGAACTTTTTCCAATTACCTATAGCATCACTTTTAGTAAGAGCAAATTCAACCTCATAACCTTTATTCATAATTTTTTCAAGTGCATCCGCTTCCTCTTGTGTTATTGATTGATTATTCCCAAGCTTTATAGTTTTCGGTCTGTCATTACAAGGTCCAATAATTACTGTTTTTACATCGCTTGGTTTAAAATCTTTCTCCACCAGTATGTACGCCATATCAATAGGATTTTTAGTAATAAGAAAATAGTTGTCTTTGCTTTCTAAAACCTTCTGTGACTTTTTCAGAAATTCCTCAACAGTCCAAACAAAAGTCTTTTTAGTACTTGCGTTTTTATACGCTGCCTTTAATACTGCCGTCTGTGCCGCCATATCATTTACGGCGATAAGTCCGTCACAAGGATATTCAAGCGCCCATCTTGTACAGGTCTGTCCATGTATCATACGGTCATCTACTCTAACAAATGAAATCATATTAATTCCTCCTTAAATTTCATCATCTGAATCATCAGATGAAAATTCTATTCTTTTTAACTCTTCCTGCGCACTGTTTAAAATAAAATCATTCAATTCTGCTGTATCCAAATTATCTTTCATTAATGAAGCGTTTAATATTAAAGGTAAATTTGTTCCACCATAAATAGATGTTTTTTCCAGAAGTCCTTGTTCAGATAAAATATTTGCCGCCATTGTAAGCGGAGAGCCGCCACCTAAATCACCAAATAAAAATATTTCATCATCATTTTTTATATCAGCGATTTTGTTTTTAAACTCTTTTGTGTAAATTTCTGAACCCATATCTGGCTTAAGTCCCATATAAATTATGTCATTACGTTCACCTCCGTCCAACATTTTTAACGCGCTGCATAAACCCTGAGCTAAATCTCCGTGACTTACTAAAATTATATACTTCATTTTGATTGACCTCCTTTATATTTATTTTTAAGTTATTATGGTTTTTAAATAATGCTCTCTCTGATGACTGTAAATTTTATAAATCAAATAAATTTTAATAGTGATTTTAAGGAGAATAAATAAATTTTACAATCATCAGAGGTTTTGCTTAAAGATGTTTTTCATCTTTCTTGATTCTATTTTAATAAAAAAAAGACACATAGTCACCTGCTATGTGTCATAACTTTTATTTTATATGTGTCATAATTAAATATGACATTTGTCATTTCATCAATTTTCGACTTTAAAATATGTATTAATATCTCTTTGTTTCTTTTTAAGAGACATACTTATATTTGAGTTTCCGTCAAGAATATCACGAATTGCGGAATCAACCATTTTAACAGCGTTATTATAATTTTTAAAAGCCGGTATAACCGTTGCGTTTTCCATAGCGTAATCCAAAAGACGCATTTTTATATTTCCGTCTTTCTCCAGTATATTTATTATCTCACTGGAATTAGTAACTGATTTAAGAGGAGAGGCTCCCTCTGAATACATAAATATTTGAGATTGTATTTCACTATCATAAGTCATAATCTTCATAAATTCCCAAACATATTTCTCATTATTTGTATTTTTATTCATAGCGAGCAGAAGCGTGTCCATATATGAAGTATTTTTGCCATTAGGTCCCGCCGGCATAGTAATACAGTCCCACTCAAAATTAGAATATTTTTTTACCCTAAGAGGATATGGCTTATAAGCTCTGTATTGTGAGAAATCAAGGGGCTGAAATACTACATTCCCCAAATCAAAATCATTTGATGTAACAGTATATCCATTATTAAGATTCTCAAGTTTCTCAATAAAAGTTATTGCGTCAACAGAATCATCACTGTTTAAATTTGATATATTTCCATTATCATCAAATATGTTTACTCCATTTGAAACAACAGCTTCTTTCCATGTATAATCGCATACTCCGAATTTATCAATTATACCATCTCCATTTTTATCTTTTGTTACAGTATTACAAATATTATAAAAATCATCCCATGTCCAATTTACATTAGGAATATCTATTCCCTCGTTATCTAAAATAGTTTTATTTACAAACATCATATTTACAGCGCTCTCATAAGGCAAAGCATACTGAATATTCTTATATCTTCCGCATGAATATGAAGAGTCGTAATAATCCTCTGTATTAAATTTATCATCTTTTTCGATTAAATCGGATAAATCTTTAAGCGCGCCCAGTTCAGCAAGTATATTGAAATCCTCTCCAAAAACAAAAAATATATCAGGAGCGTTTCCCTCAAGAAGTCTTGAATATAACCATTTAGAATAATCATCTTTTGTTATTCCGCTTACATATTCAACTTTTATATCATTATTTTCCTGAAACTTTTTAATTGCGTTGTCAAGTATTTTATAAGAATTACCATTCTGAACATTCCAATAACTTCCTGTAAATACTCCTATTGTAATTATTTTATCATCTCTAAAATCAAAATTATTAAAATATAGCATAATCGCTAAAATGAAAAAAATAAAAACAAATATTCCCTTACTTTTCATATATTTTCCTTTCTATTTATAAATGTATCATTTTAAGTATCATCTTCGTTTATTATACCTTTCTGAACAGCCCATATAGCAAGCTGTGTTCTGTCACGCAAATCAAGCTTACTTAATATTGTGCTTAAATAGTTTCTTACAGTTCCCTCTGACAAATAAAGTTTAGCGGCTATTTCTTTATTAGATAATCCTTTACCTATCTGTTTTATCAACTTTAACTCATTTTTATTTAAGTCTTCCGGAATATCTTTGCTGACTTTGGAGATTGAATTAGATTGTGCCATTTTTCTGAACATTTTTAAAACTTTCATAGCGATATCATTATTTAGCATTTCGTTTCCAAAGTATACTTTTCGTATTGCGTCACAAAGTTCTTTTGTTGATACTCCTTTTAAAAGATATCCGCTGGCACCATATTTAAGAGCGTTAAATACATACTCATCATCATCAAAAGTAGTTAGTATTATAATTTTAATATCAGGATAATTTTCTTTTATAAGTTGAGTACAAGTAACTCCATCTATTTCCGGCATACGAATATCCATAAGAATAATATCAGGTTTTTGATTTCTAACAGATAAAATAACTTCTCTTCCGTTCTCAACAGAATCAATTACATTAAAATCTTCCGCTGAACTCAAAATAATCTGTAAACTTTGTCTTAATAACTCCTGGTCATCAGCAATTAATATATCAATCATATTTTACCTCCTAACTAAGTCTTTTGGGAAGTTTAGCCACTAATTTAAATCCATTGTTTCCATCATAACTCAATTTTCCATTAAGCATTTCAAGGCGTTCTTTCATATGAAGCAATCCGAATCCAGCGGTTATATTATCGCAACCTATTCCATTATCAGATATGCTTATTATTATAACTCCATTTAAAATTTCAATAGAAATATCTATTTCATCCGCTTTTCCATGGCGAATAGCGTTTGTAATGCTTTCTTGTATAATTCTATATATTATATTTTCCTCATCATCATTTAAATTCGCAAGGTCAACACTATTGTTATAATTTATTTTTATACCTGTAGACAATATAATCTCATCTATCATTTTGGCAATAGCTTTTTGGACAGACATTTTTTCAAGCGCATCAGGTCTTAAAGCCTTAACAGAACGCCGAACATCTGTCATTCCCTGACGAGCGACATTAGCTATAATCTCAAGCTGTTTTTTGGTCGCTTCAGGAGCTATACTTATAAGCTCAATACACGCATCTATTCCGGTAATCACACCTGTAAGAACATGTCCTAAAGTATCATGTATTTCACGGGCAAGACGATTTCTTTCTTCTGTTTTTGTCATATTCGCAATTGTTTTCGCATTCTCTTCTAATTGAATATTAGCAGCTTTAAGCCGCTCGTTTACATTGTTGAGTTCATTATTCAGCTTTCTCATATATCTATTTTTTACTGATTGGTTATGCATAAGAAAAATCATATATACTATAAATAGAATAGAATTTATTCCATTACATATACTCTTTATTCCTAACAATATTTCCCTTGTAAAGTTATTATAATATGAAATATAAGATGAAAATGAAATCAATCTAAGCTGTCTTGAAAGTAAATCATAATCAGCAAATAAATAAATTATAAATGATATTACAAGAATAAAATAAATATGCTTTGTTTTTATCGTATACTTCATATAATCAGCAAAAATAAGTAATATTAAACCTTTATATGTAAAATTAGTAATATAAATCATACCTATCGCAAGTAATAATTCAATAATAGCACACATAAGTATGGTTTTTTCTTTTTCCTTTTTTATATTTATAAAAACAATGAGCAACAACATGCCAAGACATATAACCGTGGGTATTTTCCATGGAGCCAAAGGCATATAGGGCGCTTGCATTAAAAATTCTTTCGCACTGCCCTCATATATTATACCATAAGTACTTATACACATAAAAACAGAAATAAATATCATAACAACAACATTCAAATTCTTCATTAATACCATTGCTGTCTTTATTAATATTTTTTCCAAATATAAATTTTTATCATTTATTGCCATCTGTCAACACCATACTTTTCAATATTGTCGTTGTTTATAAGTTCAACAGGAACTAAAATTTGTTTCTCTGTTTTCTTACCTTGTAATATATCATATATTGCGTTTGCGGTACTTTTACCTATCTTAGAGGGAAACTGAGCGGAAGAAGCTTTCATAATATTTTCTTTAATTAATGCCTTTGAATCTGGAGAAGCGTCTACACCATAAATTTCCACATCATCCAATATATCATTTGCTTCCAATGCTGCCACAACACCAACACTTGCCAAATCATTAAGGCAAAAAACAGCATCAAAACCTTTACCTGACTTTATAAATTTCCGCATTTCAGGTTCAGCTATTTCAAGCTGACCTTCACATTCCAATTCAGCAACTATATCAATGTTTTTATGTTCTTTTACCGTGTCTTTAAATCCTTGAATTCTGTCAATTCCCGATTTTGCTTCATTATGTGTCATAAGCACAAAACGCCTTTTTTTATTATCTTTTAATACATATTTAGCTATCTGTACTCCCGCATCATAATTATCAGATTTTATAGTACAGTCTATCATATTTTTATCATATACATCCGAATCTACAACAATAACCTTGACATTTTCTTTTTTTGCTCTTTCAAGAACTTGTGATAGTGTTTTCCAATTTACAGGTGTAACAACAAGAACGTCAATTTTTTCATCAAGCATTTCATTTATTTGTTTTAATTGTCTTTTTTCATCAAGAGCAGGGTCACGTAAAATAAGTATATCTCCTTCTGCCTCTGCTTTTGCAAAAATTTCCTCATTAAGAATTTTATAAAACTCATTATTCATTGTCATATAGCTTAATCCTATTTTATTGCATTTTCTTTTTTGATTAAGAGATAAATCAATATTACCACAAAAAAAATAAATAAACAATACTAATTCATATAAATATTCTGCAGGTATCAATGGTCTTGGAATAACAATAACGAATGCTTTATCAGAACAATTTGAAATAACAACAATGAGAGATGGAAAAGGAGTAACTTTCAAAGCAAGTAATGGTATAAAACAATCTTTAGAATATTTAAATTTACCAAAAGAAAAACATGGAGTTA
>CATLIG010000072.1 GCA_949948985.1 uncultured Clostridia bacterium | reverse complement strand
GTCAATAAATTAAATAAACTTTTTATATAAATACTAATGTGGGAAAAAATCGGGAAATGATTTTTAATGACCTAAAAAATCCCCATTTTTCCCCATACTTACAACTTATTTAAAAAAAGGTCATACAAATTCGAATAATGCTTAACAAAAATATATTTATTTCAATGATAATTTTTCCAAACAAAAGATTTTTGCAAATGCTTGAATTTATAATTCAAAATCATACTCTTGTATTATCATCATTATAATTGACGAGCTTACATCTATTATTGAAAGTATTGAAATATTTATAACGGTAGATAAAGATTTTTCAAATATTGATATTTAAAAGCCAGAAATTATTACCCCTACTAATTTCATTATGAAATATACAATCTAAATAAATATTTATATTAAAAACTAAATATAAAAAATATCGCTTTTTTATACTTTTATAAATAAAAAACCTTAATTTACACTGTAAAAAATAAATTTCATACAAATTTTAAACATACGAATTACGCATTATTATTAATAAAATATAAGTATTTTACATATAAACATTTCAGTGATATAGTATAAATATAGTAAAATTATTATTTACTTGATATGTAAGAAAAGATGTGATAAGAAAATGAGTAATTTTGTAAGAAAAAAGAGTGGAGTTTATTTTTCCAATAATGATCTAAAAAAGATGATAGCACCATTATTTTTTGAACAGCTGCTTGTTATGTTAGTTGGAATTGCAGATACTCTTATTGTAAGTTATGCTGGAGAATCTTCCGTGTCAGGAGTATCGCTTGTTAATCAGTTTAATATGATATTTATATATATTTTTACCGCACTTGCTTCCGGCGGAGCTGTTGTAATTAGCCAATATATTGGAAATAATGATAAAGAAAACTCAGAAAAATCAGCCGGTCAGCTTTTAATGATTTCTACCATAATTTCAATCATTATGAGTATATTGGTTATTGTCGGAAATAAAACGTTGATAGAGTTAATGTTCGGAAAAACGGAAGTTTCTGTTATGAATGCTTGTATTACATATCTTAAAATTTCGGCTTACTCATATCCTGCGCTTGCAGTTTACAATTCAGGTGCGGCAATTTATCGAAGTCTTGGTAAAACAAACGTAACAATGTATATTTCAATAATTTCAAATATTATTAATATAACTGGAAATATAATTGGGGTATTTGTACTTAAAGTTGGAGTTGTCGGAGTTGCTTATCCGTCATTGATTTCAAGAATTTTTTCAGCGACCGCGATAACCTATCTATGTTTTAAAAAAAGTAACAGTATTAGTTATCGGAAAAGATGGATTTTTATATGGAAAAATGATATGCTCAAAAGAATTCTTAAAATTGCCGTTCCAAACGGAATTGAACAAGGTTTATTTCAGTTAATAAAAGTAGCGTTAAGCAGTATTGTCGCTTTGTTTGGAACTTACCAGATTGCGGCAAATGGCATAGCTCAAAGTATATGGTCATTAGCCGCGCTTATGGGTGTTGCTATGAATCCTGCATTTATTACAGTAATAGGTCGTTGTATGGGTGCCGGTGATACAGACAAGGCTGAATATTATTTCAAAAAATTAATGAAAATTACTATTATGATATCTGTTATATGGAATATCTTTATATTCGCACTTACGCCTGCCATGCTTACAGCATACGATATTTCAAATGAAACAAAGAATTTAGTTATATGGTTGGTAGTTATTCATAATACGTTTAACGCTCTCGCATTTCCGTTTTCAGGTGCGTTATCCTCAGGACTGCGTGCTGCCGGAGATGTAAAGTTTACTATGTATATTTCTATTATTTCTACAATTGGTATTCGATTCTTGCTTTCAGTATTGTTTGGCATTAAATTTAATATGGGGGTTATTGGCATTGCTCTTGCTATGTGCTGTGACTGGATTTTACGTGCTGTAATTTTTGAAATAAGACTCCGAAAGGGAATATGGAAACAATTTAAGGTGATATAATTGAACAAAATAATTAAATATGCGAAAAACGTATGATTTAATATGAAATATAAGTATTAGACATTAGCATAACAATAATTTATAATATGAATAAATAGATATTACAGCATTAAAATTTAATTTTATATTATTCTTAAAATAAGTATATAAACAGCAATGTTTTCTGCTGACATAAATTTGAAAGGAGATTTTTATTATGATTTTTGAAGAAACTTATACCCTTTCCAATGGTATTAAAATACCTAAAATTGGACTTGGAACGTGGTGTATTGAAAACAGTAATGTTACACAAGCAGTATGTGAAGCTGTTAAAATCGGCTATAGTCATTTTGATACAGCGCAAGCATATGAAAATGAGGAAGGAGTTGGTAAAGGAATAAAAGAGTGCGGAGTACCTCGTGAAAAATTATTTGTAACAACTAAACTGGCTGCTGAAGCTAAAACTTATAAAGAAGCTGTTGACGCAATAGACGACTCTCTGAAAAAATTAGGACTGGACTATATTGATATGATGTTAATTCATAGTCCGCAGCCGTGGGCAAATTTCAGAGATGAGGAACGTTACTTTGACGGAAATATTGAAGCGTGGAAAGCTCTTGAAGAAGCGTACAAAGCGGGAAAACTTAGAGCAATCGGAATTTCCAATTTTGAAAAGCAGGATATTGATAATTTATTTGAAAAATGCACTGTCAAACCTATGGTTAATCAACTGTTAATTCATATAAGCAATACGCCTTTTGAACTTATTGAATATTCCAAAAGTAAAAAAATGTTGGTAGAGGCATATTCTCCGATAGCACACGGTGAAATTTTTAAAAATCATACAGTTAAGGAAATCGCGAAAAAATACAGCGTTTCTATTACACAACTTTGTATTCAATATACTCTGCAATTAGGAACTTTGCCTTTACCCAAAACATCAAATCCAGAGCATATGCGTGAAAACACAGAAATTGACTTTGTAATTTCAAACGAAGATATGGAAGTTTTAAAAAATACAGAGAAAATCCAAGATTATGGTGAATATAGTTTTTTCCCTGTATTCGGAGGAAAAAAATAATTAATTAAAACTTAGAAATTCAAAAATCTAAAAATATGTTGGAGGAAAAAATATGAAAAAAATTACAGTTATCTTATTTTCTTTTTTGATGATTATTTTTCTTGCGGCTTGTTCAGAGAATACTGAGCCTAAAGAAACAAGAACAGCTAATATTGAAACTATTGTAGAAAACTCAAGTGAAGAAAATACTTCTCAAAGAAATACCACAGATATTTCCACAGCAGTAGAAAGTAATACACAAGAACAACAAAGTGACGTAAACATAAATGAAAGCAAAATTCTTGTAGCTTATTTTTCCGCAACCGGCACTACAAAAACTTTAGCTGAATACATAGCTAATGGATTAAACGCCGATATTTATGAAATTGTTCCAAAAGAACCTTATACAGATGCGGATTTGAATTACAGTGATGATAAAAGCCGTTCTACTATAGAAATGAATGATTCGGCCGCACGTCCTGAAATATCAGGTTCTGTAGAAAATATGGGGCAATATGATATAGTATTTGTCGGCTATCCTATTTGGTGGGGTGAAGCACCAAGAATTGTTAATACTTTTGTTGAAAGTTATGATTTTTCCGGAAAAACAATTATACCTTTCTGTACTTCCGGTAGCAGCGGTATAGGTTCAAGCGCGTCAAATCTTCAGAAATTTTCTGACGGGGAATGGATTTCAGGACAACGTTTCGGCGGAGGAATTTCACGCAATGAAATAATTGAATGGATAAACAGTCTTGGATTAGATGTTACAGCAAAATAAATGAGGAAGACATTGATAATGATATAGCTTATAGCTTTGTAAATAAATTAATTTAAAATTGTATGCGTTTGTAATAACATAAAAACAATGAATTTTAGGAGGAATTTTTATATGAATAAGAATATTTTAGTGGCATATTTTTCCGCAAGCGGGGTTACTGCCAAAGCGGCGAAAAACCTCGCTGATAATATCGAAGCTGAACTTTATGAAATCAAGCCAGCAATTCCCTATACAAAAGCAGATTTAAACTGGATGGATAAAAAGAGCCGTAGTTCGATTGAAATGAATGATTTGTCTTCCCGTCCGGATATTGCCGAAAAATTATCCGATATCGAAAAATATGATATTATATTTATAGGTTTTCCAATCTGGTGGTATGTGGCGCCAACTATTATAAATACATTTTTGGAAAGCTATGATTTTTCAGGTAAAACGATTATTCCTTTTGCTACTTCCGGCGGCAGTGGTATGGGCGAAACCAACGTGAAACTTAAACCAAGCTGTCCTGGGGCGGTATTACTGCAAGGCAGAATACTGAATGATTTGCGGTCGAAAGCTGCCTTAGATTCATGGCTGCAAAGTTTAAATATATACAAATAAACTAAAAATTTTAGCATATTAAAAGGGAGAATAAGATTATGAATATTAACGACTTTAAACAAATTTTTCCCGCGGGAGAAAAAAATGACACATATGCGCAATATTTTATTGGTCAAAGTTATCTTAAAACGCTTACCACAGAAAGAGTCATAGTAGCAAATGTAACATTTGAACCAAAATGTCGAAATAATTGGCATATTCATCATAAGGGAGGGCAAATACTTCTTTGTACAGCTGGTCATGGATATTATCAAGAATGGGGAAAAGAGGCACGGAAACTTAATCCCGGAGATGTTGTAAATATTCCCCCCGAAGTTAAACATTGGCATGGAGCAAGTCAAAACAGTTGGTTTTCTCATATTGCTATAGAAGTTCCGGCTGAAGGATCTTCTAATGAATGGCTTGAACCGGTTTCAGATGATGAATACAATCAATTAACTTAAAAAACAAAAAGATAGTGTATGCAAAAATATTTAATTTACAATTTTTTATAAAATACTAACTATTGACAGTAGAGCCATTATGAGAGATATTTTTGAAAGGATTTGACTAAAGCGTATCTGAAAACTAAAATACGCGCAAAAAATTATAAAAAATATTGATAATTTATTAAAAAACACTGAATTAATCAGTGTTTTTTTTATTTAAAAGTATGTTATTTTGACTTTACTTTAATTATGCGGTTATTATATAATTAATCTATAATAATGCATAGGAGGAATAATATTAAATATGGATATAAGAGTTTTAAAATATTTTTTAGCGGTTGCGAGAGAAGAAAATATAACAAAGGCGGCTGATGTTCTGCATATTACTCAGCCTACTTTAAGCCGTCAGCTTTTAAAGCTGGAGGAGGATTTAGGCGTACAGCTTTTTATAAGGGGTAAAAAAGGTATATCCCTTACCAGCGAGGGAACATTGTTCAGAAGGAGAGCGAGCGAGATTGCGGAACTTGCCGATAAAGCTGAACGTGAGCTTTCGGAAAACGAACAGCTTGTTGACGGTGAAATATCTATTGGCTGTGGAGAACTTGCGGCGGTACAGTTAATACCAAAATTGTTTATGGCTTTTAAGGAAAAATACCCAAATGTACATTTGGATTTATATACTGGGAATGCCGACCAGACAAAACAGCGAATTGACAACGGTTTGACTGATATTGGTATTTTACTTGAACCCGTTGAAATTGAAAAGTATGATTTTATACGCTTAAACATTTATGAAAACTGGGTAGTATTAATGCGCTCTGATTCTCCGCTAACAGAAAAAGATTATATTACCGCTGAGGATTTAAGCGCTTTACCTCTTATAATAACGAAAAGGCAAAGCATCAGAAATGAAATAGCAAGCTGGTTTCAGGGATATTTTAATAATCTGAATATTGTCGCTTCAAGCAATCTTTCAACTAACGCTTCTGTTCTTGTAGAACAAGGCGTTGGATATGCCCTTGTAATTGAGGGTTCGTTACCTTTTTTAGATAAATCAAAGATTACATACAGGCCTTTATATCCCGAAAGAAAAACAACTTCTGTATTGGCGTGGAAAAAACATCAGCCATTTAGTTTAGCGGTAACAAAATTTTTAGAATATATTCAATGCAATTTATGTATGGATAACAATAAAATATAAGTATTTTACATTTATAATGTTTTAGTTTATTATATAAGTGTAACAAGAAACAAACTTCTTGTGGCACTTATTTTTTTATGCTGGGAGGTAATAGTTATTGACAATTAATGAATTAAGCAAGCGTTACAATATTGAAATTAAGAAATTAAAGTTTTTTGAAAAAAATAATCTTATAGCGATAAAAGATGAATTTAGTGATAATGACTTAAAAAAAATCAGCAACTTATGTATTCTGTATGATATTGGTTTGGATTTAGAGTCAATAAAAAAATTATTGTCTTTTAACCGAAATAAAGAGGTTAATGAACAAATAAACCTTTTAAGCTTGTACAGAAATTGTTTACTTGATGAAATTCATAGAAAACAAAAAAGTCTTGATAGCCTTGATTACATTATTTATGAAATTAAAAATAAAATTTCATTAATATTCTAAGGAGGAAAACAAAATGAAAAAATCAATAATTAAAAGATTGGCGGCGGTGACAATGGCAGTAACAATGAGTATGACAGGTGTTTCAGCAGTATTTGCGGCGACTTCAGCTAATGGTCAGGAGCTTTCGGCAATGATGAATCATTATGGAAGTTATTATATTGATGAACATTTAGACGCAAAAACCCAACAGCTTGTAATTTTATCAACAATGACTTCTTTGCAGGCTTATTCTCAAATTAAGGAACAGACATTAAAGGCTCTTGACAACGGATTAACACCGGAAGAAATTAAAGAAGCTGTATATCAGGCGGCTCCATACTGCGGATATACAAAAGCATTAAGTGCTATGGAAGCTGTTGACGAAGCATTTAAGGAAAAAAGAATACCAACAGTAAAATCTCAGGCGACAGTTACAGAAAAAAACAGATATGAAAAAGGTTTAGAAGTTCAGCGTTCAATATTCGGACCAGAAATCGGAACAATTACAGACGATATGGCAGACAGTCAAAAAGTAATTACAGAATATCTTTCAGGTATATGTTTTGGGGATTTTTATACAAGAGATACTCTTGACGTTAAAACAAGAGAAATATTAACACTCTCCGTTCTTACCGCAAACGGTGGCTGTGAAAGTCAGATAGGCAGTCATACAAACGGTAATCTTGCTGTTGGTAATACAAGAGATGAAATGCTTGCGGCAGTCTTATTATGTGTTCCTTATAACGGCTATCCAAGAACATTAAACGCAATGAACGCTATAAATGCTGCGGCGGACGCTTATGAGAAGGCAAATGATAATTCAGAAGAAAAATAAAAGTATTCCAGAGAAACAGAAAAATTTTTTCTGTTTCTCTCACTATAAATTATT
The DNA here is from genome assembly GCA_949948985.1 of uncultured Clostridia bacterium. Taxonomy (GTDB): domain Bacteria; phylum Bacillota; class Clostridia; order Lachnospirales; family CAG-274; genus MGBC114079. Next base: position 3,974 of record CATLIG010000072.1, on the reverse strand, counting down.
AAATTGTAAAGGAGATTAAAGCTATGATTAAAAAAATTATATCATTATTCTTATGTATGCTGCTTTGTATAACAGGTTTTTCTGTGTTTGTGAATGCCGCTGAAACAAATAATATGTCAATCATTTTTCAGATTAACAATCCTAATATGACAGTAAACGGTGTTCAAAAGCAAATCGACAGAAAAAACGGAATAAGTCCTATAATCAGAAACGGAAGAACACTTCTTCCTATAAGAGCCACTGTTGAGGAAATGGGCGGCAGTGTAAACTGGAATGAAGAGAATAAACAAATCACTCTCAATTACAACGGCGACACAATAGTTTTAACAGTTGACTTATTGACCGCTCTTTTAAATGGCAATAGTCAAACTCTTGATACAGCACCCGCAATTATAAACAATGAAACATTTCTTCCTATAAGATTTATAGCTGAAAGTTTTGGGTATAATGTAAATTGGAACGCAAATACAAAAGAAATAGAAATAATAAAAAATAAAGATGAAAGTACAAAAAATAACGAAAGTGCCGCACAAATTGATTTCTTATTTGGAAAAGGCGACTTAAATCCAAGTTCAAACGTGTTTACAGGTACTTCTTACTTAAATAACCTTATTCAAACAGAAGATGTTTTTAATTTCCCTTCTACATATAACGTTACTTTTGAGCCTTGTACAAGAACAGACTGGCATTCCCACAACGGCGGACAAATTCTTCTTGTAACAGAGGGTATCGGTATATACCAGGAAGAAGGACAGCCGGCAAGACTTATGCAACCCGGCGACGTTATTATGGCTGAACCTGGTGTAAAACACTGGCACGGTGCTTCCGACAACAACTGGTTTGCTCACGTTGGTATAAGTACAAATCCTGATAACAGCAGTACAAATTGGATGGAAAAAGTAAACGATGAGGAATATAATGCAGCTGTTGCTCAAGCAAAAGCTAATACTAAAATTAAAACAGATAATACTCACGTTTTTGATATTGGTGATATAAACCCAAGCGCGAATGTATTTACAGGTGTTTCATACTTAAATAATCTTGTTCAGACAGATGATATTTTCAACTGCGCTCCTGTTTATAATGTTACTTTTGAACCTTGCACAAGAACAGACTGGCATTCTCATCACGGTGGACAAATACTTCTTGTAACAGAGGGTACCGGCATATATCAGGAAGAAGGACAGCCGGCAAGACTTATGCAACCCGGTGATGTAATTATGGCGGAACCTAATGTAAAACATTGGCACGGTGCTTCTGACAGCGGTATGTTCGCTCACCTTGGTATAAGCACAAATCCTGATAACAGTGAAGTTGACTGGCTTGAAAAGGTAAGTGATGATGAGTATAACAAAGCGGTTGCTCAGGCAAAAGGTGAGACAGTAATTGAAACTCCTGCTGAAAGTACAGACAATAATACAGAGGAAGAAAATAATACATTAGTAGTATATTTTTCACGCACAGGAACTACAAAAAGTGTAGCGGAGAATATTGCTGAAATAACTAACAGTGATATTACTGAAATAACTCCTGTAACTCCATATCCTGATGATTACAATGCTTGCATTAAACAGGCAGAAGAAGAAATTGACAATAATTTCAGACCTGAAATTAACGTCAATGCGGAAGATTTAGATAAATATGATACAATTATTATAGGATATCCTATATGGTATTCCACAACTCCGCCTCCCGTAGCAACATTCCTCGCTAACAACAATTTAAACGGAAAAACAATTATACCGTTCTGTACATCAGGTGGAAGCGGAATAAGCAGCAGTGTAAGAAAAATCAATGAAATTTGTAAGGATTCAACAATAGCAGAGGGATTTAACGCAACTAACGCTTCAGAGGCAAGTATTATAGATTGGCTTAAGAGTGCCAGACTTGATATAAAATAAATTTATTAAAACATAAATTTTATGCTCGCTTTCTTCTTGAAGGCGGGCATATTTAACAAATTTTAATATATAAGGGAGGCAGAACAATGAAAAAAATAAATATAGTAATTTATATTTTGTGTTTTATATTTGCGTTAAATATAAATGTCTTTGGAATGGAATACGGTGATTTGGACGAAAATGGAATTTTGACTGCCACAGACGCAGCTTACGCTTTACAAAAAGCACTTGATAACAAATTTGTACTTCCTATTGAAAATAACACCGAAAATAATATATCTCAAAAAAAAGCACTTACCGTTTATTTTTCTCGTGTTGGCAATACTGACTATGCTGATGATATAGATGCCATAACATCAGCAAGTATAATAAATAATAGCGATAAGCGTACAGGAACTACTGAAGCTGTCGCTGATATAATCAGAAGCAAAGTCGGCGGTGATAAACTTTTGATTGAAACAAGTGAAAAATATTCAGAGGATTTTCAAGAAGTAGTTGACAAAAATCATACAGAACAGAATGAAAATTATTTACCGCCGTTAAAAACAAAAATAAATAACATCAATGAATATGATGTTATATTTATAGGTTATCCTGTATGGGCAATAACAGTTCCGGCTCCTGTAAAGTCATTTTTATCTGAATATAATTTATCAGGCAAAACAATAGTTCCTTTCTGTACCCACGATGGTTATGGAAGCGGAAATAGTTTTAACGTAATAAAAAATAATTGCCCAGATTCTGATATACTTGATGGAATCGCTGTTAATTCTGATAATGTGGTAAACGGAGATATTAATGATTTATCAAATGATATTGACAAGTGGCTTGATAATATTGATATTTTTTCAGTATTAAGTGCAGAAAATGAAGTTCCTGTTTCAATAACAATAGGAGAACATAAACTTTCAGGAGTTTTAAATAATACTAATGAAGCAAAAGAATTTATAAAAATGCTGCCTGTAACTGTTTCTATGCACGGATATGGCGGACGTGAATATTATGGAGAAATCAATGACAGAATTTCAACCGAAGGTCATGGAAACTTATCTTTTGAAAACGGCGATATTACATATTGCCCTACAAATTATACTGTCGCTATTTTTTATTCACAAACAAATAATCCAAATTTAACTATGGAAGTATACAAAATGGGCAAAGTAACGTCTGACTTATCTGTTTTTGAAAATCTTGAAAATAATATAGACGTACGTTTTGAATTAAGGAGTAATAGTCCTGCCGATGTTGACTGTGACGGCAAAATAACAGCAAATGACGCAGCTGAAATTTTACGCAAAGTTCTTGATAGAAGTCATATAATGCCTATCGAAACTGCAACAACTGAAATAACTACTGAAAACACAACTGAAACTACTACTGAAACATCTACAGAAAGCACAACCGAAACTACTACTGAAGATACAACCGAAGCAGCAAATGATACATTAGTTGTTTATTTCTCAGCTTCAAGAGGAAAAAACACAAAAGGAATAGCTGAATCAATAAGTGATATTTTAAAAGCTTATATTTACGAAATTATTCCTGAGGTGCCATATACAGATGAAGACCTTGATTATGGCGATTCATCAAGCCGTACAACTATAGAGATGAACGATCCTAATTCTCGTCCGACTATTTCAGGCTCTGTTGAAAATATGGATAAATACAGCGTAATATTTGTGGGCTATCCTATATGGTGGGGAGAAGCGCCAAGAATTTTAAGTACATTTATGGAAAGCTATAACTTCTCAGGAAAAACTATTGTTCCATTTTGTACATCAGGCAGCAGTGGTATTGGTTCAAGTGCCACAAATCTTCAGAAATTGACTAACGAAGCTAACTGGCTTTCAGGCCGTCGCTTTAGCAGCAGTGAATCCAGAGAAAACATTGAAAACTGGATAGACGGATTAGAAATTAATAAAAAATAAGCCAACATCAAGGGAGTGGGGAGTGAATTTTAATCTGTGTAAATGCGATTAACTTTGTTCTTATATGACTATAATACTGCAGTCAATTAGGGCAACGCTGAGGAGCGTCCCAACGCAGACTGCAGATATACGGTATTGGGTAGCG
>CATLIG010000071.1 GCA_949948985.1 uncultured Clostridia bacterium | reverse complement strand
TGACTATTTATTAGACAAAGACCTTGGGGCTTCCCGCCCCAATTCCCCGGCAAGCGTATGGACGCTTGACCCCAGTAGGTGTTGTTTTTTTCTTTTTTTCTGTCTACTTTATTGACTATAGTCCAGTATGCCCCATAATTACCATAGGATTATTTTTAAACTTAAATTTAATTTTGTGAGCGGGGAGAGGGCGTTTATAGATTTTAATACTGCCATTTTCGACATATGCTGTTCCAGTTGCGTCAGTGCCTCTTTCCTCACACTCAATCGATAATATTCTTATAATTTTTTCTTTTTCTCTTGCTGTAAGATTGCTCTTATAGTCAATTAATCCAAATAATCCGCACATTTTTATTCCTCCGTTTCATCATTAGTGACAGGCTCATTTACATACAATCTGCGCTCTTTCAAATATCTAATAAGCTGAGAATATTTTTCTTTGTTAAGTTCCATAACAAACTCACTCCAAGCGAGATTTTTAATTTCATTATCAGACAAAAAGAGTGCCATATCACAAATAGCGTCAACAAGCTGTAATGTTGCTATAATTGTGTTATATTTCAAAGTGCCTCTGAAAATTCTGAACTCAATAGTTGAGTAATTTGTAATATTGACACAGGTGTATCTTTCCCCACGCTTGCTTTTAGCGTCATCAAGAACCGCTTCCGGACTTTCTTTCCAGCCGTATCTTTTAGCCCAGTGATTAAGCTGTTCAGCGTTTCTTCTTGAAAATCTGAGCAATTCGCACCAGTTATTCTCAAAAAAGTACAAAATTCTTGCTATACACTTGTCTTGCTCTCCTAATGTATTACCAAAAGCGGTACGGTTTACGTGAATATGCAAACCGGAGGTTGAGGTATTATGACTTCTGTAACCAAGGCGCAAAGCCATATCGCAGACATCTTCCCAAGGCATATTGTTGATATGATAATCTAAAGTCATTGGGTGAGTTACAATCTCCAAACCATCATTGAGACTGCTGTCAGTTTTAATATAAATATTCTCACAATGTCTGTTCGCTTCCTTACAAAGCTCACAGGCGTTATCCTCGTCTTTACCGCCTCTGTCGATTTCCAATTCGGCTCCGAAATATTTGTTTCCGGCTCCTCTGAAAATAGGGTCCGGCTTATAGCTGTAGTCGTGTAAATATTTTATGCCGCATTCACGTTCATAGCAGTCGTCACAGAGAGGCTCATCATCATAATTATCTTCAGTATAATTAGCCTCTTCTCTAAGAATAATTCTTCCGCATTGATAACAGCTTGTGTAATACTCGTCATAACAATCATCACATACAACACTGTCATTATTAACCGAATTTCTATCATCAATATGGAATCTTCCGCCGCAGGAATCGCAAACAAAAGTGTTATCATAAAAACAATCCTCACAGTAATACTGTTCGTCAAATTGACAGATTTCATTTTCACAAACTTCAGCACCGCAGGAACAGCAAGTTATTAAAGTCTCATTTGAAATTTTAGATTCTTTGTTCTCACATATTTTACACATAATAATTACCTCCAAATTATAAACCCCCTCTGCATAATCAACATTACACAGAGGGCTTTTAGTTTTAATATTCTTCCGCAAGAAGCATAGTACAATAGCTCACATCATCAATAACAAAGACTTTTTTAGTAACAATGGCTTCTTCATTCGCAATTATAGCAACTGATTTTTCATATTCTGGCTGTTCCTGCCTATGAGTTATTTTCTGAAAAACTTTCCCATCAACAACAGCCTTGTTTAACTCAAAAATCTGTAAATAATCTTTTTTATCAATTTCCATACTGTCAATCATAATCCACATTAAATTTTGCATATAAAAAGGGATTTCCGAAGAAACCCCTCTTGTCATATAACGGTTCTGAAACATCTAATTACCGCCTCCGTTTTTATTGTCACTATTTTCAAGAATACTGTCTATGAGCGTTATCAGCGCTGTCGCCGCCGCTATGACGATTACGCTTAAAAATTTATCGTTTTCTATATCATTTCTTAAAACCTCCCATCATTAATTATTTTTCATTGTCTATGCTATTACAAGAGTTTTAGCGAAATAGCTTACAGCGGAAAAAAGCAGGTTTCTCACGAATTTAAGCAACCTTCTAAACATTTGCAATCACTCCTTTACATAAAAATAAGCCAATACACACGCCTTAATGTATTAGCTTATTTAAATAATATATTTTTCAAATTTTCATAAATACCGCTTAATTCTAACCTTTAACCGAAAAAATTATTTATACTTTATAGTGGTAACCATATATGTTCCCCCAAGACTTTCCCCATTTGGCTCAAGAGGATTTTTTCCAAGTTTGTTTGTATTGTCTGTTATTGTAACTTGTTTCGTTACCTCTATATAACTGTCGTAGTCTATTTGTGAAATCACCTCAAAAGTTAATTTTGCCTGATAATTTGAACCGGGATAAAGCCATACAACATTATCGCTTAATGTTCCTGAAGCTGTAAAAAGCGTTTTTGCTGGAATAGTAGTTGTTTTAATATTACCATATAAATTATCTACAATATTATCTCTGGTTGCTCTTTCATATTCAGCACTGTTATGGTCATAAGACGCCCCTATTCTAAATTGATTTCTAACAGCGTCTGTAAGACTATAACTTGTTTTTGTTTTTTCATTATTCGTTATTGTCACACTAAATTTTGTTCCGTCCTGCACAACTTTAATTACTCGATTATAACCTGTATATTCGCCGTTCCAATTCAATATTGTTGTTCCTGATGGCTGATTTTGAGGAATTTTTTGCTTATAATGTATTGCTGATTCGGGTATAAGTTTATCAGCGAAATAGTCTTCTCTATATTTTTCATCAACAGAATCAGGAGCTTTTCCCGCCTCTTCCAAAGATGATTTGTTTACCATTTTTTCATAATATACAGCGGATTCCGGAACAGGCTTTCCCTCAAGATAATCCTGCTGATATTTGTAATTTATAGAATATGGAGATTTTCCCGCTGCTTCTATCTGTTCTTTTGTTATATAACCAGATTCGTCAGCAAATACATTAGCAGAACTAAAAATCAATATTGAAGTAAACAATACAGCAAATTTTTTCTTCATAAAATATTAGCCTCCTTAATACTTATTTTATAAATTGTAAAGCTTATTATAACTATAGATAGAATTTCTATAGTATAAACTATTTTTATTTATTATATATCTAAAAATATTATATATCAATATCTAAAAATATTAAAACTTATCTTTATATATGACTAAATTATACTTTCAAATATTCAAACCTGCCATTACGAACAAATAGAGAAATACTTTTTAAAAATGGATAATTAAATTATATTTTTGGAATTTATATAGCAATCCTCCAATCACCGTTCATATAATAAATTTTTATAACTTCTTCTACACCATCTTTATTAAAAAATAATTTATAACCTTTTTCTGCTTCATAGCTATAAATATCGATGTTAAATGCTTTAAGTATAACATTAACATTTCCTGATTCTTTTGCTTGTTTAATTAAATTATCATTTATTTGTATAAGTTCATCTTTTGATAAATATTCTTCTTTTATAAATTTACTTACAATATCGTTATCACTAATAAATTTTGAAGAACCATTTGATTTTTTTACAGTATTAAACAACTGCTGCTTTACATTAGATATAATTTCATTTTTACTTTCATTAAATTCAGAAATATTCATATTAGAATAATAATACTTTATCATTTCAGTTTCTGAAACAGAAGCACCCATCTCTTTTGATAGAATGGATAAGGCTTTTGCAAACTCATATTGATTTGCATTTTCCATTTTTACAAAAAAATCATAAATCGGCGGAGATACATAATACATTGAGTTAATGATGTCATCTATATTATCATAACTAATGTAAAAAAAAGCTTTTATATTATCCATATATTCAAAATTACTTACAAAAGGAATTCCTAATTTTTTCGCATTTAAAATATATTCGTTTTCTACATTATCATTATTTAAATTATCCTCATATTGAGAATTATAATCATTAACAGTTGATTCTACGTAAGAAATATTGTTTTCTTCAGATTCATCTGAATCACAGCCCTTAAAATAAAAAAATATAATAGCCACAATTATAATTATTATCAAACAACCACAACCTGAAGATGTCTCTGAATTTGGATTATCCTCTGTATTTATTGTTTCTTCATTCATATATTTCAGCTCCATTTTTAAGATAATATTTTTTCAATTTCAATTTTAAAACAAATTTTAATTTTTTATTTGAGCATTAAATAGTTTTTATTTTAAAGATTTTTTAATTAAAAATACTATAAATTAAATACTTTCTTTTGTAGTATACTACATACAATAGTTGCTTGTCAATATCTTAAGATATAATAATTTTATATCTATATACCATTGAATACTATCTATAAATATTCTAAATTTATTTATATAATAAATGAAAGGACAAATTTTATGGAAAATAATAAACAGGCTTTAACTATACAAACAGGTGAGAGAATACGATATTTTAGAGTTTTAAAGAAGTTCAGTCAGGAGGAATTAGCTCTTAACGCTGGTATAAATCCTACATATATAGGTCATATAGAGAGAGGGTTAAAATGTCCCACTATTGATACTTTAAGTAAAATATGTACCGCTCTTAATATTACCCTCTCTCAACTTCTTGATTTTGATTCTCATATTCCTGTTATTAATAATTCCGAGGCTATTGAGAAAATATCATTTAATATAAAGAATCTTCCCAAAGAAGACGCTGACAGAATAGCGGATATTGTAGCTGAAATAGTTAAAATAAAGCACTAAAATTCATAAATTATGTATCTTATTAAAAATTATCTTATTTTTGCCAAATAAATCTCACTTCGAAGAAGTCGTAAAATAAATTCTATCTAACATCTTATTTGAAATAAACAAAATTACTTATTAACTAAAACACCTGACAAAAAAATAAGATTTGGTGTAATTCCCAAATCTTATTTTTTGCTCGGCTTTAGCTGAGCGCTATATCGGTTTTTATATAACTTTCTATATATGACTGATTACTGATGACTGATATAAAAATAACTTTTTTATCTATATATTTATATATATAATAAAAATAATTTTTATATAATCTGTCATTTGTCATCAGTCATTATTTAAAAGATTATCTTTTATTCGTATATTCCTTTCCCTATCTCTTCTTTTTCTATTTTTTAATTGCTTTTTATCAATTTCTTTTATATTATTTATGTAGTCTTTAAAAGCTATAGGGTCTTGTAACCATTCAAGCCTCACAGGACAAATTTCTATGTTTAATTCACGTTGTCTTAACAATTCAATTCTTTCTTCATCAATATTTTCAAATGTATTATTATCAAAATATTTTATTTTTTTATGTAATTCCCTTAATGCGTCTTTTTTATCCTTACTATTCTTATAACGATTATTAATAAAACGCAGCTGATAACAGTAGTAAAATAACATTTCAAAAGTTTTCTTTTCCATTGAACGTTTAATAGAATCTATTATTTCATTAAATTCTTCTTTAAAAGGGTCATAAGTATATATATTTTTTACCTTTCTTAATGCTTGTAATATTTCTTTTTTGTTATCTGAAATTAATAGACATAATTCTTCACTATCAGAATTATTATTGTCGATTGAACTAATTGGGTCGCATAATAATAGTATTTCTTCAATTTCAGCTACGGTTTTTATAGTGTCATTCACTTTTATTTTATCGGCACTTTTTTGTGATTTAAATAATTCTAAAATGTCTTCTGATTTAGATAAAAAATTAATTATATCCATTACTGAATTAAGACGTCTGATTATATTATCATTATTAACAATATCGGTTACACAAGCAGAATTTGAAAGAACTGAAAGAAGATTGCATTCACGTTCGAAAGCCAATACTGATAATGTTAAATTTACTTTTTCATATTTACTATAATTAACTACATCAATAAAATCTTCAAGTCTTATCATTTCACTAAATATAATTTGGTCATCTATAAGCAGGTTATTCCTTTTTGTTTTGCTGTTATAACTTTTATATATAAACTTTTTTCCAAAATTATTAATGTTTTTACTCTTATTTCTGTATTTTTCTCCCGAATCTGAATTTTCAGAAAAATTCATTTTCAAAATGTATTCTGCACAACAAGTATAATTATCAATATATGCACCAAGCAATTTAGGAAGTAATAAAAAAATATTATTTGTCGAAGAAGTTATTAAACCACTTAATTCATCAGCAACAGCATAATATTTCTCCTTTAATATTTTAAAATCATCTTTCAATACTTTATCTGAAATATCACCTTTTGACTGAACTTTATATAAATTATCTAAAATCGAAGAAACTATCTCTTCTTCATCATAATATTCCTGTTTAAAATTATCTAACCGTTCCTTTAATTCATTAATAGCTAATTCGTTTGCTTCTTTAGCAATTAAATTAAAAACAAAATAAATTACTTCCTTTTTGTTTTTTTCAATTAACGTTTTTATTTTATGTGAATTGTTAATTTTATTTTTTCTTAGCTGTTCTTTTACTAATTTTAATATTGCTTTATCAAAGTTTTCCATAAATTCACCTTTCAAAATTTAATATTATTAAAGTACCGTCATTCTTTGCATACCTTAGGTGCGGGACAGAATCTACATATTTATTATATAATATAACCACAGCCAATAAAAGGCTAAAAACAAAAAAAATCAGAAGGGAATGAAAAAAATGGTCAATCTTTCCATTGAAATTTTAGAAAACGCAAAAAAAGGAAAAGGCGGAACGTATGTTTTTCGTTCAAAACCTCCTATCATCCATTATAAAAGTTATATTTATGAGGTTTTACAATATTCAATCAAAATTAACACGAAAAACGGCGAAAATTTTGATTTTTCGTGGAGAATAGACGAAAAAGATGGTAATAATCATAACATTGATTTGTTAATTGATAACAAAGGAGATGATTTTAATAACCCTATCAGATGTGTTTTATATAAAGATGAGGAAATAATTTTGTTTAATGAAAACATTAATTATGGCACCATTTTCTTTGAAGTTGCCAATAAAAAATCAGAAAAAACTTCTGTTATTTTCTACAACTTTGTTACAGATGATAAAGAGACTCTCTCTTCCTATATCTCAACAAATGATGAACAACTTATCTTTTTTCTTAATATAAATGAAAAAATAAATAGGGAGGGAAAAAATCAATGAAAAAAAAACTACATAGAAATTCTGAAATTCCTTTTAAAGGAATTTCAGAAGAAATAAATTTTTTAATGAAAAAAACAGAAAATACAACAAAACCTATTGACACCAATGTACAACTTAATGAAATATGCATAAATAATAATTCTGAATATGAGTTTTCTACTTCAGATATGTGGTTAGATTCATTTACTCAAAATCAAGAAGATTTTATCGGAGAAATAAGTACAGAAGCTATTTCTTATAATGAAATTGATGAAAATTCTTTTGAATGTGAAATTAATAAATTATTTTTAGATACTTCTTGTAGTATTAAAGAAGATATTAAATCAAATGTCTTTTTGAGTGAACCTACTAATTTTACAGAAGATAGTAAAAAGATTATTCGTTCGAATATCAATGCTCTATTTAAAGAAAACATTACAAAAGAAGAAAAAGAAAAGCTAAAGAAGTTATTATTTCAAATAAAAAAGCTAAGGCAATTAATACATATCAAAAGCAAATACTAAAAAAGCTTTATCTGTTTTCCTTTAAAAATAGATTATTTATATATACTAAACCTATCTGGAAAGAACTAACTCAATACGAGTTTATTACTAAAGTTAAAAATTTTTCAGATTTTAATGATGATTTAGAATATTTTTCAGAAAAACTTTTTAAGGAATTATATTCTTCTGTAATTACATCACCACAGATACAGGTAAAGAAAGAAGAATTAAAAAACAGTGAAAATCTTATAGCATTCAAAGATGATATTTATAATGTTTTCAATGGCAAAAGTTATTCTCCCTCCCCTGAGTTTAAATTTTTTTCTCATATTGATTTAAATGTTAATGAACTTAGTAACAATACTTGCCACTATTTTGATATCTTTGTTAAAAATGCTTCAAATGGTGACAAAAATTGGAGAACTTTATTATTGGAAATTCTTGGATGTATCATATCAGGATTCAATCCTAAAGTATTTTTCGTATTTTGGGGACCTAAAAACACAGGAAAATCGGAGTTTGCTAACTTTTGCAAACTTCTTATTGGTGAAGAATTTTGTTTGGGCATAAAAGGTCCAAATGCTTTTGCGGAACGTTGGACAACTGGCTCTTTATTTGGTAAAAAATTATGTGTAGCTCCTGATATTTCTAATTCCATTATAAATTCCGAAGCTGTCGCAACACTAAAAAGTGTAACCGGAAATGACTGGATTGGCGGAGAATATAAATATAAACAGCCATTTTCGTTCAAAAATGAAGCCAGCATACTTTTTTGCAGCAATCATAAACTTCAGATATCAAGTCCTGACGAAGCATTTTTTGACCGCTTAATATATTTACCATTTCAAAACTCTGTTTCAAAAGAGGATAGAATTTCGAACTTAGCTGAAAAACTGTTTGAGGAACGTGGTTATATTGTTTGTGAAGCTATAAAAGCTCTGCAACATCTTATCAAACGCAATTTTATATTTACAAAAGTTAATTTACCTGACGAAAATACACTTATGCTTGCGGAAAATAATTCTATTGAGGAATTTATCACAGAAAAATGTATTGAAAATAAAAACGATTTTATAGCATTTTCCTATATTTATACTACATATTGTGTATTTTGTAATGAAAATGAATATTTGCCATTAAACAAAATTGAATTCAGCAGAAAATTTAAAACTGCTGTAACAGAGGCTTTACCGAGAGTTGAATTTAAACCAACCTCAAAGGCAAAAGGCTATAAAAATCTTACTATTTTAAACAAAAATAATACTTTTTGAAAAATATATTATATTTAGGAGGTAAACTATATGAATAAACAGAATCAAACTTTAATGAACACAATTTCCAATACATACAAACGCTGTAAGGCTGAAAATATCGGTATCAGTCTTAATCATTTACGTTGTATATGTAGAGATGAGATTATCCCAACGTGCAAAGCTGGTAAAAAATATCTAATAAATTGGAACATCTTAATGAATTATCTGAACAGAGAAATCTCTGAAAATCCTAAAAACTCTAATGACAAAAATAGGATTCACAAAATAAATGATTAAATTTTACGCAGGAGCTAAATTAGCTCCTGCAATTTTTTAATAAGGAGGAATTAAAATGGCAACAGCAACAAAGCATATTTCAAAAAACGGAAAAGTAAGTTATCACATCAGAGCCTATAATGGCTATGATTATAAAGGAAAACAGATTGCTCACCGTATGACTTGGACGCCAAAACCCAATATGTCAGAAAAAGCAATTCAAAAAGAACTCGAAAAACAAAAACTTCTTTTTGAGGAAAAGGTTAAATCAAATAACCTTTTCGATTCGAACACCACATTTGAGGAATACTCAAAAAAATGGATCGAAAATAACAGACCGCCTCAGCTTGCCCCAAAAACTTATGAACGATATAAAGCTCTTTTAAAAGACATTAATACCGCAATAGGGCATATAAAACTTGTAAATCTTCAATCACACCATTTACAGGAATTTTATAATAACCTGAGAGAGTCAGGAGTAAACAGACGAGGTAATTATGCTTCATCAATTAATCTAAAAGAGTACATAAAAAAGAATAAAATAGTCAAGACAGAGCTTGCTAAAAAAGCCGGAATAGCTGTTACTCCACTAAATAAAGCCTGTAAAGCGGAGGCTCACGTAAGTATTCAAACAGCGGAATCCATAGCAAAAGTTTTAAAACAGCCTGTAAATAAACTTTTTAATATATTTCACAGTAATAGTGGCTTTGCTGATAAAACTGTTTTAAATTATCACAGGCTTATTGGCTCTATAATGAGACAGGCAACGAGAGACCGCATAATTCCCTATAACATAGCCGACAGAGATTATATAAAAGCCCCTAAAGTAAAAAGGAAAGAAGCTATATTCCTGAATGACAGCCAGATTGAGTTAATACTCTCCAAATTAAAATATGAAGATATAAAATGGAGAACCGCTTTAGAACTTTTAATATACTCAGGTATGCGCAGAGGCGAGCTGTTCGGGCTTGAATGGAAAGATATAGATTTTGAAAATAACCTTATTCATATATATCGTACAAGTCAATACATAGCCTCAATGGGCATAATCACAAAAGACACAAAAAATATAACCTCAGAAAGAACTATAAAGCTTCCTAATATTGCGTTTGAGCTTTTAACTGAATATAGAAAATGGTGGTTTGAAATGCGTTCAAATATGGGTGATATGTGGCAAAATAAAATAACTGTAACTTTTGCGGATGGCAAGCAAGAAGTTGTCGAAAATGACAGACTTTTTATAAAAGACGACAGCACTCCCATACATCCTGACAGTCTCACAGCTTGGACTGAAAAATTTATAAAGAAACATAATCTTCCTAAATTCTCGCCCCATTCTCTTCGTCACACAAATGCCTCGCTTTTAATCGCAAACGGAGTGAATATACCTACGGTGTCAAAAAGATTGGGTCACGCTAATGTTTCAACAACTACAAAAATATATTCCCACGCAATACAGGCGGCTGATGAAAAAGCGGCAGATATATTAGCGGAAAAACTTAATCCTCTGAATAAAAATAACAGATAAAAAAATAATCCGAAAGCAAATTAATTTTATTGCTTTCGGATATTTTTTTATAATTTACCACAATTTATCATAATTTTTAATGCGAATAAAGACAATATAACGTCACTGACAGAAATCAGTTAAAAGCTATAAAAAGTTGAAAGCCTTGTAAACCGCTGTCCACAAGGCTTTCGTTTTCTTACGAAGAGTTGCGGGAGCTGGATTTGAACCAACGACCTTCGGGTTATGAGCCCGACGAGCTACCAGACTGCTCCATCCCGCGCCAATATAAAATCAAAATGGATGGGGAAGGATTCGAACCTTCGAAAGCTGAGCTAACAGATTTACAGTCTGCCCCCTTTGGCCACTCGGGAACCCATCCATAAAATATAAAGCCGATGAAGGGACTCGAACCCCCAACCTGCTGATTACAAGTCAGCTGCTCTACCAATTGAGCCACATCGGCATAAATCCGGCAACCACTTACTTTCCCGGGCAGTCTCCCGCCAAGTATCATCAGCCGCTTATGCCTTAACCATCGTGTTCGGTATGGGTACGGGTGTTTCCCATAAGCGCATCATCACCGGAAATTTCAGCCTAACTAATAAAACCTTTTCGCTTTATTAAAATTAAACCCTCAAAACTGAATATAAAAGCATATTAAATATCACAAAACATAATATATATCCTTCTAGGACAAGCCCTCGACCTATTAGTATCTTTCAGCTTAACACGTTGCCGTGCTTACACCTAAAACCTATCAACCTTGTCGTCTTCAAG